>CAZECM010000006.1:51687-81615 GCA_964510785.1 uncultured Cellulomonadaceae bacterium | reverse complement strand
GCCGGTACCCGGGGGGCCGTAGAGGAGGACGCCCTTGGGGATCTTCGCGCCCACGGCGAGGAACTTGGCGGGCTCGGAGAGGAAGTCCTTGATCTCGCCGAGCTCCTCGAGCGCCTCGTCCACGCCCGCGACGTCGTCGAACGTGACCTGCGGCGACTCCTTCGTGACGAGCTTGGCCTTCGACTTGCCGAACTGCATGACGCGCGATCCGCCACCCTGCATCGAGCTCATGAGGAACCAGAAGAGCGCGATGATGATGATGAACGGCAGCATGATCTGCAGGAGCGAGGCCCACCACGAGGTCTGCGGCACCTCGGAGTTGTAGCCCTTGTCGAGGTCCGCCCGGGCGACCGCCTGGACCACCATCTCGCCCTGCGGCACGACGTAGAAGAACTGCAGGTTCTTGCCCTTGTTGCTCTCGTCGACCACGTAGTCCTCGGTGAGCGTGAGGTCGACGCGCTGGATGCCCTCCGTGATGCGCACCTGCTCGACCTTGTCCCCGGCGAGCAGCTCGAGGCCCACCGAGGTGTCGATCCGCTGCACGCTGGGCGCGGTGAGGGACGAGGCGGCCATCGCGAGGATGATGACGGCGAGCACGATCCAGAGGATCGGCCCGCGGGCAAGTCGCTTGAGATTCATCGCCGTCGGGCCGAGGCCCATCCCTTTCGCACGGTCGCTTTCAGACACCGCGACGCTACACGTTGCCCCTGCGAGCCCGGCCCCATGTTCGCCCAGGGCAGGACGCCTCCGGCCGGGCACGAGCGGGCGCGGCGCTCGACCAGATTTGCCGAAATCGACCGAAAACTTGCGGCAACGAGTAGGTTTGGCTCGGTGGGCCACGGCGGCTCCCCTCGAGGAGGCCCGCGATGCACCGCCCGTCCCGCCCCACGGCCCTGCTCGCCGTCGCCTCGTTCGCCGCCTCGGGGCTCTCGCTCGTGCCGCACGCCGCCTCTGCCGCGTCGGCAACCGAGAGTCAGGTGACCCTCGTCGACCTGCACGGCCGCGAGGTCGGCGAGCACGGGATCACCCTCGTGGACTGGCCCGGCTACGTCGAGAACCCGTACATCGAGCTCGAGGCACACCCGCCCGCGGCGGCGACCTATCCCGTGACCGTCCAGCTCCGGGCCACCGGCACCTCGCGGCTCGTGCTGGACTCCCCGTCCACCCTCTCGGCCACGGGAGCCACCAAGTCCCTGACGTTCACGAACGCCGCTCCGCAACGGTTCCGCGTCCGGATCGCCCCGGACCGCGCGGGCGGCTACGGCGAGATCGAGACCTACGCCCTCGACCTGAGCGTGCGCCAGGGCGGCGGTCCGGCCGTGGACCAGCCCACCGTCGCGCTCCACGTGCTCGACCTCGACGACGACGGCGAGCCCACGGTGCCGCTGTGGTTCGACTACCGGCTCGACACCGAGAACGACAACTTCGCCCAGCCCGGCGTCCGCGCCGCCGCCGAGGCGGCCGTGACGGACTGGTTCTACTTCTTCGACCTGGGCCCCTTCGACACCGTCCCGGTGGGCGCGGAGTCCATCAACGCTCCCGTGAGCGTCGCGAGCGGCGACGGCTGGACGTGGGGCACCGACACGCAGATCTCCAACGACCGCGCCTACGACGGCATGTGGATCACCCTCAAAGGGCTGCGCGGGCCGTACTCGACGGGGTGGCCAACGTTCCGCTCGAGCGCGAGGCACACGGTCGACGGCGTCCGCGTCTCGGCCGCGACGGGAGGCCTCTACCGCTCGCTCGGCACCGCGCTGCACTGGGACGAGGGGCGCTCGGTCTTCACGTCGCTCGCCGACGAGGACTGGTATCTCTCCGAGATCGCGACCGGGCCACGCGTCATCGACGTCTACGGCCTGATCATGCACGAGTTCGGTCACGCCGTGGCGTTCCACAGCGCGTGGCCCGGGATGCGCCAGTACGTCGAGACCGGAGGGAGCACGGACGCCCGCGTGATCGGCTACCAGGGCCGGGCCGTGCCCGTGCTCGCGAACGGCTATCACGTGAGCGACGCCCCCGAGCACTGGGACCGGCTCTCGGGGGCGACGGGCGGGTGGAGCGGGATGTTCCCGATCCGGCGCTGGATGCTCACCAAGCAGGCGCTCCTCGTGGCCCGCAACGCGGGGTGGCCGCTGCGCGAGGACCTCGCCGTCTTCGTCGAACCCCACATCACGACCCCGGCACTGCCCGGGGCCGCCGCCGGGGCGCCCTACTCCCACACCCTCCACGCCGAGGGTGGCGTGCCGTTCTACGACTGGCGCATCGCCGCGGGGAGCCTCCCGGCCGGGCTCGGCCTCGACCGGTTCACCGGTGAGATCAGCGGCACCCCCGACGCGGCCGCCGCGGGCGAGCACCCGATCACGGTCGAGGTGGCCGACCACGACCCGCTCGCGGCACCGGCGACCCGCTCCTTCGTGCTCCACGTCGCCGCACCTCCGGTCACGACGCCCGAACCGGGGACGCCAACACCTACACCCACGCCGACGCCCACGCCACCGCCGCCCGCGGCACCCGAGCCCCCGCCGGCCGCGGGTCCGCACCGCATCGCGACGCGACTCGCGCTGTCCGGCGCGACCCGGTCCCGCTACGGCACGCGGCGGGACATCACGGTCACGGTGCGCGCCGCGAGCGGCACCCCGGACGGGCGCGTCGAGCTCCGTCGCGGCGCCACGGTGCTCGCGGGTGCGAAGCTCCGCGGCGGCTCGGCCGTGGTGCGCCTCGAGGGTGGCGCGCTCCCGAAGGTGCGCACCTATCAGCTCTCGGCGCGCTACGTCCCGAAGGAGGGCTCGCGCTTCGCCGCCTCACGCAAGGCGGTGACGCACCGCGTGCTCAAGGGGCGTACGAAGGTCAAGGCCGACTGGACCACGCGGCCCACGGCGGAGCGGGCCGGCACGCTGCGGGTCCGCGTGAACAACAAGGGCACCGGGCTGCGCCCCGCCTCGGGTCGCGTGAGCGTGCGGATCGCCGGTCGCACGCTCCGCACGGTCCGGTTGCGGGGGACGTCCACGTTCATCGTGCGTGTCCCGGCGCTGCGCTCGACCAAGGCGCGGCAGAAGGTCACGGTGCGGTACCACGGGAGCTCGAGGTTCCACGGCGCCACCCGTTCCTCGCGCCTCCCCTGAGCCTCGGGCGGGGCGTGGCGTCAGTGCTGGTAGACGTGCGACGCGAGCGTCCCGACGAAAGGGAGGGTGCGGTAGCGCTCGGCGTAGTCGAGGCCGTAGCCGACGACGAACTCGCTCGGGATGTCGAAGCCCACGTACTTCACGTCGACGTCCACCTTGGCCGCGTCCGGCTTGCGCAGCATCGCCGCGACCTCGACCGAGGCGGGCCCGCGCGAGCGCAGGTTGGACAGCAGCCACGAGAGCGTGAGCCCCGAGTCGACGATGTCCTCGACGATGAGCACGTGACGGCCCGTGAGGTCCGTGTCGAGGTCCTTGAGGATCCGCACCACGCCCGAGGACTTGGTGCCCGAGCCGTAGGAGCTCACGGCCATCCAGTCCATCTCGACGTTGTGGTGCAGCCGGCGCGCGAGGTCCGCCATGACCATGACGGCGCCCTTGAGGACGCCGACGAGGAGCAGGTCCTTGCCCCGGTAGGCGGCGTCGATCTCCGCCGCCATCTCGTCGAGCCGGGTACCTAGCTCGTCGGCAGTGACGAGCACCTTCTCGATGTCCTGGCCGACGTCCGACTGGTCCACGCGAATCTCCCTCGTGCGCCTACGAGCCGACCGCCGGCCCGGAGACGATCAGCATGCCACGTTCGCGGCGGCACCTGGCGCCGTCGGGGAGCGCGACGTGTCCTTGACCACGCCAGTCACCCACGAGGGCATCGACGGCGAGCACGTGCTCGCGCGAGACCGCCCCGGCGCCCGCCCCGGCCGCGAGGACGACGAGGCGCAGCGCCCGACGACGGATCGCCGCGGGAGCGGCACCGAGGACCTCGACGTCGTACCGGCCCCCGCCGTGGGCGGCCCGGTCGTAGAGCTCCGCCGCGAGGGGTTCGAGCGCCTCGGCATCCTCCCGCAGCTGTTCCGCAGTGCGGGCGAGCGCCTCGGGCACGCCGGGGCCGAGCACCTCCGCCAGAGCCGGCATGACGCGCGCGCGCAGGGCGCTGCGGCGCGGTCCGTGCGGGTCGGTGTTCGTGGGGTCGTGCCACGGCTCGAGCCCGAGCGCGGCGCACACCTCGAGGATCTGGTCGCGGCGCATGCCGAGCAGGGGGCGTCGCAGGATCCCGCGCACGGGGGCCATCCCGGCGAGCGAGCGCGTGCCCGAGCCCCGCGCGAGCCCGAGCAGCACCGTCTCGGCCTGGTCGTCGAGCGTGTGCCCGAGCAGCACCGCGCCAGCCCCGTGCCGCACGGCGGCCTCCTCGAGCGCGCCGTAGCGGGCCTCGCGAGCCGCGGCCTCCATCCCGCCAGCCGTCCCGACCGCCACCGCGCACACCTCGACGGGGTCGAGCCCCAGGGCGGCGCACTGCGCGGCCGCCCTGGCCGCGACGTCGGCAGAGCCCTCCTGCAGGCGGTGGTCGACGACGACGGCCCCCGCGCGCAGCCCGGTCCTCGGCAGCGCGAAGGCGGCAGCCGCGGCGAGGGCGAGCGAGTCGGGACCACCCGAGCACGCGACGAGCACGAGCGCACCCCCGGGCAGGTCCTCGACGGCGCGCCGCACGGCGAGGCGCGCCGTCGCGACGTCGGGGTGCGGCCCCATCGCTAGCCCAGGACCCGGCGCACCCACGCCCGCGGGTCGGCGATCTCGCGGGGGGTCGGCAGCCCTTCGGGTCCGGCGAACACGGCGTTCACGGCGTTCGTCCCGGCCTGCTTCTCGACGGCCCGCACGAACGCGGCACCGTCGCGATACTGCGCGAGCTTCGCGTCGAGCCCGAGGAGCCGGCGCAGGACGCGCTGCAGGGGGGAGCCGACGGCGCCTCGGCGCGTCTCGAACCGGGAGCGGATCGCGGCGACGGACGGCACGACACCGGGGCCGACGGCGTCCATCGTCACGTCGGCGTGCCCCTCGAGGAGTGCCATGACCGCGCCGACCTCCTTGACGACCTCGGCCTGCTCGCGGCCGAGCACCCCCGCGAGGGCAGGCCCCGAGTCGAGGGACGAGCCGCCGTCGCGCAGCGCCTCGGACAGCACGCGGGTCACGCGTTCGACGAGGTCGCCCAGTCCCCCGGGGGCGCCGTCGTCGTCGGCCTGCTTCGTGAGCTCGAGGAGCCGAGAGGCGCGGTCGCGCAGGTGCTCGGCGAGCCACGGCGCGGCCGCGAACTGCAGGGCGTGGGTCTGCTCGTGGAGGGCGACCCAGAGCCGGAAGTCGGCGGGCTCGGCGGCGAGGTCGCGCTCGACCGTGAGGATGTTGGGCGCCACGAGGAACAGGCGCCCGCGCGGGCCGTCGGACGTGAAGGGGTCGAACTGGCCGAGCACCTTGCCCGAGAGGAGCGCGAGCACGCCGGCCACCTGGACGGCGCCGACGTACCCGGCGGGGCTCGGGGACTGCGGGTGCAGCGTGCCCGGGACGAGGCGGGAGAACACCTGGGCGTTGGCGCGCGCCCACGAGGAGCGGTCGACGACGATCACCCTGGACAGCGGCACGTCGTCGACGCCGAGGCCGTCCACCGGGGAGAGTCCCGTGATCTCGGCGATGTGCCCCGCGGCCCGCTCGCCGGCACCGCGCAGCGAACCCACGAGCTCGTCGAGCTCGGCGCGGCTCGCCTGGGGGCCGGGGCGCACGAGCCGGGCGGCGATCGCGCCCGCCGCGTCCCAGTCGACGGGGACGGCGGGAGTTCGGCTGAGCTCGGTCACTCCCCCACGGTAACCGCCGCCCGGGGTCGCGCCGTCCGCCACCCCCGCCTGCCCTCCCGCCAGCGGCCCCCTGCCCCCGCCTTCGGCCATCCCCCGCCTGCCCCTCCCGCCACCTGCCCTCCCACCACCTGGCCCCCCGCCGTCGACCCGGGCCGCCGACCACCCGTTCCCCCGCGCACTGAGCCGTCCGCGCACTCCTTGGTACTCAACTGACATAACATCAGCGACACGCCGAGGGTGCGCAGTGCGCGAGTCACATCTGCACCAAGGAGTGCGCGGACGGCTCAGGCTGGGGTGCGCGGACAGACCGCGTGGGGCTGGCCCACGCGAACGCAGGTGGGGCGGCGGGGCCTCTCGGTCGATCGAGCCCACCGAGTCGCGCCACGGGACAGTGGTCGATTACGTGCGTGAGACGCACGCAATCGTTCAGCGTCTCTCCCCTGGGGGAAGGGCCGGGGGAGGGTGGGGGTCAGGAGCAGCCGCAGGCGGCGAGCGCGTTGACGAACTCGTCGATGACCCGGCGCGGCCAGACCTGCCCGCCCTCGGGGGTGTCGTCGGCCAGGACGACGAAGGCGAGCTCGCGGTCGTCCGCCGTCAGCACGAGCCCGGCGAGCGAGGTCACGCCCGGCAGGCTGCCCGTCTTGGCGCGCACCACACCGGCCCCGGGGGCGTCGACGAACCGGTCGAAGAGCGTGCCGTCGAGGGCGCCGACCGGCAGGCCGAGTGCCGTCTCGCGCAGCCCTCGCTCCCCCGCCCCGGGCTGGGCGAGGCGCCGCAGCATCTCGGCGAGCACGGTGGCCGGCACCCCCGCCGAGGCGGCGAGGCCCGAGCCGTCGACGACGCGCAGCCCGGCCGGGTCGATGCCCGCATCCACGACGGCGTTGCGCATCGCCTGGGCCGCACCGTCGAAGCTCCCCGGCAGTCCGGTGCCGATCGCGGCGAGCCGCCCGAGCACCTCGGCGACCGTGTTCTCCGAGTGCACGAGCATGTACGCGGTGACCTCGCCGAGCGTGGCGGAGTGCACGACGGCGATCTGCTGGGCGTCGTCGGGCGCGTCCTGGCGCCGCGGTGCGCCGTCGACCACGATGCCCTGCTCCGCGAGCGCCGCCGCGAACACCTCGGCGGCGTTGCGGGCCGGGTCGAGGAAGCGTGGCGGGTAGGGCACATCGGTACGGCGCGCGCCGAGCGCGACGGCCAGCGGCGTGATCGGCGCGACGTAGCCGCCGTTGAGGTACGAGCTCTCCCAGGTGGGGTGGAGCTCGGCCCCCGAGAAGAGGGAGTCGTCGAAGTCGAGGCGCACCTCGGTCTGGCCCGCGAGGCGCAGCTGGCTCGCCGTCGCACGCGCGAGGTCACCGAGGCCCGCACGTCCGTCGACGGCGTCCGGGTCGCCCGCGCCCGGCGCGAGCATCATGTCGCCGCCCCCGACGAGGACGATCCGGTCCGCCGAGGCTCGCAGCACGGTGGTGGGCAGGGTCGCGTCCGGGCCGAGCGTGTCGAGCACGGCCACGGCGGTGAGGATCTTGACGGTCGAGGCGGGCACCCGCGCCTGGGTCTCGCGGTGCGCGCCGAGCACGGCTCCGGTCGTGACGTCGGTCACGAGGATGCTCACGCCGTCGGCCCCCCCGAGCCGCTCGTTCGCGGCGAGTCCCGCGACGAGCTCACCCACCGTCTGCGTGTCCGGCACTGCCGCCGCCTCGGAGAGCTCCCCGAGAGCCGTCGCGAGCTCCGTGGCGCCCGTGGCGCCCGGCGCCGTGGGGAAAGGGTCAGGGATCTCGGGGACGGGAGCGAGCGTGAAGCGGCCGGGCAGGAGGTCGAAGAGGTCGCCGACGGCGTACCCCCCGGCGAGCGTCAGGACGAGCACGAACGCCAGCCCGCCGGTACCGCGTGGGACCCGCACATCCGCTCCTTCCGCGACCGTGCGGGCGCCGTCTGCCCCGCACGTGCGTCACACTAGTTCGCAGTACCCCGATTATCTGCAATGACGTGCTGGAAGGACGGCCGTGGAGTTCGACGTCACTATCGAGATCCCCAAGGGTCAGCGCAACAAGTACGAGCTGGACCACGAGACCGGCCGGATCCGCCTGGACCGCATGCTGTTCACCTCGACGCGCTACCCCGACGACTACGGCTTCATCGAGGGCACCCTGGGCGAGGACGGCGACCCGCTCGACGCCCTCGTGCTGCTCGAGGAGCCCACGTTCCCCGGTTGCCTCATCCGCTGCCGGGCCCTCGGCATGTTCCGCATGCGCGACGAGGCGGGCGGCGACGACAAGGTGCTGTGCGTGCCGGCGGGCGACCAGCGCGCCGCGTGGCGCCAGGACATCGACGACGTCTCGGACTTCCACCGCCTCGAGATCCAGCACTTCTTCGAGGTCTACAAGGACCTCGAGCCCGGAAAATCGGTCGAGGGGGCGCACTGGGTGGGCCGCGACGAGGCCGAGGCGGAGATCAACCGCTCCCGGCAGCGCCTCATCGACGCCGGCGGGAAGTACTAGCCCGTCTCAGTTCTGGTGGGCGTCACGCGTGAGGGGCGGCCTCACCGGGGAGGGTGTCGCGGACGAACCAGATCGCCCGGACCTCGCCGTCGGACTCGTTCCAGAAGCGGTGCGGGCGCGTCGAGTCGAACACGATCGAGTCGCCGGGGCTGAGCGTCGTCGTCGCCCCGTCGACCTCGACCGACAGCTCGCCCGAGATGACGATCCCGTACTCGCGCCCCCCGTGGCGGATGTCCCCCGCTGGCCGCGCCGTCTGCGGGGCGTACACGACCTCGAGGAACTCGGCGTTCTCCTCGCCGACGACGGTCAGCCTGCTCCACCGGGGCCCCGAGCCGAGCACGATGGTCGGGTGCTCGGCGGCCCGTTGCACGATCCCGGCGGCCACGAGGTCGGCCACGGGTGAGCCGCTCGCCGCGCCGAGGGCCACGGCCTGGTCCGGCGGGTCGAGGAGGGCGTGCATCGACACGTCGAGCTCTCGGGCCACGGCGTACAGGGCTGGCACGCTGAACGCCCCGATCCCCCGCTCGACCTGGGACACGTGGCTCGCGGACACGCCGATGCGCCGGGCGAGCTCGCGCACCGTCATCCCGGCGTCGGCCCTCGCCTGTCGCACGCGCATGCCGACGAAGTCCCACCGGGTGTCGTGATCGGCCACGCGTGCTCCTTGCGACGGGGCGCTAGTGCGCGCTGCGGGGGTTGGGGAACCGGCTCATCGCGTCGAGGACGTCGACGACGGTGCGCGGCGGACCGGGCTCCTCGCCGTCGGCCACCTCTTCCGCGGCCCTGCCCACGACGTACCAGATGCCCTGCGCCTGCGCGTCGGTGTGGTTGACGTACAGGTGCGGGCGCATCGAGTCGAAGCAGAACGAGTCGCCCGCACGCAGCACGTAGCTCTCGAAGTCGAGTTTGAGCGTGAGCTCGCCCGAGATGAGATAGCCGTACTCGACACCGGCGTGGCGCATGTGCGAGTCGTCGAGCGAGCTCGCTGCGCGGGGGGCGTAGGTCGCGAGCACGCCGTCGACGTGGTCGCCCGCGCTCATGACCGCGAGGCCGTGCCACGTCACCCCGTTCTCCATGCGGATCTCGGGTGCCTGCGTGGCCCGCTGGACCGGGTCGCCCGGGCGGGGGCGGCGCGCGGGCTCGGCCGAGGGACGGTGGTCGAGGATCTCGTCGATCGACAGGTCGAGGCACGTCACGACGGCGTACAGCGTGGAGACCGAGGGCTGCACCTTGCCCGTCTCGACCTGGGAGAGCAGGCTCGGCGAGACGCCTGCCCTGGCGGCGGTCTCGCGCAGGCTCATCCCGCGCGCGAGGCGGGCCTCCCGGATGCGCTGCCCCAGCTGGCTCGTCACTCGGCACCTCCACGGATCGGTCGTCGCTCGTTCGACCACGGGTCGATCAGAGTCTTCACGGCGGGCGGGCGGCCCTCGCTCATGGGTCGCAGCGCGCCGTCCACGAGGTCGGCGAGCGGGATGACGGTGGGCGCGACGGCGGCCCAGCGGCCGGCACGGCGGGCCACGAGCTCGACGGCGCGCGGGAAGTCCGACTCGCGCACCTGGGCGTTCGTGCCGATCAGGCTCAGCTCGCGCACCGTGAGGGCGGCGAGGTCGACCTCGAGCGGGCGCCGCTGGATGCCGACGGCGACGACCCGCGTGCCCGGGGGCGAGACGGCGAGGGCGGTGCGCAGGCCGCCGGCGGTGCCGCTCACCTCGAACACGATGCGCAGCTCCTCGGGTCCGACGGCGGCCCGGATGCGCTCGGCGTCGTCGTCGTCCCCTCGCGTGCGGACCACACGGTGCGCGCCCAGCTCACGGGCGAGCTCGAGGCGTCCTCCGTCGAGGTCGACGGCCACCACGGTGGCTCCCGACTCGACGAGGGCGTAGGTCAGGAACGTGCCGATGCCGCCGACGCCGAGAACCACGACGGTCTGCCCCTCGACGCCACCCGCCCGGCTCACGCAGTGCACGGCGATCGCCATGGGCTGGCACAACGCCGCCTCGTCGAGCGAGATGCCGCGCCCGTCGATCGGGACGCAGCTCTCCGGGGGTGTGGTCACGTAGCCCGCGAGCGCGCCGTCGCGGTGCAGACCGACACCGACGTACGTGGCGCAGCGGTTGCTCTCCCCGCGCAGGCACGGCGGGCACCCGCCGCACGCGACGGAACCGCACGAGGCGACCTCGCGGCCGAGCCACACGGGGTCCACGCCCTCGCCGACGCCCACGACGGTCCCGGAGAACTCGTGACCGGGCACGACGGGCCCGAGGTGGCCGCTCGCGGGGTGCCGCGTGGTGACGGGGTGCTGGACGGGGCCGTGGTCCCACTCGCCGGAGTCGGTGCCGCACACGCCGACGGTCGCGACGCGCACGAGCAGGTCGCCCGGTCCCGCGTCGGGGACGGGGCGCTCCTCGAAGCGGATGTCCCCCCGCCCGTGGTACACCGCCGCGGCCATGACCGCCACCACCGCTAGCCTCCTCTTAAGCCCCTGTGCCGTGGTACGCAATGTACCGTGCCGCTGAACACTTGGGAACGAATCGACCAAGACTTGACGGAGGTGTCGTGATCCGCCACATCGTGCTGTTCACCCTGAAGGGCGACGACGACGACGCGCGCCTCGCCGCCGTGACTCGCTTGCGGGAGGCTCTCGAGCCGCTCGTGGGCGTGGTCCCCGGCCTGCTGACCCTGCGACTGGACGCCGACGCGTCCGGGATCGAGGGGCACTGGCACGCCGCGCTCGTCTCCGAGCACGAGTCGTGGGAGGCGCTCGCGGGCTACCAGGCCCACCCGGAGCACCAGCGCGTGCTGCGCGAGGTCATCCCCGAGGTCGCGCTCGACAAGGCCGTCGTCGACTACGCGCTCTAGGCCACGCGACAAACACACCACGTCTGCGGGACGCTATGACCCCAAATCACGCCTTGCGGGACGATATGCGCATGTAACGTCCCGCAAAGGGGGAGGGCGTCCCGCGGAGGAGGAAGGCGTCCCGCACAGGGGTGGTGAGGCGCCGGAGTCAGGGGCGGAGGAAGTCCCGGATCAGGGACGCGAGCTCGGCGGGGGCCTCTTCGGGGACGAAGTGGTCGGTGCCCGGGACGACGGCGCCCTCCAGGCCGGTCGGGCCTCCGTCGGGGCGCCCGGCGCGGAGCCCGAGGCTGAAGGTGTGCGCCGCCTCGGAGAGGAACGGGCTGTCCCCGCCGCGAACGAGCAGCATCGGCACGGTCGAGTCGCGCAGAGCCGGCACGAGGTCGACGTCCATGACCTCGAGGGTCTGGCCGATCGCCGACGGCGAGGCGAGGGGTGCGAACCCGCCGTCGGCGACCGAGTACAGGTGCCGCAGCCGACGCTCCACGGCGTCGCCGGGCAGGAGCGCGGAACGGGTGCGGATCGCGCGACGCACGTCGTCCTCGCTCGTGAGCTGACCCTCCGGGCTGCGGGCCCGGCGCAACCCGGCGAGTACCTCGGGCTCCATCCCGGCGGCGTAGTCCACCGCGACCACGGCGCCGATGCGCTCGGGGAACGCGGCGCCGGCGAGGATCGCGTTGCGCGCACCGAGGGAGTGCCCGACGACGGCCCGCGCCGGCCCGAGCGCATCCAGCAGCGCCCCGACGTCGGCCACGTACTCCCCCGCCTCGTAGCCGCTCTCCGGCTTGTCCGAGCGGCCGTGCCCGCGCTGGTCGACGGCCACGGCGCGGAAGTCGCGCGCGAGGTCCTCGAGCACGGGATCCCACACGACGGCGCCCGCCGTGATGCCGTGCAGGAGGAGCACGAGCTCGCCCTCGCCCGCGCTCCGGACGGCGAACGAGATCCGCCCGGTCTCGAGCCGCCCCTCGACGATCGCCATCAGTACGGGTTCGCCACGAAGAGATCCTGGGCGGGGAACTTCGTGAGCACCTCGATCCCGTAGTCGGTGACGACCACCTCTTCCTCGATGCGGGCAGCGGACGTGCCGTCGGAGGCGGGGCAGTAGGTCTCCATCGCGAACACCATGCCCACCTGCAGCTCGACCGGGTCCTTCATCGAGTTCAGGCGCGAAATGATCGGCCGCTCGTGCAGCCCGAGGCCGAGCCCGTGGGCGAACTGCAGCCCGAACGCCGCGAGCTCCGAGTCGAAGCCGAAGTCCTGCGCCTTGGGCAGCACGGCCGCGACCTCGTCGGTGCCCACGCCGGGGCGCAGCGCGTCGAGCGCGGTGTCCATCCACTCGCGAGCCTGCTTGTACGCGTCCTGCTGGCTCTCGGTGGCCCACCCGACGCCGAAGGTCCGGTAGTAGCACGTCCGGTAGCCCATGTAGGAGTGGATGATGTCGAAGAACGCCTGGTCACCGGGCCGGATGATGCGGTCGGTGAAGTTGTGCGGGTGCGGGTTGCACCGTTCGCCGGAGATCGCGTTGATGGCCTCGACCTGGTCGCTGCCGTACTCGTAGAGCCGCTTGTTGGCGAGGGCCACGATCTCGTTCTCGCGCACCCCGGGCCGCAAGGCGTCGACGATGTCCTGGTAGACGCCATCGACCATCGCCGCCGCCTGGTTGAGCAGCATGATCTCGTCCGTGTTCTTGATGACCCGGGCGTCGAGCATGGGCTGCTGTGCGTCCGCGATTCGGATGCCCTGGCGCTCGAGCTCGAAGAGGAACGGCGGCTCGACGATGTCGAGGCCCAACGGCGCGTCGGCCACGCCGGCCTCGACGAGGAGCGCCTTGATCTCCTTGACGGCGTCCACCATGAGGTCGGCGCCGCCCTCGGGAGCCACCGCACCGCGGAAGCCGAGGAAGCCGGGCCGGTGGTTCTCCTCCGGCATCCAGTCGGAGTACAGCTTGTGGTGGCGCACGGCGGAGCCGAAGTCCCAGAGGATCGGGTCCTGGCCGGGCAGCAGCAGGGCGTAGCGGATCATCTTGTCGCCGAGCGCCCCGCCGATCCACGTCTGCGTGGTGTAGCGGATGTTGTAGAAGTCGAAGAGGAGGAAGGCACCGCACGTGCTCGCCTCGAGCGCGGCCTGCGCGCGCCCGAGCCGGTACCGGCGCAGCCGCTCGAAGTCGACGCGGTGCTCGTAGTCGACCGCGGTCTGGCCGGGGGCGCCCAGCGGGCGGACCCCGGCGGGGCGGGTGCTCGGGCGCTCGAACGCCCGGCTCCCGCCCTGCTGGTGGCCGTGGTGGCTCATGTCAGACCGCCTCGAGCCCGTCGGTCACGGCGGCGTTCTCGGACGCGATGTCGAGGCCGGACCCGCGAGCGATGGTGAGGATGAGCGAGGCGAAGTCCTGCTCGGTGTTGCCGTTGCCGACCTCTTGCGCCACGAGGTTGCGCGTCACGGCGGCCACCGGCATCACCACACCAAGGTCTTTCGCGGCGCCGAGGCCGAGGTCGAAGTCCTTCTGCAGCAGCACGGGCGTGAACGTGGGCGCGAAGTCGAGGTTCACGAGCGCCGGCGTCTTGTACTGCGTGAACACCGAGCCCATCACGGAGTCGTTGAGGAACGCGAGGAAGTCGGCGCGCTTCACGCCGGCCTTCTCCGCGAGCACCGTGATCTCCGCCATCGACTGGATGACGACGCCGAGGAAGACGTTGTGGGCGATCTTCACGATGCGCGCCACCTCGCCCTCGCCCACGTAGGTCACGCCGCGGCCCCACGTCGAGAGCAACGGCGCGACCACGTCGTAGGCCTCGCGGGGCCCGGACGCGGCGACGGTGAGCTTGCCCGCGGCGATGACGGCGGGGTTGCCCGAGACGGGGGTCGCGAGGAAGCCGACGCCGCGCTCCTCCGCGGCGGCCCGCACGATCTCGCTCGCCCCGACGGACACCGTAGAGGCGTCGCCGACGAACTTCGGGGTCGTGTCCGGGTCCGTCAGCAGGCCGCCCTCGCCGAGCATGACGTGCTGCAGGTCCTTGTCGGCCGAGACCATCGAGAAGACGATGTCGCGGCCGGCGAGCTCGACGGGGTTGTCGACGACGGTCGCGCCGAACTCGGTCAGCGGCTCGGCCTTGGCACGCGTGCGGTTGTAGACCGCGACGTCGTATCCGGCGTCGAGCAGTCGCTTGGCCAGCTGGAAGCCCATCCGGCCCGCGCCGATCCAGCCGACAGTGGGTTTCGTGTCAGTCACAACAAGCTCCTTTGTGGTTCGACGCCTCGTCGCGTCGAGCTCGAGAATGGTACGCAATCGTTTGCAATGATGGTGGGTGGTACGGGTGGAAGTCAAGGTCCGCGACCGGGGTCAGGGGGGCGACCCCCGGCCGCGAACCGGTCAGGCGCCGGGCGCAGCCGCCACGACGTGGAACTCGAACCGCAGGCGCGGGTCGGTCGCGAACCGCACCACCTCGACCGTGGTGCTCGTCGGGATGTGCCCGCCGAACCACTCCTTCTGGTAGGCGTTGACGACGTCCTGGTCCTCCTCGACGTGCGAGAAGAACCGGATCATGTTGACGACGTCGTGCCGCTCGCAGCCCGAGGCCGCCAGCGCCAGGTCGAGGTGGTGGAACGCGTTGACGACCTGTCCCGCGGCGTCCATCGGCATCGCGTCGAACACGGCCGGGTCGTGCGGGTGGTCGTGGTACACGGGGGCCCCCATGACCCCGCTGATGAACACGAGCCTGGCATTGTTCACCACCCGGACCGCCGGGACGAAGGGGCTGACGATCGACTCGTCATAGCCCTCGTGGTGGATGATCTCGGCATTGCCCACCAGGCGGGGGACGGGGACTTCGGACACGGTGAACCTCCAGGCTCGGTGTAGGGGTCAGGGGAAGGCGCTCGACGCGTAGGTGACGCGTCCGCCCATCACGGTCAGGTCGCTCAGGATCGCGGGAAGCTCGTCGTCGGCGCACTCGAAGGGGTCGGCGCTCGGGACGCACATGTCTGCGTCGTAGCCGGGGAGCAGCCGACCGCGGTGGCCCTGCTCCCCCGTGAACCACGCCGCGTCGCGCGTGTAGGCGGCGAGCGCCTCGTCCCGCGACATGCGGTGCCGCGCGTCGCGCACGCCGTGGCCGTCGAGCGTCCCGCCCGTGACGAGCCACCAGATCGCGGTCCACGGCGAGAACCAGTTGGCGCGCGTCGCGTCGGTGCCGCCACCGATCACGAGCCCGAGCTCGCGCATGTCCCCGATCGGCGGCGCGGACGCGGTCGCCTCCGGGCCCCACGTCTCGACGTAGTCGGAGCCCTTGAGCACGAGCCGGTTCTGCACGAGCACGCCCGCGCCGAGCCGGGCGAGCCGCTCGAGGTTCGCGCGCGACGCCTCGTCGGCGTGCACGATCGAGAAGCCGCGGCCGGCCACGAGCCCGGTCTCGCGCTCGACCTGCTCCCACGCGTCGAGGATCCGGCCAAGGGTCGCGTCGAGCACGGCGTGCACGCTCATCCGCCAGCCGCGCGCGGCGCACAGCCGCACGATCTCGACGAGCTCGTCGTAGGCGGCGTCCGGCACGGCGAACGGGTCGAGACCCTCCATGTCGTGACAACCGAGGTGCGGGATCTCGCCGACGCCGACGACGCGGAGCATCCCGTCCCCGCTGTCGGGCTGGACCAGGGTCGTGAGCCGGTCGATGTCCTCGACCTCGCCGCCGCGGTTCCAGGCCGAGACGAAGGTGCGCGTACGCACGTCGAGCTCGCCGCGCCGCCACACCGCGTAGAGCGGGTCGTAGTCGCGCGGGGTGACCAGCAGGCCGCCACCGTCGACCACGCCGGTCAGTCCGTGGCGCGCCAGCACGGCGTTCATCGCGACGACACCGGCCTCGGCCTCGCCGTCGTCGGCCACGAGCGCCTGGGCGAGCGGTACGGCGAACGCACCCACGCCGTGCACCTCGCCCGTGAGCAGGCCCGCGGCGTCACGCACGAGCGTGCCGCGGGGCGGGTCGGCCGAACCGTCGTCCCAGCCGCACGCGCGCAGCCCCGCGGTGTTGAGCACGCCGCGGTCGTAGAGCTCCTGCACGTAGACGGGGTGGTCGGGGACCGCGGCGTCGAGCTCGGCGCGCGTGGGCGCGCGGCCTTCCGCGAGCTGGGAGGAGTGCCAGCCGCCGACGACGGCGACCCACTCGCCCGGCGGCCGCCCCGCGGCGTCGGCACGCAGCCGCTCGAGGCCGTCGTCGAGCGAGCGCACGTCCTCCCAGTGCACCGTGCGCGTCCACGAGACGCCACCACGCACCGCGTGGATGTGGGAGTCGTTGAGCCCCGGCAGCACGCGCCGGCCGTCGAGGTCCACGACCCGGGCCGCGAGGGCGGCGAGCGGCGCGAGCTCGTCGTCGGACCCGATCGCCACGACCCTGCCCCCCGCGAGGGCGACGGCGGAGACCTCGACCGGACCCTCGCCCTCCAGGGCGAACGTCGAGATGCGCCCGCCACGAAGGACGAGGTCGACGACGGGCAGGGCGCCCGCCGAGGCTGTCGTGAACACGTTCACACCCTTCAGATGCTGAGGTACCGCTCGAGCGGGGCGGGGTCGCTGCGCAGGTCAGCGACGAGGCCGGACCACGCCGAGCGTCCCGTGTCGTCGATGATGATGACCCGCTCGGCGATGTCGAGCGCGAGGTCGACGTTCTGCTCGGCGATGAGGATCGACAGGCCCGACGCGCGCAGTCCCGCGAGCCGGTCCTGGATGACGTCGAGCACGCTCGGCGCGAGGCCCTCGCTGGGCTCGTCCATGATGAGCAGGCTCGGGTTGGTCATGAGCGCCCGGCCGATCGCGAGCATCTGCTGCTCGCCGCCCGAGAGCGACCGCGCCATCGACTTCGACCGCTCGGCGAGCCGAGGGAAGAACTCGAAGACCCGCTCGACCGTCCACGGCTCCTTCGCGGCGGCGGCCCGGCGCCGTGGCACCACGGTGAGGTTCTCGAGGGTCGTGAGGGACCCGAACACCCGCCGGCCCTGCGGGACCACGGAGATCCCCGCGCGGGAGATGAGGAACGAGGACTTGCGCGTGATGTCGGCGCCGTCGAACACGATCGTGCCTTGCGACACCGTCGGGGGGCGGAGCCCGCAGATGGTCCGCACGAGCGTCGTCTTGCCCATGCCGTTGCGGCCGAGCAGTGCGACGGACTCGGCGTCGCCGACCGTGAAGTCGACACCGTGCAGGACCTGGGCCGTCGCGTAGCCGACGTGCAGGCCGGTGACCTCAAGACTCACTTCTTGTCACGCCTTCCGAGGTAGATCTCCTTGACCGTCTCGTTCGCACGGACCTCTTCGGGCGTGCCCGTGATGACGTGGTGGCCGTTCTCCATGCACATGACCCGGTCGGTGAGACCGAGCGCGAGGGTCATGTCGTGCTCGATCAGCAGGATCGGCAACGTGCGCGGCAGGTCGGAGATGAGCTGCTTGAGCGTCGCTCGCTCGACAGCGGACAGGCCGGCGGCCGGCTCGTCGAGGAGCAGGATCTTGGGCTCGCTCACGAGCGCCATCGCGATCTCGAGCTGGCGCTGCTCGCCGTGGGACAGGTCCGCGACGGTGTCCTCGAGCCGGTCGGACAGGCCCACCGACTCGAGCGCGGCGCGGGCCCGCACGGCCACCTCGTCCTGGGGCCGCTGCGGGCGCCAGAACACGCGCGCCTTCGCCGTCCCCCCGCGCGCGGCGACGCGCGCGTTGTCGAGCACCGTCATGTCCTTGAACAGGTTGGACACCTGGAACGTGCGCCCCACGCCGAGACGGGCCCGGCGTGCCGTGCCGATCTTCGTGACGTCGCGGCCGAAGATCTCGACCGTGCCCGACGTCGGCAGCTCGTCACCGGCGAGCATCTTGAACAGCGTCGTCTTGCCGGCACCGTTGGGGCCGATGACGCCGATCCGCTCGCCCGCGTGCATCGTCAACGAGATGCCGTCGACCGCCTGCACGCCGCCGTACCTCTTGCCCAGCCCGTCCGCCACGAGGACGGGGGCCGGGGCCCCGGACCCTTGCGGGTCCGGGGCCTTCGCCGTGGTGACAGACATGCTCACCTATCCCTGGAAGCTCTGGGAGTAGGTGGGGCGGGCCATGGCCTCGTCCGGGTCCAGACCGAGCCACTGGTCCACGGCCGGGAACTCCTTGATCGGCACGTTGTACAGCACGCCGTCCCGCTCCTGGACCTCACGGATGTAGACCGAGCCCACCGTGTTGTTGAACTCGTCCCACGACACGGCGCCGAGCACCGAGTCCTCGAACGAGATGTCGCCGATCGCGCTGACGAGGTCCTCGCCGGTGACGAGGCCGTTGTCCTCGAGCACCTTGGCGACGAGGCTCGCCGTCATGTAGCCGCCCGCGACGTTCGCCGAGGGGATCTTGCCCTCGAAGCGCTCGCCGTACGCGGAGTTGAACGCCTCGACCACGGACGAGACGCGGCCCTCGGCCCAGTAGGAGATCGACTTGAAGCCCACGACCTCGTCACCGAGAGCGCGCAGCGTCGCCTGGTCCATGCCGCAGCAGTTCATGACGAGGTCCTGCGACTCCGTCAGCCCGAGGCCCATGAACGAGCGCAGGAAGTCGGGACCGGGCGCCCCGCCCGCCGTCGTGACGAAGGCGATGTCCGCGTTCGCGGCCTGGATCTGCGAGACGTACGTCGCGAAGTCCGACGTGCCGTTCGGGTACCAGATCTGTGTGGTGACCTCGCCGCCGTTGGCCTCGAAGCCCTGCTTGAAGCCCGCGCAGGACTCCCAGCCGAACGCGTAGTCCGGGCACAGCGTGACGGCCGTCTTGTGGCCCTCCTCGGCGGCCCACTGGCCACCGGGGTAGTTCATCTGCGAGCCGGACATCGAGCCCGTGCGGAGCGTGAGGCCGTTCGCCTCGCGCTGCGTCAGGTCGTCCGCTGCGGCGACGGGGTGCAGGTTGGGGATGCCGACGGAGGAGGTGTAGGCCGCCGTGGCGAGGGCCGTGTTCGCGAGCAGGGGGCCGACGACGACGTCCACGCCGTCCGACTCGACGAGCTTGCGGGCCTTCGTGAGCGACATCTCCGGGTTGCCTGCGTCGTCCTCGACGATCGTCTCGACCGTCACGCCGCCCACCTCGGCACCGTTGATCTCCCAGTACAGGTTCCAGCCGTCGACCATCTCCTGGCCCGCGATCGCGAAGTTGCCCGTGATCGGGGAGATGTAGCCGACCTTGAGCGTGCCGCCCTCGGGGGCGGGGGCGTCGGAGGGCTCCTCGCTACCCGCGTCGGTCGACGTCTCGGGGGCGGGGGTGGTCGGGTCGGCGGACCCGGCGGGTGCGCATGCCGCGAGCGCGAGCGCGGCCACCGCGCCGAGCCCGGCGAGCGCACCCCACCGCCGGGGAGCCGACTTCGTTGTTGACTTCATGGCAGTTCCTTTCGTGTCACTACGTGTCATGCGGACGGGTTGGAGCCGGACACGGTTGCGTCCGTGGGTTCGACGTCGTCGGCCGGGGGTCTTCCCGGCGAGGAACGGTCGCGAAGCCGCTTGACGAGCTTCGCGGCGCTACCCACGAGTCCCGAGCGGGCGAAGAGGATGGCCAGCACGAAGATGAGGCCGAGGACGGTCGGCCAGCGCTCGACCGAGTTGGACAGGACGTTCTCGACGAGCACGACGATCGTGGCGCCCACGAGCGGGCCCATCGTGGTGCCGAGGCCACCGAGGATGACCATGACGATGAGGAGCACCGAGCGGTGCACCTCCGCCGAGGACGGGCTCACGAAGTGCGTGTGCCACACGGACAGCAGCCCCGCGTAGCTCGCGATCGTGCCCGAGATCATGAACGCGACGAGCTTGAAGGCCGGCACGTAGTAGCCGAGGCTACGCATCCGGCTCTCGGAGTCGCGGATGCCCCGCAGGCCGGCGCCGAACGGCGAGCGGCTCACGACCAGGAGCGCGAGCGTCACGGCGAGGAAGGACACGACGACGAAGAGGTAGAAGGCCCACGGCTCGGCGAGGAACTCGGGACGCGCGATGCCCGTGATGCCGTTCTCGCCGCGCGTCACGCTCGACAGGCGGTAGGCGAGGCCGTAGACGACCATGCCGACGGCGAGCGTCACCATGAGGAAGTAGATGCCGTTCGTGCGCATCGACAGCAAGCCGTAGGCGAGCGAGACGGCGATCCCGGTGCCCATCGCGAGGACGACCTGCATCGTCACGCTGTGCCCCTGCATCGAGGCCCACCCGGCGCCGTACGCGGCCGACGCGGCGATGGCGCCGTGGCCGAGCGAGGCCATGCCGCCGTCTCCCGCGAGGAAGTTGACGGTCGCCGCGAGGATGGCCGCGATGAGCACCGTCGAGGCGAGCGACACCTGGTACCCCGAGGTGCCGAGGTAGGGGAACGCGAAGAGCAGGACGAAGACGGCGGCGAAGCCACCGAAGCTGAGGGCCCGGGCGCGGGTCATGCGGTCCTCCCGAAGAGACCGGTCGGACGGAACACGAGGACGAGCGCCATCGGGGCGAAGATCGTGAAGTAGGCGAACTCCGGGATCCACGCCTTGGCGAACGCGTCGATCAACCCGATGAGGACGGCGCCGACGGCGGCCCCCTTGATGGAGCCCAGTCCGCCGATGATGATGACGACGAGGGCGTAGAGCAGCACGTCGTTCTGGATGCCAGGCCGGATGGACAGCACCCCCGAGCCGATCGTGCCGCCGAGCGCGGCGAGAGACGCACCGACGACGAACATCCCGGTGAACACCCAGGAGATGTTCACGCCCATCGCGGAGATGATCTCCCGGTCGTCCACACCGGCGCGGACGACGGCGCCGACGCGGGTCTTCGACTGGATGAGCGCGAGCGCGATCCCGACGCCGACGGCCACGGCGATGACGAAGATCCGGTACCACGGGTAGGTCAGGTCGCCGATCTGCATCGCACCCTGGATCGAGGCCGAGGCGGGCAGCGTCTTGGGGTCGCCGCCGAAGATCGCGAGACACAGGTCCGCGATGATGAACATGACGCCGATCGTCAGGAGGACCTCGGGCATCTCCTGACCGCGCACGAAGCGCAGCAGCCCGAGCTCGACGACGAGGGCCGTTGCGCCGACGGCGATCATGGACACGATCGCGGCGAGCAGCAGGTTGCCCGTCATCGTCGCGATGATGATGCCGATGTAGCCACCGAGCATGTAGAAGGCGCCGTGCGCGAGGTTGACGATGCGCTGCAGCCCGAAGACGAGCGTGAGGCCGCTGGCGAGCAGGAACAGCAGCGCGCCGAAGCTCAGCCCGTTGAGCGCCTGTTGCGCGAGGAAGACAGGTTCGAACACTTCGGGATCAGACCTTCCACATCATTGGGGAGCGGTGTCACTCAGAGCATCTCGTTCGTTCCCGCAAGGGAAGCAACCGTTTGCATTTCTGTCAAGCCTGACTGTACACACTTGAAGCACGGGTGCACAGCAGTTCATCAAACTGAGACCTCGTCGACCTCACGGGTCCGGTAGCGCGACCGTCCGAGGCTCGCGAGGACACCGAAGCCGGCCGCGACGGCCACCGAGACGGCGAAGAGGGCGGGAAAGGCCAGCCGACCTGCGGCGAGAGAACCTGCGGCTGCCCCGAGAGCGCCACCGAGCATGAGCGAGATCGAGAAGAACGTCATCCCGAGCGCGCGGGCGTCCATCGCGACGTCGGCGATCCACGTCTGCAGCGTCGTGTGCGCCAAGGCCCACGCGACCCCCATGAGCCCGGCGCCCACCATGACCGTGAGCGAGGAGACCCCCGGCAGCAGCACCGCGAAGGCCACGACGCAGACGCCTCCTCCCGCAGCCAGGGTCCGTTGTGGCGGCACGCGCGCGACGAAGAGCTTCATGGACTGGCTCATGACGACGACGGCGATGCCGAACACCACCGTGACGAAGCCCGAGACCAGCACGGACCGGCCCGACTGCTGGAGCGCGACCGGCAGGAAGCTCAGGACGCCGATGAGCAAGAACCCCTCGACGACGACGAGGCCGTAGATCCCGAGCGCCCACCGGTTCCGCGCGAGGCTGACGAGCTGACCCCAGATGCGCTCGCCCGCGTGGTCGCCAGCGTCGGGCAGCCGCACGAGCGCGAGGACGAGCACCGCCGTGATGACGCCGTAGCCCCCGAACGTCCAGCGCCACACGAGCCACAGGTCGAGCCATGCCGCCATCAGGGAGCCCGCTGCGAGGCCGAGGGCGGACGCGGTCGCGAGGTTCGACATCGCTGCAGGCCGCCGCGACGGCGGCAGGGTGTCACCGAAGTAGGTCAGCACGGCGGCGAACGCCGCAGCGAACGCACCGCCCGACGCGGTGCGGGCGATCAGGAACGTGGTCATCGACGGCGCGAGCGCCGTCGCGATGTTCGCGACGGCCGCGATCCCGGTCGACACCCACAGCACCTTGGGCCGCCCCCACCGCGTCGACAACGGCCCCCACACGAGCTGGAGGAACGAGTAGGCGAGCGCGTGCGCGGTGACCGCCATGCCAGCGACGACGAGGGTCGAGCCGAAGTCGTCCGCGATGACCGGCACGAGGGGCAGGACGATCGTGCGGTCGAGGCACGACCAGAAGATGAGGAACGGCAGGAGAAAGCCGGGAGCGAGGAACCGCTGGGCCACCCCCGGCCTTCGCGCGGCTCCGTCAGGCGCCGGCTTCGCCACGTCCCTCAGCGGTGTTCAGGTGCGACTGCGAGTCCCGGATGCCCGGGAGCGGGCCGTTCACCGTGAAGTAACGGCCACCGCCCGCGACGAGCAGGTCCTCGGCCGGGAACTTCGTGATGACCTCGCACCCGTCCTTCGTGACGACGAGCTCCTCCTCGATGCGTGCCGCGCCCCAGCCGTCCGCGGCCGGCCAGTAGGTCTCGAGGGCGAAGACCATGCCCTCCTGGAGCGGCTCGGGGTGGTCGAGCGACGTGAGCCTCGAGAAGATCGGCTTCTCCCAGATCGACAGCCCGACCCCGTGGCCGTACTGCAGCGCGAACGCGGCCTCCTCGTCGGGGAACCCGAACTCCTGCGCCTTGGGCCACAGCGACACGATGTCCGCCGTCGTCGCCCCTGGCCGTACCGCCGCGATCGCGACGTCCATGTACTCCCGCGCCCGCTTGTAGGCGTCGACCTGCGCCCGGCTCGCCGAGCCGACCGCGAACGTGCGGTAGTAGCACGTCCGGTACCCGTTGAAGGAGTGCAGGATGTCGAAGAACGCCGGGTCGCCCGGGCGCACCGTGCGATCGGAGTAGACGTGCGGGTGGGGCGCGCAGCGCTCGCCGGAGATCGCGTTGACGCCCTCGACGTACTCCGAGCCCTGGTCGTAGAGCGCCTTGGAGACGAGTCCGACGCACTCGTTCTCGCGCACGCCCGGCCGCAGGAACTCGTAGAGCTGGTCGTACGCGGCGTCGACCATCGAGGCCGCGGACGTCAGGAGCGTGATCTCGTCCTCGGTCTTGATGCGGCGCGCCTCGAGGAAGACCTGCTGACCGTCGACCACCTGGATCCCCTCGGCCTGCAGCGCGAAGAGGATCGGCAGCTCGACGAGGTCCACACCGAGGGGCTCGTTCTGCAGCCCGAACTTCTCGAGCTCGCGCTTGATCTTGCGAGCGACCTCCTCGGCGATCCCCGCACCGGGCGGGAAGGCGCCGCGCAACGTCGAGATGCCGGCCCTCGCCCCGGACTCGGCGCGCGGACGCACGGCACCGTGGTGCGGGGCGTGCGGGTCGGCGTCGGCGTCCATGTGGGTCTCGTGGAGCCACGGGTTGAACAGGTCGTGGTGCTTCGCGGCGGAGCCGAAGTCCCACACGATCGGGTCGGAGTGCCGGGTGACGAGGCAGAACCTGATGAGCTTGTCCATCGCCCACGTCCCGATGTGCGTCGCGGACGCATACCGGATGTTGCCGAAGTCGAACGCGAGCAACGCCCCGACGTCGGACACCTCGAGCTGTGCCCGCAGCTTCGCGAGCCGTTCGCTGCGAAGCCGTCCGAAGTCGACGCGGGCCTCCCAGTCGACGCCCATGTTGCCGCGAGTCGCGATGCTCATCAGGTTCTCCTCATCTGCCGTGCTTGTCCGTCCGTGCCCGTCGTGCCCTCACGCCGGGCTCAGGTGATGCGCCAGCCGCGGTCGACGTAGAGGCTGTGCGCCGAGACGCCGCGGTTGAAGAGCAGGAACTTCGTCGCGTCCACGACGTCCACGACGGTCGCGAGCTTGCCGCCCGGCGTCCGGCTCTCGTAGCCGTCGAGGACGCCCTCGGGCTTGGACGCCCAGAACGGCGAGTCGCCGATGATCCCGGGGTGGAGCGAGTTCACGCGGATGGGCGCGAGCTCGAGCGCGAGGGTGTTCATGATGCCGTCGACGCCGCCGTTGATCGTGGAGACCGTCGTCGACCCCGGGTAGGGCGCGTCCTTCGCGCGGCCGCCGAAGAGCACGATGCCCGTGTCGACGGACGGCTCGAGGCGGTCGAGCAGGGTGTGCACGGTCTCGGTGTAGCCGACGAGCTTGAGGGTGATGAGGCGGCGGGCCCGCGCGATGTCGTACTCGCGGATGGTGTTCGCGTCGCGCTCGATCGCACCGAGCACGAGGCCGTCGAGCTTGCCGACGCCCGCGAGCGCTCCCGCGATCGTCTCGGGCTGGGAGATGTCGACGGCGATGCCGCTCGCGAGCTCGCCGAGCCCGGCTGCGACCTCGTCGGCCGTCTCCTGGCTGCGGCTCGTGACGATGACACGGTCGCCCCCGGCGACGAGGTCCTCGGCGAGCGCCAGGCCGATGCCCGACGACCCCCCGACGATGAGAATGGTCCGATCGCTCACAGCTCTTCCTCCAGTCGTTCGGTCAGGTACTCCCAGTCCCGCACGAAGCGGTAGGCGTGGCGGGGCGGCATCTGGGGCGCTTGCGTCTCGAGCCAGCGCACCTCCTCGCCCGTCGCTGCAAACGAGTGCACACAGCCGACGGCGGCCCACGCGATATCGCCGGGCTGCAGGAGGAACTCCTGGCCGTCGAAGGCCGCGAGCACCTCGCCGTCGGTGATGAGGTAGGCCTCCTCGAGCGGGTGGTCGTGCGGGCCGGCCTTGCCGTCCGGCTCGTACTGCACCATGAACATCGTGCCGAGGGTCGCGCCGAGGTCGGAGTCGACCATCATCTTGAGCGAGATGCCGCTGTAGACGAGCAAGGCCGTACGCATCGAGGCGGAGACGGCGAGGAGCTCTTGCGACTGACGCCCCGGGACCATGTGGTCCGCCGTGATGTTGCCGAAGGAGCGGGTGCGGGGGTCGCGCGTGTCGACCTTGACGGGGCCGACGACGGCGAGCTCCGGGACCCGGTACGTGTCGGAGCCGTGGCGCTCGCGGGCCGGCGGGGTGAACAGGTCGGACCACTCGGCCACCTCGTCGCCCACGGCGCGCCACGCGTGCGGCACCCCGATCGGGATCACGCCGTAGTCCCCCTCGACGAGGTGCACCGTGGCCTCGCCGGTCGCGAGCACGACCTCGCCGCGCAGCAGGTGGAAGCTCTCCTCGAAGGAGTGCACGTGGGTCGCCGTGCTGCCGCCCGGCGCGAGCCGCGTGATGCCGAAGTCGGTGTGCGCGGCGCCGTCGTCCTCGCCGACGGCGCGCCACCGCGTCATGCCCACCGCACCGGGGGCCAAGGGACCCGGGTCGAGGTACTGGGCCTCGCTGCTGCGTCGGACCACGAATCTCGCCATGCGCACTACCTCCTCGAAGCACGATGGCCACGGCATCGCTGTCGGGGCCACCGCCTCACCAGCGACGTTGCAAGGTGAACGGGTGTTTAGCCCTACTGAACACGAGTCAAGTCCACCGATCCGGGAATGTCAAGACGCGCCCCGGTGCCGCTCGCCGTACAACTAGGTTGAACAGAGAGTAATTGTCGCGAACCAGTTTCGCTCGGGGCCGCGGTGGTCCATGCTGGTCACTGAGGCAATCCGGCCGGAGAGCACCTCCTGAGTGTTCCGGCCGACGGTACACATCGATGTGCACCCAGGCTGATCGAAGGAGATGAGCAATGTCCGAGTCCCCCAGGCCCCAGGCCGGCCAGCCCGTCGTCATGCGCGGCGGCATCGTCCTGACGATGGACGAGCAGCACACCGTGCTCCCCGAGGGCGACGTCCTCGTCGTCGACGGCAAGATCGCCGACGTCGGGCACTCGCTGCAGGTCCCCGACGGCACGTTCGAGGTCGACGCGCGCGGCGGCATCGTCATGCCGGGCATGGTCGACACGCACCGGCACATGTGGCAGACGGCGATGCGCGCGTACGGCGCCGACTGGACGCTCACCCAGTACTTCGTCTGGTACTACCTCGAGCACGGCATGAAGTTCCGCCCCCAGGACGTCGCCGCGGGCAACCGCATCTCCGCGCTCGACGCCGTCGAGTCCGGCATCACCACGAGCGTCGACTGGTCGCACGGCCTGCGCACGCCCGAGCACGGCGAGGCGGCCCTCGAGGCGCTCGCGACGTCGCCGGGACGCTTCGTGCTCGCCTACGGCAACCTCGCCGTCGCCCCGTGGGAGTGGACCGCGGACCCCGCCGTGCAGCGCATCATCGAGCAGGCGCGCGACAACGCGCGCATGTTCGGCGCACAGATCGCCTTCGACGTCCCGGGCGACGAGGGCTTCCCCGAGAGCGCGGCGTTCCAGGTCGCGCGCGACCTCGGCGTCTCCGTGACGACCCACGCGGGGGTCTGGGGCGCGACGGGCGACCGCGGCATCGAGCTCATGTACGAGAACCAGGCGATGCGACCCGGCGCGGTGTACGTCCACGCCGCGACGCTGAGCGACGAGTCGTACCAGAAGATCGCGGCCACGGGCGGCACCGTGTCGCTGTCGACCGAGAGCGAGCAGACGTGCGGCCAGGGCTACCCGCCCGCCGCCGCGCTGCGCCGCCACGGGATCCCCGCGTCGCTGTCGATCGACACGAGCGTGTGGTTCAGCGCGGACATGTTCTCCGCGATGCGCAGCACGATCGGCGCCGACCGCTCGCTCGAGCACTACATCGCCCACCAGAGCGACCAGACCGTGACGCACGCAACCTTGCGTGTCGAGGAGGTCGTGGACTGGGCCACGCGCGGCGGCGCTCGGGCGATCGGCCGGCTCGACGAGATCGGCAGCCTCGAGGCGGGCAAGCTCGGCGACGTCATCCTCATCAAGAACGAGTACTCGCCCACGATGTCGCCGATCGTCAACCCGTACGGCCACGTCGTCTACCAGGCGGGCCGCGGTGACGTGCACACCGTCCTCGTGGGCGGCGAGGCGATCAAGTGGGACGGTCGGCTGTGCGCGGGCGACCTCGCGGGCGTGCGCCACGACCTGGAGAACACCGTCGAGTTCCTCAAGTCCGAGCTCGGCGAGGACACCTGGCGCGCGGGCATGAACCCCGAGATCCCCGAGGTCGAGATCCTCTCCAACCCGTACCAGTATCGCCGCGACTTCGCCGACTGACCCCTCCCCTCCCCTCCCGCGAGGTAGGTCTGGCGGCGTCGAGGTAGGTCCGCCACGCCACTACCTGGCGCACTCGGACCTACCTCGCGGGGAGGGGTCGGGCGGGGAGGGTCAGGGACGGCCGGCGAAGGGCATGATGCGGTCGAGGCGCCAGCCCGACAGGTCGACGATGCGCACCTTGGCACTCGGGTTGGGCGCCTCGATGACCTGGTTGTTGCCGACGTACATCGCGACGTGCGTGACCGAGGCAGGGTCGTTGTTCTCCGGGTCGTCACCCCAGAACAGCAGGTCCCCTGGCCGCAGCTGGCTGCGCTCGATCTTGAGGACCTGGCGGTACTGGTCGCGCGACGAGCGGTTGAGCGCGACGCCGGCGTCGGCCCACGCCTTCATCGTCAGGCCGGAGCAGTCGAAGCCCGGGTTGCCCGTGCCGCCGTACACGTAGTCCGCGCCGAGCTGTTCCTTCGCCCACGCGACGGCCTTCTTGCCCTTCGCAGCCGAGCCCTTCGACGTGCCGGTGCCCAGACCGTACGGGTCGTTGACTGGCGGCTTGGGCTTGGGCTGCTCCGGCTTCGGCGTGGGGGTCGGGGTCGGGTTCGGAGTGGGACTCGGGTTCGGAGCAGGGCTCGGGTTCGGGGTGGGGGTCGGCGTCGGCGTGGGGGTCGGCGTGCCGGACCCCGGGTCCGGTGTCGCGTCGTCGCGGTTCTCGTCGTCGTCCCGGCCACCGTCGTCGGAGTCGTCGCGGTCGCGGTCCTCGTCGCGGGAGTCGTCGCGACCATCGTCGTCGTTCCCCGAGTCGTCGCGCGCGTCCTCCCGCTCGCGCCGTTCCCGCTCCCGGCGCTCCTCGTCGAGCCGCTCCTGCCGCTCGCGCTCGATCTGGACGCTCGTCTCGCGCGCGGTGGCGAGGCGCTCGAGCAGGCCCTCCCGCTCGGCCTCCGCCGCCGTGACCTTGGCCTCGACGTCGCGCTGCATGTCCTGTGCCGTGGTCAGTGCCTGCTCGGCGTCCAGTGCCGCGGCCTCGCGCGCGGCGAGGGCGAGCGCGGACCGGCCACGAAGGGTCTCGGCCACGACGGTCGCGGCGCGGAAGTCCTGGACCACCTCGTTCGTGCGGGTGCCGAGCACGCTGAGCGCTTCGGAGGTCTGCACGAGGTCCTCGATGCCCCCCGCCTCGAGGACGGCTCGCAGCTGGTCGCTCGCGGAGCCCGTCCGCATCGCCTTGAGCGCGATCCCGACGAGGCGACCGCGCGCGACACCGAGGTCGGCCTCGGCCTGCTCGAGCTGGCGCGCAGTCGTGCGTGCGTCGACCTCGGCGGTGTCTCGCGCGACGAGCGCCCCGGTGTAGTCCTCGGCGGCACGTTCCACCACGACCCAGGCGTTGTCGAGCTCGATGCCGAGCTGGGCGAGCCGCACCTCCATGCTCGCGACCGAGCCGCTCGCGCTCGCGACCGCGTCCTGGGCGTCCCGCACGTCCTGCGCGCTCGGCGTCTCGGGTGCGAGGGGCAGGGCGCCGGCCGTCGGGGAGGTCCCCACGAGCAGCGCGACGGCGCAGGCCGCCGCGGCCCACGGCCGCCACCACACCCGCTCGTGCGTCACACGCTCGCCCTTCCACCGTCGAGATTCCCAGTACGAAGTGCCGGTCGCACCGAGGCGGGCCGGCTCCAGAACGCTACCGGCCCATTCCCCAGAAGTGAACACCAGTCACAACAATCACTTCGGTACCACGAGTCACAGCCTTGAGCCCCGGACGGAATGTCCGTAGAAGTCGCGGTCAGCCCCGGATCCCCGCGCACTTTGAGACGGCATCTCACGATCTGGACCGCAAGTTGGCCGTGGCGAGCGGCCCGCCTAGCGTCCTAGCCATGTTCCTCCGCCGAATGTGTCGCTGACCAGCGCACGCTCGGCGATGCCCTCGGGCGGGTCTCAGACCCCCGAGGAGCCACCTCGGCCCAGCCCGGCACGACGAACCGTGCGCACCCACCCCCAGACCCCGCAGCAGGTCGGTGAAGCGCACCGGCTCCCGCCGCACCCAGACCGAGGAGAACCCCGATGAGCAACAACTGGTCGTTCGAGACCCGACAGATCCACGCCGGCCAATCACCGGACCCCACGACCGGCGCCCGCGCGCTGCCGATCTATCAGACGACGTCGTTCGTCTTCCCCGACGCCGACACGGCCGCCGCACGCTTCGCGCTGCAGGACCTCGGCCCGATCTACACGCGCATCGGCAACCCGACCCAGCAGGCGGTCGAGGACCGTGTCGCCTCCCTCGAGGGCGGTGTCGGCGCCCTGCTGCTCGCCTCCGGCCAGGCCGCGGAGACCTTCGCGATCCTCAACATCGCCGAGGCCGGCGACCACGTCGTCGCGAGCCCGAGCCTCTACGGC
>CAZECM010000006.1:0-51677 GCA_964510785.1 uncultured Cellulomonadaceae bacterium | reverse complement strand
GTTCTTCGGCGAGACGATCCCCAACCCCCGGTCCGACATCCTCGACATCGAGGCGATCGCCGCCGTCGCCCACGAGGCAGGGCTCCCGCTCGTCGTCGACAACACCGTCGCGACGCCGTACCTGCTGCGGCCGCTCGAGCACGGCGCCGACATCGTGGTCCACTCGGCGACGAAGTTCCTCGGCGGCCACGGCACCGCGATCGGCGGCGTCATCGTCGACGGCGGCTCGTTCGACTTCGCCCAGCACCCCGAGCGCTTCCCGAACTACAACACCCCGGACGCGAGCTACCACGGACTCGTCTACGCCCGTGACCTCGGCGTCGGCGGGCTCTTCCCGGTGAACCTCTCGTTCATCCTCAAGGCCCGCGTCCAGCTCCTGCGCGACCTGGGTTCGGCGATCTCGCCGTTCAACGCCTTCCTCATCGCGCAGGGCATCGAGACCCTCTCGCTGCGCATCGAACGCCACGTCGCCAACGCCCAGCGGGTCGCCGAGTGGCTCGAGGCGCGCGAGGAGGTCGGCGCCGTGCACTACGCCGGCCTGCCGTCGAGCCCCTGGTACGCCAAGGCGCAGAAGTACCTGCCCAAGGGCGCGGGCGCCGTGCTCGCGTTCGAGCTCGAGGGCGGGGCGGAGGCCGGGAAGGCGTTCGTCGACGCCCTCGAGCTGCACTCGAACCTCGCCAACATCGGCGACGTCCGTTCGCTCGTGATCCACCCGGCGTCGACCACGCACAGCCAGCTCACCCCCGAGGAGCAGGCGCTCTCCGGTGTCACGCCGGGCCTCGTGCGCCTCTCGGTGGGCCTCGAGCACATCGACGACATCCTCGCCGACCTCGACGCCGGCTTCCGCGCCGCGAAGAGCGCCTGAACCGACGATGTCGACGACGCCCGGCACGCGCCCCCGCACCACGTCCACCTCGGTGGACGTGTCGGGCACGCGCGCGCCGGGCGTCGTAGATTCGTGGACCATGGGCGTGCGACCGGAGGCGAGCGCGGCCTTCCCCGCGCCGTCGTCGGCGGCATGGGACGAGGGGGACGGCGTCGGCCACCGGCAGTTCGCGGACCTCGGTCCCCTCGAGCTCGAGGCGGGCGGGCGGCTCCCCGCCGTCCGGCTCGCGTACGAGACGTGGGGCGAGCTCGACGCCGCGGGCGACAACGCGATCCTCGTGCTGCACGCCCTGACCGGTGACTCGCACGTTCACGGCGAGGCCGGCCCCGGCCACCGCACGGCGGGATGGTGGTCCTCGCTCGTGGGACCCGGAGCGCCGATCGACACGGACAAGTACTTCGTGGTCGCCCCGAACGTGCTGGGCGGGTGCCAGGGTTCCACCGGGCCGTCGTCGGCGGCGCCCGACGGCAAGCCGTGGGGCAGCCGCTTCCCGCACGTCACGGTGCGCGACCAGGTCACGGCGGAGATCGCGCTCAGCGACCACCTGGGGATCACCTCGTGGAACCTCGTCATCGGCGCGTCCATGGGCGGGCACCGCGTGCTCGAGTGGGCCGTCTCGGCACCCGACCGCGTGCGCGCGATCGCCCCCATCGCCACGGCTGCCGCCACGAGCGCCGACCAGATCGCCTGGGCGCACCCCCAGCTCGCGGCCATCCGGGCCGACGCCGGCTTCCACGGCGGCGACTACTACGGACTGCCCGACGGCGAGGGGCCGCACCGCGGGCTCGCGATCGCCCGGCAGATCGCCCACACGACCTATCGCAGCGCCCACGAGCTCGGCGAGCGCTTCGGCCGCATCCCGCAGCACGGCGAGGACCCGATGGACGGTGGCCGGTTCGCCGTGCAGTCCTACCTCGACCACCACGGCGACAAGCTCGTGCGCCGCTTCGACGCGAACACCTACCTCGTGCTGACCGAGTCGATGCTCACGCACGACCTGGGGCGCGACCGGGGCGGCGTCGAGGCCGCGCTCGCGACCATCACGGCCGACGCGCTCGTCGTGGCCGTCGACTCCGACCGGCTCTTCCCCGTCGAGCAGTCCGAGCGCATCGCCGCCGGCATCTCCGGGGCCGGGGCCGTGCGACTCATCCACTCCGACTTCGGGCACGACGGCTTCCTCATCGAGGACGACCAGCTGGGCCCCGTCGTCACCGAGTTCCTCTCCGAGCGGGTGCGCTGATGACCACCCGTCCCCGCGGCACAGCTCCGCGATGTCACACCCTCCGTGTGCCGGCCGGGATCAGCGCTGAGCGCTGTCCGTGTTGTCGCTGACCACTCAGCCTCACCGCTGATCTCAGCGCACCACCCCTAGCCGGACCGGCCCCGCTCTCGTCGGGGCCGCGGGTTCCTGCACCTTCGCAGCGACCCACCCCTTCACCACCCGTTCGCGCGGGCTCCCACCGAGCCTGCGTCCACCACTGTCTGGGAGCAATCAATGGACTGGCTCAACTGGGCCGCACTCGTGGCGACCGCCGTCGTCTTCGCGGGCTTCTGGGTGCTCGCGAAGCGCCGTGTCAGCTTCACCGTCCGCACGCTGCTCGCCCTCCCCGTGGGGGTCGCGCTCGGCCTGGTGTTCCAGGACCACGTGTCGTACGTCGAGCCGGTCGGCGAGATCTACATCAACGTGCTGATCGCGATCGTGGCGCCGCTCATCATCGTCTCGCTGCTGTCGGCGGCCACGACGCTCGGCAACGTCCAGCGGCTGCGGACCATCGGGCTCAGCTCGGCGGGCTGGTTGCTCCTGACGAACCTCGTCGCCGTCGTCCTCGCGCTCGGCCTCGCCCTGCAGTTCCGGATCGGCGCGGGGGCGCCGTTCAGCCCCGACGACGTCGAGACGCCGCAGATCGAGAACATCGTGCGACCGTTCACGGACGTCGTCGTCGGGCTCTTCCCGTCGAACGTCGTGGGTGACATCGCGGAGAACAACATCATCCCGATCATCCTGTTCACGCTGCTCATCGCCGTGTCCTACGCGACGGTCGCGGCGAAGGACCCGGAGAAGGTGCGCCCGTTCGCCGCGGGGGTCGAGGCCGGCAAGGCGATCATGTACCGGGCGGTGTCCTTCATCATCCGGCTGACGCCGTACGCCGTCGTCGCGCTGACCACCGTGGCCACGTCGAAGGCGGTGGGGCGCCAGGAGCAGGTGTGGTCGCTCCTCGCGCTGCTCGGCCTGACCTACCTCGCGTGCCTGATCAGCACGTACGTCGTCAACGGCGTCCTGCTGCGCGTGTGGGGCGGGGTCAGCCCGCTGCGGTTCTTCCGCCACATCGCGCCCGCGCAGGTCACGGCCTTCACGACGCAGAGCAGCGTGGGCACCCTGCCGGTCACCACGAGCGTGCTCACCCGCAAGGTGGGCGTCCCGGCGGACATCGCAGGCTTCACCGCTCCGCTCGGCACCACGATCGGCATGCCGGGCTGCGCGGGGATCTGGCCCGTGCTCGTCGCGGTGTTCGGCGTGCACGCCTTCGGCATCGACTACGGCCTGCAGGACTACCTCGTGCTCGGCATCGTCAGCATGCTCGTCTCGCTCGGCACCGCCGGCGTGCCGGGCACCGCGACGATCACGACGGCCACCGTGCTCGTCGCCGTCGGGCTGCCCTACGAGCTCCTCGCGATCACCCTGCCGATCTCCACGATCGCCGACATGGCCCGCACGCTCTCCAACGTCACCGCCGCAGCGACGGCCACGACGATCGTCGCGCGCCGCGACGGCCGGCTCGACGACGCGATCTTCGAGGGCACGAAGGACTACCTCGAGCCTGCCGAGGCCGACGGCGAGGCGTTCGCCGACGACGAGATCTTGGCCGACGACGGCGCACAGCCCGACCGCGTACCCGCTGCGACCGCCTGACACCGCAAGCACCCGACCCAGCAAGCACCCAAGGAGAGAACACCCATGAGATCCCGTACCCGGACGGCCCTGACCGTCCTCGCCACCGCGGCGTTCGCCGTCGCCCTGCCCCTGTCCGGAGGGTTGTCCGCGCTCGCTGCCTCCGGGTGGATCGACGGCGGCGACGACCTGCCGTGCGTCGACGACGACTCGTGCGAGTGGATTCCCGGCTGCGAGTTCGACAGCGACGGCAACCCGATCTACCCGAATCGCAACGGCACCGTGGTCGGAGGCGGTCCGCACAGCTACAAGGACGAGCAGCCCAAGCCGAAGCCCACGCCGACGCCGAGCCCGACGCCCAAGCCGAGCGACAAGCCCACCGCGAAGCCCACGCCCAAGCCGAGCGACAAGCCCACCGCCAAGCCCACCCCGAAGCCGAGCGACAAGCCCACCGCCAAGCCCACGCCCAAGCCGAGCGACAAGCCGTCCAGCAAGCCGACGCCGGTGCCGAGCCCGGGCCCGGGCCAGGGCGGGACGACTCCCGCGCCCAGCACGCCCACGCCGGACGCGGGCACCGACGAGTCACCGGAAGCGGGGGACGAGGAGCCGTCGGACGACGGCACCGAGATCCTCGCCGAGGGTGCGGAGCCGGAGCCCGGCCCCGAGGCCGACCCGGCACCGGAGGGCACCGACCCCACGCACGTGCGTGGCTCGGTGGTGGTCGACGGCACGCTCGAGCCCACCGGCCGGATCACGCTGACCGGCTCCGGGTTCGCGCCCGGGACGAGCGGCTTCGACGTCGAGATCCGTTCCGTGCCCAAGCTGCTCGCCACCGTCTCGACGGACGCGAGCGGTCAGTTCACCGTGCAGACCGTGATCCCGGCCTCGGTGCCGCCGGGCGAGCACACGCTCGTCGTGCTCTACGACGGCGTCGAGGTCGCGGAGCAGAAGGTCGTCGTCGCGGCGGCCGCCGGCTCGGGGTCGGCGGCGAACGGCGGCGGGATCATCCTGCTCGGCCTCGGGGTGGTCGCCGGTGGGGCGGTGCTCTTCTCCGTGCTGCGCTCCCGCCGTCGCGGCGAGACCGCCACAGCCACAGCGACCCAGGACTGACACGGGACCCGGACGAACGGAGGACACCCCGCAGGGAGTGGGTAGGCGGTGCGGCCGCCTACCCACCCTGCGCAGACACGAAGATCCGCACGACAAGACACCTGACCTAGTTCCACCAGACCAGTGACCTGACAAGGAAGATCCTATGACTGCACTCCATCGGCCACGCAGGGCGACCGCCATCGGCGCGGTCACCACCCTGCTGGCGACGTCCCTCATCGGCGCCGCGGCGACCACCGCTGCCACGGCCGTCGAGCCCGTACCGCCTGCGGCCATCGACACCGTGGACTACCTCGGCGCGACGTACGACGCGCTGGGCTCGGGTCACGTCTTCGAGACGGTGACCTTCGAGCGCTTCGAGTGGTTGCTCAAGCAGGAGGGCACGTTCGCCTTCCACATCGGGGGCCCGGACGACGAGAACACGAACGCCACGATCGGCCTGATCGACGAGGTCGCGAAGGCCTACGGGGTCGACGCCGTCTACACGTTCAACCCGAAGCTCGACGGCGGCCTCGCCGACGTGCGTGACCCGAGCGCGCTGCCCATCGCCTCGACGGGCCGAGCGCAGTACGCCGCGCTGTGGACGCGTCTCGTCAACAGCTACCTCAACGTCGACACGACGCCGCAGTTCGACCAGGGCGACGAGGCGCAGGACCCGTACCTGTTCATCTACGACAAGGACCGCGTGATCGGCGAGGAGGCGGACCGGATCATCGCGGCCCTCGACATCACGCACACCGCCGCGGAGCTCGCCGAGGCCGGCGCGGCGGACGCCTACCAGGAGCTCGTCGCCGACGTGTTCGACGCCGTGTCCACCGAGGTCGGCGGCCAGCAGGTGGCGGACCTTGACACCCGCAGCCAGTTCGACTTCTTCAAGGGCGAGGTGAACCGGCGGCACTCGGCGTCGTACCCGGTCGCCGAGACGCACGGCGGTGCGATCCTCGACGACGCCGACGCCGAGGGCGGCTGGCGCATCCAGTCGGTGACGTACCCCGAGCTCGAGCACATCCTGCAGAGCGAGGGCGACTACGTCATCCTCTTCGGTGGCACGTGGTGCCACAACACGCGCGCCGTCTACAAGTCGGTCAACGACTACGCGAAGAAGAACGGCGTGACGACGGTCTACAACCTGGACCTCTCGCTCGACTCGACGGGCAACGCGGGGAGCAACTACCTCCACATCCGTGATCACGCTGTCGCGGGCGGTGGCGTGAACCGCCCCGCGCACCTCTACGGCGAGCTCGTCAACACCTACCTGCCGAACCTCGTGACGCAGTACGACCCCGCGTCGCCGAGTGCCAGCAACAAGGTCACGTACTACCCGGGTGGTGACACCGCGCAGGAGCTGCAGACGGCGCGCAAGCTCCAGGTGCCGTTCGTCATCGAGTACGACAAGGACCGGGTCGACGGCGACCAGCCGGCTCCCGTGGCCCGGCAGTGGATCCAGCGCAACGTGAACGAGGAGACGAGCGCGGTCACGTACCGCGAGTACATGACCGAGTGGTGGTACACCATCGGGCTCCGCGGCAACCAGCAGGAGGGCGGGAACGGCCACGTCAACGCGGTCGCGTTCGCCACCGAGGCCGTCCGCCGGCTCGGCGTGTTCTTCGGCGACCTGCCGGGCGCACCGGCTCAGACCTCGCTCTCGGCGAGCTCTGTCGTGGCGGACGGCGGCGTCACGCTGTCCGCTCAGGTCGCCTGGTACGGCGGGCTCGCCGCGGACGCCGAAGGGACCGTCGAGTTCTTCTCGTCGACCCACGCGTCGCTCGGTTCGGCCACGGTCGAGGACGGCAAGGCAGAGCGCACCGTGACGGGTCTCGCCTCCGGTGGGCACTCCGCCTACGGGGTGTTCACGCCGGCGGTCGGCTCGGACTACCGGGCGGCGACCTCGGGAGCGGTGACGTTCACCATCCCCGCCGCCCCGACCACGCCCACCGGGCCGGACGCGACCCCCGCGGCGTCGACGACGAGCATCGCCGTCTCGACCAGCAAGTACGGCAAGACGGCCAAGGCGACGGTCACGGTGAAGAACGCGGCCGGCAAGGCCGTGACGGGCAAGGTCACGCTCACCGGCGCGGGCAAGTCCCAGACCAAGAACGTGGTGGGTGGCAAGGCGACGTTCGCGCTGCCCAAGACGCTCAAGGTCAAGACGTACCAGCTCAAGGCGAGCTACGTCGGCAACGCCGAGCTCAAGGCCTCGAACGGGGCCAAGAGCTTCAAGGTCACCAAGGGCGCCGTCAAGAAGGTCGCGCTCAAGGTCACGAAGAAGCCCACGAGCTCGAAGAAGGGCAAGGCCACCGTCACGGTGTCGAGCGCGAGCGGGCTGACCAAGGCGACCGGCAAGGTGACGATCAAGCTCACGAAGGGCAAGTCGAGCAAGACCGTGCGCACCACGCTCTCGAAGGGCAAGCGGAACATCACGCTCCCGAAGCTCGCCAAGGGCACGTGGAAGGTCACCGTCACGTACGCGGGCAACGCCAGCTACGGGAAGGCGAAGGCCAAGACCCTCAAGGTGAAGGTCGCGCGCTAGCGCAAGGGTCCGTCGTCGTCCGACGTCGGCCACTCGGCGGGGCCGGGACCTTCGGGTCCCGGCCCCGCTGCCTTCCGCACCACCTCGCCGAGCGGGTGCGCCAGAGCGATACAGTGCCCTGGTGCCGATCTACTACGCCATCGAGGTGGAGATCGACCGACCGCGCGCGGCCGTCATCGCCGCCATGCTCGACCCGCGCGTTCTCGAGGCGGTCCAGCCTCGGGCGCGCTTCGAGGGAAGCAACGGGGTCCCGGCCGGGCACTCCGGCGAGGTGCAGACCTACTCGAGCCCGGGCCTCTTCGGGCGTCAGCGCTGGACCAGCACGGTGGTCGCGAGCGCTCTGCCCGACGGTCTCCTCGAGGAGACCGACGCGGGCGGCTTCCTGACCCGGTCGCAGACGACGTTCAAGGAGCTCGGAACCGATCGCACGCGGTTGACCCAGCGAAGCACCATCGAGCTGCGGCCGTGGCAGGTGCTCGAGGGACTGCTGTTCCGGGTGATCCTCCGGAGCCAGACGGCCAAGCTCTCGCGCCGCCTCGTGGCCGCCATCGAGGATGCATCGACACCGACCTCCGGCAGGATGGACGCATGAGCGACTCGGACCTGGCACGCATCAGCGAGATCACCCGCGAGCAGTGGCGCACCCTGCGCGCGTGGCTGAACGAGATCGACGTGCACGACGCACGCCCGAGCGTGCTCGAGGGCTGGACCGTCGCCGAGCTCGTCGCCCACCTCACGCGGTGCCACCGGGTCATCCCGGGTGCCGTCGAGGCCCCGGTCGGCACCCGCACCCAGTCGATCGCGGAGTACCTGGGCGGGTACGCCGCCGATGCCGCGGGCGTCGCCCAGGGCACGCGCGAGCAGGCCGTCGAGATCGCCGCCGATCCGCTCGGTGCGATCGACCTCGCGGCGAGGCGCGCGTGGGAAGCCCTCGAGGACTTCGGCCCGACCGATCGCGCGGTGCTCGCCAAGCGCGGCCCCCTCCTGCTCTCCGACCTCGTCACCACCCGCGCGATCGAGTTCGTGGTCCACGCCGACGACCTCGCCCGCTCGGTGGGCGCCGCGAAGTCCCCGATCACCCGTCCGGCGCTCGAGCTCGTGGCCCAGACCTTCCTCGACATCGTCACGACGCGTGGCGGCTGGAGCCTCGAGGTGGTCGACCCGCTGCTGTGGGTCCGGCTCGCGGCCGGCCGCCGTCCGTACGACGTCGACGAGCTCGCCGCTGCGCTGCAGGCGACCTACACGGCCGACTCCGTCCCCGACCTGGGCACCCACCTCCCGCTCCTCTGACCCCGCCTCCGGCCTCTCGCGGGGAAAGACAGTGCACGATTGCGTGCGCCACACGCACGCAATCGTTCAGCGTCACAGTTCGGCCCTAGCCTGAGGGCACCATGGGCCTTGTCCTGACCGAAGAGATCGAGCACGCGCTCACGCTCCTGCGCGCGGGCAGCCACGTGTTCCTCACCGGCAAGGCGGGCACGGGCAAGTCGACGCTCATCCGGCACTTCATGGCGGGCACGGACCGCAACGTGGTGGTCGCCGCCCCCACGGGCATCGCGGCGCTCAACGTCGACGGCTACACGATCCACCGCCTCTTCAGCTTCGGGCCGACGACGACGCCCGAGTCGGTACGCGGCCCCGACTACTTCCCGGGTCGCTTCAACAAGACCCTGCGCGCGCTCGACACCCTCATCATCGACGAGGCCTCGATGGTGCGCGCCGACGTGTTCGACATGCTCACCACGGCCCTCGAGCGCTTCGGCCCCAAGCCCGGGCAGCCGTTCGGCGGCGTCCAGCTCGTGCTCGTGGGAGACCTGTTCCAGCTGCCGCCCGTCGTCGTCGGCGCCGAGGCCCACCACTTCGAGACCCGCTACGCCACGCCCTACTTCTTCTCCGCAGACTCCTTCGACCGCGCCGCCTTCCCCACGGTCGCGCTCACCACGGTGTTCCGCCAGCTCGGCGACGAGCGGCTCACGTCGATCCTCAACGCGATCCGCGAGGGCGTGCTCGTGGACCAGGCGCAGCGCGACCTCAACGCGCGCACGGACCCGGACTTCGTCCCACCCGACGACGAGCTCTGGCTCACCCTCGCCCCCACCAACCGGCTCGTGACCTCCCGCAACCGCGCGCGCCTGGCCCGCCTGCCCGGCGCGGAGCTCGTGAGCCACGCGATCCGCACGGGCGACCTCGCGACGTTCGACTCCCCCGTCGAGGACGCGCTCGTGTTCAAGGTGGGCGCACAGGTCATGATGCTCGCGAACGACCCTGGCGACCGCTGGGTCAACGGCACGCTGGGGCGCATCGCGTGGGCCCACGACGACCTGGACGCCGGGGAGATCGTCGTCGGCGTCGAGCTCGCGGACGGCAGCGTCGAGACCGTCCGGCCCCACACCTGGGACGCGACGCGCCCCGTGCTCGAGGCCGGCACGCTGCGCCGCGAGGTGGTGGGCACGTTCACCCAGCTGCCGTTCAAGCTCGCGTGGGCCGTCACGATCCACAAGGCGCAGGGGCAGACGCTCGACCGGCTCGTCGTGGACCTCACGGGCGGGGTGTTCGACTACGGGCAGGTGTACGTCGCGCTGAGCCGCTGCACGTCGATGGCCGGGCTCGTGCTGACGCGGCCCGTGCTCGCGAAGGACCTCAAGACGGACCGCAGGGTGCTGCGGTTCCTGCGGGAGGCGACGTCGGCGGACGGGCCGGCGCGCCACTGCGCGGTCGGGGTCCTCACGGTCGGGGACGAGGGCCGGCTCTCGCGCCCGCGCCCCGTCGAGATCGCCGTCGCGTTCGAGGACGGCTCGTGCGTCAGCACCCTCGTGAACCCGCACCGCGACCTGGGCTCGGCGCGCGCGGACTTCGGGATCTCGGTCGACGACGTGCTCCTCGCCCCGTCGCTCCCCGAGGCCTGGGCCGTGCTCGGGCCGCTGCTCGACGACTGCACCCCCGTGGGCGTCGGCACCGACCTCGCGCTCGGGATCATCGACTTCGAGCTCAAGCGGCTAGGCCGTGTCGAACCGCTGCCGCTCGGCATCGAGATCCCGCCGGGCCACCTGCTACCTGCCGAGCGCGCAGGCCTCGTCGCGTCGTCCGCCCTCGAGCGAGCCCGCACCGCGCTCGCCGCGCACGCCCGGCTCGGGCCCTCCGACGACGACGGCGGGGGCGGGCACTTCACCGCGCCGGCGAACCCAGCCTCCGGCTACCTCCTCACGCGCGACCCCGACGCGCGACCGCCCGGCACGGCCCTGACCCCGACCCTCGACGCGCTGCTGACCGCGAGCCGAGCCATGAGCGAGGTCGTGCTCGACGGCGTGCCCGCGGCCGAGGTGCGCCCCCGCTACGACGCGCTCTCGTTCGCCACGCTCTCGGCGACGGCCGCTACGGGAGGCGACCGGGCGGCGTCGTCGTCGGCCCTCGACGATCCCGTGCTGCGCGAGGTCGTGACGGCCCGCCTCGCGTCCGCCGTGGAGAAGTCGGCGGGGCTGCCGGGCGCCCTGCTCGCGCGCGTGCGCGAGCTCGAGGACCTGCTCGACACGTCGATCCTCGGGCCGGGGTTCGGGGCCGACGACGACGGATCGCGGGTCGATGCGGTCCTCCAGCCCGGTGCGCGGGTGTGCTTCACGGGTACCGTGCACGACGAGCGCGGGCGGTTCGTCGACAAGTGGGAGCTCGAGCGGCTCGTGGCCTCGCTCGGGCTGCGGTGGGCGCCGGGGGTGTCGAAGACGCGCTGCGACGTGCTCGTCGTGGCCGAGGTCGGCACGCAGTCCGGCAAGGCGCGCAAGGCCCGCGAGTACGGCAAGCCCGTGATCTCGGCGGTCGAGTTCTACGAGTGGATGGGGCGACGCCCGTAGCGCTCGCCGAAAATGGGTTGCCTCGCGGGGGGTGGCGGCGCGACCGTAGGTGCGCTGGCGAGCGCCGGCACGCAAGCCCTGGCGGAAGGAGGACTGACATGTCCATGACTGTCCTCGGTGTGTCCACGACCCACCGTCCTTCTTCCAGGAGCTCTCACCGTGACTCAGCACTTCCAGGCGGGCGAACGACGCCCGTCTCCTGATCCCTTCGCGCACGTCGAGTACCGCGCCCTCGACGAGCTCGACCCGCGCGACACCGAGCGCCGTCCCACGACCTACTGGGACGTCGAGCGCTCGTGCCGCGGGCCAGAACCCCTGCCCGACTGGGTCGTGACCGACCGCGGCGCGATCGACGTCGAGCTCGGCATCCTCAAGACCGGCAAGGAAGCCGACGTGTTCCTCGTGCACCGCGAGTCGACCGACGGCTCGGGCGCGGAGGTCACGATGGCCGCCAAGCGCTACCGCGACGACAACCACCGCACCTTCCACCGCGCCGACGCGTACACCGTGACCCGCCGGGCCCGCCGGTCCCGTGACGCGCGCGCCGTGAAGCGCGGCTCGGAGTACGGGCGCGCCGTCGCCGCAGGTCTCTGGGTCCAGGCCGAGTGGGTCGCCCTGTGCCGGTACTGGGAAGCCGGCGTGCCCGTGCCCTACCCGGTCCAGGTGGACGGCTCCGAGATCCTCATGGAGTTCGTGGGCACCGACGGGCAGGCCGCGCCGCGGCTCGCGCAGTGCCGGCCCGACCGCGAGCTCCTCGAGAGCTACTTCGAGCAGCTGCGGCGGGCCATGATCACCTTCGCGCGCGAGGGTGTCGCGCACGGCGACCTCTCGCCGTACAACGTCCTCGCCGACGGCGAGCGCATCGTGGTGATCGACCTGCCCCAGGTGGTGGACGTCGTGGCGAACCCGCGCGGCACGGAGTTCCTGCTGCGCGACTGCGAGAACGTCTGCGCCTGGTTCACCTCGCGCGGGCTCGAGGTCGACGCGCAGGAGCTCTTCGGTGAGCTCGTGGGGTTCGTGTACTGACGCGGTGTGCGCCGTCGGCGGCGTCCTTCTTCGCCGACGACGGCGCACTCCGGGCGAACGTCGCCGGTCAAGCCTCGGCGTTCGCGGCGCGGCGCGCGGCCTGACGTTCCTCGAGCTCGGCGATGAAGTGGTCCGCGTGGTGGACGAGGACGTCGATGCGGTGCTCGTCGCGGTGCACCCACGTCCACTCGCGCTCGAGGGTGTGGCGGTCCTCGACCACGAAGAGCACCCGGTCGGTGTGCAGCACGTGCATCTGCCACTGGAGCTGGTCGGAGTAGGTGCGGATCGCCTTGGCGAGCGGCTGGGTTGCCGTCTTGAACTCGGCGATCCCTTGCGAGCCCACGGCGTCGGGTGTGGCCATGTGACGGTTGTCGTCCCCGACGCACAGGCTCGTGTTGTGGGGGATGCCGAACTCGCTGGCGACCCATTCGGCGATGTGCGGCTCGCGCTCGCGCCCGTGCGCGAACACCGTGTAGTCGGGGCCGCGCAGACCGTAGAGCTTCTGGGCCAGCAAGGTCTGTCGCTGCGCGCTGGGGTTGCCGTTCTTGCGGACGATCTTCGCGCAGTCCGTGGCCGTGACGCCGCGGCGGCGGGCGAGGAGCCAGAGATCGGGGTCCTCGGACGTGACGGGCCGGTCCCGGTAGAGCAGGGTGCGGACAAGCGGCTCCGCTGACACCCTGCTGCTCACCCCTCGACATCTGCGCTACTGACTACGTCGAGCAGTGAACCCCACGTCGGTGGTGATGGGTGGGTGCCACGCCGGGGAGCTCAGGACAGAGCGGACGCGACGTCAGTACTCGTCGCGGCGCAGGCGAACCCGGCGCGCAGCGATCTCTGCGGCCGAGACCCCGGACGACGTCATCGCGCGTAGGGGTCGTCGACATGGTCGTCGAGCGCTGCGTCGATGTCGTTCTGAAGCGACGGAAGGTCGACTGCGGGCGGCGTGACGTAGTCGTCGATCACCGTCGTCTGCAGTCGCGCCCCGACCGCGAGCGCGTAGCGCCGGATCGTCGAAAGCGTCGGGTTGGCGTCATAGCGCTCCAGACCGGCCACGGTGGGTTGGCTGACGCCCATCCGCTCAGCCACGACGGCCTGCGTGATCTTGTGCTTCATTCGGAGGGCGACCAGCTCGACAAGGAGCCGCTCGTGGTCCTCCGTGAGGCTGTCGGCGCGGCTCGCGATGGTGTCGAGTTCATCGTCCAACATAGGTTAAAACCTATGCTTTCCCGTCATTCCCTGTCCAGTCCCAGAGCGGGAGACCGTCGCAACCACAGCGGCAGACCCCTGGTGCAAGCGCCACGCAGCCCAACAGCAACACCACGGGCATAGTCACGAATCACTCGTAGCGGGTCTTGCCGACCTTCGTGTCAGCGCTCATCAACTTCGCCCGCTGGGCGGCGAGCTGACTCCGCCCCGCGGCGCTGGGCACTGCACGGCGTCCTTCCATCGTGGACGCAGCGCCATAGCGGCGCGACGAGTCCTCACGTCGCGCGGGTTGCTGTCTCTCTTCGCTTGCCATAGCCCACCACCTCTCGTCGCTAGTTCCAGATCTTGTCACGCCGCAGCCTCGCACGGAGGTCTGACAGCGCCCGCGGTGCGCGCCAAAGGTGCCACGCCACTCCTACGGAGAGCACGGCGCCGACGCACCAGAGGATGTCGTACCAGGGTCGTTCAAGGCCCCCGACGACGCTCGCGGCAGCGGCAACCAGAAGTAGCGCGCAGCCCACAGTGACGGATCGAAGCGGGGCGAGGAGCCGGGAGACGGCGATACTCTCCTGCGACCGCGTGCTGAACGCGATCATGAGAGCGGGTGCGACGAGCAGCAGCGCTGCGGCGCCTTCCCCGGAAGAGCGCAGCGCATCAGTCGCTCCCGGAAGGACGATGCCCAGGAGGAACATGATTCCCGTCAGCACCACGGAGACGGTAGCCGTCACGCGAAGCCCTGACCAGGGGACCGTCACGTGGATGAGGGCGTCTTGCTGCTCAGGCACTTCCTCGTACTCCGCGTGAACATGCGCGACGGGGTTACCCGATTCGTCGACACACGCAGGCGCCTCGCCCGGAGTCCGAGGCGGCAGTTCTAGACGCGCTACCGCAAGCTCTGGTGGAAGGTGCACTTCGAGATGGAAGGAGGCGGCCGACGCGGCACCCCGCACCGGTAGTTCAATCTCAGCGACGTCCCGGCCAGCGGCGACAGCGATCTGGCGCCCACCCTTCATCGCGCCCGGCTCGATGTGCCAGTTTGCCGACCACTTGAGCACTTGCCTGGTACCAGCTCGGTTCGCGGGCAGTAGCCCAATGAGGAGGAAGTTCGCGGCCAGATCCCTCGTCCAGAGAGCGGTCAACTCTGAGATCGCGTCAAGGTTGACGTTCGTCCCATCCACGCATCTTTCACGGTCGAGGAGGTCTTCGGCTACGCGAACTCCAGCAGCCCTCTCGCTCCCCACAATCTCCCTGAGTGTCTCCCGTAACGCGCGCGACACCTCACCGATCTCGGACCTGTAGATCGCCAGCAGCGCAGCGAGTGCGAACTCGCCGTCCTCTCGCCGTCCGAGCACCGACATCGGCCTTGCGTCCGCATCGAGGACATCGAGATCTCGCATGGCTGCCTTCTCGACCACGGCCATAGGGATCTGTATCGGTCCCGACACCTCGGAGATCGCTCTGGCTCTCCGGTCGTTCACGACGTACGCGAGCCGGGGGTCAGGTGGGGGTGTGCAGTCCAGAGAGACTCTCCGGGAGCCTCGCTCACCGGGCAGGAGGTGGACACTCTCGACGTGTCTATGGACCCACTGCCTCCAACCGAGTAGCACGTCCTTGGCCGCGTCTCCGAGAGCATCGTCGTCAAAGCGCTGATCGTTCACGCCAGGATCGTGGCACGCCCCTCCGACAGCGCGACGGAGTCCTTCTGAGCCACGCCCCGGGCCGCGCCCTCGAACTCGAATCAGTCAGCGCAGCGCGCCATGAACTCTTCCACGGTCAAGGGGTAGGCCCACGCGCTCGGAGCAGTCACCCACCGTCGTGGACGCAGGAGATGAACGCTCTCGGCTGGGAACGACTCGAGAACCTGCCGGTAGCAGTCGGGGCCGTAGCCTCGCTCGGCGCTCTGGTCATCCGTGAGATCAGCACCGCACCTCAGGCACTTGCCGAGCACTGGCCGACTCAGCCGCTCCGCCCACTGCGACGCGGACACGCCACCTACCGTGCCTGGACCGTACTCGACGTCCGCCTCAATCTCGATGGGTCCGTCCTGGAGCGCCGCACGAGCAAGCACCACAATGCCCTCTCCGACACGCCTGACCTCGCTCGCGGCATGGACTCCCCGGAGGCTTCGGAGCTTCTCGGTCTCGCTCGCGTACCTCCGCAACGCAGGGAGATCAAGCGGGGCATCCACGCGAGCGTCCCAGAACCACCATCCGCGCGATTCGAACTCCCTCAGATCTGCTCCGATCGGGAAGACCTTCGGCATCGAAAGGATGGCGACTTCTCGGGAAAGATCTGTGACGCCGATCGCGACCTGGACCGTGCGCTCTCCGTTGGTGATCGTGACTTGCGCGAACCTGAACGACGCTGGCCGCACGGTTGCAGCGACGCGCGAGACGAGGGTCTCCCACGACCCCGGGAGCAGACTGGTGTTTTGGGACAGCGGTGACGCCCCGTCGTGATACGGAATGCCGGTGTCACGCCAGGGACTCACGTACGGGAGCACGCTCCGATCTGCCGCGACATACGCTCCGTCCGGAAGCCGGTTCACCATCCCTCGCATCATCCCTGCGTCGAGCGCATCGACGACCACGCTCTCGTCGATACCAAGACGCTCCCGAACCATCGGGTCGAGCCCCTCGACGACGTCAGCTAGGCCCAGGGGCCTACCTTCCCGCTCGATCACCCGGAGGATCCGCGTTGGGACGTCAGCAGACTTGAGCCGATCGGGCTGGTAGCTGACACGGTGATCCGCCGCCACGAAGTCGAGTCGCCCACGGAGTACTCCGGCCAACACGGTGGAAGTGATCCGCTCCGACGGCACAAGCTCCCAAGGGTGTGGATCTTCCCGCAGGAGATCCGCAAGGTCAGATATCGCGCGGGGTCCCTCACGAAGGAAGGCAACACAGCGAGCACGGATCTCCTCGGCCTGCGCAGGAGTGAGTCGGTCCAGCATCGCTAGGTCGCCGCGTCGAAGTCGATCGGGGGCAGCGAGCCCACGATCCGCACGGTCTCGACGCTCACAGTGACGATGCGGCGCAGCAGGTCAAGGATGTAGCGCGGGTCGCCGACCTCGCGGGACCAGTCGTTGGGGTCGTTGACGATGCCGGAGGCCTTGTCGGTCTTCACCTGGTAGCGCTCGAGGATCCACTCGACGGCGCTGCGAGAACCCAGCAGGTACTCGTGCGCCTCGGGCGGGATGCCCGACACCGTGATGCGCGAGTTGTAGACCACCGTCGAGCGGTCCCTTTCGCGCCCCTTGCCGCCGAAGCGCATCTTGGTCACGCGGTACCAGTCGTAGAGGTCGGCGGAGCCGGGGCCCGACGGCGGATCGCCCGTGACCGTGAGCCCGGGCCACGGCTCGACGGACTCGTAGCCGATGTGCAGCGTCGCGAGCTCGCGCCCCGCGGCGACGAAGGCCCGGTAGTCGCCGACCGCGGCCACCTTGGCGATGCGCGGCAGCATCTTCTTCAGGTCCGCGGCGAAGGTCTCGCGATAGTCCGGCGAGTGCAACAGACCGTAGACGTAGTAGAAGATGTCGTCCTTCGACACGTCCGGCCCGTAGGCGGTGCGGTACTCGACGAGGGCCGCGTCGGTGATGTTGTCGATCCGGCGGTACCCGTCGACGACGACGTCGTCCGGGTCGCTCAGGTCGAAGGCAGCCTGTGCGTCTGCGGGCTCACCGACGGGCTCATAGGTCCATCGGGGGAAAAATTTCCCTCCCTGGCCGAAGTAGTTGAGATCTGGCATCACTTCAAGGACGAGCGCGCAGAAAGGTAGGTTGGTGCCGCCAGTGTTCAAGTAGTAGCCCTGATTGGGCAGTTCGGCCGTCGGATACACGTGCTCCAGTCGATAGACCATGTCATTAGCTCGACGGTCGAAGTACACGCGCTGCTTCGAAAAGGGACGGTATGCACCAATGCGATATCCGCTTCGTCGGACTGAGTAATTCACACCCCGGACCACATTGATCTTGTCAGCGCGATTCCAGCTGAACTTGGTGGAGTCCAAATCTAGGTGATTGGCGACTTGAACCTCCGGGCGCTGTGCCACGTCCCCAGCGCGCGTTGCTTCAAATGCCCTGACTTGCTGATTGTAGAACGCAACCATCTGCTTGACGTTCTCCTGGAGAGCCGCTTGGGATGAGTTGTACACCCACGCGTCACGATTGGTCTTGAGCCCACCCGTGTTCAGTGTAAAGACTGCCCGCGTCGAAGGATCCTTCGAGGTGATCGGCGTGAAGGCGTCGAAGTTGGCGGTGCGTTGGTTGATCCAGTCTCCGGAGTCGTTCGGGGCCACCACGTGCCATTCGAGGCCGGCGACTGACGCCCCGTCGACGATCTCCAGCTTCTGCTCGCGGGAGAGGTAGTCCCCGATGTCGCGGTAGTGGATGGTGCCGCCTGCCGCGCGGTCGGGATGCTTGATGAGGAAGGTGACGGCGACGGTGTTGCGAGACCCCCCGCCGAAGACCTTGCCCCCCTCTCTACGGGAGAGCTCACCGGCCGTGCGCTGGTTGCCCCGCAGGTTGAAGATGTAGATCGAGCTGAACTCCTCGGTGAGTGTCTTGCGGAGCCCATCTGCCGTGTTGCCGTCGAGGAAGCCGCCGTTCGTGACGAAGCCGATGACACCGGCGTCCTTGATCCTGTCGGACGCCCAACGGATCGCCCGGATGTAGGAGTCGTAGAGCGAGTTCTTGTTCGTCGCGGTCGACCGCGCGGCGTACGTGCGCGCGATGGCCGCGTCGAGGCTCGGGTACTTGAGGTTCGCGTTGTTGTCGTTGCCCGACGTCTGCCCCACCGAGTACGGCGGGTTGCCGATGATGACCCGGATGTCGAGCCCGAGCTGGTTGGCGGCCCGCTCGTTGTTGGTGGGGAACACCATGGTGTCGAGGGTGTCGCCGTCCTCGGTCATCTGGAAGGTGTCCGTCAAGACGATGCCGTTGAAGGGCACGTAGGCAGCATCGGGGGTCTGCTCGGCGAGCAGGCCGTGGAACGTCGCCTCGATGTTGATCGCGGCGATGTAGTAGGCGAGCAGCAGGATCTCGTTGGCGTGCAGCTCCGAGGTGTACTTGCGCAGCAGCGCTGCGGGGTCGATGAGCCCGGACTCGAGCAGCCGCACGATGAACGTCCCAGTCCCGGTGAAGGGGTCGAGGATGTGGACGCCGTCGTCGGACAAGGAGGCTCCGAACTCCTCGCGCAGCAGGTGGTCGACGGACCTGATGATGAAGTCCACGATCTCGACAGGGGTGTAGACGATGCCGAGGGACTCGGCCGCCCGGGGGAACGCCGTCTTGAAGAACTTCTCGTAGAGCTCGGCGACGATGCGCTGCTTGCCCTCGGCGTTGTCGATGCCGGCGGCGCGCAGTCGCACGGACTCGTAGAACTTCTCGAGGGTCTCGTTCTCGGCCTCGAGGTTGAAGGCGTCGAGCGTGTCGAGCATCCCCTGCATCACCTTGGACACCGGGTTGTGCTCGGTGAACGCGTAGCCCTCGAAGAGGGCGTCGAACACCGGGCGGGTGATGAGGTGCTGGGCGAGCATGTCGATCGCATCACCACGCGAGATGGAGTCGTTGAGATTGCCGCGCAGCCCGGCCAGGAAGCCGTCGAACTCAGCATGGACGGGCAGGTCCGGGTCGTCGAGCAAGGCGGTGATGCGCGTGGTGTGGGTGTCGGCGATCCGCGCGACGTCCTTGGCCCAGTCCTCCCAGTACCGGCGGTTGCCGACCTTCGCGACGATGCGGGCGTAGATCGCCTCGCGCCACTCCCCCAGGTCGGGGAACACGAGAGTCCCCTGGACGGGCTTCGGCCGTGAGACACCGTCGTCGTCCCCCTCCCCAGGGCCGCCGCCGACGCCGATGATCTGGATCCGGTCGTCGCCCCCGTGGTTGAGGTCGATCTTGTTGACCATCGCGTCGAAGCGCTCGTCGTGGGCGCGCAGCGCCTGCAGCACTTCCCAGACGACGGCGTAGCGCTCGTTGTCCCGCAGCGCATCCTCGGGCTTCTTGTCCGCCGGGATGCCGATCGGCAGGATGATGTAGCCGTACTTCTTGCCCGGTGCGAGGCGCATGACGCGGCCCACGGACTGCACCACGTCCACCACGGACTTGCGCGGGTTGAGGAACATCACGGCGTCGAGGGCGGGCACGTCGACGCCCTCGGAGAGGCAGCGCGCGTTGGACAGCACGCGGCACTCGCGCTCGCCCAGCTCACCCTTGAGCCAGTCGAGCTTCTCGTTGCGCGCCAGGATGTTGAAGGTTCCGTCGACGTGCTCGACGTCGCACAGCAGCGGGTTGTCGTCCGTGACCGGATCGCCGTCGGTGATGCCGGACTGCGCGACGTAGTCGGCGACGATGCCGCGGAACATGTCCGCGAAGCGCTGGGAGTCCTTGATCGAGCGGGCGAACGCGACGGCGCGGGTCATCGGCGCCGGGTCCCCCGTGAAGCCCGACTCGAGCTCGCCGCGCTTGGCAAGGCCGTTCCAGCAGCCCACGATCTTCGCGACGTCGTCGAGCTTGAGCTCGGAGTTCTCGTCGGCCATCTGGGACTGGAAGGTCTTCGACACAGACCGCTCGTCGACGGCGAGGACGAGCACCTTGTAGTCGGTGAGCAGACCGGCGCTCACGGCCTCCCCGAAGCCGAGGCGGTGGAGCTCGGGGCCGTAGAGCGACTCGTCGTCCATCGAGGCGATGACGGCCTGCGCCTCACCGGCCTTGGCCTTGGAGGCGTCGTCGTAGATCCGCGGTGTCGCGGTCATGTAGAGGCGCTTGGCGGCACCCAGGAAGTCGTCGTCGTGCACACGGACGAAGGCCGACTCCTCCGCCCCGGTGAGCGTGGCGCCCGTGGTGCGGTGCGCCTCGTCGCAGATGACGAGGTCGAAGTCCGCGAGGCCCCGGCGCTGGGCCTCGGCCACGACCTCGATGGACTGGTACGTCGAGAAGACGACCGTGAGCTTCCCCTCGCCGGCCTTGGTGTCGGAGAGCCGCGCGAAGAGCTTGTCCGGGTTGGTCGTGGCGGGCAGGGCGAGGTCGACGACGGAGATGTCCTCATCCACCTGCGTGCGCGTGCGCCGGCCGACCTTCGTGTCCGAGCACACCGCGAACGGGCGCAGGTCGAGCTCGGCCTCCTGCGACCACTCCTTGAGGGACTGCGACAGCAGCGCGATCGAGGGCACGAGGAAGAGGACCGTGCCGCCCGCGCCGACCAGCTCCTCGGCGATCTTGAGCGAGGTGAAGGTCTTGCCCGTGCCGCACGCCATGATCAGCTTGCCGCGGTCGTAGGTCGCGAGGCCGTCACGGACGCGCCCGAGCGCCTTCGACTGGTGGGGGCGGAGCCGCTTCTTGTCCTTGAGCTCCATGACCTCCGGCGTCGAGAGGTCGAACTGCGACCAGTCGATGGAGGACTCGGCGAGGTCCATGAACCGCAGCCGCTGGACCGGGATCTGCTGGTTCTCGATCGCCTGCTCGGCGTTCTTGCCCCAGTGGTCCGTGGTCGAGACGACGATGCGCTGGGAGAAGGGATGCTTGCCCGACTCGGAGAGGAACGAGTCGATGTCGGCCTTCGCGAGCGTGCGACCGGGGTCGTAGAACTTGCACTGGATCGCGACGACCTCGCCCGTCTCGCGCTCCGTGGCGACGAGGTCGACGCCGGTGTCCGGGCGACCCGCCCGACCGGGCCAGTCCATCCAGAGCTGGACGTCCTCGAAGCGATCCGCGTAAGTCAGGTCCGTGCGGAAGAACTGCAGCATCAGGCGCTCGAAGGAGTCGCCCTTGCCCCGTTCATCCGTGGCCGCGAAGTAGAGCGAGTCGAGGATCTGCTCGAGGGAAGACATGCCGGGCCTTTCGCGCGAGTGCGCCGCGCCGCGCCGGCGAGCGGCGCAGTCGCGGCGCGGCGGCCCGTCGTGCACGACGACGGAGCCGCGTGTGCCGTGTTTACACGGCATCGACGCACAAAGGGCTGCCCTTGACATGTTTACACGGTGGTGACTGTCGCGACCCTACCGTGATGGCCATGTATACCCGGGTGACTTGCCGTGCCTACCCGGTCAAGGTGAAGCGGTGTCCAGCCAGCCCCAGCTCGACCGGCTCGTCGCCGAAGCTCTCGGCCTACGATTCCGGGATCTGCGCGAGGTGGCAGGCATGTCCCAGGAGCAGGTAGCGAACTCGGCGGGGATCAACCGCAACCACTACCAGCTGCTCGAGAGCGGGCTGTCCGACCGCGCGAAGAACACGCCGGCCAACCCGCGACTCTCAACTCTCGTCGCGTTGTGCGCGGTCTACGGCACGACGGTCCCCGACCTCGTCATCGACGTCTTCGGACCACCGGCGGACCACCCCACCATCGAGGTCGACCTCCCGCCCCACGGCTGATCGCGCCCACGAGCGGCCGCACGACCAGAAGCTGCACCCGAACGAGCAGCCCAAGAACGTGAAGACCTACCGCCCTCACAGGGCCACAAGTCTTCACGATCAGACCCGCGGCTGCGGGGCGAGGTGGACTCTGCGATCGCGGGCGGCTGGGTGGCTGCGGGTCTACAGTGCCGGGTATGGCCGAGGTACCGGCGGACTGGCGGGTGGTCGATGGTGTTGCGACGGCGTGGTTCGACGCGCCGTCGCTGCGCGAGGGTGCGGCACTGGCCGGGAGCATCACGGCACTGGCGAGCGACGCCGCGATCGACCTGCGCGCGACGGGCGTGCGGGTGCGACTCGACTCGGGCGAGCACGCCGAGTCCGTCTCGGCAGCCGCGCGGGATCTTGGGCTGGCCGCGAAACCCGCCGTGCTGCAGCAACTGAGCGTCGTGGTCGAGTCCGCCGACCCGTCTGCGATACGCCCGTTCTGGCGGCGCGCGCTCGACTACGCGCCGAGGCACGACGGCGGCCTGACGGATCCGCTGCGGCGCGACCCGCGCTTCACGTTCCGGCCGTCGAGCGAGGCGCGACCGCTTCGCAACCGGATCCACGTCGACGTGGTGCGGCCGTCCGCGGCGGTCGAGCAGGCGGGTCTAGGTGAGGCGTCGGGCCCGTACGGGGTCTGCCACAGCGACACCGACGGCAACGAGGTCGATCTGGTCCCGGGCGGGCCGCTCGACGAGGACGGCGCGGCCCCCGACTGGCACGCGGTGTTCGGCGCGATGGCGTGCTACCGCACCACCTCGCCGGCCCAACAGCTCGAGCTGGCGTCGGCAGCCGCGGCGATCGCCGACGACGCCGGGTTCCCGCTGCTGGTCGACCTGCGCCCCGGGCTCGTGATCCTCGACAGCGGCAAGGACCTGTGGGAGGACCACGGACTCGACCTCGACTTCACCGCCCTCGCCGCCGCCCTCCAGTCCGCCGCCCGCGGGCTCGGTGCCACGGCGGACCCGGACCTGCCCCGCTTCGTGCAGCTCTTCCTCGATGCCGCCGACGTCCCCGCGGTCCGCGCGTTCTGGGTCGCCGCGCTCGGCTACGACACCGACCCCCGCGACGGGGTCACCGACATCGTGGACCCGCGGCGCCTGAACCCGGTGCTGGTGTTCCAGGAGATCGACGCCTCGGAGACCGAGCGCCGCCGCCAGCGCAACCGCATCCTCCTCGAGCTCGCCGTGCCCCCGGACCTCGTGCAGCACCGCGTGGACACGGCACTCGCAGCGGGCGGCCGCCTCCTGGACGAGACACCCGCCACCCACCGCATCGCCGACCCCGAAGGCAACGAGCTCCTCATCACCACTGCCCACTGATGCCACCTCAGAGGTCGCAAATACATCAAGCCTGTTGACAGATCTCGAGAACCTGTAAAGTTTCCGCTCGTTTCTTTCACAGTCCCGTAGGCTGCATGCATGGTCTGGCTCCCTGACACCACCTACGACGACCTCCCCCCACTACCTCCGCTCGCCGAGCTGGAGACTCGCAGGGTCCTCAAGTCCGCGATCAACGCCCGCGACGCCCTCGTCAGGCTCGATGCCAGCGCGCGCACGCTGCCCAACCCGTCGATCATCATCAACGCGATCCCACTTCTCGAGGCGCAGGCAAGCTCCGAGATCGAGAACATCGTCACTACGACCGACGAGCTCTTCGCCGCGGCTGCCACCGACAACGCAAGCCCGGCCGCCCGTGAGGCGCTGCGCTATCGCAGCGCTCTGCGCCGAGGGTTCGAGCAGCTCGGTGAACGGCCACTGACCGCCCGGACCGCCATCGAAGTCTGTGCCACGATCCGCGGACACGATGTCGAAGTCCGCAGGGGCGAGGTGTACGTCGGCGACCCGGTCTCTCGGCGCAGGGTCTACACCCCGCCACGGGACCCGACCACGGTGGACCGACTCCTCGACAACTGGTCTGCTTTCCTGAACGACGACTCGGACCTCGACCCTGTCGTCCGCATGGCCGTCGCCCACTATCAGTTCGAGGCGATCCACCCGTTCACGGACGGCAACGGACGCACCGGCCGCATCATGAACGTCCTCATGCTCTGCGACGCCGGCCTCCTGCAGATGCCGCTTCTCTACCTGTCTCGCCACATCGTCGAGACCAAGGACGAGTACTACCGGCTCCTTCTCGCCGTCACGGCGGAGGGCGCCTGGGAGGACTGGATCACTTACGTGCTGGACGGAGTTGGGGCGATCGCGCTGCGAACCCTCGAGCTCGTCGGCCAGATCGAGACGGTGCGCGCCGAGATTCTTGAGATCGCACGGGCCGCGATCGGCACCGCGAACCACGACCTGGTGACCGTGCTCATGGAGCAGCCCTACGCGCGAGTCCGTGACGTCATCGCGCGCTGCCACGTGTCGCGCCCCACGGCGACCAAGTGGCTCCGCGCGATGACCTCCGCCGGGGTGCTCCGGGACCTCCGGGTGGGCAGAGAGGTGCTCTTCATCAATCGGCCGCTCATGGCGGTCCTCTCCTCGTGACCATGGGGTCTCGTCCCGGTCGGGGCGCCGTCGACTCCGTCACTGGACATGCCAAGCACCTTGCCATGCCTCCTGGACGTTGAAATTTCTGGCGCGATTTTTTGCACGTCATCCCGCGCCGCAGCCCCAGGTCGCACCCGCCCGCAGGGCATACCGTGGGGGCATGCTCGCTGCCTACGCCGCCAGGTTCGCACCCGAGGAGCCGCTCAGCGCGCTCGAAGTCGGCCAGGTCCCCGACGCCGCACCCCCCGCTGACCACCCCGACTGGCAGCTCGTGGACATCAGAGCCGCCGCCCTGAACCAGCACGACCTGTGGAGCCTGCGCGGCGTGGGGCTCACGGAGGACCAGCTCCCGATGGTGCTCGGCTGCGACGGCGCCGGCACCACTGCCGAGGGTCGAGAGGTCATCGTGCACGCCGTCGTCGGCGCCCTGCCCACCAAGCACGCCGCGCCCGGCACCGAGGCCCGCTCGATCCTCTCCGAGCGCTACCCCGGCACGCTCGCCGAGCGCGTCGCGGTCCCGGCGGCCAACCTCGTCGACAAGCCCGGGTGGCTCACCTGGGAACAGGCCGCGTGCCTCCCGACGGCGTGGCTCACGGCGTACCGCGCGATCTTCCGCACGGGCGGGGCGGAGCCCGGTGACGTGCTGCTCGTGCAGGGTGCGGGCGGCGGGGTCGCGACGGCGGCGATCACGCTCGGTGCGGCCGCGGGGCTCGAGGTCCACGTCACGAGCCGCAGCGCGGAGCGCCGCAAGCAAGCCGAGGAGCTCGGCGCCACTGCTACACACGAGCCCGGGGCACGGCTGCCGAAGCGGGCCGACGTCGTCCTCGAGTCCGTCGGCAGGGCGACGTGGGCCCACTCGGTCGCGTCGGTGCGCGCGGGCGGGGCGATCGTCGTCGTCGGCGCCACCACCGGCGACCCCTCCCCGGCGAGCATCACGCGGATCTTCTTCCACGAGCTGCGCGTCCTCGGCTCGACCATGGGCACGGCGGACGACCTGCGCGCCCTCCTCGAGCTCCTCGAACGCACGGGCGCCCGCCCCACGATCGACGCCACGTTCCCGCTCGAGAACGCGCGGGACGCGTTCGCCCGGCTCGTGAGCGGCGAGCAGTTCGGCAAGATCGTCCTGACGACGTAGGGGGTGGCCGATGGCGACAACGTGGGTCGAGGACGTCCTGGGCCCGGACTACCAGCAGCGCACCCTGCCGCTGGCAGCCGACGACGAGGGTGACGTCGTCGCGACCCTCGTGCGCCACCACCCGCCCGAGCGAGCGGGACTGCGCCCGGCCCGTGCGGTGCTGTACGTGCACGGCTGGTCGGACTACTTCTTCCAGACCCATCTCGCGGAGTACTGGACGGGGCTCGGTGCCGCGTTCTACGCGCTCGACCTGCGCAAGTACGGCCGGTCGCTGCGCGAGCACCAGTCCCCCGGCTACGTCACGGACCTCGCGACGTATGACGAGGACATCGAGGCGGCGCTCGGTGTCATCGCCGCCGAGCTCGGGGTCGCGGCGAGCGTGCTGCTCATGGGGCACTCGACGGGCGGGCTCATCACGTCGCTGTGGGCGGACCGCAACCCGGGGCGCGTGAGCGGGCTCGTGCTCAACAGCCCGTGGCTCGAGCTCCAGGGCTCCGCGACGGCCCGCTACCTCACGATGCCAGCCCTCGACTCGCTCGCCAGGCTCAATCCCCTGCTGCCGCTGCCCAACGTGGACCCGGGGTTCTACGCGCGCTCCCTGCGCGAGCTCGAGGCCACGACGGACCTCAACCCGCTGTGGCGGCCCGTGCCGGCGTTCCCGGTGCGACCCGGCTGGCTGCGCGCGGTCACGGCCGGGCACGCCCAGGTGGCCCGCGGGCTGCGCATCGACGTACCGATCCTCGTCATGGCCTCGGCCCGCACCATGATCTCGCCGCGCTGGAACCAGACGATGCTGTCCTCCGACATCGTGCTCGACGTCGAGGCGATCGTGCGCCGGGCGATCCGGCTCGGGCCCGTCGTGACGGTCGTACGGTTCGACGGCGGGATCCACGACCTCGTGCTCTCACCCTCGCCGGTGCGCGAGCACGTGTTCGCGGAGATCACGCGGTGGTGCGCCGTGTACGGGTGGGGCTGAGGGCGGCCGGAACCTCGACGGGGCTCAGGCGCCCGCGACGTACTGGTGCAGGGTGGGCCCCGCGTCACCGAGGCGCCAGACCCCCCAGCCGTCGACGTGGAGCGCGGCGTGCGACGCGATCTGCGCCGCCGTGCTCGGGTCGCCGAAGATCTCGCCGCTCGGCAGCTCGATGAGCCCGTCGGCCCGCAGCTGCGCCGTGAGCCGCTGACCGCGCCGCTCCCGGAACCACACGAGCTCGACCGGCCCGAGCGCTGCCACGAGCGCCACGAGGCGCGGGTCGGAGCGCTGGCGTGACGCCGCGGCGGGGACCACGTCCGACGGCGCCTGGGCCTCGGCACCGTGGGTGCCGAGCGAGTACGACGACGACGGCAGCGCCATCGGGGGCGGCAGGGGGCTGCGCGTCGCGGGAGGCGGGGTCGAGGGTGGGGTCGACGGTGGAGCCGCGGGCGGGGCCGACGGCGTGCCCGAGAGCGGGGCCGACGGCGGGGTCCTCGGCTGGACGGGCACCCCGGGCGCGAGTGCATCCGGCTCATCCGTCAGGGCGCGCGCATCCGGCGAGATGAGGGGAACATCCGCGGGGACGAAGGTCGGGATGTAGGCGTCGGCGCTGACGTCGGGAGACCGCTGCGCAGCGGGTGCCTCAGGCGCGCCAGGCGCGACAGGCGCATCGAACGCGGCGGGCGCGGCGGGCGCACCGGCCTGCGGCAAGACGGACGTCCGCTGTGGCGGGGCAGGCGGTGCCACAGGCGGGGCAGGCGGCACAGACGGGGCAGGCGGTGCTGCAGGCGGCGACAACCGCGCGGCAGGCGGGGATGGCGCCGCGGGCGGGGACGCGGACGACGCGGCGGTGGGCGGCGTCACCTTGGGGGTCGCCGTCTGCGGCGGAGCGAAGCGGGCCGTGGGAGACGCCGGTGAAGCGTGGGGCGGCGGCGTCGGTGCGTGGCCACGGTCGGACGACGCAGCCGGCGTCGACCCCGAGACGGGCGAGATGACGGAGACCTCCCCACCCGGCGCGCTGCCGTCCGTCCCCGTCGCCGCGAAGGGCGACTCGACGGACTCCGGCGCGTCCTCGGGCGCGGCCGCGAACCGCGAGAACGCCTTGCGCTGCTCGTCGTAGGCCATCGCCGCAGCGAACGCCTCGTCGGAGCGCACGAGCCGCAGGTTCGCCTGCTCCACCTGTCGGAGCTCGGCGATGGGCCCCACGAGGGGGGACACGTCGAGGTATCGGCGCCCGCCGGCCCCGTGGATCACGCCCATCTGCAGCACCTCGACCTGGCGACCGGGCGCACGCAGGAACTCGAGCGCGTCGGCGATCTCGAGGTTCACGCTCGAGCACACGAGGAGCAGCCGGGCGCCCACGCGCAGCCCGCGTCGCGAGTACGCGGCGGGCAACGACTCACGGAACGCCATGAGGTCGACGCCGAACTGCTCGGCGCCACCGTGGTAGAGCCGCGCAAGGTCTCCGGACGTCAGCCGACCGGCCTGGCCGGCGTAGGCGAGGGCCTGGATGAGGGACTGGGAGTCGAGCTCGGCGACCACCTCGACCACCACGGGCTGACCCACCACGTCGAGCGCGAGCATGTGGGGCCGCTCGTCCTCCTCGGAGCGGCGCGTCGCGACGGGGAAGAGTCCCTCGCCGAGGAGGTCCGACAGGTGTGTCGTGACGAGCTCGGCGCTGTCCGGTTCGAAGCTCGCCGCGGCAGGCTGCATCGGCCGGACGAGCCGGGAACCGGTCTCATCGAGCTCGAACAGCGGCACAGAGAACTCCAGGCGGCGGGTGTGGGCGGGCGGGTTGGCAGGGCCAGAGGGGCACTCGCACCCCCGCGGCCTCTTCTACCGTCTCATAGCGACCCTGGGCACGATAGCGCCAATCAGGTTCACTCTTTCTGCCCAAGACAAACCACCCAGCGTCACAGCCGTTGGGCGAGAAGCTCGGCGAGGTGCTGGCCCCGGACGCCCGCGAGCTGGTCGCCCTGGGTGCGGCACGAGTAACCGTCCGCGAGGTACACCGTCCCCGCCTCGGCCTCGCGCAGCGCGGGCAGGAGGGCGTTCTCGGCGACCTGGACCGAGACGTCGTAGTGCCCCTTCTCCATGCCGAAGTTGCCGGCGAGCCCGCAGCACCCCGCGAGGGTGCGGATGCTCGCCCCGGCCCCCTCGAGCAGCGCCTTGTCCGGTGCGAACCCCATGACGGCGTGGTGGTGGCAGTGCGGTTGCACGACGGCGGTCACGTCGGACAGGTCCGGCACCTGCCACTCCTCGGCCGGGCCGAAGGGCGCGGGCGCGCTCAGCAGCTCGGCGAGCGTGTGGGTGGCCTTCGCGATCGCGTGGGCGCGCGGGTCGCCGGGGAAGAGGTCGCCGAGGTCCGAGCGCAGCACCGCGGTGCACGAGGGCTCGAGGCCCACGATCGGGATCTGGTTCACCGCGTACGGCCCGAGCACGTCCATCAGCTCGCCGAGCCGCGACTTCGCCCCGTCGAGCTGGCCCGTGCTGATCCACGTGAGACCGCAGCACACGTCGCGCTCGGGCAGCAGCACCTCGTAGCCGGCCGCCTGGAGCACCTGGGCGGCGGCGAGCGGCACACCCGGGTCGAGCGTGTCCCCGAAGCTGTCCACCCACAGCAGCACACGACGCCGGTTCGCGGTCGGCTCCGTGACCCCGGCGCGCCGCGCGATGCCTTGCGCGCGGAAGGCGCGCCGCCACGGCGTGGGCGCGAACCGCACCATCTGGCGGCGCGAGTCCATGCCGCCGAGCGTCAGGACGGCCTTCGCCGCGGGGCGCCAGCCGAGCACGGCGTTCGCGAGCCGGGCGAGGCCGGGAACGCCCGTGACGAGCCGCGACCAGCGCGGCAGCCAGCCGAGCGCGTAGTGGTTGACGGGCCGCAGCCGCCCGCGGTACGTCCGGTGCAGCACCTCGGACTTGTACTGCGCCATGTCGACGCCCGCGGGGCAGTCCGAGGAGCACGCCTTGCAGCTCAGGCAAAGGTCGAGGGCCTCGTGCACCTCGGGCGAGGACCAGCCGCGCGTCACGAGGGAGCCGTTGGCCATCTCCTGCAGCACTCGTGCGCGCCCGCGCGTGGAGTCCTTCTCGTCGCGCGTGGCGAGGTAGGACGGGCACATGAAGCCACCCGCGGCCGTGTTGTCCGCCCGGCACTTGCCGACGCCGACGCAGCGGTGCACGGCGGTGGTGAAGTCGCCGTCGTCGTGCGCGAACGCGAAACCGTTCGTGGCGAGCAGCGGGCGCGCGTGGGGGCGGCGCAGGTCCGCGTCGAGCGGGCTCGGGCGCACGAGCACACCGGGGTTGAGCACGTCGGCCGGGTCGAGCAGGTGCTTGAACGCCGCGAAGAGGTCGATCGCCTCGGGGCTGTACATCACGGGCAGCAGCTCGGAGCGCGCGCGGCCGTCGCCGTGCTCGCCCGAGAGCGAGCCGCCGTGGGCCGCGACGAGGTGGGCGGCGTCCGTCATGAAGGAGCGCAGCGGGCCGCCGTCGTGCTCGAGCGGCACGTCGAGGCGCAGGTGGACGCAGCCGTCGCCGAAGTGCCCGTAGGCGAGCCCGTCGATGCCGTGGCTCGCCATGAGCGCCTCGAGCTCGCGCAGGTACGCGCCGAGCCGCTCGGGCGGAACGGCCGAGTCCTCGAAGCCGGGCCAGGCCTGCGCGCCGGACGGCGTACGCCCGCCGAGGCCCGCGCCGTCCTCGCGGATGCGCCACATCGCCACGGCCTCGGGGCCCGGGGGGAAGACGCCGACGGCCCTGGTGCCGGCGTCGGCCGCGAGCGCCCTCGCGCGGGCGAGCGCCTCGTCGAGGTCCGCTCCGCCCACCTCGACCATGAGCCAGCCCTCGCCCGCGGGCAGGGTGGGGACGGCGCCGGGGCCCTTGACGCGGCGCACGACGTCGACGAGGCGGGCGTCGATGCCCTCGATCGCGAGCGGGGCGTGGGCGAGGAGCGCGGGCACGGCGTCGGCGGCCGTGGGCATGTCGGGGTAGCCGAGGACGACGAGCACCGGGGCCGCCGCGACGTCGACGAGCCGGACCTTCGCCTCGAGGATCGTCGCGACCGTGCCCTCCGTGCCGACGAGCGCCTTCGCGAGGTCGCGGCCCTTCTCCGGGAGCAGGTGCTCGAGGGAATAGCCGGAGACCTGCCGGCCGAAGCGTCCGAGCTCGGTGCGCAGCAGCTCGAGGTGGCTCGAGACGAGCGTGTCGAGGCCGGGCACGACGTCGAGCCCCTGGGCGGCCGTGAAACGCCGGCCCGTGCCGTCCACGACGTCGAGCTCGAGGACGTTGTCCGCGGTGCGCCCGTACGCGACGGCCCGGGGGCCGCACGCGTTGTTGCCGATCATGCCGCCGAACGTCGCGCGCGCCTGCGTGGACGGGTCGGGGCCGAAGCGCAGGCCGTGCGGCGCCGCGGCGCGCTGCAGGTTGGCCATGATGACGCCGGGCTGCACGACGGCGGTGCGCGCCTCGGGATCGATCTCCCCGATCGTGTCGAGGTGCCGCGAGAAGTCGATCACGACGCCGGGGCCTACGGCGTTGCCCGCCACCGAGGTGCCGCCGCCGCGGGAGGTCACGGGTGAGCCGGCCCCGCGGGCCGCCTCGAGCGTGGCGAGGACGTCGTCGGTGGACCTGGGGAAGACGACCACCTCGGGCACCACGCGGTAGTTCGAGGCGTCCGTCGAGTACTCGGCGCGACGGCGCGAGGAGGAGTCGACCTCTCCCGCGACGACGCTGCGCAGCGCGCTGACCAGTTCCTCGGTGGCGGTGGCGACGGACACGGGGGAAGTCTCCCACCCCCGCGCGCCTCGATGCCGCGACGTCCTGCCCAGTGACCCCTTGGCGGCACTGCCGGGCGCGCCGGGGCCGACCGCACTCCCTACGCGCTGGGACCTACCTCGCGAACTTGTTCGGAGACTTGTCGGACAAAGGTTGCGTATCGGGACAAAACCTGGCACACTGGTACATACGTTCGCAGAGGGGCTCTATGAGGGGAGGTGCGGCGATGGCCGAGATGACGACGACGAGCCGTGGTTCCACCGTAGCCACCGCCTCTGACACGACCTCGCCCACCTCCGCGGAACCGACCCTGTCGAACATCGCGGGCGGGAAGCCCCCGAGGAGCGACCTCGCCCGGGCCGACGGTTCGGGGCGTGACTCACTGGGCTCACCGGGCGCCCTCCCCGCCGTACGCGTCGCGGCCTCGGCGTTGGGTCGCCCCGAGAGTGCCGCACGGATCAGGGCACACGCGATCGCAGCCATGGCGCGCTCGCTCGCCGACGCGATGCAGGACTGCGAGGGCTGGTCGCCCGAGACCCGTGCTGAGCTCCTCACCGCCCTCGACGCGGCCACCCGCTCCCTCACGGCCGCGAAGGCACCCGTGCTCGTTGCCCAAGAGCGCAGCGGAGCGTGGCGTGCGCCGGGTGTCCGGTCCTTCGGCGACGCCCGGTCCAGGGCGACGCGCACTGGGAAGGGCACGGCAGGTGCGGAGATGGACGACGCGCGCACCCTGTCCGAGCTCGACGGCGGGACGACGGCTCTGGCCGGCGGCGAGCTCACCGAGGACCACGTGCGTCGGCTCCGGCACCAGGTCGACAAGCTCCCCGAGGATCGACGCACCGAGCTGCTCCACGGCGACGGCGCGGTGCAGCTGCTCGATCTCGCCCGGGAGAACGACGCACCGACCTTCTCCCGCAAGGTCGAGGACCTCATCGCCGCGAAGTCGGCCAGGGACACCCAGGACGATCGCCAAGCACTGCGCGCGGCCCGGTATCTCACAGTGCGCCAATCCTCCGACGGCACCCACATCTCGGGGCTGCTCGACCCGGTCGCGGGTTACGCGTTGCGCCTGGCTCTGGACGCCGCGACTCCGGTACCCGCTGCAGATGACACGCGCACCCCGGCCCAACGAGCCGCCGACGCCCTCAGCACTCTTGCCCAGCACGCTCTCGACGACGGCGCGTTCAAGCCCGGCGCACCGGTGCGTCCCCACATCACGCTGACGATGAGCGAAGAGACGTTCGTCCGGGCCCGGGCCCACCTGCGCGCCGCGACTCACGAGCAAGACCCGCTTCCGGGCCTCCCGGGCACCGACCCTGGCGAGGATCTGGACCCCGTCACGCGCACGCTGCTGTCCGCGCCGCCCGTCGTGCGGCTCGAGGACGGACCACTCGTGGCCCCGTCCGAGCTGGGCCGCATCCTGTGCACGAGCGAGATGACTCGACTCGTCGTCGGCGCCGACTCGCTCCCCCTGGACGTGGGACGGGCACAACGGCTCTTCGCAGGCCACCTGCGCCGAGCCGTCGTTGCGCGAGACTCCCACTGCTCCTGGAACGGCTGCACCATGCCCGCGCGGTTCTGCGAGGTCCACCACATCGACTGGTGGGACGACGATCACGGGCACACGAGCGTCGACCGCGGCGTGCTGCTGTGCGACTACCACCACCACGAGATCCACCGGCGCGACCTCGACGTCGTCCGCGAGCCACCCGACGGCCCACCGCCAGACGGCCCACCGCGGCGGCACGTTCCACCCGGTGATCCCGACTACGAGCCGCCGCGGTACCGCACCGTGCCGCGCACCCACACCCGGCGCGAGCGCAGCGCCAACACCCAGCACCGTCTACGACAGACGCTGATCGAACGTCAGCAGGGACGTAGCCGACCCCGCCAATGAGCGGGAGCCCGCGTCTCTCGGTCGAGGGCCGCGTCCACCGTCATCGGGACGGCGGCGAGCACCTTGCTGACGGGACACCCGACCTTCGTCTTCTCGGCGAGCTCCTTGAGCTGTGCGTCGCAGCGACGAGTTCCTCGGGGCTGTGACGCCACGGCACACCCCACGTGCCCGTTCACCAGGACGAACTGCCTCAAGGGGGCTAGGTTCACATTCGGGACGACACTGACCAGTAACACTGGGCAGCGCCCGCCCCCGGCCCCCGCCCAGCGGGAGTGCGTGACCACACTCCTCACGCAGAAGGAAGAACATGACGATCCGTAGCTCCGGTACCGGCCCACGCTTCAGGCGGGGCCTTCTTGCATCTCTGTCCGCGGCAGCTCTCGCCGCCTCGGCCATGGTGGTCGCCCCCGCCTCGGCGGCGCCCTCCCCGAGTCCCAAGAAGTTTGACGTCGCGTTCGATCGGGCGACGGCGAAGCTCGACGGCTCCAAGGTCTCGAGGGCGCTGCGGCAGGCGAGCGGTCAGGTGACCGCGTTCGTGCAGCTGCGTGCCGACTCGGCGGTCGACCTCGCCCAGGACGGCAAGTCGAAGTCCGCCGTCCGCGCGCAGGAGAAGAAGATCACCGCCCTCGCGGACGACCTCGTCCCGCAGGCCGCCACGGAGAAGAGCGCACGCACGTCGGAGCCCCGGCAGCTCGCGGTGACGTCGAACCTCGTGGCCGGCGTCATGGTCCTCGGCGACGCGGCCAAGGTGCGAGAGCTCGCGGCGGACGACAACGTCGTCGCGGTCTACCGGATCGTCCCCAAGCAGCCCCTCAACAAGGGCACGGACTCGTTCACCCGCGCGGTCGACACCTGGGCTGCACCGGGCGGCGCGACGGGCGCCGGTGTCAAGGTCGGCATCATCGACACGGGCATCGACTACACCCACGCGAGCTTCGGTGGCGAAGGCACGGTCGAAGCGTACGAGGAGGCCTACGGCGCGGACGGCACCGGGCCGATCCCCCCGGGGAGCTACGACCCCGCAAAGTTCGTGGGTGGCTACGACTTCGCCGGACCGCTCTACAACGCGAGCTCGGTCCCCGTCCCGACTCCCGACGAGAACCCGATCGACAACGTGTCGACGTCGAGCAACTCCGGTCACGGCACGCACGTCGCCGGTACGACGGCGGGCTACGGCGTCACGGCCACCGGTGAGACGTTCGCGGGCGACTACGCGACGATCACCGACCTCGCGGACTTCGAGGTCGGTCCCGGTTCCGCACCCGAGGCCGAGCTCTACGGACTCAAGGTCTTCGGCGACGCGGGCGGCAGCACCGGCCTCGTGATCCAGGCCCTCGAGTGGTCCGCGGACCCCAACGACGACGGCGACTTCAACGACCGTCTCGACATCCTCAACCTCTCCCTCGGTTCTGACGGCTCACCCGCCGACGACCCGGAGAACCTCTTCATCGACAAGCTCACGACGATGGGCGTGCTCTCCGTCATCGCCTCGGGCAACGGCGGGGACGTCACCGACATCGGCGGTTCCCCGGGCAACTCGAACAGCGCCCTCACGGTCGCCAACTCCGTGGGCAACTCGCAGACCTTCGACGCCATCGAGGTCACCGCGGCCCCCGACGCTGGTCTCGTGGGCACCCACGCCGCGCAGAACTCCGTGAACTACAGCGGCGGCGCGGACGCGGCCGGCGAGGTCGTCGGTATCTCGGCGACCTTCAGCGGCTGCCAGCCCTTCTCGGCCGAGCAGGCCGCGCTCGTCGCGGGCAAGATCGCCTACCTGTACTGGAACGACCAGGACGCGGCGCTCGAGTGCGGCTCCGCCGCCCGCTTCAACAACGCGGCGGCAGCCGGCGCGATCGGTGTCCTGCTGAGCAGCCAGACGGCCGTCTTCAGCGCGGGCATCGCGGGCAACGCGGTGATCCCGGGCGCCCAGCTCACCGGAACGGCCACCACGGCGCTCCAGCCCGCGATCCTCGCCGGTGGCGTCGAGGCCGCCGTCGGCCCGTCGTTCGCGAACGCGGGCTTCGAGGTCAACCCCGCCCTCGGCGATCTCATCAACCCGGGATCGTCGCGCGGTGTGCACGGTTCGCTCGGCGTCGTGAAGCCCGACGTCGCGGCACCCGGCACGAACATCTCCTCGGCCGCCTCGGGCGGCGGGTCCGCCGCATCGACGCTCTCGGGCACCTCGATGGCGACCCCGCACGTCGCGGGCATCGCCGCGCTCGTGACCGAGGCTCACCCGGGCTGGACGCCGGAGCAGGTCAAGGCCGCCGTCATGAACACGGCGACCCACGACGTGTTCACCGGCGCCGGCCAGACGGGCGACGTCTACGGCCCCGAGCGGGTCGGTTCCGGTCGCGTCGACGCCCTGAGCGCCGTCCAGACCGAGACGCTCGCGTTCGCGTCCGAGAACCCGGCCGGGGTCTCGGTCGCGTTCGGTGTGGTCGAGGTCGCCGAGGACGTCGTGACCCTGACCCGAACCGTCACGGTGCGCAACCTCGGCGCCACGCCGCAGACCTACGACGCGGCGTTCGTGGACGCGAACGGCAACGCGAACGGTGCCATCACCGCCACACCGAGCTCACTCTCGGTGCCGGCGGGACAGGCGGGTCTCATCACCGTCAAGGTGACGCTCGATCGTGACGCCCTCGAGCGCACGACCGAGCCCACGCAGGACCCGAACGTCAACGTCATCGGCGTGCTGCCGCGCGACTTCGTGTCGAACATCTCCGGCTGGCTCGAGGTCACGCCCTACGGGAACGACGCGCTTCGCGTTCCCGTGCACGTCGCACCGAAGCCGGTCACGGAGATCTCCGGGGCGGACGTCGCGCTCGGCACCGCCGACTCGGCACCGCTCGCGCTGTCCGGACGGGACGTGTTCCAGCCCGGGTGGTACGGCTTCACCGCACCGCTCGAGCTCGTCGCGACGAGCCCGAAGCTTGAGACCAGCAACGCGGTCACGAGCGACTCGGTCATCGCCTCGGGCGACATCCGGTACGTGGGATTCGCGTCCGACGTCCCGGCGGTCCTGGCCGACGGCGGCACCCTGGAGGACTCGCTCATCAGCGTCGGTGTGGCGACGGACGGGAACTGGGCCACGCTCGGCTCGGCGATGATCCCGCTCGTCGCGACGGACATCGACGGTGACGGCACGTGGGACCTCGAGACCGCGGTCATCAAGGGCGACGACGCACAGGACTCCCTGTTCGCCCTGACGTTCGAGGTGGTCGGCGAGGACCCCACCACGGGCGAGCTCTCGTGGGGCGGCCTGCTCGACTACTACCCGATCAACTGGGGCTCGGACTTCGAGTTCTCGGTGTTCGACAACAACCAGGTCGTGGTCCCGATCGGGCCGGGCTGGGTCGGCATCGCCGAGGGTGACACCCCGACGTTCCGCGTGCAGACGTACTCGCCGTACGCCGACGCGGAGAACGGGATCATCGACGAGGCCTCCTTCACGGCGGACCCGTTCACGCCGAACTACGTGTTCTCCGGTGACTTCGCGCCCCCGACGCACGTGTTCAGCGAGGCGGGTGCGGCCATCACCGTGCACCGCACGGAGAACACGCCGGCGAGCGGCAAGCTCCTCCTGCTGCACACGCTCAACGCCACGGGCGCTCGCGCCCAGGTGGTGGACGTGACCGCGACCATCCCGGAAGAGCCCGAGGAGCCCACCGAGCTCGTCGTGTCCACGACGAAGCTCGTGCTCAAGCCCACCAAGGCGAGCTTCGGGTCCAAGGTGACCGCACAGATCACGGTCACCGCCAAGGGCGACCGCCCGACCGGCAAGGTCACCCTCAAGGAGGGCACCAAGACCCTCGGCACCGCCACGGTGTGGACGAGCGGTGCCTCCGGCAAGGCGACCATCGCGCTCCCGCGCAACCTCAAGGTCGGCAAGCACAAGCTGGTCGCGAGCTACTCGGGCAGCGAGACGGTCAAGCCGTCCGACGGGAAGGCCACCCTCACCATCTCGAAGGTCAAGACCTCGCTGAAGGGCGCGACCAAGAGCTGGAAGGTCAAGAAGAACACGAGGCCGAACCTCACCGTGACCGTCTCCGTGCCCAAGGGCGCGGTCAAGGCCACCGGCAAGGTCTCCGTCAAGATCGGCAAGAAGACCGTCACCGCCACGCTGAAGAACGGCAAGGCGACGGTCCGGCTGCCGAAGATCACGAAGACGACGAAGGTGAAGGTCACCTACGCCGGCAAGTCGACCCACGCCAAGGCGTCGAAGTCGTACACCTTCAAGATCAAGCGGTAGTCCCGCAGCACGGCAAGCGGGCCGGGATCCTCCTCGTCGAGGTCCCGGCCCGCTCGCTGCTTCACCCGGACCATCCCCCGGACGGACCTGCCCCGAATGTCCGTATTGCCCTACCGTGTTCCGCGTGGGGAGAAGGATGACACCAGGCACCAGCGCACGGTCAGCACTCGCAGCACTGCTGGCACTCGCGCTCGCGCTCCACCTCTCCGCGACACCGGCGGCCGCCGACGACGGACTCGTCGAGGTGACGGGCACGGTTCGCGGCGAGCTGCTACCGACCCCCCTCGCCGACGTGGCCATCACGCTGTGGAAGTGGCAGCCGGCGGACATCGAGTGGGAGCAGATCACCCACGTCGCGAACTCCGAGGTGACCGACGGGGACGGCCGCCTCTCCCTCCAGCTCGATGCGGGGAGCAGCTACACGCTTCGCCTCACCGCACCCGGGACGACCTACCCCCAGCAGTATCTCGGCGGCGGTTCTACGCCCCCGGCCGACCCCGACGCCCCCGACTGGGAGGTCGCAACCTTCGTCCCCGGTGGGCCGCTGGCCATCGAGCTGCTCACCGAGGTCGCGTACTCCGCCTTCGGCTCCGCGGTAGGGGACGAGGACGACGCCGTCACCGACGGGACCGTCTTCCTCTTCGACGTCACCGATGACAGGATCGCGCACGACGACGACCTCGTCGGCACCGTGCCGCTCGACGTGACCGGGACCTTCCGCCTCCACCGGCTGCGCACGGGCCACCGCTACACGGTGCTCGTCTACGCCGGGGCCTACCTGCCGACGTACCTCGGAAGCACGACGCAGCCCGAGCTTGCCGGCTCGTTCCTCGTGGGTGGCACCAGCCCGGAGCTCGCTCCGATCACGCTGCGCCGTGGCGCGGCGGTCAGCGGCATCGTGACGAGCGGCGGCGCGCCCGCGTACCTCGTCCAGGTGGCCGCGCGTCGCTGGGACCCGGTGGGCGCGCGCTGGCTCGACCCCGTGCACTTCGACGGCCTGCCCGAGGACACCGAGGGCGACGGCTCCTGGTCGCAGGCCCTCGAACCCGGGGCGCGGTACACCCTCTACTTCGACACGAGCTTCGCATCTGCATCGTCCGGTCCCGTTCCCCATGGCCAGTACCTCGGCGGCGGCACGGCGCCGCCGGCCCCGGGCGACGCGGCAGCCACGTTCGAGGTGCTGGAGTCGGGCGCCGTCGTCGACTGGAACCTCGTCACCCCGCGCATCGACCCGCTCTCGAGCCCGGCGGTCACGGGGACAGCACGCCTCGGGCAGTCGCTCACGAGCGCGCCGGGCACGTGGGCGGTCCTAGGCGTGACGTTCGCCCGGCAGTGGCTCCGCGACGGGGTGGCCATCCCCCACGCCGTCGGAGTGGGCTTCACCCCCACGGTCGCCGACGTCGGCAAGCGGATCTCGGTGCGCGTCACCGCGAGCCGGGCGGGATACGTGGCCGAGGCCACGACCTCGCCCCCGACGGCCCCCGTGGGCAAGGCGGCCGCGACGACGACGGTCGCCCTGTCCGCGTCGTCGGCGAAGTTCGGGGCGAAGGTGACGGCGACCGTGACGGTACGGGCGGTGGCGGGGAGCCCGACAGGCGCGGTGACGCTCACGCTCGACGGCAAGGCGCTCGCTACCAAGCGGCCCGCGGTCAACGGCACGAAGGCCACGGCGTCGTTCACGCTGCCTCGAGGCAGCAAGACCGGCGCGCACCGGATCGTCGCGAGCGCCGCCGGGACCGCGACGGTGCTCGCGTCCACGTCGGCGGTGAGCACGCTGAAGATCACGAAGGCCAAGGCCACGCTCACGGTCAAGGGACCGAAGAAGTGGACCGTGGCGAAGGGCGAGCGACCCACCCTGACCGTCACGGTCAAGGGCACGAAGGGTGGGCCCGAGCCGACCGGCAAGGTCACCGTGAAGATCGGCAAGAAGACGTACACGAAGACCGTGAAGTCGGGCAAGGTCACCATCCGTGGTGCGAGCCTCAAGGCCCGCGGCAAGGTCAAGGTGACCGTCACGTACACCCCGAAGGCCAAGACCTACGCCAAGCCGAAAGCCACCAAGAAGACCCTGCGGGTCAGGTGACCCTCAGGGGTGACTCAGGGATCGTTCAGGGGGATTCCGGGTCGCGGCATGCCCGCCCGGCGGATCAGGATGGCCACATGACGACAACCGCCACAGATTCCATCGCCTACGCCCGCTCGCTCGTCAAGGTGTACGGGAAGGGCGAGGCCGCAGTCCGTGCCCTCGACGGCGTCGACGTCGACCTGCACCGCGGGGAGTTCACCGCGATCATGGGGCCGTCGGGCTCGGGCAAGTCCACGCTCATGCACTGCCTCGCGGGGCTGGACTCCCCGACGTCGGGCACCGTCGTCGTGGGCGGGACCGAGATCTCCGCGCTGCCCGAGCGCAAGCTCACCAAGCTGCGGCGCACCGAGGTCGGCTTCGTGTTCCAGGCGTTCAACCTCGTGCCGACGCTCACGGCGCTCGAGAACATCACGCTCCCCCTCGACATCGCGCGCCGCAAGGTGGACCGCGCCTACCTCGAGGAGGTGATCGAGGCGGTCGGGCTCGGTGACCGGTTGAAGCACCGCCCCTCGGAGCTCTCGGGCGGCCAGCAGCAGCGCGTCGCGTGCGCGAGGGCCCTCGTGTCCCGCCCGGCCGTCGTGTTCGCCGACGAGCCCACCGGCAACCTCGACTCGAACTCCTCCGCCGAGGTGCTCGGCTTCCTGCGCCGCAGCGTCGACGAGCTCGGCCAGTCCGTCGTCATGGTCACGCACGAGCCGACGGCGGCCGCCTACGCCCACCGCGTCCTGTTCCTCGCGGACGGGCGGCTCGTGGGCGAGCTCGAGCGCCCCACCGCCGAGACCGTCCTCGACGCGCTGCGTGAGCTCGCGCCTCACCGTGGGGCGCACGCGGGCCCACCGACCCACGACGGCGCACTGCACGGTGCACCGACCTCCTCGGGGATCCACGCGGCCTCACCCGGGGTCGGCCGCTGATGCGCCGCGTCGCCCTGCGCGCCGTGCGCGCGCACCTCGTCAAGTTCGCCCTGTCCGTGCTCGCCGTGACGCTCGGCGTGTCCTTCGTCTCGGGCACGTTCGCCCTGCGCGCGATGCTCTCGACCACGTTCGACGACCTCGTGACGGGCTCGATGGTCGCGGACTCGTACGTGCGCGGCGTGCAGGAGGAGGCCACGAACCTCCTCGATCCGATCGCCCCCGCCCGGGACCGCGTCCCGATCGGCCTCGCCGACGAGGTCGCGGCCGTCGACGGCGTCGACGTCGCCCTGCCCGAGCTCACCGGGTCCGTCATCCTCGTGGGCGCCGACGGCACCGCTGTATCCATCGGCGGCGCCCCGAGCTTCGGCTTCGCCTTCTACCCCGAGGAGCCGGCCCAGGAGATCGTCGCGGGCGCGGCACCCACGGGGCCCGCGGAGATCGCGCTCGAGTCGGGGACGCTCGCCAACTCCGGGCTGGCGATCGGAGACGAGACCAGGATCGTCGTCGCGGGCGAGGTCGCCGAGGTGACCGTCGTCGGCGAGATCGCCGGCTTCGGCCCTGTCGCGGGTGCCACGATCACGCTGTTCGACGTCGACACCGCGCGGGCGATGTTCGCCCCCGACGGGCTCGTGCCGTCGGTCGCGGCGTACGGGGACGGCTCGGTCGAGGAGGCCGAGCTCGCCGCACGGATCGGTGCGGTGCTGCCCGACGGCGTCGAGGCCGTGACGGGCGAGGCGATGCGGGCCGAGACCTCCGCCCAGATCGAGGAGTCCCTCGGCTTCGTCACGACGTTCCTGCTCGTCTTCGCCCTCATCGCCCTCTTCGTCGGCGCGTTCATCATCGCCAACACGTTCGCGATGGACATCCGCCAGCGCCAGCGTGAGCTCGCGATGCTGCGGGCCGTCGGGGCGTCGCCCGGCCAGGTGTTCGGGTCGGTGCTCGTCCAGGCCACCGCGGTCGGCCTGCTCGGATCGGGGCTGGGCCTGCTCGGTGGCTACGGGCTCGTCTCGGCGCTCAAGGTGGTGTTCGAACGGTTCGGCATGGACCTCGCCGGGCGAGTCCCCGTCGACGCGACCACCGTGCTCGTGAGCCTCGCGGTGGGGACCGTCGTCGCCGTCCTCGCCGCCGTCCTGCCGGCTCGGCGCGCGGCGCTGACCCGGCCCGTCGAGGCGATGCGTGACGACACCGCCGAGACGGAGCGCTCGCTGCGGCTGCGGGGGTGGCTCGGCCTGGCGCTGACGGCGTCCGGTGCCGCGGCCGTGCTGGTCGCCGCGCTCTCCGGCGGGGAAGGGTGGGTGGCGGACAACCGCGGTGGCGTGCTCGGTGCCGGGGCGGGCGGCGTCGTCGTCGGCGTCCTCATGCTCTCCCCCGTCATCGCCCGTGCGACGCTCCGCGTGCTGTCCGTGCCGTTCGTCGCGGCCGTCCGGCCGGTGGGGCGCATCGCGCAGGGCAACGTGCTGCGCAACCCGCGGCGCACCGCCTCGACCGCTGGCGCCCTCATGATCGGCATGGCCCTCGTCGGGGCCGCCGCCGTGCTCGCCGCCTCGACGCAAGCGTCCACCCGGGCGATCGTCGAGTCGGACTTCACCGCGGACTTCATCGTCACCACGCCGGCCCAGGTTGTCCCGTCCGGGGCGCTCGAGGCCGTGCGGGACGTGGCGGGCGTCGACGTGGTCGACCCGGTGTGGGTCTCGTACCTCGCGGTCGGCGCCGCGGGCGAGGCCGACGCCGTACCCCTACCCGTGGTCGGCATCGACCCGGCAACGTTCGGGCGCAGCCTGCACGTCGAGGCGATCGAGGGCTCGATGTCCTCGCTCGCCGCCGGCGAGGCGGCCGTGCGCGAGTCCGCCGCGAAGGCCAACGACTGGCACGTGGGCGACGAGCTCACGCTCAGCAGCGACACCGGGTCCGTCACGCTCCGCATCGGCGCGATCCAGTCGACCCAGACGATGGACGCGGCGGTGCTGCTGCCCGACGACGTGTTCGAGTCGATCGCCCCGCTGCCCTCGACGTTCCTCGCCGTGCTCATGGTGAACAGCGAGCCGGGCGCCACGGCCGACGAGGTGCGGGCCGGGCTCGTGTCCGCCGTCGAACCGTTCGCCGTGCTCTCCGTGCTCGACGGCGAGGAGTTCGCCTCGAGCATCGCGGCCCAGGTCGAACAGGTCCTCGTGATCCTGTACGCGCTGCTGGGGCTGTCGATCGTCATCGCGGTGCTCGGCATCGTCAACACGCTCGCGCTCTCGATCATCGAGCGCACGCGAGAGATCGGGCTGCTGCGCGCCGTCGGGCTCGGGCGGTTCCAGCTCGCGGGGACCGTCACGATCGAGTCGGTGCTCACGGCCGTGTTCGGGACCGTCGTCGGCGTCCTCGTCGGCGTGGGACTCGCCGCCGCGATGCCGCGGGTCTTCGCCGACGAGGGCCTCTCGGTGCTCGCCGTACCGGCGGCCTCGCTCGGTGTCATGGTGGGGTTGGCCGCCGTCGTCGGCGTGCTGGCCGCCCTGTGGCCCGCCGTCCGCGCCGCGCGCCTGCCCGTGCTCGACGCCGTGTCCTACGAGTAGCCACCTTCGAACGGGCCAACCTCGAACGGGCCAACCTCGAGCGGGCAAGAGTGCGGGGCCGGCGCGCAGACCCTCCCTGCGCGCCGGCCCCGAGCTTGGTGCCCCCTGCTGGCTCTCAGTTCGAGGAGAAGTCCAGGTGCGACTCGGCGACAGCGATGACCGACCAGGTGCGGCCGTCGTCGGCGGAGAGCTCGTACGTCGGGACCAGGACCACGGAGCCGTCACCGAGGTAGTGCTGGGCGAGGCCGAGCCGCTCGGCGACGATCGTCACGTTCTCGATGGGCCAGTCGAACGAGTCGCCGGCCGACGGCGTGGGCGGCACCGAGTACTCGTCCACGCCCACACCCTCGCGTGCCATGGCCGGGCCCATCCAGCCCGGCGGGTACGTCGAGCCCGACATCCCGAAGCGCGGGTCGTTGAGCCGCTCGACGGCCGCTGCCGGGCTGATCACCGAGTACTCGCCGAGGTCGACGAGCTCCGCGAGCGCACCCCACGCACCCTGGATGCCCGCGCCGGTGAAGCTCACGCCCCACTGGTCGCCCGTGCGCTGACCGTCGAGCACGCGGAACGCGGTGACCGAGGAGTAGTCGGTCGAGCCGTACATCTCGGCGTCCGAGGCCTCGAGCTCGAACGACGCCGGGTCCAGGCCGAGCGTCACGAGGAAGTCGCGGGCCTCGTCGATGGCCTCGTCGCCCTGGACCGCCTTGCCGAGGTCGCGCTCCTCGCACTCGCCGTCGACGTTCTTGCCGCAGAACCAGACGTCCTTGGCCGGGTCGTTGTAGTTGAAGGACGCGGTGCCGTCGGCGTAGATCGAGACGGTCGGGTCGTTGTTGTCGTAGTTCCCGATCACGAGCGAGCCGTACTCCTCGCGCACCTTGCCCTCGACGCCGAGCGCGTCCGCGAGCCGGCGGAGCGTCTCCTCGCTGTGGACGCTCGCGGCGTCGTAGCCGTAGGCCGTCGCGCTGCCGCCGCTCGTGGACAGGCCGGACTGGCGGAACACCGTGCGCCCGCCGTAGCCGGGCCAGTAGGCCATGTCGGCCGAGGACTCCGCACGGTAGCCGGCCGTGTCAGACGCGCCACCGAGGCCGGGCAGCGCGGACGCGCCATCCGAGGCGGCCATCTCGCCCTGCTGCTCCGAGGCGGGGGCCGAGCCGAGGGTGATCGCGGGCAGCGCCCCCGCGCTGTCTCCCGCGGAGGTGCTCTCCGCACCGGACCCGCCGGCACCGGCGAAGCCACCACCGAGGGCGAAGCCGCCCGCACCGATCGCCAGAGCGCCGGCGCTCGCGGCCGCGACCTGGAGGGCACGCATCGGACGACGACGGCGCACCGCCAGCTCGTCGACCACGGTCGCGCGCTCGGTCACCGCCTGACGCAGTGCTGCATGGTCCGGCACAAGGTCTCCCGCCGGGTCCGCGGCACGCAGGCGGTCGAAGGCCTCGCCGCTACGGTCCTTGGTGCTCATGGTTGTCCTCCAGGATGATCGGCCCGTGGTCGTGGGCCTCTGCTCGGGTATATGTCGCCGCGTCACGTCGCCTTGCAATGGGTTGCGGCACGTCGCGGGTGAAGAGTCACCGGCCTCGTCTCACGCGGAGACGCGGGCCTCCCACGCGTCGCGCAGCCGGGAGCGTGCCCGGGAGAGCGCCGCATCGGCACCACCGCGCGAGACACCGAGCACCTCGGCGAGCTCGTTGCCGTCGAGCCCCTCCCACGCGACGAGCAGCAGGATGCGCCTGTCCCTGGGAGCGAGGGCGCCGAGCACGGCGCGCACCTCGTCGTCCGCCACGGCAAGGGTCGCTGGGTCCACGTCGTCGTCGGGCTCGTCCGGGACCTCCGCGACGGGGACGGGGCGGCCCTTGCGCTGGTGGTTGGCGAGCACGAAGCCGGACGTGCGGTAGAGCCAGGGCAGCTCGGCGCCCTCCGGGACGTCGGCCCGGCGCCGCCATGCCGTCGCGAAGACGTCCGCGGCGAGGTCCTCCGCCTCCTGCACGCCCGCGCGGCGGGCGAAGTAGCGGAACACGGCGGTCGAGTGGTCGCGGAAGAGCGCCTCGAACCATGCGTCGTCGCGGGGTGTCTCGACGGCGTCGGTCACCGGCCTGCTCCCTCGGCTCGGGCGCCCAGGGGCGCGCGGCATCGACGAGGGCGGCATGCCCCCTGCCGGGAGTGTGTCCCGGTGGACCCGATTCTTGCAGGCCGTCCCCGCTCGTGATCGCGTCCGGCGTCCCACGCCGGGCGCGCGGTGCCGCCGCGACCGCTCCGGTCGTCGCTCAGCCCGAGCCGGCGAACCGCAGCGCCACGTCGACGAGCTCGACGAGCCCGATGCCGCCGAGCGCGGCCGGGGTGTGCCACGCCGCCGCGTCCGTCGAGCCGTCGACCTCGTCGCGCAGCTCACCACCCGTGACGTGGGCGCGGTAGACGATGCGGACGCCCTGGATGTCCGGCAGTCCCGGCGCCCGGTCCGCCGCGGGGATCACGATCGAGTCCACGCCGAGCAGCTCGTCGAGCTCGACGCGCAGACCGGTCTCCTCGAGCACCTCACGCACGGCTGCGTCGCGCGGGTCCTCACCGGGGTCGATGCCGCCGCCGGGCAGGGTCCAGCGGTCGTCACCCGGCTCGGAGAGGTGGGTCAGCAGGAGGCGGCCGGCCTCGTCGTGCACGATGGCGTAGGCGGCGACTCGCAGATCCATGGCCTCGAGAGTACGTCGCCGCGCGGGCCAGACGGCGGGAGAGACGGCGAAGGCCCCCGTCGCTGATGACGGGGGCCTTGCGTGCGGAGCCGCCTAAGGGAATCGAACCCTTGACCTTCTCATTACGAGTGAGACGCTCTGCCGACTGAGCTAAGGCGGCGACAGCGCGCTAACTCTACCCAGCGATCGCCGATGCTCCAAAGCGAGATTGTGCGCTCAGCACATGAGCCCGTCCTGCGGCACCGTGCCGTCCACGAGGAACGCGTCCACGGCCCCGTCGATGCACTCGTTGGAGCGGCCGTAGGCCGTGTGCCCCTCCCCCTCGAACGTGACGAGCACCCCCGAGTCGAGCAGCTTGGCGAGGTTCTGGCTCCAGGCGTACGGCGTCGCCGGGTCGTTCGTCGTGCCGATCACGACGATCGGCGGGGCCCCTGCGGCCGAGAAGTCGTCGGGCAGTCCTTGGGGCGGGACGGGCCAGCGCGCGCACGGCAGCTCGGCGAACCCGAACGAGGCCCCGAGCGTCGGCGCGACCTCGACCAGCTCCGTCGCCTCGGCGCGCATCTGCTCGGGGTCGGCGTTGCCGCGCGAGTCGGCGCAGTTGATCGCGTAGAACGCCTCGGTCTGGTTCGAGAGGTAGATGCCCTCGGGCGCGCGGTCGAAGTAGAAGTCGGCAAGGAGCAGGAGCATCGCCCCGCTGCCCTCGACGATGGCCTCGCGCAGCGCGTCGGTGAGGAACGACCACGAGCGGTTGTCGTAGAGCGTCACGGCGATCCCGTAGAAGAGGAGCGTCGCCGTGAGGTCGCGCGCGGGATCGTCCGTGGCCAGGGGTGCCCTGCGCGCCCTCTCGGACAGCGCGCGGATCTGTGCGAGGCCGTCCTCGACGGAACCCGTCAGCGGGCAGTCGCTCTGGCTCTGGCAGTAGCCCACGTAGTTGCTCAGCGCCATCTCGAAGCCCTCGGCCTGCCCGAGGTTGAGCTCGCGCGAGGTGAGAGTCGGGTCCACCGCGCCATCGAGCACGAGCCGCCCGACGTGCTCGGGGAACAGCGTCGCGTACGTCGCGCCGAGCTGCGTGCCGTAGGAGTAGCCGAGGTAGGTGAGCGTCTCGTCGCCGAGCACCGCGCGGAGCACGTCGAGGTCCTTCGCGGCCGAGACGGTGCCCACGTGCCCGAGCAGCGAACCGGTCTGCTCCAAGCACGAGGCGCCGAACTCCTCCCACGCGTCGAACGCCTCGGCCAGGCCGGCGTCGTCGTCGTGGTCGAAGTCGCGTGCGAACAGCGCGTCCTTGCCCGAAGCGTCGAGGCACCGCACGGGGTGCGAGGCGCCCACGCCGCGGGGGTCGAAGCCGACGACGTCGTACACCTCGAGCACCCCTTCCCCGAAGAGCGAGCTCGCCTGCTCGGTGAGGTCGACGCCCGAGCCGCCGGGTCCGCCGGGGTTGACGAAGAGGGTGCCCCGCCGTTCGCCGTGGGCCTGGTTGCGCGCGATCTGCACCGTGAACTCACCGGCACCGGGGTCGTCCCAGTCGGTGGGCACGCGCACCTGCGCGCACTGCAACGTCCCACACTCGGTCCACTGCGGGATCTGGGAGTAGAACCCGACGAGCTCGGTGGCGATCCCCTCCGGCACCACGGGCGGAGGCGGCGGAACCACGGGCGCCTGGTGCCGCGGCGGAGTGCATCCGGCGAGCACGAGGACGGCGACCAGGAGCACGGCGAGGAGCCGCCGCAACCTCAGCGCACCCCTCGTAGTCGTCTCTTGCACCCGGTCACCCTAACTGCCGAGCCTGCGGACGCAAGGCGAGGGCCATCGCCTCGACCGCGAGCAGGGGCGCGACGTTGCCCGAGAGCCGGGTGCGCGCCACACCGATCGCGTCCATGCGGCGCAGCGTCTCCTCGGGCGTCGCCGCCGCGGCGAGCGCCTTCACCTGGGCGGCGTGCTCGACGTTCATGAGCTCGAGCCCCGCGCCGAGCTGGATCGTGAGCACGTCGCGGTACAGCGAGAGCAGGTCCACCATGGCCCGGTCCAGCACGTCACGCTGCGCCCGGGTGGCCCGGCGCTTCTGGTCCTTCTCGAGCTGGGTCACCTGGGAGCGCAGCGCGGGCGGCAGCGTCCCACCGCCCTCCGCACCGAGCGACCGCAGCAGCTCGGCACGCTCGGCCGCGTCCCGGTCCGCCGTCGACGACTTCGCCTCGGCCTGGGCCACCTCGACGAGCTCCCCCGCGGCGAGCACGGCGTCCCCCACGCCGCGGATCTCGCCCGGGATGGCGAGCACCTGGTCGCGGCGCGCCCGGGCGTCAGGGTCGCGCGCGAGGCGGCGGGCCACCCCGATGTGGCTCTGCGCGGCACGAGCCACCACGGCGGCGAGCTCGGGGGCCACACCGTCCCGGGTCACGAGGAGCTGGGCGACGGCGTCGGGCGGGGGCACCCGCAGCGCGACGGACCGCGAGCGCGAGCGGATCGTGACGACGACGTCCTGCGGGCTCGGCGCGCACAGCAGCCACACGGTGCGCCCCGGCGGCTCCTCGATCGCCTTGAGCAGCACGTTCGAGGTGCGCTCCGCCATGCGATCGGCGTCCTCCACGACGATGACGCGCCAGCGCCCCTGCGAGGGTGTGCGCTGGGCGAGCGAGACGAGGGAGCGGGTCTCCTCGATGCCGATGCTCAGCAGCTCCGTCGCGACGAGGGTCACGTCGGGATGCGTCCCGCCGAGCACCGTGGCGCACGCGTGGCAGTGCCCGCAGCCCTGGTCGGGACACTGCAGCGCGGCGGCGAACGCGCGTGCCGCCGTGGAGCGCCCCGAGCCCGGTGGTCCCGTGACGAGCCAGGCGTGCGTCATGGCACGGAGGTCCGCGACGGCGGCGCGGAAGGTCTCGACGGCGGCTTCCTGCCCGACGACGTCGTCCCACACGCTCACCCTGTCACCCCCGGCAGCGCCTCGACGCGCCCGACGACGGCCGCGTGCAGCTCGGCCACCGGGGCGGTCGCGTCGAGGGTCAGCCACCGCCCGCTCGTGTCCGCCGCCGCCCGCTCGCGGAAGGCCTCGCGCACGGCACGGTGGAACTCGTCGCCCGCCCGCTCGATGCGGTCCGGGCTGCCCGTCAGACGCGCCGCTCCGACCACGGGGTCCAGGTCGAGCAGGACCGTCAGCGCCGGGAGCAGACCTTGCGCGGCCCACAAGGAGAGGTGTTCGACCTCCTCGGCGCCGAGCGCGCGACCCGAACCCTGGTACGCGACCGAGGAGTCGAGGTAGCGGTCGGTGATGACGACGGCGCCACGCTCGAGGGCCGGGCGGACCACCGTGGCGACGTGGTGCGCGCGGTCCGCCGCGTAGAGCAGCGCCTCGGTGCGCGGGTCGAGGTCCTCGCCGTGCTGCACGGCCTCGCGCAGCGTCGTACCGAGCGTCGTGTCCCCCGGCTCGAACGTCACGACCACCTCGCGGCCGCGCTCGGCGAACCACTGCGCGAGGAGCCGCACCTGGGTGGACTTGCCCGCGCCGTCGCCACCCTCGAAGGAGATGAAGACGCCGGGCAGCGCGGAGGAGTCGGTCACGCGGGCAAGGCTATCCGCCCCCACCGACGCCGGGCCCACCAGTGGGGAACGACACTGCAGATCACGCTGAACGATTGCGTGCGTCTGGCGTCAGTAGTCGTGCAGCGTGATCGCGCGGAGCGGGACGTGTCAGCGGGTGTGGCACGAGAGGTGCTCGTCGATGGCCGGGCGGACGACGTCCGAGACCTTGCGACCCTCACGGGCTGCGGTCTCGTCGGGTCGCGCACGGTCCGCGAGCGGCAAGCGCACCGTGAGGTTGGGCGAGGCGACCCCCGACGCAGAGAGCGAGGGGTAAGGAGCTCATCGGGGCGAGCGATCGGCGACCGAATCACTCGCCGGGGTAGGAGACCCCGATCTGGGCGCGGATCGTGTCGAGGGTGCGCATGACCTCGAGCGAGTTGTCGAGCGTGATGCGCGGGCTCTCCGTCGCGCCCTCGGCCACCCGGCGGGCGACCTCGGCGGCCTGGAACTGGAAGCCGCCGTCGACGGGCCGGTCGTACGTCCACTCGCTGCCGTCCCGGCGGATCACGCGGAACGACGTGGGTCGGTAGAACTCGCCCGCGACCTCGATGCGGCCCTCGGTGCCGGAGATGTGCGCCGTCGTCGGGGTCTTGGCCCACAACGTCGTGGCGAGCAGCGCCTGGGCGCCCGGGTACTCGAGAGAGATGGCGACCTGGCCGTCGACGCCCGTCTCGGTGAGGCGACCGTTCGCGTGGACGGCCGTCGGCACACCGAGCAGGTCGTGCGCGAAGGAGACGGGGTAGACGCCGAGGTCGAGCAGGGCGCCGCCGGCGAGGTCGGGGTTGAGGAGCCGGTGCTCGGGCCCGACGTCGAACCACTGCCCGTGGTCCGCGCTGAGCGAGACGACCTCGCCGATCTCCCCGCGCTCGATCGCACCGCGCAGCGCGGCGACGTGCGGCAGGAACCGCGTCCACATCGCCTCCATGACGAACACGCCCTTCGCGCGGGCGGCGTCCACCACCCGCTGCGCCTCGGCGGCCGAGCGCGTGAACGCCTTCTCGACGAGCACGTGCTTGCCCGCCTCGATCGCGAGCAGAGCGTGCTCGGCGTGCTCGGAGTGGGGGGTCGCGACGTACACGGCATCGACCTGCGGGTCCGCGACGAGCCGCTCGTAGCCCTCGTGCGTGGTCGGGATGCCGTACTTCGTCGCGAAGCGCTCGGCCCGGACGTTGTTGCGCGAGCCGACCGCGACGAGCTGGGCGCGCGTGTGGCCGAGCACGGCCTCGGCGAACGTGCCGGCGATCCACCCGGGGCCGAGGATGCCCCAGCGGATGGTCGGTGCGGTACGGGGATCCTCGACGATGCTCATGCCCCCACGCTAGTGGACCGCCACGGACGCCCGCGCCCGACGACGGGCCCTACTTCTCGGGGGTGGCCTTCGTGGTGGCCGTCTTCTTGGCCGCAGTCTTCTTGGCCGCAGTCTTCTTGGCTGCCGTCTTCTTCGCGGCGGTCTTCTTCGCGGGGGCCTTGCGCGTGGTGCGCTTCTTGGCCGGGCCGGCCGCGCGCTTGTCGGCGAGGAGCTGGACGGCCTGGTCGAAGGTGATGGTCTCGGGAGTGAGGTCGCGCGGCAGGGTCCGGTTCGTCTCGCCGTCGGTCACGTAGGCGCCGAACCGACCGTCCTTGACGGTGATCGGCTTGCCCGACGTCGGGTCCTCGCCCAGCTCGCGCAGCGGGGCGGCCGCCGTCTGCCCCCGCCCGCGCTTCGGCTGGGCGTACAGCGCGAGCGCCTCCTCGAGGGTGACGGTGAACATCGACTCCTCGTCGGCGAGCGAGCGCGAGTCGGTGCCCTTCTTGAGGTACGGCCCGTAGCGACCGTTCTGCGCCGTGATCTCCGCGCCCGTCTCGGGGTCCGCACCCACGACGCGCGGGAGCGACAAGAGCCGCAGCGCGTCCTCGAGCGTCACGGTGTCGAGCGCCATCGACTTGAGCAGCGAACCGGTGCGCGGCTTGGGCAGTGCCGCGAGCGCCCGCTTCTTCGCCGCCGCGGAGAGCGACTCGTCGAGCTCGGGCTCGGGCAGCACCTCGGTCACGTACGGACCGTAGCGCCCGGACTTCGCGACGATCGGGTGGCCCGTCGCGGGGTCGACACCGAGCTCGATGTCGCCGTCGCCGTGCGTCGTGAACAGCTCGTGCGCCTTGGCGACGGTCAGCTCGTCGGGCGCGAGCTCCTCGGGCACGGAGGCCCGGCGCGTGCCGCCCTCGCCGTCGGCCACCTCGAGGTACGGCCCGTAGCGGCCCACCCGGAGCGTGATGCCGTCGCCGATCGGCACGGTGTTGATGTCGCGCGCGTCGATCTCGCCGAGGTTGGCGACCAGGTCGCGCAGCCCCTGACCGGACACCTCCCCGGAGCCGTCGCCGAAGTAGAAGCGCTGCAACCACGCCGCCCGGTCGCGCTGACCGGCGGCGATCTCGTCGAGGTCCTCCTCCATCTCCGCGGTGAAGTCGTAGTCGACGAGCCAGTCGAAGT
>CAZECM010000005.1:82296-82745 GCA_964510785.1 uncultured Cellulomonadaceae bacterium | reverse complement strand
CTGCACGCCGACCTGACGTTCGATTCCGCCGCCGATGTCGCCGCGCCGTATATTTCCACCGGCGCGCGCCCCAGGATCGCCATCCTGCGCGAGCACGCCACCACCGGCGACCCGGCCACATGCTCCCCCGAGGACGTCTGCCGCTACCTGTGACCCGCGAAGGTCACCGGCCCGTGGCACCATCGCGACATGGCCGATGACACCCAGCAACGCTGCTCGTGCTGCGGCCGCCAGCGGCCACGAAGGTCGCTCCACGCACTCGGGAGCGAACCGGCCTACATCTGCCGAAGGTGCGCGCTCTGGGTCGCCCTTCGCATCGCTCGCGACTGAACGACTCCGCCCGCAACGCGGGCACGCCGCCGGCCGCGGCGAACATCGTCGGATGGTGCGCGAAGGAACCAAAGGGCGCGAATGACGACCAATCATCACGCCGCCAGCGCGATCGCGGG
>CAZECM010000005.1:26558-82286 GCA_964510785.1 uncultured Cellulomonadaceae bacterium | reverse complement strand
CATCCGACGGTCTGCGCTCCCCCGCCTGGCAGTGGTCCGAAGCCTGGAGAGGGCATCGGAGCCGGACGGGACCCCCTAACGCTCAGTGGTCCGCCCTCGCAGCGGTTGCGGTCGGTCCAGTTGTCCGTCCCGTAGGAGGAACCCGTTGCGGAGGCGGTGCAGGTCATCGGCGGAAACCCACGCCCGAATGTTCGCAAGACCGCCCGAGAAGGGTTGTCCGGTGACGGTGCGTCATATGGGACGGCCTGTCGTCCCGTAAACGACCGATTTCGGTGCGGCCACGCGACCACCGCGGCCGCGACCGTGTTCTGCGGGAGTTGGCGCACCGAAACTGTCCACCGAAACCACGACGCACCGGAACTCGATCTCGGCCGTTACCGGTGCTCAGCGGGGGATGGGGGATTCGAACCACCTGGAAACACGGACACCCACGCCCGCCCGGACTCGAACCGTTAACCTACGGAAATCCGGCAAGGGGGTCACGCGGAGTCATCGCAGAAGCCGAAAACGGCTCTGACCTGCACACTTGCGAACACCGTTCTCTTGTGCATACATGGGGGCTCATTCTCAAAAGCGGGGATAAAACGGGGATCGGCGGGACCTCACGTGACCTTGCGCCCGCGCGTCGTCCTGGCGAGCGACAACTGGCCAGAGGTCGACATGCGCTGGTAACCCTCGAACAGGACACGAAGCCGATCTGCCTCGTGGACGGCCCCGCGGAGCCCGAACGCTCGGTCCACCGCAGAGTCCAGGGCGCGGTGAGCACCCACAAGCTCAGGGTCCATCGAGAGAGGGCTGTACTGATCGGACAGTGACCGTTCCGGGTGGAGTCCCCGCGCGTCCAGAACTCGTCTCCCCCCTGCGATGATTGCGCCACGCTGAGTGTCCGTCAGCGCCGGTACGGGGAAGTTGTTCCACACCACAGACGCGGTGAGGGAGTACTGGTTGTTGGGGGTCCGCTGCCCAACAGTCCGTTGCCACGCCATGAACATGCTGGACGAAACCAAGCCGAAGAGAAGGCCGTCGCGGTCCGGCGCCGTGAATAGTTTGATGGAAGCGATGACGTCTTTGTCGAGTCGTGCCGCCGTGGCGTAGTCCCGCGCCCTTGCGAATGCTTGCGGCAGACCGAGGTACGGCCCTTGGGGTTGGCGGCGTTCCCCAAACAGGTGTGGCGTGGAAGCTAAGTCCCGTGTTGCCTGCCGGGTCACCTCAGGGGCCAGACGCGCACTCTTGACCCTCTCAACACGCTCACGCAGCACGCGGCTCGAGGCGATCTCTCGAGGTGACGCATCGACGAGCCAGAGGCACCAACGCTCGATGCCGTTGATCAGTTCCTTGCCCCCGGCGTACCGGCGTAGGTACTTCGCTGCGACGGGGTCCGCAACGACGTCGTCGTACTCGGACGCTGCAACGATGAGGTGTCCCCAGTCAATCGGAGTGGAACCAGCGAAGATGGGTGGGACTTCCGGAGACAGGGGTGCTCGTCGCGGCAGTACGAAGATGTTTGGCCCTGCAGCGAGATACGCGTTGATTTGCTGTGGCTTGGACTCGAGTGCCTCCGTAGCGCCGTGCTCGTAGTGGAACAGCCGGGTTCCGCCCGCTCGCGTCGCCCCCTTGTCGAACCCGATGATCACGCAGTGGACCTGGGCCTTCCCGGGGGCCTCTGAGGTCCAGCGGAACGTACGGTGTGCGAACTTGATGCGCCACCCCGCCTCGAAGATCGGCTGGAACAACTGAGGTACCGAGTCGCCAAGAGTGATGGCGTTCGTGGACACGAAGGCGAACTCGCCCGCGTACCCATCCCGCGCGAATAGATCTAGGGTCTTCGCGTACCAGCCAGTGACGTAGTTCAGGTGGCCGATCCTGTCGGTGCGCCAAACCAACCGTAGGTCGTCACCCTGGGAAGCGGTGCGCTCCTTGTGGCCGAGGAATGGCGGGTTTCCCATCACGAACAGACGGTCCGTGGGTGCGATGACGTCGGTCCAGTCAGTCCTCAGCGCATTGCCAACGTGGATGGACTCGATCTTGTGGAGGGGAAGAGGCTCGGGGCCGACCCCGAGTGCCACCTCCATCGCCTGGTTCGCTTGGTGCTCGATGAGGTGCAGGGCTGTGGTGGCGATCTGAGCTGGCCACTCCTCGAGTTCGATGCCGTGGAAGTTCTCGAGCCGCACGGGTAGGTCGTCCACGTCGAAGAGCAGCGAGGGGACGAACGTCGTGTCCGTTCGCCTCCCCCCGGCTCTCGCGGCTTGGAGCTCTTGGAGTCGAACGAGGACCTCGAGGTCGAGTGCTCGCATCTCCCGGTAGGCGACGACGATGAAGTTCCCGCAGCCACACGCCGGGTCGAGGAAGCGCATCGCCCCCATCTCCCGCCTGAGTGCTCGCAACTTTGCCGCGTCGTCCTTGGCTGCGTCGAATCGCTCACGGAGGGCGTCAAGGAACATCGGACCGATCAGCCGGAGGATGTTCTTCTCTGTCGTGTAGTGCTCACCGAGCACTCGTCTCGCAGTCCGGTCCTTGACGGCTTGGAAGAGGGACCCGAACACCGCAGGGCTGATCGCTGCCCAGTTGAACAAGCATGCTTCGAGCAGCCGCGCCCGCATTTCCTGGTCAAACGACGGAATCGAGAGCGTCTGCTCGAAGATGCCGCCGTTCACGTAGGGGAACCGCGCGATGAGTTCATCCAGGTTGCTCTGCCGGCTGGTAACGGGCTGAGCCATGACCTGGTAGAGATGCGTCAGCTGGGGGCCAAGGTCCGAACCGTCCTCTGCCGTTCGATCCACGAGGAACTGGAAGTAGAGGTCCTTCTCCCACACACCGGAGTCGTCGGCGTAGAGCGAGAAGAGGGTTCGGACGAGAAAGACGGACGCCTCGTGGTCGCTGTACCCGGAGCCCTCCAACGCTTCGTACAGGCCAGCCATGAGGCGGGCGGCCTTGACCGATGCTGCTTCCTGCTCAGCTGCGGTAGGGGCGGTGAGGGCGTAGCCGGCGAAGAACCGCAGCCGGTCCGCGTGTTGCGGGAAGTCAGCGAGCGAGAAGGTCAGGATGTCTTCACCGTCGGGCGCTTCGATGTCGAGCAGCCTGAACGTGTGGAAGTCGCTGGTGAGTACGAACCGAGGCGTTTCAGCCGGCGGCAAGTCGTCGATGTAGTCGAGTGCCTGCCGCTCGGCCTTCACCAGATCCTTGCCTGCGGACTTCATTTCGATGAGGGCGGTTCCGGGGACTAGCGCGTCGATGTACCCACGCTGTCCGGTCGAGGATCGTCGGACTCGCTTCTCGTAGAACGCGGCCTTGGTTTCAGTGACGCCATACACGGCCAGAAGGTCACGGACGAAAGACTGTGCATCCTGCCGCTCGTCACCCGGCGAGTCCTGCCACTCACGTACGAACCGCCCAGCTCGGATGCGGATCTCGTTCAGGGCCAGGGGCTTCACCATGTTGGCAGGCTATCGATCCCACCCGGCGGGCGCGCGCACTTCGTCACTCTGCCGCCGGTGTGGCCGGGATCGGTCCGGGGCGTCCCGGTTTGAGACGCCCCGAACCTTCTAGTCAGACCCGGTGGGCGATCGTGCCGCCCGGGTCACCATCGGCCTGCCGCTTGGTCACGAAGCGCCCCGTCTTCGCGCTTCGGTGCACGGTGGTCTTGTTGCTGGTCCCGCGACCCACACGCTCGGTCGTGGTCTTGCTCGGCCACCGCGCGGCAGCTGCCTTGGAGACGAACCGGCCCGTGCCGGCGCTCCTGTTAACTCGGTTGCTCATTTTCAGTACCTCCGTGGTGCGTCGCAGCACCTGGAGGGAGCACCCCTAGATGGGGTGAAGGACTCCTGTTAGCCTGACCGTTCCGGTCCAACGGAAACGAAGAGGCCCCAGTGTGCTGCGTGAAGGCGGCCGCTGGGGTCGCCTTCGTAAGCAGCGTAGCCGTCCCTGTATCCGTTTCCGGCAGTGCGTGGCCCGGATCCGCGCGTCGAGCGAGTAAACACCCTGATCACAACCCATGGGGGCGTCTCCTTTCCACAGCACTACATGTAGTGTCCACACCCCTCTCCACAGGCTCCACCGTGGCGCGAAGGGCAGACACGCACTCCAGACGTGCCTTCCATCGGACCTGTGGACAAACCGCCTCGCCCCGGCCCTCTCAGCCTGTGCGAACTGGATCGCCCTGCGGAAGATCCCGAACGTTCTCCACTGCCTCGGCGTGTCGCAGGTCTCGCCGTCACCGCTGCGGCGCTTCTCCCGTCGCCGTGGGGGCCACCGTCGGGCGCGGGGGCAGGTGCCGGTAGAGCGTCGCCTGGCTGACCTCGAGGCGTTCCGCGATCGCGGGGATGGCGAGACCCTCCACGTCCCGCAAGTGCGCGGCGTAACGGAGCTGCTCGTCACTGAGCGCCCGCGGTCGCCCCGCGCGCAGACCCTTAGCCTCAGCCACGGCCCTCGCGTGTGCGACGCGCTCGGCGTTATACGTACGCTCGAGCTCCGCGAAGAGACCGAGCAGCGCGATCGCGAGCCCCGCCGTGGCCGACGAGTCCGACGTGTCGATCGGGATCGGGTCTGCCAGGGTGCGCAGGCCCACCCCCCGCTCGCGTAGGTCATGGACCAGGTTCAGGGTGTCGCGGAGGCTGCGCCCGAGCCTGTCCAGCGTGTAGACCACGACGACGTCACCCTCACGCGCGTAGGAGAGCATCGCCTGGAGGCCCTCGCGCTGAACGTGAGCGCCAGTCTTGCGGTCCACGTAGATGTGGTCAGTGGGGATACCGGCCCGTGCGAGCGCGTCGAGCTGGCGATCAATGGTCTGGGTGGTGGTGCTGACGCGTGCGTATCCGAGCAGCTGGCCGATCGTGGTGGTGGTCATCGTGGCCTCCGTGGTGGTGGGTACTGAGGCGACCCTCTCATTACCCACTGACATAGAACGCACACGGTTTTGCGAGATCGTTTTGAGGCCAACTTCTGAGATGCTCCGCGCTGGGGCAAACCGGACACCCAGCGACCCGGCCCCAAACCCCTCATATCCAAGGAATTGAGAGACGCTCCCGACATGCCGATAACCAACATGAGGGGGCTCTCTGGCCGGGATCGCGCGTGCGCTGGGGGTGGGCGCATCGAGCGTCGCGCGAGCCTTGCGCGGCGACGACATGGCGACTCCGGAACCATGAAGCCTCGGTAGACGCTTGAGGGGGTTGGCCTCATGTCCGCCTGTAGCGGTGCCGATGACCTCAAGAGGAGCCAACGGTCGCAATGAGCGTCCATGAGGAGGCAGCGGTGAGTGAGTTGGACCTGCCTCCGGGCTGGTACGACGACGAGTCCGGGAGCAGACGCTATTGGACTGGCGAGACTTGGGTTCGACCCGCGGCAGGGCCAACGGAGACCGTTGACGATCCGCCCGTGGCAGGTGAAGGAGCGGGCGCCGAGGCTGAATCCGTGGGGACACCCACCGGTCCGCACGAGGTCACCGGACCTGACGCGGAGAGGCACACCGCTAGCCGTGCAGGGCGACGCCGTGGTTTGGTCGCGACCGTTGTTGCGATTGCCTTGGTTGCGGCTGGAGCAGGCGCTTATTACGTCGCGTCACGTTCCGCCCCCGGTTCGATAGTTGAGGCAGGTTGGACAGAGATGATCGACTACAACGTCGGTCGAATCTCCGACGACCTCGAGTACGACTCGCTCACGGGCGAGTTGACGCCCCTCGCGGGGGGTGGGCTGAAACCGAGGGACGAGGACGCGCCGACGCTGAGTGAGTTGCGCGCACAGGCTGAGGGAAAGTTTTGCGAGTACGTACTCGACCAGAACGGCGACATTGAGGACTACAAGGTCGCGAGTCTGCTTCTCGACACGCTCACGGTCGTGAATCGACAGGGCCCGTTCCCATCTGATGAGTTAGTGGCCGCGGTGTCTGATGTAAGCGCAAGGGTCCGATCCCTGCTTCCGGAAGAACCTCCCTTCTTGGATGAGGGTCACTCGGCGTGGAGTGACGAGTTCGACGCGATCTTCGAGCCCATGTTCGAGGAGCTTCACCCGGGGCTAGTGAACGAGCGCAACGCTCTTCGGCAGGAGCGGATGCTGAGGTACCGACAGGTATACGAAGACGCCGCGGTTCTCGATGCCCAGCGGCTCATCGTGGCCAAGTGCGACATCCATGTGCCTCAGGGCTATGAATTCAAGACTCCTGAAGAGTTGGGCGTCTCGGACCGCTTCCGTGACTGAGTGGCCTTACCAGTCTTCGACCGTGATGATGGCGAAGTGCGCCGCGGCCGCGGCGCGGCTGTGCGCTCAAGGCGACTCGCTCGCCACGATTGTTCGCGTGGTCGGTGTCGGCGCGTCGAGCGTGGCGCGCGCACTACGAAGGCACGACGAAGCGAACGCGGGAGCGTGAGGCGGGCGGGAACGTCGCCGGGTGTGCGGCGTTCACGGACCGGTCAGGTGCGGGCTGGGGTGCACCACCGCGACCTCGAACCCTGGGGTGAGGGGAGCGCCCAGGACGGGCGGTGCCGACCGTTCGCCGTGACCAGTGCGGTCGACGTGCTCGGGGATGGGTGCACCTGCCGGGTAGACGACGGTGTGCCCGGTGAGGGTGGCGGTCAGGCGGGTGCCGTCTTCGAGGTGGGCTGTGATCTTGGGGTACATCTCTTCGGTGACCGCCAGGACGGTGCCGATGTGGTCTTGGGTTGGCCCGTAGTTGGCGTTGCGGAAGGTGGAGAACCACACGGGCGTGCCTGGTGCGGCGTCCTTGAGCGCGGTGGGGTTGGTGCGGGTGGAGACGGCGCCGGGGTGGATCAGCGCGCGGGTCTCTGCTTCGGTGAGCGCACCGTAGCGGCGCGCTAGGAGCTTGACGGGTGCGTCGGCCTTGCGCCTGGTGGACGAGGGCTCCTCGGTGGGTTCGTCGTCGGGTCGGTAGGTCAGGTCGTGGAAGGAGCCGTACCCGCCGGCGGTGAGCAGGCGCACGGGTGTGGTGGCCTTGTTCTTGGCGTCGATGTCGCACAGGGGCACCAGGTCTCCGGGGCGCAGGTCTGCCACGCTCAGATTGGGTGCGGCGGTTCCGTAGGTGGCTTCGAGCTCGAGGGGGTTCAGGTCGCGCCCGGGCGTCAGTGAGGCGGTCGGGGTGGAGCGGTCGGGGTGGAACGTGCTCCCGGTTTGCGGGCACAGGTAGACCCGCCCTTTTGAGGTGGCGTCGACGGCCGCGACGATGGTTTCGGGCAGGACGGGGTGTTCGATGCCGTGGGCCTGGTCTCCGGGCAGGAGGTGGCCGACAGTCAGGGCGCTCTCGGCAGGCACAGCGTTGAGGTCGAGGACGCCGTGGCGCAGCCCCACTGCGCCGTGATGGGGTGGACAGAGTTCGACGGTGCCGCCGTCGTCGGTCTGCACGTGCCACAACCCGTTCTCGGTCTTGAGCAAGGTGCCCGTGGTGACCACGAGCCCGCGTGCGTAGTCGGGCGCGGGGGTGCCAGGGGAGGCCGGCACGCGGGTCTGCACCGTGATCCGTTCGCCTGGCTTGATTCCCCAGGGGCCTTGGGTGATTGCGTCGGTGGGGTCGCGGTCGAGGATGAGCCGTTCGAAGTCGGTTAGTGCGTCCCAGCGGCGTGAGACGAGCTCGACGACGGCGTAGTTGGTGTAGCCCCTGGCAGCGGCGCCCGCGCCGGCTCCCGCTGGCACGACCTGCACGGCGCGGTCGTCGTCGGCCTGGGCGGTGACTTCCATGATCGTGGTCTTGGCGTCCTTGGTGAAGAACGCATCCCCGACCTTCAGGTCGGCGGCGTAGGCACCTTCGGTCTTGACGCCAGCTTCCTTGAGCTCGGCGGCAAAGACGCGGCGTGGTCCTTCGGTGGGCGCTGCTGCGCTGGCGAGGTCGTCGTCTGTGAGCTGGAGCTCGGCGTCGATCGCGGCGAGGTCCGCGCGGGCCGTGGCGAGTTCCTCGGCCCCGGAGAACACCGAGTTCTCCAGGGCAGCGTGTGCGGCATCTCGCGTCGACTCGGCTGAGGCGATCTGTTCGAGGTTGCGGGCGATGGCCTCGGGAATGTGCGCGGCCGCGTACTCCAGGCGGCGCACCAAGCCGAGGGGGTCGAGGTCTGCCAGGGGGTCCTGGGTGCCGGCCTTGACGGGAGTCTCCACGCGCACGGTCGGCGCGTCGTCAACGGCCACCATGACCGAGAGCCCCGGTGCCAGGTGCCAGGGGTGCCCTCCGAGCGTGCCCAGCGGCATCGGCTCAGTGCTGGCGCCGGTCGCGGACCCGCGCGAGCGGTAGGAGCGGATAAGGGCGAACAACCAGGTGGCGGCTTCGGTGCGGGTGCGGGTGGTGCGCCCGTCGGGGGCGGTGTAGACGAACCCTTCGCCCTCAGTGGGCACGGCGCGCGCTGCTGCGGCCTCCAGGGCGGGCAGGACGCTTTGACGTGCGGCGATGGTCTGTTCGGCTTCGCGAGCGCGGCGGCGGATCGCGGCACGCTCGTTGGTCCAGGAGGTGTGCAGGTTCTCCAGGCCCGTGACCTTCTCGATGAGCTCGGCGCGGCGCATGACGCGCGGGTCCCCGGTGGCGATCGCCTGGGCGGCCGCGGCGGAGATGACCATGTCATCGCCCAGGTCGCTGATCGTGCGCCCGGTGGCCTGCCCGACCTTGACCTGGGCAATGAAGGAGGCTTTGCGGAAGATGTACTGCCACACGACCGCGTCGTAGGTGCGCTTGGTGATGTACGTGAAGATCGACACGGTGGGGTTCTGGTTGCCTTGGCGCACCAGGCGCCCTTCGCGTTGCTCGAGGTCGGCGGGACGCCACGGGCAGTCCACGTGGTGCAGGGCGGTGGCGCGCAGCTGGACGTTGGTGCCGGTGCCCATCTTGGCGGTGGAGCCGATCAGGACACTGACGCGACCGTCGCGGCACGCCTCGAACAGCACCGCGCGTTCGGCGTCGTCGGTGGCGTCGTGGATGAACCGCACCGCACCGGCGTCCATGCCGCGTGCGACGAGCTCCTCGCGCAGCGCGTCGTAGACGTTCCAACCCTCCGAGGGGGTGGAGGTGTCGCAGAACACCAGCTGCAACCCGCCCTTGGTGGGGTGGGGGTTGCCTTCGGGGTCGGTGAACACCCGGTCGGCGGTGTCGCGGTGGACCTTCATGACGGTGTCGGCCACGTCGCCCAGGCGCCCGCCGTCGACGTCGGCCGGCAGCCCGCGAAGGCGTGGGTCGATCGCCACCAGGCGCCCGTCGGAGGTGATCTTGAGCAGGTTGTCCTCGGACTTGTCGGCGGGCAGGTGCGCGGCCCGGTGGGCCAGGTCCAGCACGTAGGCGGCGACCTCGCGGGAAGGGTCACGCTCGATGACGTGGCGCCCACCGCCGTCGAGGTCGGGCACCGCGGCGGTCAGGTGCTCGCGGGTGACCACGGACGTGAACTGGTTTGACAGTGCCATGAGCTCGGGGACGTTGACGAACCCCACGACGCGCTCGTTGGGCCGCCACGTCACCGCGTCGGGGGCTAGCTCGAGCTTGGACTCGGTGAGCGCGAACTGGCGCGCCCACGAGTCGATCTTGTCGGCCTCTGCGGCGGCGAGCAGGTCGGGGCGAAGGTAGGTCTGCATGACCCACATCTCGGCCAGCGAGTTCGCCACGGGTGTGCCGGTGGCGAATGTGGCGGTGGCGGTGAGCTCACCTGCCCCGGCTTCGGTCTTGGCTTCACGCAGCGCCCGGAGCTTGAACCCCAGGTCGCGGGCCTGTTGGGAGCCGGTGTGGTCGAGGTCTGGCACCGAGGAGGTGCGAGCAAGGTTCTTGTAGTGGTGGGCCTCGTCCACGAGCAGGTAGTCGCACCCTGACTGCTCGAACGTCAGCCCGGTGTCCTTGTTGCCCAGGGCGCGCTCGTACTCGGCCTCCAGGCGTTTGATCGCGGCCTGGATGTGCTTCTCGCGTCGCTTGTTGGGCACCTCGGAAGCCTCGAGGTCCTCGCGCAACGCCGCGATGTCCTCGGCAAGCCACTCGGCTTGGCGGGCCGGGGCCACCCCGATCGCCTTGAACGTCGAGGCGGGGCAGATCACCCCGTCCCAATCCCCGGCCGCGGAGCGGGCCACCCACTCACGTCGCTGAGCGGGGTTCTGCCCGGTGGGGATCGCGAGCACCTTGGAGTCGGGGTACCAGGTGCGCCACTCGCGGGCCATCTGCTCCACGAGGTGGTTGGGGACCACGAGCCACGGTTTGCGGGCAAGTCCGAGGCGGCGCAGCTCCATCGCCGTCATGACCATCGTGCCGGTCTTGCCGGCACCGACCACGTGGTCCAGAAGCACGGTGTGGCTGGTCAGAGCTTGGGAGACCGCGGCGCGTTGGTAGGGGTGGGGGGTGATCTGCGGGTTGAGGCCAGGCAGGGACAGTCGCGCGCCTGCGGCGGTGTGGTCGGGTGCGCGGTAGGAGTTGAACAGCTCGTTGTAGCGGGTCTCGAGGGTTGCGACTCGGTCGGGGTCGGCGTGCACCCAGGTGGTGAACGCGCCCTCGATCACGCGGACCTTCTCTCGCGCGGCCGCGGTGGCCGGCATGTCCTGCCAGCGGCGCTCTTTGCCGTCTGCGAGCTTCTCGGTGCGCCAGATGGTCACCGGCTTGTTGTTCATCATCGAGTCGAGCAGGTCCAGCGGTGCGCGGTCTTCGGTGCCGTACTGGAACAGCACGTGGGCTGGGGTTGCCGAACGTGCGGGACCGTCGAGCATCCACGTGCCGTCCGCAGGGGACTTGGTGACCTCCACACGCATCTCGAACACGTCCCGGGCGAACTGTGCGTGCAGCTTGGCCCCGAGCCAGCCGGCGCCGGGGCGCACTGTGACGTCGCTGAGCGGAACCGTGGGTGGCACCACGGCCTCTAGCGCGGCCACGTTCGCCGCGACCGCGCCGTCCTCGGCCTGGGCCTGGCGGGCGCGGGTGAGCTTGGCGCGCACATCGCCGGACAGGTACGTCTCGGCTGACTCGAGCTGGCCACCTTCGGGGTTGGTGAACACCAGCGCGCCGAGCGCGCCGGGAACCTCGCTGGCGTCGATGCCCAGGAGTTCTGCGATGCGCTCGAGGCCGACGCCGCCCGTCTCGTCCAGGGTGACGGCCAGCGCCTCGTCGGGGGTCTCCGCGCGCACCGAGCGCACGGGCGGGTGGACGACGTCGCGGTGGAAGATCGCCGCCTTGGTCGCGGTCTGGTTCGCCTCGTCGAAGTCCTCCAACGCGCACACCAACGCGAAGTCCGGGTCGCAGCGCAGCGGGGCAAGGTGCTCCTGTCGGCGCGCACCCTCGCTGGGTTCGCTGGCCTCGGCCAACCAGTCAGCGCGCAGCTCGTCGGGCACGTCCTCGGAGGTCCGACGCTCCCCAGGGGGTGCGGCTTGCCGCCACATCGCCTCCATGCGAACCATCGCGCTGGCGATCTGCTTGTCCGAAGGGGCGCGCCCTGCGGTCAGCGTGAAGCGGTTGATCGGGCCGAACGAGGCGACGTAGTGGTCGTAGGTGCGCCCCAAGGCGGCACGCGCGCTGTCCTTGTCTGCCTCGCTGGCCCCGGAGGTCTGTGAGGCCACGACCTCCCGGGCGGCGTCGCGAAGGCGCAGCAGCTGGCGCACCTCGCCCACGCGGGAGCGGGCGACCTTGACCGCCTCCCATGCCTCACGGTGACCGGACCACGCCTCGAACCCCTTGGTCCCTTCACGCACCTGGCCCTCGCGCGGTGCGAGCTCGGGCGGGGGCGGGGTGTGCAGGCCGGCGGCGAACCACGACGGGACGGGCGCGGGTGCCGGCTCGTAGGGGAACGACTCGCGTGCCTGGTCCACGATGCCCAGCGCGGCCGCGCGGACCCGCTGGGCCAGCTCGGGGCCGGTGGGGCCCTTGACGATGAGGGTCTGCGAGCCGTGGATGCCGTGCCCTAGCCCGAGCTCACCCAGGACATGGTCGGGGTTGTCGTGGAAGTAGACGTTCATTGCCTTGTCGGTCACCTGCCCGTCGACCTCGACGGGTCGGGTGCCCAGCCAGTGGTCCTGGGCGATCGTGGCCGCCTCGTCGCTGGTGTGGCGGCGAAGGATCAGCAGGTCCGTGACGACGTCGGTGCCGGCCACGCGGGAGAACGCACCCGAGGGCAGTCGCACTGCACCCAGCAGCCGGCCAAACCGGGCGATGTAGGCGCGCGAGGTGGAGCGTTGGGCGTCCATCGTGAACGAGCTGGTCAGCAAGGCCACGTACCCACCGGGCTTGGTGCGACGCAGCGCCTTGGCGATGAAGTGGTTGTGGATCGACAACCGCAGCGGGTTGTCGATGGGGTCATGCAGGGAGAACCCGCCGAAGGGGACGTTGCCCACGGCGGCGTCGAACGGTTGCAGGTCCGCACGGCCCAGCGGTGCGTTCTGGAACCCCGAGGCCAGGACGTGCGCGTCGGGGTACAGGTGTGAGGCGATCTGTGCGGTGAGCGGGTCGAGCTCGACCCCGACCATGCGAACACCTGCCGGTGCCATGCCGATGAACGTGCCGGCCCCGCACCCTGGCTCCAAGACGGTGCCCTGGGACAGCCCCGCTTCCTCGAGGACGTCCCACACCGCGCGCACCACGGCGGGGTCGGTGTAGTGGGCGTTGAGGGTGGTCGCGGCCGCGGCGTCGAACTCCGCTCCGGTGAGGGTCTGGCGCACCTGGGCCTGGACGTCGGCCCATTCCTCGCGCCACCCCTCGAACACCTCGGGAAGCGCACCCCAGCTCGACCAGCGAGCAAGGACGCCCTGCTCGTCGGGCGTGGCGGGACGCCCCGCGGCTTGCAGCGCTCGCACGGTCTGAATCGCGGCGAGGTTCGCTTGGGCGCGGGCGCGCTTGCCCGAAGGGGGAAGGACTCCCAGCGGCGGGGAGAAACTGGCCGGGACTAGTCCTGGTGTGCCTGGGCCAGCTCCCGCATCAGGCGCCTGCGGATCGAGTCCAGCAGCCGCTGGTCTTGCAGCATCGCCCCGTCCAGCGTCACCACGAACTCCCCCACGGTCACCAGCATCGTCAGGTAGCGCAGGAACGCCCCCTCGTCCGCCCAGCCCACGGTGCCCGTCTTGTCGACCGTGATCCCCGCCCATCGCGGGTCGTTCACTTCGCCCCAAGCCCCCCAGCACCGGTCGATCAGCAGCCGGTACCAGTACGTCAGCTTCTCCTGGTCCTCCGTCGACAACAGGTCCGACCCGTGCAGCCCCTCCACCTCGAAGGCTGCCGGGTCCTCCATGTCCTCCAGCACCGAGTGCTGCCACCTCTGGTCCGGGGAGAGCTCCATCGGCGGGGGCAGGGTCGGGCCGAAGTGCCACAGCGGCTTGGTGTCCAGGTCGTCCTGGCTCACCCATTCGTGCAGCGGGGTAGTCATCGGGTCGGGTGGCTGGGTCACGGTCGTCTCCTTGGGGCTCCGTGTCGAGCGCGGCCAGGTCGTCGAAGTCAAAGAGGGAACCCTGCAAGGGGTTGGCCTTGGCGGCGCGACGGGCCATGCGGGAGAGCTCCAGGGGTGCAGGTGGGGCAGGACACCTCCCCACGCGCAACGCCCACGCCCGGTCTGACCCTGGTAACTGGAATCCATGTCGACCTCCCTGGTGCTGGGTATGGCCTTGACCGTAGCGGGGCTCGCAGACACCGCCGCCGTCATCAGTCGCAGCCTGTGGATCGCCTGTGGTCGTGGGGAAGTACGAGTACCCCACGATGTTCAGGAGCCCTGGTGGACCTTCCCCCGATCAGCGACTTTCTCGCCAACTTGCCTGTCCCGCCGCTGCCGTTGCTGCTCGCTGCGGCAGTGGTGCTCATGGCTGGTCGAGTGGGTCTGCGTCCCCGGCGCGACCCGGTGCGCTGGTTCGACGCCACCCAACGCGCCAGGGCGCGAGAGTATGCGGGCGGTCGCTGCGAGTACACGTCGTGGGGGCGGCGCTGTGCCCGTCCAGCAGAGGAGACGGACCACTACATCGCGCACGCTCGAGGTGGGGCGACGTCTGCCACGAACGCCGTAGCAGCGTGTCGGCGCCACAACCAAGCCAAGGGCGCGGCCGTGCTGCCCTGGTGGCACGCCAAGGCTTTGGAGCGTCGGCGCCGGGAGTACTTCCCTGCCGGCGTGCCGGTGACGGTCGGTCAGCGCTACCGGCTGGGGGTGTCCCGATGAGGATCGAGGTGCACACCCAAGCCGAGCTCGAGGACGCCCTGGCTCGCCACGGTCACGACCCGCAGGCCACCCTGGTCCTCCAAGGTCCATCCGATGAGGTGCTGCGCGTCTCGCGTCCCACCGAGGCGACGCTCGAGGCCACGCACGGCAGGGTCGAGGTGGCCGGCGACGCGCAACTTTCGGCCACCGGAACCGTGGTGGTCAACGCACGATCGCGTGCGGTTGTCATCGCCTCCGGTGACGCCCTGGTCTTGGGGTGCGGCACAGCGAGCATCGGGTTGTTCGACCGGGCCAGCGCACGCCTGGGCGATGACACGGGGGCCGCACGATTCTCAGGGCAATGCCAGGTCACACGCGACCCCGAAGCCGTGCGCCGACTGGTCCCCGAGCTGCCCCCGCAGGGCTGGGCCTACATCGCAGGCCCGAGCACCGACGCCACCTACCTGGCCTACGACACGGGAGAAGTGTGGAACGGCCACCCGCAGTACGCCTTCGACGCGGGTGAGCTGACGCGGTTCATCGCCAACGGCGACGGCGTCGACGCCAACGGGGAGGGCCTCCAGGTCCGCCCCGAAGGTGGCTTCGTGGACGTTGTGGACCAGTGGTCTTTGCCCCTGGAGCCGATCACGGTCGACGGGCGTGAGCTGTGGGTGCCGGACGGGCGACTGTGGGAGACCGCGACCCCCTCCGACCTGCGACAGCCTCAGATGCCGGTTCCCGGCTCACCCACCGCTCCTGGCGTGGACGGTCTGCCGTTCGTGCCCACCCAAGGCCCACACCTATGACCCGGCTCCCGGCGCATCCGGTGGCCGACGCCGCCCGAGCGCGCGAGCTCCTTAACCAGGTGCTCGACCGCTGCGTCCCTGGGTTCCACGGCCACTACGACGTTGCGGTCCTCGCCCGCGTGCTCACCACGACGGGCCTGCCGCCAACTGAGCGTGAGCGGGTCGTCGGAGGCGCGACCTACGGCATGGGCGAGACGTGGGGGAACCTTTCTGCAACCGCGTCCGGGGTGACCATCTCCCACAACAACGCCCGCCCACCGGCGGCCTACAAGATCCCCTGGACCGTCATTGACGACGTCGCCGGGGACAACCCTCGCGCGCTGGAGAACCTCGAGGCCGCGCTCGACGCCCGACGCGCACACTCACGCACCTTCCCCTCGGTCTACCCGAACCTGGGGGTGCGCAAGGTCGCGAACGGTGACATTCACCCCGAAGACCGCGCCCTGTACGTCGAACGCCGGCGCACCTACAGCGTCGAGGTGGTCGACCCCTGGTACGCCCGCCACGACGAGCTCGGCACCCAGCTGCGCGCCGCGGCCGGCGCGGTCTTGGAAGAGACCCAAGGCTTCCTCGACCTCGACCTTCTCGGCGCACCCACCTTCGCCCCGTCCCCACGCCCACACCTGGCCGTATCCGGCCTGAGCTTGTGACCAAAGAAAGGGGGGGTAGGTCATGCGCGCACCACGCCTGACGGTCGACGACCTCGTCGCCGCGTTCCCCACCGTCATCGGCTACCAGCCGAGCGAAGGCGACGTCGGCTTCGCGCTCGTCACGGCAAGCCGGGAAGTCCGGTACTGGCGCAACCTGCCCGAGCGGGCCTACGGCGCGGCGAGGCTCAAGGCGGCCTACCGCGACACGACATACAACGCGCGCGCCATCTCCCTAGAGGCCGACTGGCTCCGGCTCGGGGCGCGCGGCGCGGTGCTCCTGGTGGGCTACGGCCCCCAAGGCGCGGCCAACGCCGCGAAGCTGCGCGACGAGCTCACGGCGTGGAACATCCCCGTCGAAGCGTGTGCCGTCGTGGGCCACAGCTGGGGCGACCTGGCGGCCGGCAGCGATCGCGTCGGCCAGTGGTACACCCTGCCCGACGAACCTGCCTGGCTCACCGAGTACCTGCACACCGGAGTGGTGAGCGACCCACCAGGGGCACCCAAACCGCCCGGACCCGACCTCGAACCACCCACCACACCCCACCCGCACGGGCTGGGTCTGTAGGACAAGGAGAAGCGCATGACTGAACGACCGCCCACGGTGCGCGTCAGGACAGCCGGAGAGCTCGTCGCCTCGCTGCCAGCGTTCTTGAGGTACCAGCCATCACCCGGTGACGTCGCATTCACCGTCATGAACGACGCCGGACGCCAGACGGTGACTGGCAACATCCCCCACGCCCCCGGCGAAGACGTGGGGCTCGCCGCAACGCAGGTGGCGCGCGCCGTGCACAGCTCGGGCGGTGAGGAGATCTTCATCGTCGGCTACGGACCCGAAGGCCAGGCGCAGGCCGAAGTGCTGCGTGACGCACTGAGCGGGCACGTCGACCACATAAACACCTTCGCGGTCGTCGACGGGCAGGTCGCAGAACTCGACGTCGAGGGCTCCTCCGTGGACGGGTGGGTCGACCTTCCCGACCCTCCCGTGGCTGTCGTGGCACACCTGGGCTCACCGGCTCCTTCGCGCGACACCCTGAGCAATGACGCCCTGCCCCTGCCCAGCCAGCAGGTCCCCGAGGCCACCAGCGCCCAGGCCCACGCCGCGCTGCGCGAGGCCACCGGCCCGGTGAGTATGTACGCCGACGAAGCAATGGCGCTGCTGGCCAGGTGCGGGCCGGGGTCCCCGGCCTCGACGCGGGCCACGTTCGCCGCGCTCATCGCCCGCGACGTCAAGGTGCGCGACGCCGTCCTCGTTGATGTCGTCAACAGCGGGGACGACGTGCGCTCCAACCTGCGCTACACCGCGCGCACCGCTGCCGCGCCCGACGTGCAGAACCTGTGCACCCTTGCGGGAACGGCCCTGACGCTCGAGGGAACGCAGCAGCCCTTGGCCGAAGCGTTCCTCGAGCGCGGCGGCGACTTGCCCCTGGCACGCCTGGCGCGCAGCACGATCCAGTCCGGGATCAACCCGGAGGGAGTGCGCGCTCAGTTGGCCCGCGTCGAAGCCGAGACGCGCACCAGCCAGCTTCGCCCCATGAGCGAAGTCGAAGCCGGGCGCGCGGCCGCCCAAGCGCTCACCCGCGAGTTCGCACCGGGCCTGGCTGACCCCACCGGCCCGGTGCGCGGGCGGAACGGACCCACCGGGCCAGGACTATGAGCCCGTCGCCGCGGGCCCGCCCTGACCAGGCCGCGTGGGTCTACAACGAGCACGACAACGACCTGGGCGACTGGTGCCCCTACTCCGGAGAGCCATTCGACGGCCAGTGGGACACCCCCGAGGCGGACGTCGAAGCCCAAGGGTGCCCGCAGAACTGTCGCAGTTCGTGGCTGGACGAAGCACCGCCCGCCGCGTGCGACCTCACCCCCACGGTCCCCGCACCCGACCACCACCCCACCACCGAGGCCCACCCCTCACCGGGCCTGTAACCAAGGAGAACACCATGAGCGAGACCAGCCCTCTCGAAGCAGCCCTCATCAACCAGCAGCCCGCCGAGGAAACCCGCGACGAGCTCACCCCGGCCACCCCGCGTGTCGACCTGACCTGGCCTACGGACCCGGCATGAACGGCAACGACCCGCTGCCGCACATGGTGGCTGACCCCCACCGCGACACCAAGGCCATGAACGCGATCGCCCTCACCCTGGGGCGCCCCGCGAGCTGGGACGGGGTGGGCGACTATCTCGATGAGATCTCCCACGTCATCGCCGCCACCGGAAGGCCCCACCCCGGCGCGGTCTTCGGCTCCGCGGGCGGCGAGTGGTTCCGAGCCGCCCTCCGCGACTTCAGTGTCGCCCCGGACACCGCGGGCGGCGGGTGGGCCGTGGCCGATGGAGACACGCTGAACCGGATCGCCGCGCACCTGGGGTCAGGGGCGCAGTGGGGTCCCGACGACCTCGAGCACGTTGCACAGATGGTCTCGGACTCAGGACGCCCCCACCCCGGCGCCAGCGACGGGCGCACCTACGAGGCCGCGCTCGAGCGGTGGATGAGTGGTGCGCTAGCTGCGGACGGCCTCGACGAACCAACCGGCACCCTGCTCATCAAGGTCGACGACATCGACCGCTTCGACAACCCGCAAGAGCCGTGGACCGCCCAAGCGTTCTGGCAGACCGACGACGGCCTGTCTGACGGCGTCGGGGTGGGTGGTGGAGCGTCGATTCCTGCTGCGTTGCACGCGCTCGCGCACGACATGGAAGCCGGCGGCGTGCTGTACGCCCCCGCCCCGCCCAGCGTCCCCGAACCGGGGTGGATGGCCAACGGGGGCAGCCAGGGGCAGGTGGTGGGACTGTGAGCACCGCGACCGCCGCCACCCAAGGCAATGCCGCGCCCACGGACGAGACGAAGGCCGCAGTGATCGACATGGGCGAACAGCTCGCCCACGCCGACATCGGAGACCCACTGGCTTCCCTGACGTGCAGCGAGGTCGAGTCCATCACCCGCGTGCTGCGCGCCTTCGACCAGCACGACAGCGCCGAGACGATCACCTACCTGCACGCCGCCGCTGACCTCGACCCCGACGACACCCACCACGACCTGTATCTCGAGCGCTACGCGACCAGCCGCGGTCATGCGTTCTACTCACACGCCCCCACCGTGCCGGCACCCGACCGCACACCGGGCCCACCTGACCCGACCACGGGGGTGACGCTGTGAGCGCCGAGGCGCGGGTCAGGGAGCTGGAGGAAGCGGCCAAGGCTGCCGTGTGTGAAGTGATGCGTGAGCAGAGCGAGGCGGTAGCGGGCCCGCCCTCGCAATGGGGGTTGATGTGGGCGATCACCCACGCCGTGCACCCCGTGCTGTCCGAGCGCGCCTGCGAACAAGTCGCCCAACGGCTCGAGCAGCTCCGCGCCGACCAAAGCCCGGTCGACCCTGGTCTGGCCCCCGGCTTGAGAGTGGCGGCGCGCCTGGCGCGCACCCTGCGCGTCCCGGCCACGCACGAGGACGCGCGTGCCGTAGAAGTTGCCCGAGCGGTCACCCCGACCGCCGAAGCATTCGACGTCTACGAACTGGACCGGCGCCCCGACGTCGACCGTGAGCTCCTGGCGGCGGTGGCGGTCGACCAAGCACGCCGCGTCATCGACGCGCGGGTACTGGACCTGCTCGAGACCCGGTTGGACGCCGAACGAGACGAGGAGCGGCCCGACCCCTGGGGACGAGCCGGGAGGGCCAACCCCGAGCTCGAGCGTGGGCTGACACACGCGATCGAGGCTATCCACGACTGGCGGACCAACAACACGCTCAACGACGCCACCGACGACCACGAGCCCACGATGACTGTGACCCTCACCAGCGCCGAGGTGGGCACCCTCATCACGTTGCTCACTGACGCCTGGGATCGGCGCGAGGCGCGCCACGAGGACATCCAGCATGGCGATGTGTACGAGTTCTCTGACGTTGTCGGAATCCTCGCAATGGAACACCGCCAGGACGCCCTGCGCGACCGGCTCAACAAGTTGCGCTGGCCCGCCAAGCCAGTGGCGCAACCGAACGCACCCTCGGTGCCACAGCCAGGGGACCTGGTTCCCCACACGCCGGCCCAGCCCTCCGGGCCACGGCTATGACACCGCCACACGCCCCCAGCGCAGTCCTGCACGATTCGACCCCGCAAGGAGCCACACCATGACCGAGAAGCAGAAACCGCCCCGGGTGCCCAACGACGTCTCCGGTGCCTACTGGCAGCTGGCGATCCACATGCCCTACGACGTGGCCGTCGCCGCAAGCCAGAACGGCATGTCCCCGGTCTACATCGAGGACTACCAGGCGATGGGCTGGAGCAACGAACCGCGGTGGGGGGTGCTCGACGTGTCCCTGCGCGCGGAGGGAGATGACACCCCAGCCGACGTCGAAGTGCTGCGCACGTTCGACACGCCCCAGGAGGCCCAAGAGTTCGCGCAGCGCACCTACCCCAACATCACCGGGTGGGGGCCGGCGCCCGAGATGCCCGCAGCGCTGTACCCGACTGAGGTGTCGACGTGGATTCACGCTGAGGTTGCCAAAGCCATCGAGCATCGCGCCAGGACGGACGTCGTGACCGCGGCCACCGAGGTGCGCGAGCAGATCACCGCGTTTGACGTGCCCGTCGCGGTCGACGTCGCAGAGACTCCCTCGGGCACCGAGGCGTACCTGCTTGTCGCCCCCGCACCTCGCGACCCGCTGATGACCATCACCGTGCGGGCCGGCGTCGACGGGGCGAAGATCACCGCCGAACTGGACGACCATGCAGGCGTTGATCTTCCCCCAGCCGGGGAGTGGGAGCTTCCCGACGCCTACGCGGCCGCGGTGATGGCCCGCCTGGTGTGGCTCGGCCCGGACGAGATCGAAGCCAACCGCACGTACCTCAACCTTCCCGAAGCCTCCGTTGCCGACCTGGCCGTGGCGATCGCCTCCGAACCGGCAGAGCCTTGGTTGGAGCTGACCGACAGTAGTGACGATCCCCCCACCGTGTACACCTCTCAAGGGTGCGTGGCGTGCGCGGCCACCAAGCGCCAGCTCGACAAGGCAGGTGTCACCTACGCCGAGGTCGACGTCCGCACCGACCAAGACGCCCTGGACCGGCTCAAGGCGATGGGATACCTCGAGCTGCCCGTCGTCGTCGACGGCGCCGAGCACTGGTCGGGCTACCGGCCCGACAGGGTGGCCGCACTCGCCGCCAAGCACGCGCCGCGAAAGCCTGCGAACCTGCCGGACGCCGGCCCCCAGCAACCCTCACCGTCCGGACCGGGAGTCTGAGATGCGACCCACCACCACCGTGCTCTACGCCCTGCACGTGCCCGTCGACACCCGGCGCATGCACGAAGCGACACCAGCCGCAGACCTGGAAGCCGCCCTCGACGCCGCACGCGACGAACTGTGCGCCGGGGAAGCGGGCGCACGGATCACAGGATGGGAACTACCCGCCTGGAGCCGCGACCCCCGCGACCCCTCCCAAGACCACGCACCGTTCCTCGACGAGCCCGAGCGCAGGAAGATCAGCGCCTCGGACGTATGGCCCCGCCCTGGGTGCGACATCGTCTACGTGCGCTTCGTCGTAGAGACCACGAGCTGGGAGCAAGCCAGGAGCAAGGAGCTCACGCAGAGCGTGGTCGATGAAGCGCTCGCCCGAGCGGACCTGGGCCACCTCCACGGCCAGTCCGCCTTCTGGCGCGACCCCGACCGCGAGAGCACCCTCGCAACCCCGTCAGCCGCCGCGTCCATCTACACCTACGAGCTCGGCCCGTCGAACCCTCCGCCCTCACCCCACCAGGGACCAGGGCTATGAGCCACGAGGCCCGCGTCGAGAACCAAGTGTTCTTCGTCTTCCACGCCCCTGGGCGCGACAGACTTGAGGCTGGCCAGGAGGTTTGCGACGCGCTCGAACGGGCAAACCCGGCGATCCTGGGGCCCCAAGGATCGAGCGAGTGGGCAGTCGAGGCATGGTTCCTGGCCAGCCCCGACCTCGCCTTCATCGACGGCAACGACCGCCAGACCGACCAGACCACTCTCGCCCTTGCAGACGGCCTCCACGCACCGGGCTGCCACGCGATCCTGGTCGGGTTCGACACGCTCGCACCCCCCGGCGTCCCACCGGCTCGCGTCGCACGCCGAGCGATGGGCAAGGCGTCGGAGCTGGACCGCTACGCACCCACGGAAGTCGGCGCCGACGCGGCCCCTGAACGCCATCTCGTCGACGCCCTGGTTGCGCGCGCGGCCAGGCTCACCGTCGAGGAGAAGATCGAGCTCATGAGCCGCGTTGACCGCACCGAGCTCCCCACGTACTCCTCGATGGAGGACTTCGACCGCGGCCCAGGGCACATCATCGCGCCGCCAGGACTGGCCCCCACCGCCAACCGCGCCTGGTCACGGGCCGTCGCTGCACTCGGAGCCGAGGATGACGCCCCGCATCCCTACTACGCTCCACTCGAGTTCGCCGTTGGCGCCGCAGCCGGAGCCTTAGCCCTCCGCTCGCAGATCGGCGGTTGGCAACGATGGGGGGCCGCAGAATACCTCGCCCTGACTCGCCCGTGGCGAGAGACCATCGGCCCCCTGCACAGCGACGACGCCAGCTTCGAGAGCATCGCAGGCGCCACACCGGGGCTCCACCTCGCCAGCCCGCGTCACTCGACCGACAACTCGTGGCCTGAGGTCTGATGGACCTGCTCGACCACCTCCGGCGCATCCAAGCCCCGCCCCTGGTTGCCCCACCCCACTACACCGACGAGCTGTACCCGGTCGCAGAGTTCGACCGCACCTATGACGCCTGGGTAGAGGACAACGGACGCCTCGGGGCGACCTACCGCTACCAGGGGTGGCAAAGCGGCCTTGACCACGACGAGGCTGACCTGAGCCTCGACGGGCACCGCGTTGCCGCGCTGCGTGCCTGGGTCGGGCCCTCCCCGAACCAGTTAGGCGCCCCCGACGCCGGCCACTTCGTTCACCGCGCCGTGTGTGAACCCTGCGAGTGGGCCTCGCCCCCGGTGACCGACCGAGAGCTGCGCGTCGCGCTATGGCTCGACCACGCCGCACCCGGGTGGCGCGACCTGCCACCGGTCGCACCACCACCCCATGCGACAGGGAGGGCTAAGCAGCACGGCGCTGCGCTCGAGAAGTGGCGCATGGCCGCTGAGGCCACCTACCCCGCAGGGTGGGCGCGCCCTGGAGCGCCCATCGTCACCGCCAGGATGGCCCCCGGAACACGGACAGTCGGACGGCGCTCACCGTGGGGCGGCTACGACGTGTCGGACCGGACGCAGGGCCTCACCTACGCGCCCCTCCCTGGTGCCCCCACAGTTCATGGTCCCAGCAACCCTGCGGCGCCATCGTCCCCGAACGCGGGTGGTGAAGTCGGGTTATGACCGACCGGGAAGCCCGCGCCTCGCCAGCGGACGGCAGTGAGGCCCGCTACAGCTCTGGCCCGATTTGCGTGGACGATGCGCGGGTTGGCGTAAGCGTTGGGGTCGAGGGATCCCCTTGCGCCGCGTCGAGGTGGGTGTCTATGAGGACGCTCGTGATGGTGTCGGGGTGGAGGCGGCCTTCTAGGAGGGTGTGAAGGTGTATCCCGGTGCGTGCGATCGCGTCGACGCTCAGGGGTGCGACGGCGTGGGCGATGGTGCGTAGGGCGCCGACGCGCCCTTCGAGGTGTTCGAGGTTGGCGCCGGTCAGGACGGCGTCGACCAGGACGTCGACCAAGGGCCGAGGGTTGTCGAGTGCGCTGGTGAGTGCGGAGCCCAGGCCGTCTTGGACGAGCTGAGCGGGGTCGGAGCCTTCTGGCAGCGTGGCGACTGTGGCGCGTTCGGCTTCGAGCGGGGTCAGGAGCGACCAGGCACGTAGGACTGCTTTACGCCCTGCGGCGTCGTTGTCCAGGGCCAGGATGAGGTCCGTGATTGGTGCGCCGCGCGTGCGCCGCAGGGCCGCGAGCTGTGTCTCGGTGAGGGCGGTGCCGCATGGTGCGAGGGGCACGTGCCTGGTGCTCGCGGTGCGGACAGCCTCGAGGTCCATCGCTCCTTCCACGATGACCGGCGCCGCGCCGTGACGTAGCTGCTCGGCAGCCTGGGGGTCCAGGCCAAGGAGGGTCGCCGACTTGTCGTAGGCGACGGTGGCCGGGGAGTTGATGTACTTCGGGGTCTGCGGATCGGTCTCCGCGGGGTTTGCCCGTGCGGTGAAGGCGACGATGTCGCCGGCGGTGTCGATGATGGGTAGCACGAGACGGTCGCGGAACCGGTCGATGAGCGTGCCCTTGCGGGAGATCGTCGCGAGCCCTGCGGTGAGAATGTCGTCGTCGGTGTAGCCCAGGGATCGCAGGTGGTCGGTGAGTCCTGTCCAGGTGTCCGGCGCGTGGCCTGCATCGACGTCGACCAGCGCGCGGGCGTCAAGGTAGTCGGGCACCCACGAGTCGGTCGCCTTGTCGCGCCACCAGGACCATGCTGCGGCGTTGGCCTCGATGACGAGCTCGCGCACGGGGTCGGGTTCTGTCTCGGGTTCGGCCTCGACAGGTGGCTCGTCCTCGGCTGGCCCGAAATCGCCCGCGGGCGGCTCAGGCAGGGCGTCGACGTCGACGTCGTGGGGCGGGTCGGTGTCGTCGCCGGGGTCGGCGGGCTTGTCCCAACTCTCTAGGTGCCGGTTCGCCTGAAGCCAGGCGCGGTCGTGGCGCCGGTTGGCGCCGTGCGGGCGCGGCCCGAGCGGTGAGCCGGTTCCCACGTGCCACACGGCGCGGTACAGCGCGATCGCTTGGACGACGCGGTCCCACGCTGCGGCGAGGTGGGCCGCTTCGGGTCGCGGGCCAAGGCGCTGCACCCACCTTGGTGCGTCGGGCGAGCGCAGAACCTCGAGGTCAGTCACGACCTCGACCTGGGCCTGGATGCGGGCTGCTACCTGCGCGGCCGCGTCGGCCAGGGCGGCGTCGTCGGTATGCAGCGGTGCGGTGGCTCCTGCGATCCAGTCGGGCGGTGGTTGGTGGGTGGCCGGTGCCACGATCGCGTCCTCGAGGCGTGAGTGGTAGATCGCGGCGAGGTCGTGGACCTGGTCGCGGTCAGGCACGGGCAGGGCGAGCAAGCGTTCGGTTCGCGCGGGGTCGAGGTGGTGGGCGCTTCGCCAGGTGGCCACCAGGGCATCCCACGAGGCGCAGGCGCGCAGCTCGTCGGCGGTCTCTGTGCCGAGAAGCGCGCTGACCTGCGCGGCGCATTGGGGTGCGCTGGCCAGGGCTGCGACGTACTCGTACTGCGCGAGAAGGCGCGCCAGGTCGCCGGCTTCGCGCTCGGCGTGCTCGCGGGTCTCGTGGGCGGTGAGCTCGGCGCCCTGGGCCGCCAGGGCGCGAGCGAGAACCTGGGTGGCGGTGGGGATATCGGTGATCGGGACGTGGAGCTCGCGCGCGGTCTGCTCGTCGAGCACCCCGACCCAGGCGGCGTTGGACTGGCGGCCGCGAGTCATGGCGACGTAGAGCAGTTCGCGGGTCATGTGTTCGCCGGAGGAGATGACCAGGTGCGCGCGGTCCACGGTCATTCCTTGGCAGCGGTGGGCTGTGGTGGCGTACCCGAGCTCGACCTCGGTGGCCATGTAGGCGGCGGGCAGGGTGACTCGGACAGTGGTGTCCTGGCGCCGGGCGATGACCTCGCCGGTGTCGGTGATCTGCTCAACGACCAGGAGCTCGCCGTTGCGGATGAAGTCGCCGGCGCTGTCCTTGATGCGCCGGTCCGTCTTGCGCGCCACGATCACGTCCCCCAGGGCCGCGTCGCGGCGGTGCCGGATCGGGGCGGTGCGGGTGGTGTCCACCTCCCCGGTCGTACGCCGGTCGAGAGTGAAGCGCATGTTGAGCTCGTCCACCTGGGCATTGGTGGCCGCGATGAGCAACGTCGAGCGGCCCAGGGCCTGGTCGGCACGGGCCGCTTCGTAGGCGCCGTCTGACATCTCGAGGTCGCCGCCCTCGTGGGTGCGCCCGTGATCCTCGTACTCCCCCAGCACCTCGACGTCCCCGTCGCGCAATCGCAGGGAGGCGCCGGCTTCCCATTCGGCGGCGAACCGCCACACCGAGGTGAGCTGGTGGGCGCGTTGGGAGCGTTCGATGCGCCCGAGCACGCCGCCCGCTTCGACCGCGTCGAGCTGGGCGGGGTCACCGACCAGGAGCAGCTTCGCCCCGTTGCGTTCGACGAGGCTTGCGACGTGGGCCAGGTGCTCGGTGGAGGACATGGATGCTTCGTCAACGATCACGAGCTGACCGGGCCGAATGCGGTAGAGCGCGTCATGGGCAAGGGCCTGCGCGCGCAAACGCTCAGCGGCAGCAAGCGCGCGAGGTGTGCCCAGCGCGGTCAACTTCGAGATGCGCGCACCGTGACCTGCCACCGAGGAGTGGTCCTGTTCCCAGGTGAACTTCGTCAGCGTCGATGCTTCGATGCCCAACGACTCGGTCAGCTCCGCTGCAGCCCGCGCCGAGGTGGTCAACCCGATCACCGATCCTGAACCGTGAACGGTCTCCCACGCCTTGCGCACCGCGCGCATCGTGGTGGTCTTCCCTGTTCCGGCAGGGCCAACGATCGCGTCAACGAACACCCCGGACGTGAGCACACCGTGGGCTGCGGCTAGCTGGTCGTCTGCGATCGCGAACCCGCGCTCGGCCTGCTGGGAAGCGGAAAGGTCATCGAGCAGTCCGCGCGCGTGCTCGACCTCGAGGGCGGCCGCGCCGGCCTGGGTGGTGAGTCGGTCGATGAGCGCTTCGGCGTTCAGGATGCGCTCGGTGGTGTAGCGCACGAGCTGAGGGTCATCGAACACTGATGCGCCCCGGTGGGCGACGCGCGGGTCTTGGCGCGCGACGTCGGGCACCTCGTACAGCGTCGGCGTCAACTGTTCGCAGCGAGCCAGTACCGCGGCGGTCACCGCTTCGCGGAGCTCTTCGCGGGCATCGGCGTCCGGGCAGCGCACATGACGCAGGAGCCGCTCTGCTTCGGCGCGCACGTTCATCACCGTCCACGTCGCCCGACTGTGCTCCAGGTTGCCCGTTGCCCACTCGGCGGCGCGCGCGAGCACCGCCTCGCGCCCCTCCTTGGCCACGAACGCGCGCGCCTGGGACTCAGTGGCGGGCGGCGCACCTTCAGGAGAGGCCGCGTCCAGGAGCCTCATGGCGAGCTGCTCGACCTCATCGAGCGGCCTGTGTGCTTCGTGGTGCGCGATGAGTCCGTCAGCGAGGCCCGCCACCACATCAGGGTTCGCGGCCAGGGCGCTCGTGCCAGGGGTGTGGACCGGGTGGCCGAGGCTGGCTTCCTCCAGGGCCGCTGGGGTGTGTCCGAGTCGGGTGAGCTGGGAGCGCCAGGTGGCTACGAGCTCCCCGAGTGGGCGCACGACCTTCGACTTGGGCTTGCGCGTCGCGGCCCACGCCTGCTGATGCAGACGAGCACGCTCGCGCCGAGTGGGCTCTGCGCCGGCGTGCTCGGCGCGCCACTCGGCCAAGAGTTCATCCTCCAACACGCTGATCTGTGCGTCTCTGCTGGAGAACCGCTCAACGACGTTCGCCGGCACACCGACGACGTCGAGGACGACGGCCTTCGCGTCGCCGCGTGAAGCACTCTCCGGTTCAGCGAAGGCCATTCCCAGGTCGCGGTGGAGCTCATCGAGTAGCAACGAGGAGTGCATCTCCGAAAGTGCGACTGCCGCTTGATACAAGGTTCGCCCGTCCACGGTGAGCCACTTGCCGTCGCTGAGGCGTTGGACCTTGTTCGCCACCACGACGTGGGAGTGAAGGTGCGGGTCGCCGTCGCGGTTGTCGAAGTGATCGAACCGCGCCGCGATCATGCCCACCACCGGGGTGGCGATTATCCCGCCGCGCCCCGAGCGTGACTGGAGCACCTCACGCTCGAAGTAGTCCAGCGTGTGCGCGATCGCGGCGTGATGGGCGTCCATGATCCGCTGGCGTGTCTCGTCGCTCGCCGTGGCCCACAGCACCGACACGCTCTTGGGCACCGTGAACGTCAGGTCGTAGCCAGCCACCTTCGCCGCAGAGACCGGTTGGGCTTCGGCGTGCAGCTGGAGCGGGCGTCCACCCAGGGGAACCCCGGTGATGGGGTGCGCCCCGCGACGAAACATCGCCTCGGCGCCGTCCTCGGATACGTGCCAGCCGTCCTGGACCCCAATCGCGGCCGCACCCTTCCCCAGCCACCTTCCCGGTGGGGTCCCTGCCGCCGCGTAGTACGCGCTCAGCCCCGATCGACCAGGCCGAGGGGTGTCGCCGGATACGACCGTGTTCATCAGGTAGGCGATGCCGGCCGCTTGGGACAGCTTCGTCAGGTTCATCGCCACGGGTCAGCGCCCCCGACCCTTGTTCCGATCGACCAGTGCGCGCACGGACTCCTCGTAGCCGTCCCACCCGACACCCGCGAAGGCCGTCTCCACGATGCGCGCCAGCGCCCCAGCGTCACGCTCGAGCTCGACGACACGAGCGCGCAGCGAGGCCAGCTCGTTCGCGCGCGCCGCACTCGCGTCTTGAGCGGCCACGAGCTCGGCCTCCAGCGCCGACGACCGCCTGGCGCGCACAGCCATCCCAGCAGCCAGCCCCAGAGCGGTCACAACAACTGACCGCTCATCCGCGGAGCCTTGGCCGGTCACCTGACCGGCGTCGCCGCGCCCTCGCTCGACGTGACCGGTCACCGGCTCGACGCGACCGGCTGGTCGTGACCGCTCACCGGCTCGGTCGTGACCGCTCACGCGACCATCCACCTGACCGCCATCAGCACCGCGCTCCTGGCTGGTCACCTGACCGTCGTGATCGGGAGCTGACCGCTCATCCAGGGAGCCTTGGCCGGTCACCTGACCGGCCCGCTGCCTGCGGCGCTGACGGCGCTTCTCCTCACGCCACCTGCACCGCTTCGAGCAGTAGTCGCGCGCGCCTGGTGGCAGCGGCGCAGGGCACGTAGCGCAGCGTCTGGGCCGCGGCGCGGGGAAGAGTTCCACGCCTTCCCACGTGCTCCCGGAACATCCAGACGCGAACCGATAGACCCCGGACACATGTCCGGGGTTCGCGCACGGGTGCAAGAGGTCCGTGGCGATTGAAGCTGGTACTGATACGGCGGCGCGCCGCGGATCCTGCGGTGGGGTTCCGAGCGAGGCCTACTGAGTGCGGGGCACAGGTGAAAGGGGGGGGTCACCTGACCGCTGGAAGGCGTGCTGCCGTGTCAGTGGGCTTGCTGCACGGTGCGCATCCTTCCAGTAGCGCTATCCGTGCAACAGACCCGAGCGCTACGCTCCAGATATGGACGCTGACGGCACAGTTCTAATCGAGTCATGGCAGGCCGCTGAGCGGTTCGCCGCAGCTCACATGCAGGTACTCGGTCTGGACGACGCCACCCCTACCGGTGCTGGTGCCGACCGTGGGCTCGATGTTGCCTCTGACGGCGGGTACGCGCAGGTCAAGCACCAGTTGCAGCCGGTGAGTGCTCCACTGGTGCAGAACTTGCTCGGGGCAGGGGCCTCACGCCCAGGCACACCAATCTTCTACGCGTTCTCGGGGTACACAAGGGCTGCGGTCGCGCTCGGTGAGGCGGAGAAGGTGGCCCTGTTCACGTACACCATAGACGGGGCCGTTGGGGCTTGGTCTTCGCGTGCCAGGGAGATTCTCGACCGGGGCCTCGTCCTGGTCCCCCAAGGTGCCGACACGGAGGCGTACCTAGCGCTTGTCGCCTCCCTTCAGAACTACGGTCAGAAAGTAGCGGATGTGATTCCCGCGCTGAGCGCCTCGCTTCAAGAGGAAGTGGCGAAAGGCAACGCCGCCTCGTGGGCGCCCGGGACAGCCCAGTCCGTCACCACTCGTTTGACGCACGCATTCGAGCTCGCTGAAGAGCTCGTTGGGGATAGGACTCGGAACCTATTCGAGTACATGGCTCAGGTCATAAGGTTGGAGCGGCTTCTGCAGCAGATCGCGGCTCTCTGTGCTCTGGATTACCCCGTTCTCGAGAGGAGGGCCTCCGAGAGCCGGTAGTTCTGCAATCGCCCTTACCCCTACCCCCTACGCGGGATCGCCTTGGGTGCGCGCGTCATCCATCGTGGGGTGCTCAGAGTCATAGTCCATGCGTGGGCGTCTCGAGGTGCCGAGAACCTGGACGGACCCTTGGGCGAACGGCTCAACCTCAAAGTGATCCGCGGGACCATGCGGACGGAACCCCGCCTCCACCCTCTGGGTCTTCGACTCGATGATCGGGGCGTCCCCACGTGGGTGTCCAATCCGTAGATCGGCAGGACTGACCCCATCCGCAGTACCTGCCACATGACGAGCAGGACGTCGCGTTCTCGGTTCGAAGTCTGGCGAGAGCCACCCAACCGCCGGGAGCAGTTCTTGGGCGGACGCGGCCTCGCCGGCGGGCGAGTCTTGGAGTACCTCGTATGCAGAGCGGATCGTGGTCAGGGCTACCAGAGCACGTCCGTCGCCCATGTGCCAGAAAGCTTGGGGAGGTGATCGATCGCCTCCCGCCGCGTCGTGTCGACTACCTCGGTGTAGATCGCGGTCGTGTTCAGAGACTTGTGGCGCATCAGTTCCTGGACCACTCGGACGTCGACGCCTTCCCTTATGAGGGTCGTGGCAAACCAGTGCCGCACCTGGTGCGCGGTCGCGTCGACTCCAACGCGGCTGAACGCATCGGAGATAACGTTGGTGACCGACGCACCATGAACAGACTCGCCAGGCCGCGTCGGTGATGGGAACCAGTACCCGCGCCGGGGGTAAACCTGCGCTTCACGGGCAAGGATCGGGTGCAGGGGGATGACGTCGTCGCTTCCGCCCTTACCGAGAACTCGGACTGTGCCAGCGATGGCGTCCACCCACCGGCCCTGGAACTTCGCGATCTCACTCGCCCGCAGGCCCGCGTAGGCGGCGAGGAGGATCTTGGTTCGAGTCTCCGTCGCCAGCTTGAGCTCGAGGACGGCGTTCAGGTGCTCGGTGGCGACGGGCCTGGGCCGCCCTTTCATAGCCCTGGGCCGCGGGACCTTCATCGTGGGGTCGTCCACTCGATGCTCAAGTCGCACGAGCCACTGCGACCACGCCGTGAGCGCGGAGTAGTAGGTGACCCGAGTCGACGGGCGCGCTTGGCCTGCGAGCCACGCCTGGATGCACCGAGGCGTGAAGGCGCCGGCCTCCACACCCATCTCGCGTGCCGCTTGACGAACGATCCGTGTTCTCTCACCGATCGTCCGCGGCGAGAGTCCCTGAGACCTCATCCAGAGTTCCCAATCCGCCACGAGCTCGCTCGGCCACGGATCCTCCGCCCCCACGAGGCGCAGATGTCGCACCTGAGCCATTCGCCCCCTCCAAGTCAGTCGAAGGGATGTTTGCACGCGAAGTGGGTGATAACACCTTGTCCACACGCCCCCATTCAGGTGACTACCGGGGCGTAGGAAGCGCGCACCGTGCGCCAGGAGGGTGGCTTACGCGGCTCTCCGATCGAAGATGTTGTCGATGAACTCGTGGGATGCTAGGTCCGAACGGGACGAGCCATCTGACTTTGGATCAGAAGGTTGGGGGTTCGAATCCCTTCGGGCGCACACCGACGAGCGGCGTCCTACGGGGCGCCGTTCGGCTTTTCCGGCCCGCGCGGCCGTCGTGAGCAGCGTCCGTCCGCGCCGCACGTGATCGTGCTCGGCCCGGTGTGACGCTGCGCAGGAAGGATTCGCCGTGAACACCCCGCTGCCGACGCCCACCCTCGAGAACCGGGCGACGCCCGCGCCGTGGGCGTCGATCGACCCGCAGGGTCATGACGTGCGGCTCGTCGTGTGCGACATGGACGGCACGCTGCTCACCGCGACGGGGGAGCTGCCCGAGGGCTTCGTCCCGATGCGCGCGGCCATGCGCGAGCGCGGCATCACGTTCGTGCCGGCGAGCGGACGCCAGTACGCGACGCTCGCGCAGATGTTCGGGGACGGGGACGGGTCGTTCGTCGCGGAGAACGGGACCCTGGTGGTCCACGAGGGTCGCTCGATCGCCACGTCGCTCGTCGAGAAGGACGCGGTGCGGCACGTGATCGAGCTCGCGCGCGCGACCCGTGCGGCGGACGTCGGTCTGGTCGTGTGCGGAGTACGCAGCGCGTACATCGAGCGCCGCGACGCCCCGTTCGTCGCGGAGGTGAAGAAGTACTACGCGAGCCTCGAGATCGTCGAGGACCTCACGGTGGTCGAAGACGACGTCCTCAAGGTCGCCGTCTTCGACTTCGACGATGCCGAGTCCACGGCCGCGACGGTGCTCCGCGAGGTCGCGCGCGACCACCAGGTGGTCGTCTCGAGCACGCACTGGGTGGACGTCATGCACCCCGAGGCGAACAAGGGCGTGGGGGTGAGGGCCCTCCAGCGCGCTCTCGGTGTCACGCCAGCCCAGACGGTGGCCTTCGGTGACTACCTCAACGACCTCGAGCTGCTCGACTCCGCCGAGCTCTCCTTCGCGATGGCGAACGCCCACCCCGAGGTGCTCGCCAGGGCCCGGTTCGTCGCGCCGTCGAACCGGCAGGCCGGCGTCCTCGCCGTGATGGCGCACCTGCTCTCCTGAGCACCCCCGGACCAGGGCCCGGCGCCCACCTGGTGACAGCCCGCGGGGCCACGGCTAGCGTGGCCGTATGACCTCCACCGCTGATCGTGCCCGTACCCTCCGCGAGCTCCACGCCGCCCCCGAGATCCTCCGGGTCGTCAACGTGTGGGACGTCGTCTCTGCGAAGGCGATCCTCGACCTGCCCGAGACCAGGGCGCTCGCCACGGCGGGCCACTCGATCGCCGCGACCTTCGGCTATCCGGACGGGACCATCCCCCTCGAGCTCACGCTCGACATGGTGGGGCGCGTCGTCGCGGCCGCGGGAGACGTCCCGGTGAGCGCCGACCTCGACAACGGTTACGACGACCCGGCCGAGACGACGCGCCGTGCGATCGGCGTCGGCATCGTGGGTGCCAACGTCGAGGACCGGCTGCTTCCCGTAGCAGAGGCGGCTGCCCGGGTGGCCGCCGTCGTCGGCGCGGGCGAGGCCGAGGGCGTGCCGTTCTCGCTCAACGCCCGCACGGACGCGTTCGTGCGCGGGGGCGACAAGCCCGTCGCCGAGAAGGTCGCCGACGCGATCGAGCGCGGGCGCGCCTACCTCGACGCGGGGGCCGACATCGTCTTCGTGCCGGGAGTGCTCGACGCCGACGTGACTCGCGAGCTCGTCGCGGGGATCGGGGAGCGCAAGATCAGCGTCATCGGCCTGCCCGGCGCGCTCGCCGCCGCGGAGTACGAGGCGCTCGGCGTCGCCCGGGTCTCCTACGGCCCGACGACGCAGCGGGTCGCGCTCACGGCTTTTCAGGACGTCGCGAAGAGCCTCTACGCCGACGGCGTGATCCCCGCCTCGACGCGCGCCCTCAACTGAGGCGACCTCCCCCGCAGCACGCCGGCACCGGTCGCCCGCGACCGCGCGCAGCCACCCGGCGCGCGGGAGATTAGGGCGGATCATGCCGCTTCGGACGCGCTGTCTCACTTCCGGACACCATCTCTTCGTCTGGGCACCACCCTTCTTCGCGTGACGTTGGCCGGTCGTTGACGCCCCGTTGGCCTGCGACGGCTTGGCTCTCGAGTGCCGAGAGGCCAAGACGTCCAAGCCGTTGGGGAGAGTCGACACTTCATGTCCGTCACAGCACCAGGGTCGCTGCAGGCGCCCGTCAGGAAACTTCTAGCCGGGTCCACGCTCGTGGCACTCGTGGCGTCGACGCTCGTCGCCATCCCGACGACGGCGGTGGCACTGGCCCCCGTCGGCTTCGCGACCACGCCCGCCCGCGCCGAGCTGAACCCGATCGCCGTCGAGGCGGTCCGTGCCACGGGCGCGATGGCGGGGCTGATCACGTCGGAGCTCGGGCACGGGCTGGGCGACCGCGGGGTCTATGAGCTGCCCGGACTTGACGCTCCCGAGCCGGACGGCGCCGGGGACGGCCTCGCCGAGCGCGGCTTCGCCCAAGCGGACCTCGTCGGCCTGCAGTGGAAGCCGGAGTACGGCTGGACGCTCGCCGAGGTCGAGGCGAACCGTCCCGACAAGATCGACGACGTCGAGGGCGGGCTGCGGCTCGGTGCCTCGAGCGACCGGATCGAGATCGACCCCACCGGGCTGACCGCGACGACACAGATCAACGACGCGGCCGTCGACGTCATGGAGCTCAACGACAAGGCGGGCGCCGTCCTCCAGCTCACGGGCGACGCCGCGAAGATCGTCACGGCCGCCCACGTGACCACGGTCGAGCACCGGCCGGTCACGGGCGAGCCGACGGTCGCGACCACCGTCGAGGGCCTCACCGTCCTCGGCGAGCCGGTGGCGACCCCGGACGGGCTGCTCGCCGAGCCGGTCACGCGCAGCCACGCGGTCGAGAGCGACGACTTCGCCGAGCTCGGCGCGGGACTGGGGCTCGACCCGGAGGACATCGCGGAGTACGCGGACCTCATCGAGACCGCGCACGTGACGGGCGAGCTCGAGGTGACGGTCTCGACGCCGCCCACGGGTGGTCTCGACGTGCGCGTCGACATGGTGCTCGACCTCCGGGCCACCTCGGTGGGCGCCGGTGCGCTCCTCGACGTGCACCTCGTCGCGGACAACCAGATCTTCGCCGCGACCTTCGCGGGCGAGTTCACGGGGATCGAGGGTGGCGAGGAGCCGGAGCCCGTCGACCCGCCGACCGTGACGGGTATCAGCACCGATGTCGCCGTCCGCGGAGACCGCGTGACCGTGACCGGCACCTTCTTCGTCCCCGGTGCCACCTCGGTCACCGTGGGCGGCGTGGCCGCCACGGACGTCATGGTCAGCACCGACGGCACCGAGGTCAGCTTCCTCGTGCCAACGGGCTCCGGTGGTACCGACCGGCCCGTCGTGGTGAGCACCCCCGGCGGCAGCGTCAGCGCGGGCACGCTCACCGTGACCGAGCCCCTCGAGATCACGCGTCACCCCGAGGACCTCACGATCGACTCCGGGCAGGACGCGGTCTTCACGGCTGCCGCCGCGGGCTCGCCCGCACCCACCGTCGTCTGGCAGTTCCAGACCGCTCTCGGCGGGGCATGGACCACCATCGACGCCTCGGCGTTCCCGAGCGCGGCCACCCCGACGCTCACGCTCCCGGCGAGCGTCGCGTGGGACGGCCTCAAGGTGCGCGCCGTCTTCACCGACGCGGACGGCATCGAGGCCGCCACGACCGAGGCCCGCCTCATGGTCAACCAGTCCGGCCCGATCGCCTCGGACTCCGCCGCCCTGGCCTCCCCGCTACGCATCGGCGCGCAAGAGCTGATCCTCTCGGGCGAGGCGAGCGGCGGTACGTTCGCGGGCCTCATCAACGCCGAGCTCGCGAGCGGCTTCGGCTTCGGCGAGCCCGGCACCTTCCGCCACGCGGAGACGGGCACACCGCGCCCCGGTCAGTTCATCGAGCGGACCTACCCCGCCGGTCAGCGCCCCTCCGGCCCGGGCGTGGGCGACCTGCCCGCCGGTGTCGTCTACGGCCCCACGACGGTCCGCAACGAGCACGACGCGACCGGCATGACCTCGACCGTCACGGTCGAGAGCTTCACGGTCACCGACAAGGCCTTCGACGACAAGGGCCGCATCGGCGGCGTCATCGGCATGACCGACCTCGTCGAGGCCACCGGCATCACCGCCACGGTCACCGCGCCCGACGACGACGCGCAGCCCACCACGGCCGTGGCACGGGTCGAGACCGTCACGGTGTTCGGTGAGGAGCTCACCGCCGATGACGGACTGGTCGACGGCCAGATCTCCGAGCCGATCACCAAGACCTTCCACTCCGAGATCACGGACGTCCCGGCGGTCCTCGAGAGCATGGGTGTCGAGATCGGTGACTACATCGCCGACACGAGCGAGCTCGTCGGGGTCGCGACGGCGGAGGTCGACGTCGTCGTCAGTCAGCCCACCCAGGCCGACGCCGACGTCGCGGTCGCGACCGGCCTGCACGTCGAGGCGAGCGTCGAGCTCACGGTCGAGCTCAACCCCGTGGGGAGCGCACGCTTCCTCATCGAGCACGTCCTCATCACGAGCGGCGGCAAGCTCGACCTCTCGACGTCCGAGGTCGGCTACGTGGCCGTGGCGCGCAACGGCGCCGAGCTCCCCGCGCCCGGCGAGGGCGAGGGTCCCGACCCGGAGCCGGAACCCGAGCCGGAGCCGGAGCTGCCGTTCGTCTCCTACCAGCCGACGACGGCGCCGGACCGCGTGATCCTGACCCCGGCCGAGGAGAACGCGACCGCGGCCAACGTCACGTGGCGCACCGCCGAGTCCGTCACGGCCGGCGAGATCACCTACTGGCCCACCGAGTCCGGACCGGCCGCGGCCCAGACGGTGCCCGCTCGGACGGGTGAGTCGATCGAGGTCGACAGCGCGGCCGAGGGGAGCTACCGCTCGCGGTCGCACTCGGTGCAGCTCACCGGGCTGACCCCGGGCACCTCGTACACGTACCGGGTGGGCCTCGGCGAGGACGTGACGCTCGACCACACCTTCACGACGGCCGCCGCGAGCGCCGAGCCGTTCTCCTTCATGTATCTCGGCGACGCCCAGAACGACCTGCGTCGCCACTGGGACCCGGCCGTCAAGGAGGCGTACGCCGCGCTGCAGGACTCCGACCTCGTGCTCCACGCCGGCGACCTCATCAACCACGCCGACATGGACGACCAGTGGGGCGAGTGGTTCGGAGCCACGCCCGCCGAGCTCGCGAGCATCGTGCAGCTCCCGGTGGCCGGCAACCACGAGTACGTCCGCGGGAACCTCGGGCCCATCTGGCGGGAGAGCTTCACCGTCCCCCACAACGGTCCGGTGCCCACCTCGGCCCCCGGCACGTGCGAGCTGCTCTACGAGCAGAAGATGACCCGGTCCATGGCGGACGTCGTCTACTACACCGACTACCAGGGCGTGCGGTTCGTCACGCTCGGTGGCACCACGCAGATCGGTGACATGCTCCCGGCGGTGGAGGACCTGGCCCAGGTCGACTGCGCCGAGGACTTCAACATGTTCTCCTACTGGTTCCAGATCCAGGCCGACTGGCTCGACGAGGTCCTCGAGGACAACCCCGGCCGGTGGTCGGTCGTCTCGATCCACCAGCCGGTGTTCTCGACGTCGACCGGGCGGGACAACTCCCACCTGCGCGAGGCGCTGCTCGACGTCATCGAGTCCCACGACGTCGACCTCGTGCTGCAGGGTCACGACCACACCTACGGGCGTGGCCACCTGAAGGCCAACAACGTCGAGGGCAGCCGAGGCCTGCAGAGCGGCCCCGTCTACGTCGTCTCCGTCCTCGGGCCGAAGTCCTACGACCTCGAGACCGGACCGGCCAACAACTGGACCGACAACGGCGCCGAGCGCGTCACCGCCTACGAGAAGGTCCGCACCTACCAGGACATCGCCGTCGACGGCGGTCGCCTGCACTACCGGGCCATCGAGTGGGAGTCGGGCGACGTCGTCGACGAGTTCGAGATCTGCAAGAGCCCGAGCGGCGCGAAGGTCGCGACCAAGACGGGCCACGCGGACCTCCCGCAGGGCTGCGACGTCGACACCGAGGCGCTCGTCAGCACCGAGGCACCCGAGATCCTCGGCACTCCCGAGGTCGGGCAGACGGTCCACGCCACGCGCGGCCTGTGGTCGCTGCCGGGCGTCGAGGTGAGCTACCAGTGGCTGCGTGACGGGGCCCCGATCGCCGGTGCGACGGCCCGTTCGTACGCCGTCGGGCGCGCCGACCTCGGTGCGGTGCTCGCCGTGCGCGTCGACGCGAGCGTGGACGGCAGGCAGGCTACGGCGACCTCGGCCCCCGGGGCGCCCGTGCGTGCGGGCATCTTCGCGAGCGAGCAGGCACCGGTCGTGTCCGGTCGGTCGCAGGTGGGCCATCGGCTCTCGGTGGGTGGCACCCGCTGGAGCCAGCAGCCCGACGCGGTGAGCTACCAGTGGCTGCGCGACGGTGCGGCCATCGCCGGTGCGACGAGCGCGGGCTACGTGCTCGCGGCGGCGGACCACGACGCGACGATCAGCGTGCGACTGACGGCTCGGCTCGTCGGGTTCGAGGCCATCGCGGTGACGTCGGGCTCGACGGCGCCGGTCGCGGCTGGTGTGCTCACCCGGCTCGGCGCCCCGACCATCAAGGGCACCCAGCGCGTGGGCAAGCGCCTCACGGCGACGACCGGTTCCTGGTCGACGCCCGTCACGGTGGGCTTCCAGTGGCTGCGCAACGGTCAGCCGATCGCGGGAGCGACGACGGCGGCCTACACGCTCACCCCGGCCGACCACAAGGGTCGGATCAGCGTGCGGGTCTCGGTCGCGGCACGCGGCTTCGTCTCGACGACGACGACCTCCGCCACCACGGGCACGATCGAGCCCGCGCCGAACAAGACCGTCCGCAAGCCCAAGGTGACGGGCAAGGCCCTCGTGGGTCGCACGGTGCGCGTCAAGTCCGGTGCGTGGTCGGCGCCCAAGGCACGGGTGACCTACCAGTGGCTGCGCAACGGCAAGGCCATCAAGGGAGCCACCAAGGTCTCCTACCGAATCAAGAAGGCCGACACGAAGGCGCGCCTCAAGGTGCGGGTCACCGTGACCGCGCCGGGCTACGAGAAGGTCCGCGTCACAGCGACGCTCTCCGGCCGCGTCAAGCCGAAGCAGCGTTGACCCCCGGGCTGCCCTCGGTGACCCCCTTCCCGAGGGCAGCCCACCCCCGCCATGAGACCGAGCGACACGAAGGTAGGACCATGACCCACCCAGCTGGCCAGCGCTCGCGCGGCCGACGCCACGTCGCGGCGCTGCTCGCCGCCGTCCTCGTCGCAGGGGTACAGACACCCCTGCACGTCGCGCACGCCTCCACGGGCGGGCTCGCGCTCACCTCACCGGTCACGGCGGACCTGCGGCCGATCTGGCTCGACGGCACGACCTCGGGCCAGCTCAACGGCCGGATCGACCTACCGGTCCCGCTCGGCGACCTCGGCGAGTACCGCCTCGAGGGCATCGCCGCGCCCGCGCCAGACGCGACGGGCAACGGCCTCGTCGAGCGCACCTACCCCGCCGGCCCCGTCGACGGCGTCCTGACCGACCCGGAGGACGGCGACGTCGACGACGAGCCGGGCCGCGGCATCGACATCGGCGAGAGCGCCGAGCGGATCGTGCGCACCCCCAGCGGGCTGCGCGTCGAGAGCACGCTGCGCGACGTCGTCGTCGACGTCGAGGGCCTCAACGACAAGGCCGCCGTCGTCCTCGGCGTGACCGAGGTCGTGCGTGCCGACGAGGTCGCGACCGTCGCGACGGCGGGTGTCGACGGCCACGTCGCGCGCTCCACCTCGATCACGGGACTCACGCTGCTCGGCCAGCCCGTGCCGACCCCCGGCGGGGTCCTCGCCGGCCCCGTGACGCGCACCCACAACCGCGTCATCACCGACCCCGTCCCGCTGCTGCGGGCGCTCGGCATCGACGAGGAGGACATCAGCGAGTTCGAGTCGCTCATCGACTCCGCGCGGCTCGAGCTCACGCTGCGGGTCACGGTGCGGCCCTCGACCACGGCGGGCCTCGAGGTGATCGCCGCGATCGCGGGCACGGCCGAGGCCCGGGTCATCTTCGGCCTCGGCTCGGCGAACCTGCGGACCGGCGCGGACGACACGATCCTCACCGCGAGCTTCGGCCAGATCGCGCTCGACGCACCCAGCGCCATCGCGCCCACCGTCAGCGACGTCTCGCCCGGTACGGCCGAGCCCGGCGCCGAGGTCTCGGTGCAGGGCGCCGGCTTCGTCGTGGGCGGCACCTCGGTCACCGTCGCCGGCACCGACGCCGAGGTGGTCTCGGTCGAGGCCGACGGCTCCGGCCTCGTGTTCCGGCTCCCCGACGGCCTCGCGGGCGGCGAGTACTCCGTCGCGCTCGCCACGGTGGGTGGCGCCGTCGCCGCCGGCACGATCGTCGTGGACGCCGACGACACGATCCCGCTGCGCGTCACCGGGCTGAGCCCCGTCTCGGGGCCTGACGGTACCCAGGTCACCGTCACGGGGGCCGGGTTCGTCCCCGACCAGACCTCGGCTCAGGTCAGGGACGCCGACGGCGTGACGCACCGCGTCGGGGCCTCGCGCATCACCGTCGCGGAGAGCCGTGTCTCGGCGACCTTCCCCCTGCCGGAGGGACTCGCCCTCGGCGCGGCCACCGTGACGCTCGCCGTCCCGGGGCAGACCGCGGACCCCGCGAGCTTCACGGTGCAGCCGCTGCAGCTCCCGGCCGTACCGACCACGGGCGTTGCCGCCGTCGTCGGCCTGAGCGGCACGCAGACGCAGGTCCCGCTGACGGCCGACAACTCGAGCCCGATGACCTGGACCGCGCCGAGCCTGATCAACCCTGCCGGCTCCGCCGGCGCGCTCACGACCCTCCAGGTCGGCAACCCCGCGGTCGACACGCTCGGGCGCGGCCAGGTCCAGCAGAGCGTGGGTGGCTACACCGGCACCGTGACACGCGAGCTCGACTCGCTCACCGCGGAGCTCACGACGGGCTCGTACGGCCTGCAGCTCCCCGCGCCGTGGGACTCGTTCTTCTCCCCGGCGGGAGCCGTCGTGACCGCCGACGCGATCACCGCACGCGCCGTGGCCCGGACCGACGCGACGACGTCGACCCACGTCGACCTCGCCAACCTGCGCGTGCTCGGCCAGCCGGTGGCACTCTCCGAGGGCCGGCTCACGACCGCCCAGGAGTTCTCCGTCGCCTACAACAGCGACAACCTCAAGTCCCGGCAGGCCATGACCGGCGTCTTCTGGTCCTCGGCCGGCGGTGGCTACGACCGCCAGAAGAGCGAGACCAGCGCCACGTTGTGGGTCCGGGTCGAGCCGGTCGCGGACGTCAGCTCCGGCGGGACCGCGACGGCTACCGCCTTCCGGGTGGTCGCGGACCTGCTGTACCGCTACAACGGCGAGAACGGCGGCATCCTCTCGACGCGCGCCCGGCACGGCTCCGGCGGTGACCGCAACGGCCAGCGAGTCCGCTTCTTCGAGGCCGTCGTCGGCGAGGTGAGCGCGACCCGGCCCACCGCCGTGACGCCCGTCGTGACCGCGGCGACGCCCAACCTCGTGACCCCCGGTACCACGGTCACCCTGGCCGGCCGCGGCTTCGGCGCCGGCACGACGGTCCGGGTGGGCACGCAGGCCGTGACCCCGGTGTCGGTCCTCCCCGACGGCACGGGCCTCTCCTTCGTCATGCCCGCCGCGACGTCCGGCTACCACGAGGTCAAGGTCGAGAACCTCGGCGGTCTGTCGAACGGTCGCACCCTCGCGGTGCCGGGGGCGCCGGTCATCACCGAGCAGCCGCCCGCAGAGGCCGTCGCCCGCGTGGGGCAGGACGTCGACCTGAGCGTCGGTGTCGACGGTGTGCCGTACCCGTCGGTGCGCTGGCAGCACCTCGTCGCCGGAGAGTGGGTCGACATCCCCGGTGCCGACGATCTCGGCTACGAGTTCCGCGCGAGCGAGGCCGACCACGGTCGCCGCCTGCGCGCGGTCGTCACCAACAGCGAGGGCGAGATCGTCTCCACCGAGACGTCCGTCCGGATCCAGATCTCGCCGAGCATCACGACGCAGCCCGTGGCCGTCGAGGTCGACGAGGGCGAGCAGCTCGCGCTCGAGGTCGCCGTCGTCGGCCTGCCGGCCCCGTCGGTGCAGTGGCAGCGCCGGGACACAACCGGCGAGTGGCACGACGTGCCCGGGGCCACCGGAACCCGCGCGGAGCTCACCGCGTCCCACGAGCTCGACGGCGTGACGTTCCGTGCCGTCGTCGAGAACGAGGTGGGCCGCATCACGTCCCAAGGTGCGGTCGTGACCGTGCGGCACGCACCGATCGTCGAGGAGTCACCCGCCGACGTCCTCGTCGGTGACGGTGCCCCTGTCCTGTTCACCGCGGGCGCCAAGGCCAATCCCGCCGCGGGCGTGCGCTGGGAGGCGCAGCTCGCGGGCGAGAGCGGCTGGACCGAGCTCGACGGCACCGACACCGACCTGACCCTCACCGCGAGCGCCGCATGGGACCGGGCCCGGGTCCGGGCCGTGTTCGACAACGGGCGCGTGCCCGCGGCCGTCTCCGTGGCGGCCACGATCCGGGTCGTCCCGCTCCCCTCGATCACGGGCGTGAGCGACGTGGGGGAGACCCTCGCGGTGGCCGGCGAACCGTGGAGCGACGATCAGGTCGACCTCGCCTACCAGTGGCTGCGCGACGGTGAGCCGATCGACGGCGCGACGGACACCTCCTACGAGCTCGTCGCGGCAGACCGCGGCTTCCCGGTGTCCGTCCGCGTGACGGCCACGGCGGCCGGGCTCGCCGACCTCGAGCTGTTCTCCGAGGCGAGCGACCTCGTGCTCGGTTACTTCGACCACACCACGGCGCCCACGATCACGGGTGACCTCGAGGTCGGCGGAGCGCTGACCGTGGACGACGGTGCGTGGAGCGTCGAGGGCGTCGAGCTCGCTCGGCAGTGGTACGTCGACGGCGAGCCCGTCGACGGGGCCACGGCAGCCACCTACGTGCTGCGCCCCGGGGATCTCGACGGCACCGTCTCCGTCGTCACGAGTGCCACCGCGCTCCACCACCACCCGGTCACGGTGGAGTCCGCGGCCGAGGGTGCGGTCGGGCTGGGCCGGTTCGAGAACGTGGTCCTGCCCACGGTCGAGGGGGAGGCCCGCGTGGGCCTCGTGCTCGCGGCGAACGAGGGCGCGTGGCAGCTCGAGGACCTCGCGCTGAGCTACCGCTGGCTGCGCGACGGTGAGCCCGTGGACGGTGCGATGAGCGCGGACTACGAGCTGCGTCCCGTCGACCTCGGCGCGTCGATCGCCGTCGAGGTGACGGCGGTCTCGGGCGGGTACCACCCCGCGACGGCCGTCTCCGAGGGCACCGTACCCACGGTCGCGGGAGTCATCGTCTCGACGCTCGCCCCCGCCGTCACCGGCGGCGCCGTCGTCGGCGAAGAGCTGAGCGTCTCCACCGGCGGCTGGGATCTCGCCGACGTCGACCTCGACCACCAGTGGCTGCTCGACGGTGCGCCGATCGAGGGCGCCACGGGCGAGACCCACCGCGTCCGGCCCGCCGACCTGGGCGGCCTGCTGAGCGTCGCGGTCACCGCGGGTGCCGAAGGCTACGCACCCACGACCGTGACGACGGCGCCGGCCGGACCGGTCGTCGCGGGAACGCTCGTGAACACGGCCGCGCCCGTCGTGACCGGGGTGCCGCGCGTCGGCGAGAGCCTCGAGCTCGACGGTGGGGCGTGGAGCGTCGCGGACGTCGAGCTCACGGTGCAGTGGTTGCGCGGCGCGACCCCGATCGCCGGGGCCACCGAGGCGCGTTACCAGCTCGTGCCCGCCGACCGTGGTGCCACCATCACCGCGCGGGTGGGTGTCACGAGCCCGGGGTACACCCCCGCCGTCGCGACGGCCGCGGGGCTCGGCCCCGTCGCCGAAGGGGTGCTCGAGACGGCGGGCGATCCCGTCGTCACGGGCGAGCTTCGCGTGGGCGGCCTCCTCGTCGTCACCGTGGGCGACCGGGGCGGTGTCGACGTCGGGCTCGACTACCAGTGGTTGCGCGACGGGGTGGACATCCCCGGAGCGACGGGCGAGACGTACCTCGTGCAGCTCGCCGACCTCGACTCGAGCCTCAGTGTGCGGGTACGCGCCCAGGCACCGGGCCGGGCGCCGCAGGTCGTCGAGTCACCGGCCTCGTCGCGGGTGGCCCAGGGCGAGCTCGGCGTCGCACAGCCCCCGGTGCTCACGGGCACCGCGATGGTGGGCCGAGTCCTCAACGCCTCGCCGGGTTCGTGGTTCGAGTCCGGACTGAGCCTCTCGTGGCGCTGGCTCGTCGACGACGTGCTGGTGGCGGGGGTGGACGGGCCCGCGTACCAGGTGCGTCCGGCGGACCAGGGCAAGAGCGTGTGGGTCGAGGTCACGGCGGTGCGGGCGGGATACGCGGCCCAGACCGTGCGCTCGGCACCTTCCGCCGCCGTCGCCCGCGGCGAGCTCGTCGCCGTCGTGGCCCCCGCGGTCTCGGGTCAGGCTCGGGTCGGCCAGGTGCTGCGGGTCGGCGCCGGGCAGTGGCACGCGGTGGGTGCCACGGTCGCCTACCAGTGGCTGCGTGGCGGCCAGGAGATCGCAGGGGCGAGGTCAGCGGCCTACGCACCGACGGCGGCGGACCAGGGGCGCGCGCTCGGCGTGCGGCTCACGGTCTCGGCGCCGGGCTACACGCCACGGACCGTCGCGCTGCCGGTCGGCACGGTGGGGGCGGGAGTCCTCACGGCGAGCGGTGGTGCGAAGGTCGTCGGGAAGGTCCGGGTCGGCCAGTCCGTCTCCGTGGGCCAGCCCCGCTGGTCGACGACGCCGACGAGCGTCCGGCACGAGTGGCTCGTGGGTGGAGTCGTCGTCTCCCGCGACGCCCGGTACACGATCCGCCCGCGCGACCTCGGCAAGTCCCTCGCCGTCCGGGTGAGCGCGTCGGCTCCCGGCTACACGACGGTCACCGTCAGCTCGGGCAACGTCCGGGTCCGCAAGGGCACGCTCGAGGTGAAGCGCAAGGCCAAGATCACCGGCCGTGCCGTCGCCGGTCAGACGCTTCGGGTGCGGGCGCCGAAGTGGAGCACCACGAAGGTCACGGTGCGCTACCAGTGGCTGCGAGGCTCCAAGGTGGTCGGGGAGGGCACGAAGTACCGCGTGCGCTCCGCGGACGCCGGCAAGCGCCTCAAGGTCAGGGTCGTCGCGAACAGCAAGGGCTACCAGGAGCTGCGCACGACGACGGCGGCGCGGACCGTGGGTCGGTGAGCTAGGAAGGCAGGTTCGGGACCCGCGCCCGGCCCGGGCGACCGGGTGCGGGTCCCGAACCTCGCCCGGTTGCCCGTCGGTACCCCGAGGCTGCGGTGGCCACCCCTCGCCACCAGCCCGGGCAAGGTCACCGATGCCCGCACGAAGGACCTCGACATCGCGATCGACGAGCTCGGGGTGCGGGAAGGGGCCGACGGCGGCACGCTCACCCTCGACGGCGAGACGTTCGAGGTGCCCGCCGGGGAGTCCTGGGCCGTGCTCGATCACGGCCGCGGCCGGTGGCCCTACGACGTGCGCTGGAACTGGGGTGCCGGCGCGGGGCGCAGCGGCGGGCACGTCGTGGGCCCGCAGGTGGGTGGCAGGTGGACCGACGGCACGGGCTCGACCGAGAACACGGCACCCACCTGGACTTCCACGGCTTGCCCGGCTGGGCCGAGGACGTCCACAACCGCTGGTAGGGGCGCTGTCGCCCTCGAGAACTGGGTGGCGCGTCGGTCTTGTGCGTCGGCTCCTTCGGCAGTAGACATGGCGAGACGCGGACACCGTAGTGCCGCGCCTCGAACTGGCGGATGGGGCACGACATGGCTAAGGACGTCGCAGAGGTGTACGACGAGAGCACCGAGGCCTCCGGCTTCCTGAACTGGATCGAGCGCGTGGGGAACAAGGTTCCCAACCCGACGCTCATGTTCGTCTATCTCATCGCGTTCATCGCGCTGCTCTCCGCGCTGCTGTCCGCGCTCAACGTGAGCGTGACCGACGAGGTCGTCATCCAGGTCCCGCGCGACGAGTTCAACCAGATCAACGAGCACCTCGGCGGCAACTGGACCCTCTACGACTCGACCACCGGCGAGCCCGCCGTCGTCCCCGACTACATCGTCTCCGAGGAGACCTTCGACGTCCGCAACCTCATCTCGGCCGACGGCGTGCGGTTCTTCTTCTCGTCCTTCGTCGACAACTTCGCGGGCTTCGGCGTCGTGGCGGTCGTGCTCATCGCGATGGCGGGCGTGGGGGTGGCCGAGCACGCGGGGCTCATGGGCGCGCTCATCCGCAAGGTCGTCAAGGTGTCCCCGCCCAAGTGGCTCGCGTTCATCCTCATCTTCGTGGGTGTGCTCAGCTCGGTCGCGACCGACGCCGGGTACCTCATCCTCGTGCCGCTCGCCGCGGCGGCGTTCCTCTCGGTCGGCAGACATCCGCTCGCGGGCCTCGCGGCCGCCTTCGCGGGCGTCGGTGCCGTGTTCGGGGCGAACCTGCTCATCACGCCGTCCGACTCGATGCTCACCGAGATCACCAACGAGGTGCTCTCGACGGCGGGCATGGAGACCATCGAGGTGACCCAGAACTTCTACTTCGCGATCGTCTCGTCGATCGTGCTCGCCGTCGTGACGCTGCTCGTGACGATCTTCATCACGGAGAAGCGGCTCGGGAAGTACAACCCCGCGGAGGGTTCGGGCGCCTCGAGCGAGGAGCCCGCCGTCGACCACGACGCCGAGTCGCGCGGCCTGAAGTTCTCCGCGTGGGCCCTCGGCGGCTACGTCGCGGTGATCCTCGCCCTGACGCTCCCCCCGGGTGCCCCGCTGCGCGACCCCGTGAGCGGCGACATCATCGGCACCACGCCGTTCATGGCGAGCCTGATCTTCATCATCTCCGTCGCGTTCCTCGTGTGCGGCGTCGCCTACGGCAAGGGCGCGAAGACGCTCCAGGGCGGGGACGCGGCGGTCGGCGCGATCGCCAAGACCTTCGCGAGCCTCGGCGGCCTGCTGCTGATGTTCCTGATGATCGCCCAGTTCATCGCCCTGTTCAACTGGACCAACCTGCCCACGGTCGCGGCCGTCTCGGCTGCGGGCCTGCTCGAAGAGGCGAACGTCCCCGCGATCGTGCTGCTCGTGGCGTTCATCCTCGTCATCGTGCTGCTGGACTTCATCCTCCCGGGGCTCGTCCCCAAGTGGGTCATCTTCGCGCCGGTCTTCATCCCGATCTTCGCCTCGCTCGACGTCGCGCCCCAGACGCTGCTCGCGGCCTACCGGGTGGGTGACTCGCCCGTCAACGTGCTGACCCCGCTCATGGTGTACCTGCCGTTCATGGTCACGGTGGCGCAGCGCTACAAGAAGAACGCCGGCATCGGCACGATCATCGCGCTCATGCTCCCGTACGCGATGTGGATCCTGCTCGCATGGACGCTGCTGTTCGTCGGGTGGTTCGCGCTCGGCATCCCGTGGGGGCCCGGCTCGCCCGTGAGCATCTAGGGAAGCGTGCCGGCGCCGCCGGTGGCCCGGGCGGCTACCGCTCCGGCGCCGGCGGGACGACGGGCAGGTCGTCGGTGAGCCCGAGCTGTTCGGCGCGGGCGACGGCGTGCGTGCGGTTCGTGGCGCCGAGCTTGCGGAAGAGCATGCGCAGCTGGGTGCGCACCGTGTTGAGGGTGACGAACCGGTGCTTGGCGATCTGGGGGTTGGTGTACCCCGCGCGCAGCAGCGCGACCGTCTCACGTTCCGCCCAGCTCAGCCGGAGCGACTCGAGGCGGCGCAGCGTCCGGGTGTCGTCGAGCGCGGCCGTGAGGATCGTCGCGAGCGGGGTGCTCGCCGGTGCGGCGGCAGAGGTGAGCTGCGTGAAGTCGTCGTCCGTGACGAGGCGCAGGGCGAAGCGCACGAGGCCGCCTCCGAGCTCGTGCGCCACCGACTCGAGCCGGGCCACCGCGGTGTCCAGGTGCCCGAGCTGCGCCTGGGTCACCGCGGTGAGGACCTCTGTCACCGCGCGCGCCCGGGGGGCCTCGCACGCGTTGCGCGCGGACTGCAGCACGGTCGCGGCGGACTCGGGGTCGTGGAGGGTCAGGTGCCACACCGCTTGGGCCGTCAGGGTGAACCAGTCGTCGTCGTGCGCGTGGCGGAGGCACTGCCGCGCCGCCACGGCGTCGCCGAGCGCGAGGTAGGCCAGCGAGGCTGCGGCCGAGAGGAACGTGCTCGGCATCCCGTCCTGCCAGAAGGCGCTGCTGCGGTCGAGCGCTTCGCGGATGTCGCCCCGGTGCAGGTCCTGGGGTCCCGTGAGCGCTTGGACGAGCAGGACGAGCGCCTCCAGGGCCGAGCGCGATGGTGACGTGCTCTTGCGGGCGGACAGCATCCGGGCGAAGCCGAGCGCCTCGGAGTCCGCGCCGGTCTCGATCAGGAGTACTGGGTCGGTGTGCCCTCCGCCGCCCGGCTGCGCGTCGCTCGGGTCGCCCGTGGCGCCGCAGAACACCTCCTCCGTCAGGGCGGTCATGTGCTCGGCGATCGCCGTCGGGCTGCTCGGGTTGGCGTACGTGCGCATCAGGGTGGCGAGGCGCAGGGCGAGCGCGTGGTCGTCGGTCTGCGTCGCGGCCCAGAACGGGAGGTACAGCTCGGCGCCCAGGTGCGCCCGGACGTCGTCGTCGTGCGTCGCGACGGAAGGCAGCCCGGTCGCGGTCTCGTCGGCGAGCATCGCGGTGACGCGGTCGAGGCCCTCCCGCGTGCGCGCCCGGTCGCCGAGGCCGACGGCGGCGAACAGCGACCGGCACGCGAGCCGGTACTCCTCGAACACGCTCGTCGCGGTCCGGTCCTCGAGCAGCTCGCGGGCACGCTCGAGGTACTTCGCCGAAGGCCCGGCGGCGCCGGTCCGGCGCACGTGCAGCTCGGCGAGCAGGAGCAAGAGGTTCGGGTGCGCGGCGAGCCGCGGCCACGGCGCGTCGAGCAGCGCTTGGTACGTGACGCGGTGGGTCGCCAGGAGGAACAGCCTGAGGTTCGCGTGCACGAGCGCCTCGGCAGCGTCGAGGTCGCCGAGCTCGAGGAGGTAGTACAGCGGCAGCGTGACGTGCCCGGCGTCCTGGGTCGTGCGCAGCGAGGCTGTCAGCAGGGCACGCCGTGGGGCGTCGCTCGTCGTCGCCGACGGCGTGGCCCAGGCCCGGTCCGACCACTCGAAGGCATCCTGGCCGGTCTCGTCGTCGGGCTCGACCACCCCGAAGGGGTACGCCGCGAGGCGGGCGAAGTTCGCGGCGACCTCACGGGCCGGACCGATCCCTGACGCCGCGAGCATCTCGGGGGTCGCGCGGCGCAGCGCCCGGGCACTCGTGAGGAGCCGCAGCATGACGCTGTGGTCTCGAGCGGGGGACCCGGTCGCCTCGAGCTGAGCAAGGAGGGCGAGCTCGAGCGGGCCGTCGGGGCTCGGCCACGCCTCGTGCTGCCCCGAGCGGCCGAGGCGCTCGACGTGGCGGCGCACGAGGGTCGCGCACGTCAGCGTCCGGGCGGGCAGTGTCGTGAACAGCTCCGGCGGAGAGTCGGGTGCGTTGCGCCGGGCGAGCTCGCGCACCTGCTCGGTCGTCAGGCTCAGGTCGCGCTCGTCGAGCACGCGCACCTCGGCCGCGAGGCCCTCGGGCGGCAGGTCGAGCGACGAGATCACGAAGCGGGTGCCGGGCTCGTCCCGCAGCGCGCGGGCGACGTCGAGCCACAGCGGGTCGTCCCACGCCTCGAGGACGTCGTCGACGAACACCGTGACGGGGCCGTGGCTGCGCTCGGCGAGGAAGCGGACCACCGCGGCGCGCGAACCGAGCCACACCGAGGCGCCGGTCCCGGACGCCTCGAGGTGCGTGCGCACCTGCCGCATCCACGTGGTGCGCCCCCAGCCTGGGAGGGTGGCGAGCACGGTGAGGGGCGCGAGCGTGTCCGACCGCGCGAGCTCCGCCGCGACGTCGACCTCGAGCCAGCGCTCGCCGTCGTGCCGCGCGCCTCTCGTCACGCGCGTCCTCCTTCGTGACCTCGGGGATCTGACCCGCCGGTTCGTACAGGTCGAAGGTACCGCCAGGCGAGCGCGGCCCGCGGCGGGTGTCCGGTGGGGAGTAGTCCCCATCGTGGGGGCGCCGTTGTCCGGTTAAGGTACATGCGGTGCAATGGTGTGTTCATCCGAGATGCGTACCCTGTGGGTCGCTCACCGGGTCCCGGTCGGACGGGAGCACGCGTAGGTCGAGGTCGGGAGCCGCTAGGTGGGAGTACTGACGGGTCTGCGTCGGCGTGGGCGGACGGCGGCCTCGGTCTCGACGCTCGCCCTGTTCGCCACGACCCTCGTGGCGGTCGCCCTGACGAACGACGGCGTGCCGACCACGGACGTCCAGCTCAACGACTCCGGCATCTGGGTCACGCGCCAGCAGGACAACCTCGTGGGCCGCTTCAACGTCGCGGCGAAGGTCGTCGACGGCGCGGTGACGCTCGGCTCCTCGGACTTCGACGTGCTGCAGCAGGACCAGCGCGTCCTCGCGCGCGACCTCGGCGGCGAGGCGATCAGCCCCGTGGACCCCGCCAACCTCGTGCTGCGCGGCACGGCGGGCGTGGGTGCCGACGCCCAGGTGGGTCTCGGTGGCGGCATCGTCGCGATCCTCGACCCCGCCGCCGGGATGCTGTGGGTCATGCCCGCGGACACCGTCGCGAGCTTCTCCGCCGACGCCACGGAGCCGACGCTCACGGGGCTCGACGACGGCGCGCTCGCGGTGGCGCTCGACGGCACGGTGCACGTCGCCGCCGGGGGCGAGCTCCGCACGATCGCCCCCGGCGCGGGCACCGAGCCCCTCGTCACGGAGCTCACGGGGGCGGACCCGAACGACGTGCTCGCGATCACGGCGGTCGGGCCCGACGCCGTCGTGCTCAACCGGACCGCCGCCGAGCTGTACCTGCCGGGTGGCAAGCGCGCCGACGCCCCCGGAGCGGAGCTGCTCGTGCTGCAGCAGCCCGGGCCCGTGACCGGCGCCGTCGTCTACGCCGACGCCGCGCAGCTCGTGACCCAGCCCCTCGGCGGGGGCGCGGCCGCGCGGCTCGACTCGCAGGGCAGCGGTTCCCCCGCCGCGCCCGTGTACCTCGCGGGCTGCGCGTACGGCGCGTGGACCGGCTCGCAGCGCGTCGCGCGCGACTGCACGGGTGACGCGGCGGACCTCGTGCAGAGCCTCGAGGGAGCGACGGCGGGCGAGCTCGTCTACCGCGTCAACCACGACTACGTCATCCTCAACGAGCTCAGCCTCGGCTCGGTGTGGCTCGCGAGCGAGAACTACGAGCTGTTCGACGACTGGTCGGACGTGCTGCCCTCGGAGGGTGAGCAGCAGGAGGACGCCGACGCGATCCCCGACACGACGCGCGACCCGATGCTCGACCGGGACAAGGCGAACCGCCCGCCCGTCGCGGAGGCCGACGCGTTCGGGGTGCGCCCGGGCCGCTCGACGATCCTGCGCGTGCTCGACAACGACGCCGACCCCGACGGCGACGCGCTCGTCGCGAGCCCCGACACGGCGACGACGTCGATCGGACCCGTGCAGGCCGTCTACGGCGGGGCCGCGCTCCAGGTCGTGGTTCCCGAGGACGCGACGGGCTCAGCCTCCTTCAGCTACACCGTCGACGACGGCCGCGAGAACGGCACCGACTCGGCCAACGTCAGGCTCGAGGTGCACGGCTGGGACCGCAACGGCCCACCGACGCGCGAGCGCGAGCGCGACCTCGTCGTCGCGCGCGGCGCCGAGGTCACCGCGCGCGTGCTCGAGGACTGGGCGGACCCGGACGGTGACGACCTCGTTCTCGTCTTGGCGCGCACCGCGGCCGCGGGCGACGAGGTGCGCTTCATGCCCGACGGCACCCTCACGTTCCGCGACGCGGGCACCGAGCTGGGCCGCAAGGCGGTCGCGATCACCGTGAGCGACGGGATCGCCGAGACCGAGGGCACGGTGTGGGTCGAGGTGCTCGACGACCAGCAGCCGCCCGTCGCCCGCGTGGACCACGCGACGACGACGGTGGGACAGCCGGTCGTCATCGAGCCGCTCCTCAACGACACCGACCCGAACGGTGACGAGCTGCGACTCGCGCGCGTCGACGAGGCGCCGCCGGCCCAGCTCACGATGGACTTCGACGTGGGCACGGTCACGCTCACGTCCGACGTCGAGCGCGTCTACTACCTGACCTACCTCGTCACGGACGGGCCGTCCTCGACGCTCGGCCTCATCCGTGTCGACGTCGTCGCACCGTCGGACGAGACGACCCCGCCCGTGGCCGTCAAGGACACCGCGCTCCTGCCCGCCGACGGCTCGGTGCTCGTCGAGGTCCTCGCGAACGACTACGACCCGGCGGGCGGCGTGCTCGTGCTGCAGTCCGTCGAGGTCGACCCGATGGCCGGTCTGAGCGTCGAGGTCGTCGACCACCACCTCGTGCGCATCACGGCCGTGCGCGCGCTCGAGGGTCCGACGTCGCTGCGGTACTCGGTGTCGAACGGCCTCGCGTCCGCCGTCGGCGAGGTGCTCGTCATGCCCGTGCCGGCGCCCGAGGTGCTGCGCCCGCCCCAGGCCAACCCCGACGACGCCGTCGTGCGCGCCGGGGACATCGTCACGATCCCCGTGCTCGCCAACGACGAGCACCCGGACAACGCCGTCATCGAGCTCGTGCCCGAGCTCGTCGAGGTGCCCGACGCAGAGGACGGGCTGATCTTCACGACGAACGACTCGATCCGCTTCCACGCGGGACCGGACGCCCGCACGGTGCGCGCCGTGTACGAGGTCGTGGACCCGCAGGGCCAGAAGGACTCGGCACAGGTGACGATTCACGTCCGGGCCGCGGACCCCGAGCACAACCTGCCTCCGCGCCCGCGCGACCTCGAGGCCCGCGCGCTCGCGGGCTCGACGATCCGTATCCCGGTCCCCACGGCGGGCCTCGACCCTGACGGCGACCGCGTGAGCCTCCTGGGCCTCGACACCGCACCGAGCAAGGGCCGCGTCACCGGGTTCGGCCCGGGCTGGATCGACTACGAGGCGAACGCGACGAGCACGGGGACGGACACGTTCCGGTACCGCGTCGCGGACGCGCTCGGCGCGAGGGCCACCGCGACCATCACGGTCGGCATCGCCCCGGCGTCCGAGACGAACCTCGCCCCGCTCGCCGTCGACGACGTCGTGTACGTGCGGCCGGAGCGGCTCGTCGCGGTGCCGGTACTCCTCAACGACGTGGACCCCGAGGGCGACCAGGTGCGGCTCGTCGCGGACGGGCTCGAGGTGCCCGACGGCCTCGAGGCGAGCATCGCCCACGACCGCGTGCTCGTGCGCGCCCCGGCCGAGCCCGGCGCCTACACGCTCTACTACGCGATCGCCGACTCGTTCGGTGCCCGGGCCGTCGGGGCGCTCACGATCGACGTGTCCGGCACGGCCCCCCTGCGTCGCCCCGTGGCGCTCGACGACGAGTTCGGCGTGGCCGACGTGGTCGGCAAGGACACGGTGGACGTGCCCGTGCTCGACAACGACGACGACCCGGACGGCTTCGTCGACGAGCTCGAGGTGAGCCTGCCCGAGACGCTCGGCACCGGCCCCGACGGCCTCCCGCTCGCGAGCGTCTCGCCCGACGGCTCCGTCAAGGTCACGCTCACCGAGGCCGCGCAGATCATCCCCTACAGCATCACGGACCAGGACGGCCTGACGGCGAGCGCGTTCGTGCTGGTCCCAGGCATCACCGACCTTCCCCCCGCGCTGCGTGCGGGCGGCCCCGAGCTGAGCGTCCTCTCGGGCGACGAGCTACGCATCGACCTGAGGAACTACGTCGTGGTCGCCGACGGGCGCACGATGGGGCTCACCGAGGCCGGCAAGGTCACGGCGGTGCGCGGCACGGGCGCGGCCGTGGACCACCAGACGCTGAGCTACGTCTCCGAGCAGGACTACGTGGGGCCAGCGGCGATCTCCTTCGAGGTGGGCGACGGCCCGCAGGACGACCCGAGCACCCAGACGGCCGTCCTCTCCCTGCCCATCACGGTGCTCCCGCGCCCCGAGGTCAACGCCCCGCCCACGGCCCGCGGCGCGGGCATGGGCGTCGAGGTCGGCACGTCCGAGTCGCTCGACCTCGCGCCGTACGCGTCCGACGACGACGGAGACCCCCTGACGTTCGCGCTCGTGGACTCCCCGGGCGGCGGGCTCGAGACGCGCCTCGAGGGCACGGTCCTCACGGTCACCGCCTCGAACGACGTGCCGAAGGGTACGAAGGCACGTGCAACGATCTCGGTGTCCGACGGCGAGGCCGAACCGGTGCTCGCGCGCGTGGACATCGAGGTGCTGTCCTCGCGCAGGCCGCTCGCGACGGTCAACCTCGATCGTCGCGAGGACGTGCACCAGGGCGAGCCGGTCACGATCGACGTGCTCACGAACGACAGGAGCCCCTTCGACGGCGAGCCCCTCGTGCTGCTCAGCGCGCAGCTCGACACGGGGGAGGGCACCGTCACGGTGAGCGGGAACGACGTCGTCGTCACGCCGTCCGCCACCTTCGTCGGCACCCTCACGGCCCGCTACACCGTCGCGGACGCGACCCAGGACCCCGACCGCAACGTCGACGGGCGCATCGAGCTCACGGTGCTCGGCCGGCCCGGCGAGATGGCGGCGCCGCTCGTCGAGAGCGTTCGCTCGCGCACCGTCGTGCTCTCGTGGTCGCCGCCCGTCAACAACGGCTCGGTCATCACGCGCTACGAGGTGGCGGCCTCGGACGGCACGACGTTCACGTGCCCGACGACGACGTGCACGCTCGAGGGCCTCACGAACGACGTCGAGTACACGTTCACGGTGGTGGCGCACAACGACGTCGGGCCTTCCGACCCCTCGCCCCCCTCGGCCCCCGCTCGCCCCGACGAGCGGCCCGACCCGCCCGCCGCGCCGAGCCTCACGTTCGGCGACGGCTCGCTCGAGGTCACCTGGGTCAACCAGACCTACTCGGACCGTTCCCCGATCGTGGACGTCACGATCGAGATCTCGCCCGCCCCGCCTTCGGGCCAGGTGCAGAAGGCGCACGTCGCGGGCACCTCTACCGTGTGGGACGGTCTCGTCAACGGCACGGAGTACAAGGTGCGCGTCATGGCGCACAACTCCGCGCCCGAGCCGTCCGACTTCTCCGAGTACTCCCTCGGCGAGATCCCCGCGGGCGTGCCGGACGCTCCCGGCGAGCCGAGCGCGAGCCGCATCGACACCCCGCTCGGCGGCGAGATCGACGTGCGCTGGACGGAGCCGGCCAACAACGGTGACACGGTCGCCGGGTACGAGCTCGACGTGCTCGAAGGTGGTGCGCTCGTGCGCACCGTCCAGGTGAGCGGTACGCAGCAGACCGTGACGGGTCTCGAGGTCTCCGGCACGTACACCTTCGCGGTGCGCGCGCGGAACAAGGCCGGGTTCTCCGGGAGCTCGCCCGCCTCGGAGGCGGTCACGCCCTTCGGCCGCCCCGGCCCCGCGGGCACCCCCACCGCCTCGCTCGTCTCGGGGTCGACCTCGCAGCGGGCGCGCGTGACGTGGACCGCCGCGGCGGCCAACGGCAACCCTGTGACGTACCGCGTGCGGGCGAACGGCAACGTCGTGGTCGACTCGACGAGCCAGACCACCGTGACCGTGACGGGGCTGACGAACGGCACGGCGTACCGGTTCACCGTCGAGCCCGTGAACGCGGGAGGCTCGGCCGGGCAGAGCTCGGCGTCGAACGCCGTGACGCCCTACGGCACGCCACCGCGCCCGACCGTCTCGGCGAGCGGCGGTGACCGCGTCGTGAGCTTCTCGTGGAGCTCGGGCGGCACGAACGGCCGCCCGTTGGCCCGCATGGAGATCAAGGTCGGCTCGGGTCAGTGGGAGAACGTCGCCGTCACGGGCTCGCGCAACGTCACCGTGGGCTACTCCACGTCGGCGACGATCACGGTGCGCGCGGTCGACGAGGAAGGTCTGGTCTCCGCGGAGGCGACCGCCTCGGCGACGTCCCAGCCCGAGCCGCCGCCGCCCGTCGAACGCGTCTGGATCACGGTGGGCCCGCCCGGCTCGGGCGCGGGCTGCTCGAGCGGCTGCGACCTGTTCCGCGTCAACGTCGAGAACTGGCACAACCCGGGCTCGCGGGTCATCGTGTGCCAGGGCAAGTCGCCGTCGGGCAGCTGGCGCTCCTTCGGCGGGACGAGCAACCGCTACTCGGTGCCCACGACGGGTGCCTTCAACCTGCTGTGCTTCTACGGCAACCACGGCCTGAATCACCAGGTGCGCGTGCTCATCGACGGCACCGCGTACGGCACGAGCAACTGGCCATGACCCTTCCCGGCTTCCCCGACCGCCGCACCACCTCGACCCAGGAGACGACCCCATGGCGATGACCACCGAGCAGTCCGCATGGTTCGCCGACACGTTCGACAAGCTCGTCGGCAACGTCGCGCACGCCGTGCTCGGCAAGGACGACGTGATCCGCCTCGCACTGACGTGCATGCTCACCCGGGGGCACCTGCTCCTCGAGGATGCGCCGGGCACGGGCAAGACCTCGCTCGCACGGGCCGTCGCGGCCACCGTGCAGGGCTCGCACCAGCGCATCCAGTTCACCCCCGACCTGCTGCCCTCGGACGTGACGGGCGTGACGATCTACGACCAGGCGAGCCACAAGTTCGAGTTCCACAAGGGCCCGATCTTCGCCTCGATCGTGCTCGCCGACGAGATCAACCGCGCTTCGCCCAAGACGCAGTCCGCGCTGCTGGAGGTCATGGAGGAGGGG
>CAZECM010000005.1:0-26548 GCA_964510785.1 uncultured Cellulomonadaceae bacterium | reverse complement strand
GCCGATCGACGCCTTGACGAGGAAGCGGTCGATCGGCTACCCCGATCACGCCTCGACGGTGCGCATCCTCGCGGGCGCCTCGGACCGCGACCCCGCGGGCTCGCTCGCCCCGATCATCACGTCGCAGGCGGTGGTCGACATGGCCGACCTCGCCGCGACGGTCCACGTCGACGAGGCCGTGCTCGAGTACGTCTCGTCGCTCGCCGAGCGAACCCGTACCGCTCCCGAGGCCAGGCTCGGCGTCTCTGTGCGCGGCGCCCTCGCGCTCGTGCGCACGGCCAAGGTGTGGGCCGCGACGCAGGGTCGGCACTACGTGGTGCCCGACGACGTCAAGGACCTCGTCGAGCCCGTGTGGAACCACCGCATCGTGCTCGACGCCGAGGCGGAGTTCGAGGGCACGACGTCGTTCGACCTGCTCGGCCGCACCCTCGCCGACGTCCCCGCACCGCAGGAGCGCCGGAACGTCGCGTGAGCACCGAGCCCCTCGCCGCGACGCGCACCTGGTCCGCCGCACTCGCCACGCGGGTGCGGCGCTCGCTCGCGCCCGCCGTCGAGCGGGTGTCCGCGGTAGTGACCCCCGCGGTGCGCGCGGCGCGCCCCGTGCTCGCCGTCGTGCAGCCCGCGGGGTGGGTCGTGCTCGTCGTGGGCGTCGCGTCGTGGTGGGCGGGGCGGCACCTCGGCTGGTTCGAGCTCGTGGTGGTCGCCGTCGCGTGCCTCGTGGCGCTCGCGATCGCCGTGGCGTTCGTCGTGGGCCGCTCGGAGTACCGGATCGCGCTCGAGCTCACCCGGCACCGGGTCGTGGTCGGCTCGCGAGCGGTGGGTCGCGTCGAGGTGACCAACACGGCGGGGCGGGCGCAGCTGCCGAGCGAGATCGAGCTGCCCGTGGGCTCCTCGGGCGCGACGTTCGGGCTGCCGCGGCTCGTGGCGGGCGAGACCCACGAGGAGCTCTTCACGGTGCCGACCGTGCGTCGTGCCGTCATCCCCGTGGGTCCGGTGCGTTCCGTGCGCGGCGACGGGCTCGGGCTGCTGCGCCGCGAGAAGGAGTGGACGCAGAGCCTCGAGCTCTTCGTGCACCCGCGCACGGTCGCGCTGCACGGCGCCGTCTCGGGCTTCCTCAAGGACCTCGAGGGCAAGCCGACGCGTGACCTCTCGCCGTCGGACGTGTCCTTCCACGCCCTGCGCGAGTACGCCCCGGGCGACGACCGCCGGCACGTGCACTGGAAGACCACGGCGCGCACGGGCACGCTCATGGTGCGCCAGTTCGAGGAGACGCGCCGCTCCCACCTCGTGATCGTGCTCTCGACCTCGATGGCGGACTACGACGACCCCGAGGAGTTCGAGCTCGCCGTGAGCGTCGCGGGCTCGCTCGGCCTCCAGGCGCTGCGCGAGGAGCGCGACGTCACTGTGCTCGTGCAGGGCCAGACGATCCGGGGCCAGACGGGTGGCCGGCTGCTCGACGAGCTCACGCGCCTCGGCCTGGCAGGTCGGGGCGCTCGGCTCGCCGAGCTCGCACGCGAGGTGGGCGAGCAGGTGCCCGACGCCTCGGCCGCCGTGCTGCTCCACGGCGCGACGGTCCCACCCGCGCTCGTGCACCTCGCCGGCACGCGGCTGCCGATCGACGTACGGTCGCTCGCGGTGCGCTGCGTGCCGGGCGCGCCCGTCCAGCGACGTACTCTCGCCGAGCTCACGACGCTCGACCTGGGCCGGCTCGAGGACCTGCCCTCGGCGATGCGGCGGGTGAGCACATGACGACCACCGCACCGCCGAGCCGCCGCACTCTGCGCGAGGGTGCGCCCACCCGCGCCTCGAGCACGGCCCACCGCGAGCAGGAGGACGCCGTCGCGCAGGCACGCGTGCGGCGCCGTGAACGTGATCGCCGCGAGCGCGGGCTCGCCGGTGCCCGTCGGGCGCGCAGCCTGGCCGGTCTCGTGGACCTCGCCGTCGTCGCGGTGCTCGTCGTGCTCGCCGCCGTGGGGTTCGGTCCCGTGTGGGGTGGGGCGGGCCCGGTGCTCGCCGTCGTCGGTGCCCTCGGGCTCGGGACGGGACTCGCGTGGCTCGGCGCGGTGCGCCGGTGGGGGATCCTCACCGTCACGGCCGCGACCACGGCTGCGTACGTCGTGCTCGGCGGGGCGCTCGCGCTGCCCCACACGACCGTCGCAGGGGTCGTGCCGACCCTCGTGACGCTGCGCGGCCTCCTGCTCGGCACGGTCACGGTGTGGAAGGACTGGCTCACGGCCGCACCGCCGCTCGCCGTCTATCCCGACCTCGCCGTCGCGCCGTTCCTCGCGACGCTCGTGGCGACCGTGACCGCGGCGAGCCTCGCGCTGCGCGCGCGGCGCGGTGCTTGGGCGCTCGTGCCGCTCGCCGGGTACGCCCTCGCCGTGATCGCGGGCTCGTCGACGCAAGAGGCGCTCCCGCTCGTGCAGGGGCTCGGGGCGGTCGTGCTCGCGCTCGGCTGGGCGGCGTGGCGCTCCCGTCGCGAGGACGCGGGGCCGACGGCGGGCAACGATCGGGACCCGGCCCAGGAGGCTCAGCGGGCCGCCCTGCGCACACGTCGGCTCCGTGGCACGGCCATCCTCCTGGGTGGCACGGTGCTCGTCACCGCCGTCGTCGCCCCGTTCCTCGCGCCCGCGGGGCAGCGCGTCGTGCTGCGCGACGTCGTGGTCCCCCCGCTCGAGCTGCACGACTTCACGAGCCCCCTCGTGGGGTTCCGCTCCTACGCGAAGGACCACGCGGAGGACGTGCTCTTCACGGTCGAGGGGCTGCCCGCGGGCGAGCGGCTGCGGCTCGCGACGCTCGACGCCTACACGGGCACGGTCATGGACGTCGCGGGCGGCACGGCCGGTGGTGACTCTGGCTCGTTCCGCCGCGCCTCCTCGACGCTGCCCGCCCCGGCCCCGCTGCCCGGCGTGTCCGCGCGGGCGGGTGACGAGGTGCGCGTGACGGTCACGGTGGGCGACTACGCGGACGTGTGGCTGCCCGTGGTCGGTGTGCCGTCCGCCGTCGACTTCACGGGTGCGCGCGCCGCCGACCTGCGCCGCGGCCTGCACCTTAACCCGGACGGCCCCACGGCCCTCACGACGGTGGGCCTCGCCGCGGGCGACCGCTACACGGTGACGGCGACCGTGCTCGCCCCGCCCACGGGCACCGAGCTCGACGCCGCGCGGCTCCTCGAGCTCGACCTGCCCGCCCCGCAGGCCGTGCCGGACGCCGTCGCGGCGACGGCCGACCGGTTCGTGGGCGCCGCGGACGGCGGGCTCGCGACCGTGCAGTCGCTGCGCGACGGCCTCGCGTCCTCGGGCGTGCTGTCGAGCGGGCGCGACGGCGAGCCGCCGTCGCGCGCGGGCCACGGTGCGGACCGCATCGCGACGCTCCTCGCCACCGCCGAGCCCGTGGGGGACGACGAGCAGTTCGCCGTCGCCATGGCCCTCATGGCCCGCCAGCTCGACCTCCCGGCACGCGTCGTCATGGGCTTCTACGACGCCGACGCGCCCACCGCCGTCGCGCCGAGCGGCCCCGTCGAGGTCCGGGGCGGGGACGTGCACGCATGGGTCGAGGTCGCGTTCGCGGGGATCGGCTGGGTCGCGTTCGACCCGCGGCCCGACGACGACACCCCGCCGCAGAGCTCCGAGGCGCGCAGCGAGGCCCAGCCCCAGCCCCAGCAGCTCCTCGAGCCGCAGCCGCCCGAGGAGCCGGAGGAGCCGCCGGCGCAGCCGCTGCCCGAGGACGCGGAGGAGGACGAGCTCGAGACCGAGACGGAGAGCTGGCAGCGCTGGCTCGTGCTCGCGGGTGCCATCCTCGGCGGGCTCGTGCTGCTCGCCCTGCCCTTCGTGATCGTCGCGGCGATCAAGGCCCGGCGCCGCGCGCGACGCCGCCGGGCCCCCGTGGCCGTCGAGCGCGTCATGGGCGGCTGGGCCGAGGTCGTGGACCTGGGCCGGGACCTCGGGCACGAGCCGCCGAACGGTGCGACCCGGCGCGAGACGGGCCGGGGGCTCGCTGGGCACTACCCGCAGGCGGGCGTCGCGACGCTCGCGCGCCACACCGACGCCGGGGTGTTCGGGCCAGGCGATCCCGCGCCGCAGGACGTGGATGCGCTGTGGGCCGAGGTCGACACCGTGCTCGCCTCGATGTCGAGGTCCGTGGGACCGTGGGCTCGCGCCCGGGCGAGGTTCTCGTTGCGGTCGCTTCGACACAGGCGCGAAGGGACGGTGGGGCGATGAGGGCGTGCGAGGCGTGCGGCAGCGCCCTGCCCCCCGGTGACCAGTTCTGTCCCGTGTGCGCCGCTCCTGTGCCCGAGGCGCCGGAGCCCGCGCGCCTTGCACCGCACCCTGATGACGTCGTCACGACGCCCGCCCCCGCGTCGGCCCGTGATCCGGAGCCCACGGAGCGCCGCGAGTCGTGGTGGCGGCGCCTGACGGGCTCGCGCCGCCGGGACGCCGCGGACTCGCTCGCGTCGCTCCCGCCGCCCGCCGGTCCGCCCGTGGCCGTCTCCGGGCCGCCGCCCGCCGGGTCTCCCGCTCCGCCGCCCGCTGTTTCCCCTGCCTCGGCGCCCGTCGAGATCGCCCCCGAACCGGGCCCGATCATCGCGGCCGTCCCCGGGTTCTCGCGTCCCGCCGAGGAACCCCGCGAGACGGCCCAGGAACCAGCCATCGCGCCGAGCCCCCCGGAGCCTGCCGAGGACGTCGACCGCACGCGCCTCGCGAGCCCCGCCGAGCGCGGACCCGTGGTCCTCGAGCTGCCCGGGGGCGAGCGGCTCACCGTCACGGGCGACGGGGTGCTCGGCCGCAACCCCGCCGCGCGCGTGGGCGTGGAGGTCGCGCACCTCGTGCCCGTCGCGGACCCGACCCGCTCGGTGTCCAAGACCCACCTGGGCTTCGGTCTCGACACGATCGGGCTGTGGGTCGAGGACCTGCACTCGACCAACGGCACGGCCGTCGTGAGCGTCGACGGCACCCGCACGCCCCTCACCCCCGGCCTCGCGGTGCACGTCGCGCCGGGGGACGTCGTCGTCGTCGGGGACGTCCACGTGGCGGTGGGCCGATGAGCCTCGGCTCGCGCATGTCCGCGGACGTCACGGCCGGCGTGCACACCCTGTGGGGCGCGGCGACGGACCGCGGGCTGCGTCGCAGCATCAACGAGGACGCGTTCCTCGCGAGCGCACCGGTGTTCGTGGTCGCGGACGGCATGGGTGGGCACGACGCCGGGGAGGTCGCGAGCGCGCGCGTCGTGGACGTGCTGCGCACCCGGCTCGCGGGGCGCTCCGCGACGCCCGAAGCCGTCAACACCGCGATCCTCGAGGCGCACCGCGAGGTGCAGCGCATCGAGGCCGAGCCCGGCCGAGCCGCGGGCACCACGGTGAGCGGGGTCGTGCTGAGCGCCGTCGAGGGGGTGCCGTACTGGATCGTCGTGAACCTCGGCGACTCGCGTACCTACCGGCTCTCGCGTGGCGCGCTCGAGCAGATCAGCGTGGACCACTCCGAGGTCCAGGAGCTCATCGACTCCGGTGCCGTGACGCGCGCCGAGGCGGCCCACCACCCGCGCCGGCACGTCGTGACGCGGGCGCTCGGGGCCGCGGGGGACGCCCACGTCGACTACTGGCTCCTGCCCGTCGCCGCGAACGACCGGATCCTCGTGTGCTCGGACGGGCTCACGGGCGAGCTGCCCGACCCCTTCGTCGCCGAGACGCTCCTGGCCGAGACCGACCCGCAGTCCGCCGCCGAGCGGCTGGTCGCCGAGGCGGTGCGCGCCGGTGGCCGGGACAACGTGACCGTGCTCGTGATCGACGTGCGCGCCCTCGACGGGCACGAGGACGCGTCCTCGCTCACGACGCCGCGTGGCCAGGACGAGCCGGATGATGACACCCTGCCCCGGGGGAGCCGCGGCGGTGGCCAGGGTGCGACGGAGGTGAGCCGGTGATGCAGGCCGTGACGTACGTGCCGGGCCGCGGGGTGGCCGTCGTCGGCCCGGGGGTCGTCGTGCTGCTGCCCGCCGAGACCGAGCCGCGCCTCGCGCTCGACCTCCACGCGGTGCTCGTGCCCGGGGTCGGGGTCGCGGACGTGCTGCAGGTCCTCACGGGCGAGTTCGCGACGAGCCTCGCGCGCCTCCCGGCGTTCGCGCTCGCGGTGCTGTCCCCCGGCGGGGTGCACGCCGTCGCGCGCGGCGACCTCGAGGTGCGCGTCGGGGAGGGGCCCACCGTCTCGGGCGCGGGCGTCGCGACGTGGACGGAGCGTTTCGTGGCGGGGGTCGACGACGTCGCCCTCCTGGGCCCGGGAGGCGGCGAGGGCGGCGAGTCCTGGCCCGTGCTGGGCGGGGTCGTGCGCGCCGACGCGGTGATCTTCCGGGGTGCGGCCGCGGGCGACGCCGTGCCCGAGGTGCCTGTCGTGGTGGCGGCTCCCGTGCCTGAGCTGCTGGTGCCAGAGGTGGCGCAGGCCGACCTGCCTGCGCCGGCGGCGCCCGAGCCCGCGCCTCCCGAGCCCGTCGCCCCGGCCGCAGGTCCTGGGCCGACGGTGGACCCCGGTCCGACGGCGCCGGAGGAGACCGTGGTGCCCACCGAGACGATCCTGCCGTCCGTCGCCGAGCCCGAGGACTCCTTCGACCACCTCTGGGGCAGCACGGTGCTGCGGCCCGTCGAGCAGGCCGCGGTGCGCGCGGACGAGCCCGAGGACGACGACATCGACCCGGTACCCGCACCGGCACCCACGGCGCCGAGACCCGCACCGGCTGTGTCGGCGCCCGCCGAGTCCGCCGCGGCACCGGTACCCGCGCCGGCGGAGGTGCGACCGGCCGAGGAACCGCCGTCGGCCCCCGCCTGGACGCCGCCCTTCACGCTCGACGTCCCCGCCGCCCCGCCGCCGGCCCCCACCGCACCGGCACCGACCCCCACCGCGGAGCTCGGAGACCACGACGGCGAGACGGTCGTGCGCGCCCCGTTCGAGGTCGTGCTCCCGGAGCGGGGCGAGCCCATCCCGCGCCCCACCGTGGGACTCGTGCGGCTCTCCACGGGCCAGGAGATCGAGCTCGACCGGCCCGTCGTCGTGGGCCGCAAGCCGCGCGTCTCCCGCGTGGGCGGCACTGCCGTGCCCCGGCTCGTGAGCGTGCCGAGCCCCGAGCAGGACATCTCGCGCTCGCACCTCGAGATCCGGCTCGAGGGGATCAGCGTGCTCGTGGTGGACCTCGGCTCGACGAACGGATCGACACTGCTGCGCGCCGGGCAGCTCCCCGTGCGCCTGCACCCGCACGAGGCCGCGCTCGTGGTGGACGGCGACGTCGTCGACCTCGGTGAGGGCGTCACCCTGACCTTCGAAGGGCTCGCATGAGCGCCCGCCGCGCCCCCGCCCCACCGCCCGAGATCCAGGGCTTCGAGCACGTCGAGCTCCTCGGCTCGGGCGGATTCTCCGACGTGTTCCTGTACTCCCAGGAGCGCCCGCGCCGCCGCGTGGCCGTCAAGGTGCTGCTGCACGACCTCGCCGGCTCGGACGCGCGCGAGGCCTTCGACCACGAGGCCAACCTCATGGCTCAGCTCTCGACGCACCCCTCGATCGTGACGATCTACGAGGCGGGCGTCGCGACGGACGGGCGGCCGTACCTCGCGATGGAGTACTGCTCGCGCCCCAACCTCGGTGCGACCTACCGGCGTGACCCGCTGTCCGTGGCGGAGGCGCTGCGCATCGGCATCCAGGTGGCCGGCGCCGTCGAGACGGCCCACCGCGAGGGCATCCTGCATCGCGACATCAAGCCCGCGAACATCCTCGTCACCGAGTACCACCGCCCGGCGCTCACCGACTTCGGCATCTCGGCGACCACGGACGGGGCGCAGGCCGATGCCGAGGGCATGTCGATCCCGTGGTCCCCGCCCGAGTCCTTCGCGGACCCGCCGCGCAGCTCGGTCGCCTCCGACGTCTGGGCGCTCGGCGCCACGATCTACTCGCTCCTCGCGGGTCGCTCGCCGTTCGAGGTGCCCGGCGGGCGCAACGGCGCCGCGGACCTCGTCGCGCGCATCGAGCGCAACCTCGTCCCGCCCACGGGCCGCTCCGACGTGCCGGCCTCGCTCGAGAAGGTGCTCGCCACGGCGATGGCGAAGGACCCGCTCGCCCGCTACCCCTCCGCCCTCGCCCTCGCGCGGGCGTGGCAGCAGGTGCAGGTCGAGCTCTCGCACGTCATGACGCCCGTCGACGTGCTCGACGACTCCGTGGGCGTGGTGACCGTCGAGGACGACGACGAGCCCGGCACGCGCGTGCGCCGCGTCACGTCGATCGACCCGGCCGCCGCACCCGAGGAGTCCGGCGGCGCCGCCACAGGGCCCACGAACCCGGGCCCCACGCTCCCGGGCGCGACGCTGCACCGCCCGCCCGTGACGGGAGCCCCCGTGGGGAGCGCGCCCGGCCCGGGCGACCTGGCCGACGGCGAGCACACGGTGCTGCGCGGGGCCCCGCGGGACGTCCCGGCGTTCGTCGCCGAGGAGGCGGAAGCGACGGTGTTGCGCGCACCGGGTGCCCGGGCGGGCACGGCGGGGCACGGTGTGGCGGGGCAGGGCGGACCTGGTCCCGGTGCTGCGGCGCCCGGTCCGACGACGGGCCTCGGCGTGGACCGAGCCCAGGGCGGCGATGCACCCGGCGGGCCGTCGTCGGACACCTCGCCTCGCAAGCGCTGGCCCGCGGTCGTGGGGGGCGTCGCCCTGCTCGCCGTCGCGGGGACCATCGCGGCCGTCGCGCTGAGCGGCGGTGCGCCCGAGCCGCAGGCGCAGACGCCGACCCCGACGGCGAGCCCCGTGGACCCCGTCGAGTCGCTCGTGCCCGCGCCGACCGGGCTCGCGGGCGAGATCGACGGCGAGCTCGCGACGTTCACGTGGACCAACCTGGACCCGCAGGACGGCGACTCCTACCTGTGGCGCACCGTGACGGTGCTCGAGACGGGCGAGCTCGAGCGCCTCGCGGAGGCGAGCGTCGAGGTGCCCGCGCCCGGGGGCGAGCAGGTGTGCATCGAGGTGTCGCTGCGCCGCGACTCGGGGCGCACCTCGCAAGCCGTGCGGGGGTGCACGCCATGACGGACACCGCGCAGATGACGGACACCGCGCAGCGGGGTTCACGGCTCTCGCTCGACTACTGCGGCGAGTGGTTCCACGTCGAGGCGGGCGAGGTGTTCACGGTGGGGCGCGAGGGCGACCTGCAGGTCGACGACAACCCCTTCCTGCACCGACGCCTGCTCGCGTTCGAGGAGCTCGACGGGCTGTGGTGGGTCACCAACACGGGCTCGCGGCTCTCGGCGACGGTGTGCGACGCGTCGACGGGCGCGCAGTCGTGGCTGCCGCCCGGAGCGCGCCTGCCGATCGTGTTCGCCGCGACCACGGTCGTGTTCACGGCGGGACCCACGACGTACGAGCTGATCGCGCACGTCGAACGACCCACCTACACCGAGCCCGCGCGCGACCCCGTGGGCGGGGACACGACGATCGGCACGGTGCAGCTCACGGTGTCCCAGCGCCAGCTCATCGTCGCCCTCGCCGAGCCGATGCTGCGTCGCGAGGGGAGCACGGTGAGCGAGATCCCGTCGTCGGCCCAGGCCGCCGAACGCCTCGGCTGGGCGCTGACGCGCTTCAACCGCAAGCTCGACAACGTGTGCGACAAGCTCGACAAGCAGGGCGTCGCGGGGCTGCGGGGCGGGCCGGGACGGCTCGCGAGCAACCGGCGCACGCGGCTCGTGGAGTACGCCGTCGGCTCGCGACTCGTCACGGCCGAGGACCTCGTGCTCCTCGACCTGCCCGAGGGGAGCGTGCCGTGAGCACCGCGGACGTGATCGCCGTCGCCGCCGCCGCGCTGACCGTCCTCGCGGTGTGCGGGGCGTTCCTCGCGAGCACGAACGGGCGCCCCACCACGATGCGCACCGTGGGGACCCTCGCCGTGACCGCGGGGCTGTGCGCGCTCGTCGTCGTGGTCGTGGTGCCGGTCACGCTCACCGCGGCCGGGCAGGGTGACCCGCTCACCGCGCCGCGCACCATCCTCGCCGCGAGCGCCGAGGCGCTGTGGCGCCCGCTCACCGTCGTCGTCGTGGTCCTCGCCGCGGACGCCGGCTTCCTCCTCGCCTGGCTGCGGATGCGCCGCGAGCAGGGGCAGGCCGAGCGATGAGGGTCAAGCTCACCTACCGGCGGGGGGACGGCACGGCGTCGGACGTCGTCGTCACCGCGGACGCGCGCTCCACGATCGCCGAGGTCGCCGCGACGATCGAGCGCGTCGACCCGATCGGCTTCGCGCCCACGGACCAGGGAGGTGGCCGCACGCTCGCCGCGCTGCTGCCGGGGCAGACCGAGCCCGTCGTCCTGCCGCCCGACGCGCCGCTCGGGGAAGCCTGGATCGGCTCCGGGGCGCTCGTGCAGGTGGTCGACAAGTCCGCGGCGTCCCGGCCCGCGATGCGCTCGGGGCCCGTGCGGGCCGTGGTGCGGATCGTGTCAGGGCCCGGCGCGGGCCGGCTCGAGGAGCTGCACGCGGGCTCCTACGTCGTGGGCCGCGCCGCGGACAGCGACCTCGTGCTCGAGGACCCGCTCGTCTCGAAGCGCCATGCGCGCATCGAGGTGGGCGAGGAGATCGAGGTCGTGGACCTCGGCTCGGCCAACGGCATCGAGGTCGACGGTGCCCCCGTGACGCGCCTCCACGTGGGTGAGCCCGTCCAGCTCACGCTCGGGGACACGTCGCTGCGCGTCGAGCCGCGCGCGGTCGCGGGGCAGACGGCGGGGCTCGTCGCGAAGGCCGGCCCCGTGCCGTTCGTCCGGTCCCCGCGCGTCGAACCGCGCTACCAGGGCGTCGAGTTCGCCCCGCCCGACGTGCCCGTCGAGCAGGACAAGCCGCCGTTCAACCCCTTCATGCTCGTGGCCCCCGTGCTCATGGGCGGGGGCATGTTCCTCGTCACGGGCAACCCGATGTCGCTCATGTTCATCTTCATGAGCCCGATCATGATGCTCGGCAACTTCTTCAACCAGCGCCGCGGCTCGAAGGCCAAGCGCAAGCGCGCCGTCGCCCGCTTCGAGGCGCACCTGGCCGGCCTGCGCGAAGAGCTCGCGAAGGAGGTCGTCGTCGAGCGGCGGGCCCGCCTGCAGGAGTCCGTCGCGACGCCGCTCGCGCTCGCGGAGGCGCAACGGCGCGGGCCGCTGCTGTGGACCAGGCGCCCCGAGCACTGGTCCTTCCTCAACGTGCGCTTCGGCATCGCGACGATGCCCACGCGCTGCACCATCTCCCAGCCGAGCCGCGGCGAGCTCATCGCCGAGTACCAGGAGGCGCTCGACGAGCTCGTCGCGAAGCACCGCGACGTCGAGGGCGTGCCCGTGATCGAGAACCTGCACGACGCGGGCTCCGTGGGGCTCGCGGGGGGCGCGGCGCACGTCGAGGGCTCGCTCGCGGCCGTCCTCGTCCAGCTCACCGCGCTGCACTCGCCCGCAGAGCTCGTCACGTGCGCGCTCGTGCCGCCCACGTGGAGCGAGCGCCTGCAGTGGCTCAAGTGGCTCCCGCACAGCTCCTCTGCGCACAGCCCGCTCGCCGGTCCCCACCTCGCGGACTCCGCGTCGAGCTCCGGCCTGCTGCTGTCCCAGCTCGAGGAGCTCGTCACGGCGCGGCTGCAGCGCGCCCAGCAGCGCGGGGCCGTGCGCGCCGAGGACGGCGCGCTCGACCGCGGGGCGACGGTCGGGGTGCGGGACACCGCGGGGACCACATCGCCCATCCCCGCCGTCGTCGTCGTCGTGGCCGTGGGCGTCGACGTCGACACCGCGCGCCTCGCCCAGCTCTCCGAGCTCGGCCCCGACGCAGGCGTGTTCCCGATCTGGGTCGCGCCCGAGGTCGCGGACCTGCCCGCGGCGTGCCGCACGTTCATCTCCTTCGAGCCCGACGGGCGCGCGGCCGTGAGCTATGTGCGGCTCGGCCGCGTGGTGCCGGACGTCCAGGTCGAGACCGTGGACCCCGAGGTCGCGCTCGCGTACGCGCGGCGCATGTCGCCCGTGTTCGACGCGGGGGCCGTCGTGGAGGACTCTTCCGACCTGCCGCGCTCGATCTCCCTCGTCTCGCTGCTCGGCCCGGAGATGTTCGCCCAGCCCGAGGCCGTCGTCGACCGCTGGCGGGAGAACGCCTCGCTCGTCGAGCCGCTCGCCGAGGGGCAGGCGCCGCGGGGCCGACGGCGGGCGGGCTCGCTGCGCGCCATCGTCGGCTCGGCCGGGGTGGACCCCCTGCACCTCGACCTGCGCTCGCAGGGCCCGCACGCGCTCGTGGGCGGTACCACGGGCGCCGGCAAGTCGGAGTTCCTGCAGGCGTGGGTGCTCGGGCTCGCCGCGGAGTACTCCCCGCAGCGCGTGACGTTCCTGTTCGTCGACTACAAGGGCGGCTCGGCGTTCGCGGACTGCGTCCAGCTGCCCCACTGCGTGGGCCTCGTGACCGACCTGTCCCCGCACCTCGTGCGCCGCGCGCTGACCTCGTTGCGCGCCGAGCTGCACTACCGCGAGCGCCTCTTCAACCGCAAGAAGGCCAAGGACCTGCTCGAGCTCGAGAAGCGCGGCGACCCCGACGCCCCGCCGGCGCTCGTGCTCGTGTTCGACGAGTTCGCGGCGCTCGTGAGCGACGTGCCGGAGTTCGTCGACGGCGTCGTCGACATCGCCCAGCGCGGGCGCTCGCTCGGCATCCACCTCGTCATGGCGACCCAGCGCCCGGCCGGGGTCATCAAGGACAACCTGCGTGCCAACACCAACCTGCGCGTCGCGCTGCGCATGGCGGACGAGTCGGACTCGACCGACGTGATCGGCGTTCGCGACGCTGCGACCTTCGACCCCTCGATCCCGGGTCGCGGCGTCGTGAAGTCCGGGCCTGGACGCCTGCACCCCTTCCAGTCCGCGTACGCGGGCGGGTGGACGTCCGCCGAGCCGACGCGCGCCGGGGTGCAGGTCGCGCACCTGCGCTTCGGGGCCGAGGTGCGCTGGGACGAGCCCGCCGGCGACGACGTCCCCGGGGCCCTTGAGGAAGATCTGGGGCCCACCGACCAGCAGCGGCTCGTGCGCACCGTCCGGGGCGCCTCCCGCCAGGCCGGCCTCGCCGCGCCGCGCCGCCCGTGGCTCGCCGAGCTCGCGCCCGTCTACGACCTGACGAAGCTGCGCCAGCGCACCGACGCCGAGCTCGTGATCGGCGTGAGCGACCGTCCCGAGCACCAGGAGCAGGTGCCCGTCTACTTCCGCCCCGACACCGACGGCCACCTCGCCGTGTACGGCACGGGCGGCGCCGGCAAGTCCGCGGCCCTGCGCACGCTCGCCGCCGCGGCCGGCATCACGCCGCGCGGCGGCCCCGTCCACGTGTACGGCCTCGACTTCGCGGCGGGCGGGCTGCGCATGCTCGCGGACCTGCCGCACGTGGGCGCCGTCATCCCGGGGGACGACGTCGACCGTGTCGTGCGGCTGTGGCGCATGCTGCGCGAAGAGCTCGACCGGCGCGCCCCGCTGTTCGCCGAGGCCTCCGCCGCGAGCATCACCGAGTACCGCGCCCAGGGCGGCGAGCCCGACCTGCCGCGCATCCTCGTGCTGCTCGACGGCTATCCCGGCTTCCGGGACGACTTCGAGGTGGGTCCCGGGCGCTCGCAGTGGTACGACGTGTTCCGCGACGTGCTCGCCGAGGGTCGCCAGCTCGGCATCCACGTCGCGCTCAGCGCCGACCGCCCCGGCTCGGTGCCCACGTCCGTGCGCTCGGCCGTGCAGCGCAACGTGCTGCTGCGCCTCGCGGACGACTCCTACCGGATCCTCGACGAGCCCGACGACGTGCTGTCGGCCGGCTCGCCGCCCGGGCGGGCCGTGATGGGTGGGCTCGAGACCCAGGTCGCCGTCGTCGGCGGGCTCCCCTCCGTCGCGGAGCAGGCGAGTGCTACGCGCGAGCTCGGTGCCGCGATGCTGCGCGCCGGGGTGCGACCCGCCCGGGAGATCGGCTCGCTGCCCGTCGAGTACCCGGCCACGGACCTGCCCGACGCCGTGGGCGGGCTGCCCGTGCTGGGCCTCTCGGACATCGACCTCGGGCCCGTCGGCTTCGACCCCGACGGCGTGCTCCTGCTTGCCGGCGCACCCGGCTCTGGCCGCACCAACGCGGCGGCGGCGCTCGCGCTCGCCGTGCGGCGGGCCGAGCCCGACGTGCGCTGCTACCTCGTCGCCGAGGCGCGCTCCGCGCTCGTGGGGGTGGGTGGCTGGACCGACGTCGCCTCGACGCCCGAGCAGGTCGTGACGCTCGCCCAGAACCTCACCGCGGCCGTCGAGGACGAAGGGACCGAGGGGCGGATCGTCGTCGTCGTCGAGTCGATCAACGACTACCTGCAAGGGCCTGCGGACAAGCCGCTCGTGGACCTCATCAAGGCGATCAAGCGCTCGAGCCACACCCTGGTCGCCGACGGCGACACGGCGGCGTGGGGACCGACGTGGCCGCTGCTCGGCGAGGTCAAGGCCGCCCGGCGGGGCCTCTTGCTGCAGCCCGACGCGAGCGAGGGGGAGATCTTGCTCAAGACGGCGCTGCCGCGCGTGCAGCGCTCCGAGATGCCCCCGGGCCGCGGCTTCTTCGTCGCCCGCGGCAAGTTCGTGCGCGTCCACCTCCCCTGGGTGCTCCCGCACTAGCCGGCCGCACCGTGACGGGGAGGGCATGGGGAGTGGTCCCCATCGCGCGAATCGGAAACTCCGACCTACATTGGAGCAGTCAACCCGGCCACGGGGTCGGAAACTCAACCCGAAGGGGAGCCCTCATGGCGAACGTGAACGTCACCTATGACGAGATGAACTCTGCCGCTGGTCGTCTGCGCACGGGTCAGCAGACCCTGACCGACACGCTCACGGACCTCAAGCGCCAGGTCGACGAGCTCGTCGCCGCCGGCTTCGTGACCGACCAGGCGTCCGGCGCCTTCCAGACCACGTACGAGCAGTTCACGACGTCCTCGACGCAGGCCGTCTCGGCGATCGACGGGCTCGCGGGCTTCCTCGAGTCGGCAGCGACCTCGCTGTCCGAGGTCGACTCGAGCCTCGCCAAGGCGATCCAGGGCTGACGCCCTGACGGAGGGTGCCCCGCGCGTCGGGGCGCCCTCCGCGCCTGAGCAGACCCACGCGCCACGACCACCGGAGGGGGAGACGTGTCCTACGACATCAAGCTCGACATGGATGATCTGACCGCGCTCGCGAGCGACCTCGCGGCCGTGATCGACGAGTTCGAGAAGGCCAACTCCAACGCGGACTCGACCGCCGAGGCGACGGGCTCGCGCGCGCTCGCGGACAAGGTCCGGGGGTTCGCGAGCTCGTGGGACATCCGGCGCGGCAAGATGATCGACGACATCAAGGTCCTCCAGCAGACGATCCAGATGATCGCGGAGAACTTCCAGGCGGCCGACGAGGACATGGCCCGCGCCCTCGAGGAGGCCGCGGAGGATCCGCCCCCGGCCCGCGACTACCGATCCCCGCAGGCGGTGTGAGCGATGGATGTCCAGTTCCAGGTCCTCGCGGGCGACCCCGGGATCGTCAAGACCAAGGGCGAGGAGTACCAGGCGATCGCCGCCGCGATCGCCACGTCCGTCCGGACCCTCGACGACATCGTCGAGCAGGTCGACCAGAAGTCCCTCGCGATGGACGCGACCCGTGACATGGCTGAGGGCGTCGCGAGCAACATCCGCAAGGCGACCGACCGCTACCAGAAGACCGGCGACGCGCTCGTGACGTACGCCGACGAGCTCGACCGCACGCAGAGCGCCTCGCGCTACCCGTCGCGCCGCATCGGCGAGATCGAGGAGAGCCTCGTGAGTGCCCGCTCCCGGGCGACGTTGCGCCAGGACGAGTACGAGGAGGCCCTGCGGGGCGACGACGCCGACGCCACGGAGACGGCCCGCACGCGCCGGAACTCGGCGAACACCACCGTGGAGACGCTCGAGACGAGCCTCGCGACCCACCAGGAGACGTGGCACACGCTGCAGGGCGAGAAGGCCGCGGCCGCGACCGTGGCGATCGCCTCGATCACGGAGGTCATCGAGGGCACGGGCGGCGAGGCGCTCAACGACGACTTCTGGGACCACCTCGGCGTCGTCGTCGACATCATCAAGGTCATCTGCGACATCGCGGGCGTCCTCGCGATCTTCCTCGCGTGGGTCCCGTTCCTCGGGCAGGCGCTGCTCATCCTCGCCGCGATCGGGGCGATCCTGGCGATCGTCGACGCGGCGATCAAGTTTGCGAAGGGCGAGGGCAGCCTCGGCGACCTCATCGGCGCCGTCGTCCTCGGAGTCCTGTCGCTCTTCGGCGGCAAGATCCTCGGCTTCCTCGCCAAGCGGGTGCACATCTCGGCGCTCGCCCGGGTACCGGCGGGCCAGCTCGGTGCGTCGTCGACCAAGCTCAAGGTCGTCTCCGACCTCGTCCCGGGCTACAACAAGGGCTTCCTCGGCTTCCTCAAGTCGCCCTTCGTCCGGTCGACCTCGGACACGTTCCGCAAGCTCGACTTCCAGACGGGCGGCAAGTTCCTCGATGTCCTCGCCGACGCCGCGAAGCAGTCCAACCCCTTCAAGCTGCGCAACCTGGTCAAGTTCGACGGCGAGGTCGCGGACCTGTACCGCATCACGACGGACTTCGGCGACCTGCTGAGCGCGGCGACGAACAACAAGGCCAACCTGCTCGTGATGCTCGAGTTCGGGCACATGATCTACAAGAACGGCAAGTCGGTCGTGGGCCTGTACGACACGATCAGCGGGGGTGACCCCGTCGACATCCCGATCGACATCCTCCAGGAGCTCGCGGGGCGGCTGGGCGGACCCGTGCCGTCCGCGGTCGACAAGCTGCTCGGCGGGGCGCAGGACTCCATCACGCTCGCCGAGAACGGGACGAACTAGGCTCATGCCCGTGGCGCACAAGGTCGAGGTGACTCTCTCGCTGCCCGAGGCCTGGTTCGCGCTCCCCGCGGGTCCGGACGCCGACGTCGTCGCGTGGGCGACCGACACGGCCTACCGAGCGTGGCGGTTGCGCGCGGACGCCGGCGTTCCCGAGTCCGCCGTCGCCCCCGGAGCCGGTGAGCGGCTCGTCGTCGAGCTCGCGGGCCTCGCCGTCAACGTGCGCGAGCAGGTCGACCTGTCGAACGGTGACTACGCGGCCGCGTGGGTCCCGGCGCCGGAGTTCGGCGTCGTCAGCGCCGTCGTGCTCGTGCAGTCCGCTCCCCGTTCCCCGGATCGTTCGCCGGAACGCTTCGCCGAGGCGCTCCTCGCGCACCATGCGCAGCAGCCGGGCCAGGACGCCCACCTGCACACCCAGCGGCTCGAGGGCGAGGTCCCTGCGGGCCTCGTGCGCGGGTTGCACACGATGCTCGCCGTCGCGGAGACCGAGACGGGTGTCGCGGCTCTCGAGGAACGCGTGAGCCTCGGGGTGTTCCCCGACGGCCTCGACACGATGGTCGAGGTGCTCTTCGTCGCCGAGCGCGTCGCGTCCTTCGAGGACATGCCCGCCGAGACGCTCGCACTGCTCTCGACGCTCGCGGTGCGCGTCGTGGAGAACCGGTGAGCGGGCAGGTCACGACGCCGGGCCACATCCGGATCGTGCTCCCCGGCGCGTGGGCCGCCGTGCCGCTCGTCGACCCCGAGGGGACGCGGAAGTTCGCCCAGCGCCTCGTGCGCGAGCGGGTGGGCCGCGACGACCGGCTCGCCAAGGTGCGCCGCGAGGCGACCGAGCAGCTGTGCGCCACGGCCGACAAGGCGCGCGCCGCGATGGCCCACACGCTCGCGATCGCTCTCGAGATCGTGCCCGGGGTGCCGTTCGCGGCGTCGATGGTGGGGCGCGACGTCGCATGGCCGGCGGGTCCGGAGGGCGAGGCCGACGACGACGAGGTGCCCGACGACGGCGCCCACGCTGACGACGCCGTTCCCGACGGCTTGCCCCTCGACCCGGTGGCCGCCCGCCTGACCTCCGCGTACCCGGACGGTGAGCTCGTCGAGCTGCCCTCGGGCTTCGCAGTGCGCACCCAGGAGGCCGGGGTGCTGCACGGCGGCGAGGAGTCGACGCCCTCGGTGTCCGTCCTGTACCGGATCCCGCGCCCCGACGCCGACGCGGTCCTCACGCTGCGATTCACGGGTCCCGACCTGGGCCGCCCCGAGCTCATCGCCACGCTCTTCGACGCCGTGGCCGGCTCCGTCGAGTTCACGCGCGAACGCCTCTTCGCGGGAGGGGCCACGGCGTGAGCCGCCGAGGCATCGAGGACGCGACCATCCCGGTGGGTGGCGGGTTCTGGCGGGCACTGGGTGGCAACGGCGCACTCGTGGTGGGTTACGCGCTCATCGCGGTCCACGTCGCGGTGCTCGTCACTGACGCGCTCGTCTCGCCCGGGCTCGACTACGCGGACCGTCGTCGCGTGGGGATGCTCGTGCTGTTCTCGACCGCACTGCTGCCGATCCTCGCGATGTGCTTCGTGTGGATCGGTGAGCTGATCCGGCGCGGCCAGTGGGGCGGCCCCTCGGGTCACAAGCCCGGCGCGGTGCTCCCCCAGGGGTCGAACACCGTGCGCGTGCAGCTGCTGCCGCTCGGCTGGACCCTCGTGTGGTTCGTCGTCGCGCTCGCGGCGTCTGGCGTCGTGCTGTGGGCGATCGGGGCGGCGACGTCCCGCGAACGCTTCGCGATCTGGTCCGTCAACGGGATCATCGCCGCGGCCGCCGCCGGGGCGATCCTCGGCAGCGGCTTCAAGAAGTGGGCGTGGTGGCGCGGCGGCCACGTCAAGGCGGCGGGTGGCCCCGTCGCTCACCCCGCGCTCGCGCGTCGCAAGGGTGGTGAGGCGCGCGGGCGCACGTTCTGGCGCTGGTTCGGCTACCGCTGGCGGCTCGACCTGTGGCTGTGCGTGCTCGGGGCGGTCGGCCTGTGGTTCGGTGGCGTGACGCTCGCGCAGCGCTCGGCGTTCGAGAACGACGCCGCGTCGATGACGGCGCTCGCGACGTGGCTCGTCGTCGTCGGCGGTTCCCTGCTCGTGATCGGGCTGTGGGCCACGACCCAGTTCTGGCGTGCGGGCGAAGATCTCGCGGCGGGCGAGTCCGTCGCCTAGCGTCGAGGGACGCCCGAACCCAGGAGGAGACCGCCTGATGACCACGACGCCCGACATCGAGTTCGCCGTCGACGGCCTGCCGTGGATCGTGCTGCCCACGTCCTTCCCCTCCCCGGAGCTCGGCTCCGCGACGGAGGCGGGCGGGCGCATCCTCGGGCACTTCACTCAACGCGAGGGCGGCTCGTCGGCCGGGACGAGCTACGGGATGAAGCTCGCGAGCCACCTCGAGGCGCTCGCGCGCGGGCAGTACTCCGCGCTGTTCCTGTGGCGCACCGAGCCGCTCGTGCCGCCCGCGATCGTCACGGCCGAGCTCTACCCCGTCCAGGGGGACGCCCACGTGACGCTGCCGCTGCTCGGCGGGGCCACCCACGGGGAGGCGTTCGCGGTGCCCGGGCTGGGCGAGGGCGCCCGCTACGAGTCCACGGCGCAGGTGCGCAAGGGCCTGTTCGGCAAGGCGAGCCGCACGGCCGTGCGCTGGGTGTGGCGCATCGACACCGTCGACCTCGTCGTGACGCTCGAGCGGGACGACGACGGGTCCCTCGCGATCCTGCGCCCCGACGTCGAGGCGCTGCTCGCCGCGGCCGTCGTCACGCGCTGAGCGGCCCGCCGGTAGCCGAGCCCTCGCCGCGCCCGGGCCCTAGGATCTAGGCCACAACCCGCCGGGCGCGGTTTGCTTGGGGCTGGCGGCCGGTCCAGGCCGCGGACGAACCGGGGGATCCACGAATGACCCACGTGCTCGAGCTGCTCGCGGCTCAGCCGGTGCTGCTGCTCTTCGCGCTCGTCGGCGCCGGGGCCGCGATCGGCCACCTCAAGGTGCGCGGCATCGGGCTCGGGGCGGCCGCCGTGCTGTTCCTCGCGCTCGGGGTGGGGGCGCTCGGCGCGGCGCACGACGTCGAGCTGCGGGTACCCGAGACCCTCGGCGTGCTCGGGCTGACCCTCTTCACGTTCACCGTGGGCATCGTGTCCGGGGCGAGCTTCTTCGCGTCGCTGCGCAAGAGCCTCGGGCTCATCGCCGCGATGGTCGGCGTGCTCGGGCTCGGCGGCCTCGTCGCCGTCGGGGTCGGGCGGCTCCTCGGGCTCGATGCGCCGACGATCGCGGGCGCCTTCGCCGGAGCCGTCACCAACACCCCGGCGCTCGCCGCGGCGCGCGATGCCGCGGGGGACGCCAACACACCGACCGTCGGGTACGCGGTCACCTACCTGTTCGGCGTCGTCGGCATGCTCGTGGTCGCCCACCTCGTGCTGCGCACGCGCGACCAGGACGCCGACGCCCCGCCCCCGCTCGTCAACCGCACCGTGCGCGTCGAGGTGACGAGCGAGCCGCGGCTGCGCGACCTGCTCGCGGCGCACCCCGGGCGGCTCACCTTCTCGCGGCTGCGGCGCGGGGAGGACCAGCCCATCGAGGCGGCACCGCTCGACGCCGTGCTCCACGAGGGGGACATGGTGACCGTCGTCGGGCAGGCCGACGCCGTCGAGGCCGTGACCCTCGAGCTCGGCCACACCTCGTCCCACGTGCTGCAGGCCGACCGGCGCTACCTCGACATGCGGCGCATCACCGTGTCGAACCCGGCTGCCGCGGGGCTCACGATCGGCGAGCTCGACCTCGCGGGCCGGTACGGCGCGACGATCTCCCGGTTGCGGCGCGGCGACGTCGACATCGTCGCGAGCGACGAGCTGCGCATCCAGCCCGGCGACCGCGTGCGCGTCATCGCACCCCGCGACGCGATGCCCGCGATCTCGAGCTTCTTCGGCGACTCCTCGCGCGGCTTCTCCGACATCAACCCCGTGGTGCTCGGCGTCGGCATGGCGCTCGGCGTGCTGCTCGGGCTCGTCGCGATCCCCACGTCGAGCGGGAGCTTCGCGATCGGGGCGGCGATGGGCACGCTCGTGGTCGGGCTCGTGCTCGGGCGGCTCGGGCGGATCGGCCGCGTCGTGACCGTCATGCCGTTCACGGCGGCGCAGGCGATCTCCGAGTTCGGGCTGCTCCTCTTCCTCGCGCAGGCGGGGACGACGGCGGGTGCCCAGGTCGGTGCGGCCATCGAGTCGGGGGCGTGGGTGCGCATCGCGCTGCTCGGCGTCGTCATCACGACCGTCGTGGGACTCGCCCTGTGGTTCGTGATGCGCCGTGTGTTCCACGTGGGCGGCACGACGCTCTCGGGGATCGTCGCGGGTACGCAGACCCAGCCCGCCGTGCTCGCCTTCGCCAACGGGCGCACGGGCTTCGACTCGCGCGTCGCTCTCGGCTACGCGCTCGTCTACCCCGCGGCGATGATCGCGAAGATCGTGCTCGGGACGGTGCTCGGCGGGCTGTAGGTGCTCGCGGCGGGGACGCAGGGCGCCGCCGGTCAGGTGAGCGGCGCGCGGGGGAACGCGATCGCGCTGATCCGCACCGGGCGATCGGCGTCCCGGCTCACGATCCGGACCGTACCGGAGAAGGCCTTCGGCAGCGGCACCTCGACGCGGGCGCGGGGCTCGGTGCTCGGGCTCGCGAGCGACACCGTGGCCACGCGTTTCTTGCCGGCGTAGATCGCGACCCGTCCGCGCGATGGCCCGGTCGCTGCGACGAGCACCACGCTCGTGGCGTCCCTGACCTTGCGCACCACGAGCGCGGCACCCTTGGCACGGGAGACGTGGGCGGTGCGGCCGAAGTACTCGGCGCGGTGCGAGGTGGACCACCTTCCGGTGCGCTCGATGCGGTGCGCAGGCACGGGCCGCGTCGTGGTCCCGACCAGCCGGATCTTGCCGGGGCGTCCCAGCACGTCCACGCCCCGCACGGCGACCGTCCACGTCTGCCCTCGCGGGACCTTGACGGACGTCTCGGTGCGCTTGGTCCGCTCGACCACCATCCACGCGTACTTCGTCTGCTCCGCGTCGTCGCCGTGCTTCGCCGAGCGTTTGAGCACCTCGTACGTGGTCGCACCGGCGGTCTCGCGCCACGCGAGCTTCACGGTGGCAGTCAGCGAGACACCCGCGGCGCTCGGCCGCAAGGGGTCGGTCTGCGGGGCTCGGAGCTGGGGCGGGGTGGAACCGTGCCGACGCTCGGCCCGCGTGACCTTGGCGTCCACGGCACGGCGGATCGCGGGCAGCTTCGCGTAGAGCCGCGCGCCCGGGCACGCGGTGTGGTTCGTGTCGCGGTGGCCCCGGATCACGGGCAGTGCCGACGTCAGCTTCCCGAGCGCCCAGCGGGGCTTCGAACCCGTCGAGGTCGCGGTGCGCAGGCGCACCTTGCCCCGGGGGTCCACGCCCCAGCGGTGCGCCTGCCACGCGAGCACGTCGACGACGGCGGTCAGCACCCGCTGCGGCGGGGCCACCGACGTGAAGTCGCCCATCACCGCGACCCCGATCGTGTCGGCGTTGTACCCGCCGGCCTGGGCGCCCACGGGCAGCCCGGCGATCGAGCCGCGCCGCCCCTCGTAGACCGTGCCGAAGCGGTCGACGAGGAACTGGTAGCCGATGTCGGGCCAGCCGCGCCCCGAGGTGTGGAAGGCCCAGATCGAGCGGACGACGGCGGGCGCGCGCTCCCGCGAGTAGGTGTTGGGGCCCGCGGTGTGATGGACGTACATCGCCTTGAGCCACGTCGAGCTCGACACCGGGTCCGTCTTCGTCTCGTTCGCGCCCCACTCCTTGCGCGTGACGATCTCGGGGCGCAGCTCGTCCCCCGTCGCCGAGTCGCCGGCGGCCGTGAGCGAGCTCGCGACCTCGACGGAGAGCTCGGCCGCGTGCACGAAGTCGATACGCAGGCCCCGGGGACCGCCGTCGGACACGAGGCGCGCCTGCGCGCCCGACGCGCCGTCCGCGATGAACGGTTCGGTCGCGAGGCGACCGTCGGGTGCGGGGGTGTGGTCGACGGCGAGGTCGAACCACTCGCCCCAGCCCGCGTCGTCGCGCACCCGCAGCTCGAGGTGCTCCGGCTGGGGGCCGGTCTCGTCCCAGCTCAGCGCGGCGAGCGTGAAGGGGCTCGTGCTGAGCCGCGGGCTCGTGGTCCTCCCGGGCGCACCGTCCAGGTCGAGAGACCACGCGGTGATGCCGTCGGGGGTCGCAGTGGCGTCCGACGCGACCGTTGATCCCCCGGACGTCGCGGGCGCGCTCGTCGCCGTCGTCGGGCCGGCGTACGCAGCGGGCGTCGTCCCGCCAAAGGCGAGCGCGCCGAGTGCGACCCCCACCGCCGCGGCCCTGCGCCCCATGCCGTCGACGCTACCCTCCCACCCTCGCGAGGTAGGTCGGCGTCGAGGTAGGTCCGCCACGGCACTATCTCGCGCGCTCGGCCCTACGTCGCGGGGCTGGGTGGGGGAGCCGGGCTCAGCTGACGACGGGGCGCCCCGGGCCGGGGAGGCGCGGGGCCAGCTCTGTGTGGAGGACGAGGGCAGCGCCACCCACGGCTGCGGCCTGCGCCGCGTTGGCCGAGACACCCACGCGGATGCGGTGGTTGAGGCGGGCGAAGAACGCACCCTTGAGACGGGCGACGACGGCGGGCTCGTAGATCTCGGCCGCGATCGCGATGACCGGCCCGGTCAGCACGATGTAGCCGAGGTCCATGATGTTCGCGAGCGTCTGGGCCGCGACGGCCACCACCTCCGCGGAGCGCTCGAGGAGACCGAGCGCGGGCTGCTCGCCTCGCTTGGCCGCCGCGGCGAGCTCCGTGAAGTTCTCCGAGACGCTCGTACCGGAGAGCTTCACGCCGAGCTCGAGTGCCTCGCGGACGACGGCGGCAGGCCCGGCCACGGCCTCGACACAGCCGCGCGAGCCGCACCAGCACATGGGTCCGCCCACGTCGATGCACACGTGGCCGATCTCGCCGGCGTTCGAGCTCGCGCCCCGGTACACCGCGCCGTTGACGAGCACCCCGGAGCCGATGCCCGTGCCGAGGAAGAGGGTGCCGAACGCCGTCGTGTGCTCGACGCCGCCCACCCAGTACTCCCCGATGGCCGAGGCCGTCGCGTCGTTCTCGAGGAGCACGGGCAGGCCGGAGAGCGCCTCGACCGTCTCGCGCAGCGGAAACCCGGCCCACGGCTGCATGAACGGCGGCACGAAGGTCATGCCCACGGGCAGGTGGATGGGGCCAGGGGAGACGAAGCCGATACCGAGCACCTTCGCCCGGTCGATCCCTTCCGACTCGAGGGCGGCGTCGACGTCGCGGACCGTGCGCTCGAGCACCGCGCGCGGGTCGTCCGAGCCGGCGCCGGGCAGCGAGCCGCTCGACACGATGTGGCCACCGAGATCCGCGACGGCGTAGTGGATGCCCGCGTGGTCGAGGTTGATCCCGATCGCGTATCGCGAGCTCGGTTCGAGCTGGAGCAGCACGCGGGGCTTGCCGCCCGTGGACTCCCCGCGGCCGGACTCGATGACGAGCCCGTCGTTGATGAGCCGGCGCACCACGGTCGAGATGGTGGCGCCGGTCAGTCCCGTGGTCTGGGTCAGCTCGACGCGGCTGATCGTTCCTGCGGCCCGGATGGCGTCGAGGACCATGGACCGGCTGCTCGCGTGCCCTGCGGCGCCCGAGGGCGGGGATGCGTTGTCCACTAGTACTCCTGGTCGGCTGCGATCAGGGTACCGGCGGGAGGTGTCGCCCACGGCCCGGTGCTGCGCGCAGCGCCGACCGCGGGCACGGTGTCACTTCTGGAGCTTGGACACCTGCTCGTCGACCCAGTCGAGGGCGGCGTCGAAGTACCGGGTCCTGGCCGGGTGCGGCGAGAGGGCGAGGTCGTGGATGCCGCCGTCGATGCGGCGGATCGTGACGTCGCGCCCGAGGCCCGGCGCGCGAGCGAGCATGTGGGCGACGTCGAGCACGGAGTCGGTGCGATCGAGGCCGCTGTGGAACGCCGACGCCGAGCCGCTCGCCGTCGAGCAGCACATGAGCACGGGGCACGGGATGTCGAGGCCGGCCTTGACCGCCTCGTGGCCGAGCCGGACGGTCCGCACGAAGCCAGCGCGAGCGGGGAACCCGTCGTACGGCTTCCAGTCGAGGTTGAAGTCCCACTCCCCGCCGGTGTCGCGGTGCAGGAAACGCGTGTAGTGCGGGGCGAGGCGGCGCACCGGCACGGTGGGTGCGATGCGGCCGAGGATCTTGACGAGACGGGCCGAGACGACGCGGTCGAACCACGAGGCGTTGAGGTCGAACCACGGCGAGTTGAGCACGAGCAGGTCGGGGCCGTCGCCGTGGCGCCGGGCGTCGGCCCAGAGCGAGGCGGTGAGCCCGCCCGTCGAGTGGCCGACGACGATGAGCGGCCCGTCCGTCGCCTCACGCGCGATCGCTGCGGCCTGGTCGAGCTCTTCGAAGTACTCGGTGAGGTCGTTCGTGTGGTTGGCGAGCTGGCCCGGGCGCAGCGAGCGGCCGTAGCCGCGTAGGTCCACGGCGTAGAACTGGTAGCCGCGGTCCGCCCAGACCCGCCCGCGGTGCTCGGCGAAGAAGTAGTCGCTGAAGCCGTGGACGTACAGGACGGTCCCGCGAAGCGGTCGCCGCGCCACGTCCCTGCGGACGAGCGTGGCGACGTCGTCGGGCCCCGGGCCGACCTCGAGCGTGCGCGCGGACCACCCCGGCCCGAGCAGGTCCTCGCGCCACGGTTCCTGGTCCGGCGGAACCACTGGCCCCCCCGCGCTGTGTGACATGAGCGAAGAATGGCACGTACCGGGGCCTCGAGCCATCCGGCAATCGGTCAGGCATTCGGGTGGGATTTCGCGGATCATGGTGCCGAACCGCACGAATCGCCTGCGCGGGTGGCCCATCGGGGTGAACGGGGGTGTGAGGTGGGAGCCCGTCGTCGGCGGCCCGCGGTGACCGCTGTGCGCCCCGCCCTCGAGCCCGCGGGACAGAGTTGAGTGGAATAGACTCAACTTTGCTACGTTGTCCCTGAGGAACGTATCGCACACCCGGAGGACGCATGGACCAGAAGTTCACCGTGAAGTCCCAGGAGGCGCTCGCCGAGGCGATCGCCTCCGCTTCTGCCGCCCAGAACCCGCAGCTCGAGCCGGCGCACCTCCTCGCGGCGCTGCTCGCGCAGCCCGGGGGTGTGGCCGTCGGGCTGCTGGACGCCGTCGGCGCCGACAAGGCTGACCTGGGGCGCCGCACCCGCGCCGCGCTCGTCGCCCTGCCGACCGTCTCGGGGTCGACGACGGCGCAGCCCAAGGCTTCCCGCGCTACGGGTGCCGTCCTGGAGTCCGCCCGCAAGGAGGCCGAGGCCCTCGGCGACGAGTACATCTCGACGGAGCACCTCCTGCTCGGGCTCGCGGCCGGGTCCGACGCCGCGGCGCAGGCGCTGCAGTCCTCCGGGGCGACCCGCGACGCGCTCGCGGCCGCGCTGCCCGCCGTGCGCGGCTCGACCCGCGTGACGACCCCCAACCCCGAGGGCACGTACAAGGCGCTCGAGCAGTACGGCGTCGACCTCACCGAGACCGCGCGCGAGGGCAAGCTCGACCCCGTGATCGGTCGTGACGAGGAGATCCGCCGCGGGGTCCAGGTGCTCTCGCGGCGTACCAAGAACAACCCTATTCTGGTCGGCGAGCCTGGTGTAGGTAAG
>CAZECM010000004.1:0-84206 GCA_964510785.1 uncultured Cellulomonadaceae bacterium | reverse complement strand
GATACATCGCCGCCAACGTCGCACTCGCCTGCGCCACCATCGCCGGATGCCACCGAAACGACGGACACGTCACCCCCGGACCCATATCCCCACGCGTACGCTCCCCGATCGCCGTGAGGACGTTCCACACGAACCCAGCCTCACCCTGAGCCGGAACCCACGGCTGGAAGTGATCAGCCGCCATGACCCCGGAGAACCCCCGCTCCTCGGCATACGCACTCAGCTCCACCGACTCCATCGGACCAAACTGCTCCAACGTCGCCGCATAACCCACCGTCAGGTCTGACGTCATCTCGTCCTCCTTGTCGCGACCCGTCCCGGGTCGTCGCTCGTCGCGTCTAGCCGTGCTCGGGGCCGCGCTGGAAGTACTCCAGGATCAGACCGCCCACCTGCCGGGTGTCGAAGTAGGCGAAGCGCCCGCCGTCGTCGAGCTCGCCGTAGGAGATCACGGGAAACCCCGCCCCCGTCATGCGCTCGACCTCGGCGTCGAGGTCCTCGGTATAGGCGCACAGGTGAAGGACGTGCTCTCCCCGGGCCGAGAGCGCCTCCTGCTGGACGCTGGGCCCGCGTACGGTCTCGAGCAGCTCGAACTCGAGCGGCCCCATCTGGGCGACCTTGCCCCGGACCCTCGTGCTGCTCGTCGTCGAGCCGAACACCTCGCGGTGGACCGCGTTGGCCGAGGGTCCGTCGGAGAAGGGACCGATGCCCATCCGCTCGTAGTGATCGACCGCCTCGTCGAGGTCACGGACCACGATGCCGATCTGGTAGGTGCCCTCCCACGGTGACGAGCTGCTCATGACGACTCTCCAAGGATCTCGGCGACGGCTGGCACGACGTGCTGGGTCAGCAGCTCGAGCTGGCGCAGCTCGTCGCGCACGGGGTTGAGGATGATGAGGTCCGCGCCGGAGCGGACGAGCCCGGCCAGCCCGACGGCGATGTCGTGGGGGGAGCCAGCCATGCCGACGCGGCGCCCGAGGTCCACGCCCGACTCGCCGCCCCAGTGTTCGTGGAACCACGTCAGGAGGGTCTGCCACGCCTCGCCGGTGTCGTGCTCGACGTGGAGGTAGACCTTCTTGGCCACGGTGAAGTCCTCGGGCGCGCGGCCCGCAGCGCGCGCCGCCGCGACGTGACCGGCGAGCCGGGCGAACGTCTCCGGGGTGCTCCCGCCCGCGCCGATCCATCCGGACCCGAGGCGCAGCGCACGGTCGAGCGCCGCGTCGGAGCCGGCACCGAACCAGACGGGCGGGTGGGGGCGCTGGGCCGGCACCGGCGACATGGGTGCGTTCCGCAACCGGACGGCACCGTCGTCGTACGTGACCGCCCCGGTGGTCCAGACGTCGCGCGCGATCGTCACGAACCGCTCGAGCCGTGCGGCGCGCTCGGCGTGCGGGACGCCGGACGCCTCGTACAGCGCGGGCATGTCGCCGAGCGCGACGCCCACGGTGAGCCGCCCCTCGCTGAGCCTGTCGACCGAGGCGAGCTGCTTGGCGAGCACCACGGGATTGCGCACCGGGGCGATGATCGCCGCCGTGCCCAGGCGGATGGTGCGAGTCTGTGCCGCGACGTGGGTGAGGTGGACGACGGGCTCGAGCGAGGGATCGGTACCGATCATCTGCTCCTGCACCCACAGTGAGTCGAGGCCGGCGGCTTCCGCGGTCCGGACGAAGCGCTCGCCGTCGGCGACGAGGCCGTGCGAGCCGGCGGACGACTGGGGGACGGCGATCCCGAAGCGGACGGGCACGTCAGCCCCCCACCAGGTCGGGCCAGCGGTCGAGGAGCGCGTCGAACGCCCCGGGCGCGGTGCCGGCGTCGAGCGCAGCGTGCGTCACGCCGGCCTCGGCGAACCGGGCGAGGCCGTCGCGGCACTCGGCCGGGGTGCCCGCGACCGCGAAGTCGTCGAGCACCGCGTCGGAGATGAGGTCCGCCCCGTCGCGGCCCGCGGCGATCTCGGCCTTGACGGCCTGCAACCGGTCGGGATCGAGCTCGCTCCACCGTGTGAAGAGCGAGGACAGGAACTCGAGGTCGGCCCATCGGGCCGCGAACGACGCGACCATCGCCTTCATCGCGCGACGCGCCGAGCTACCGTCGTCGTCGACCGCGATCGGCAGATATGCCGCGACGGGAGGCGTCGCGCGCCCCGCCGCCTCGGCGCCCTGCCGGACCAGGTCCGCGGCCCACGCGGCGTGCGGGCGCGCGCACATCATCGTCAAGAGCACGCCGTCGGCCATGCGGCCCGCCTGCGCGAGCGCCTTGGGGCCCACAGCCGCGACGTACACGGGCGGCACCTCGTCCGGCGGCTCACCCGTGAGGCGCACCCCTGCGGAGGTGTGGACCACGCCCTCGAGGTCGAGGGCGTCGCCGGCGAGCAGGGCGCGCACGGCCTCGACCTCTTGCCGGACGATCGTGAGCGGCGCGCCATCCCCCTTGCCCACGAGCCGCGTCCGTTCGACGACGCCCGCACCGAGGCCCAGCGTGATGCGCCCTGGTGCGAGGTCGAGCAACGTCCGAGTCTCCATCGCGAGCGCGACCGAGTGCCGGACCTGCGGGGCGATCACGCCGAACCCGATGTGGATCCTCGACGTGGTGACCGCGATCGCGGCGGCGGTCGTGAGCGCGCCCCGGTAGTAGAGGTCCTCGGACAACCACACGGTGGGCACACCCACCTGCTCGGCGCGGGAAGCGAGGCGGACCACCTCCCGCGCCGAGCCGTGGTTCGACAGGTGGATGGCGAGCTCGGGGAGCTGCTGGATCGTCATCGTCAGTCGATGACCCAGATCTCGTCGCGCTCGATCGAGGAGAGGTTCTCGAAACCGTCCTCGGTCACGACGACGATCTCCTCGACGCAGAAGAAGCCGAGGCGCGCCGTGTCGTAGATCCATGGCTCGATCGCGAAGACCATGCCCGGCTCGAGGACGCGGTCGTCGTACGGCGTGACGATCGGGGGCTCGTGCACGTCCATGCCGATGCCGTGGCCCAGCATGTCGAGGTACTTGCCCTCACCAAAGTCCTCCAGGACGTTGCGCCCGACCTTGAAGAGCTCCTTGGAGCTGATGCCCGGGCGGATTGCGGCAAGGGTCGCCTCGTGCGAGCGGATGACGGCGTCGTAGTAGCGCTTGTGGTCGTCGGTCGGCTGGCCGGTGTAGCCGATGTAGGCGACGTCGGTCGAGTAGCCGAGCTTCTTGATGCCGATGTCCATGAGGAGGATCTCGGAGTCGCCGACCGGGCGGTCCACCGGGATCGAGTCGGCACAGGGGTAGCGCGGCAGGCCGGCCCGGATGTTCATGAACGCAATGCCGTCGGCCCCGAGCTCGAAGGCCTTGGACGAGCACCACGAGGCGACGTCGACCTCGGACGAGCCCTGGTGGGTGAGCGTGCGGGCGTGCAGGATCGCCTCGTCGCTCCAACGCACGATCGTGCGCATGCGCTCGATCTCGCGCGGGGACTTGATCATGCGGCAACCCCAGATGACCTCGGCGCCCGAGACCACGTTCGCGCCGGACAGCCCGTCGAAGACGATGTCGCGGTCGATCATGTTCCACGTGGGGGCGAGGTTCTCGCCGGACTCCACGCCGATGGTCCCGGTTCGCGCGCCGAGCTTGTCGAGGCCCGCGAGCACGCACAGCCCGAAGTCGCGCGGTCGGGCGTGCGGCTCGTCGAAGTACACGTGGTCGGTGACGAACGTCGAGCCCGCGGCCGTGCCGGCGAAGAAGCCGGGGAGCACGAGGACGGGATCACGGTCGGCGGGGACGAGCAGCACCGCGCACGCGAAGGTCTTGGAGTTCCAGTGCCCCGTCAGGAAGCCCGAGAAGTACTCGACGTTCTCGCGCTGGGCGAGCAGGAGGACCTCGATGCCCTCCTTGCGCATGAGGCGCTGGGCCTTCGCGACGCGAGCCTGGTACTCGTCGACCGGAAAGTCGCCCCAGGGGGTCGGGTTGTCGGTGCCGTAGTCGGCCGGGGTCATCGTGACCGCCATGTCTTCCTCCACATCGTCGTGCGGACGCTGCCGCGCCCGAGCGGGTGTTGCCGTGTCGTGCAGGTTCCGAGCGGGTCGGGGAGCCGGGCGAGGGGTGGGCGCCTGGCTCCCCGACCGTCTCAGGAGCGGTCTTCGACGGGGATCTTGTCGAGGAGCGCCGTCGAGTACGCACCGTCGAGGTCGAAGTCCGCGGGGATCTGCTCGGCGAGCGCGAGCGCGTCACGCAGGGACTCCCAGCCCGCGGGGTCGATGAACCCGAGGCCGTTCTCCGCGACGGCCGGGGTGTCGACGAACTGGGCGTTGAGCTTCCACTTCGCCGCGAGCCCGACCGGGTCCACGTTGGCGTACTCGTTGGGGAACAGCTCGGCGACCTCGTCCGGGTTGTCGATCGCGTACCGCAGACCCTTGAGGGTGGCCCGCAGGAAGCGCTCGAGCAGGTCGGCCTGGCCCTCGAGCGTGCTCTCGTTGACGAAGAACCCGGTCGACGGCGCGACGTAGCCCGCCTCGGAGTACGTCAGGTAGCTGACGTCGTCGTAGAAGTCGAGCGCGGCGATGTTGCCGAGGAAGCTCCCCGCCGCGTCGATCTCCCCCGTGGGCAGGGTCGTGAGCGCAGCGCCCGCGGGGAAGTTGACGAAGGTGACCTCGGACTCGTCGATGCCCTGAGACGCGAGTGCGGCGCGCAGACCGACGTGGCCAGAGGACGTCGTCGTCGTCCCGATCGTCTTGCCCTTCAGGTCGTCCCAGGTCGCGATGCCCGACTCCGTCATCGTGACGAGCACGTTGGGCTGGTCCTGGATCTGGGTGGCGATGTAGACGATGGGCAGACCCTGGTTCCGGGCGTTGAGGACGTGCGCGGCCTCACCGACACCGATCATGACGTCACCGTTGGCGACGAGCTGCGCCGAGGTGGCGCCGCCGTTGCCGACCTGATCCACCAGGGTGATGTTCTCCTCGGCGTAGAAACCGAGCTGCTTGGCGGCGACGACCGGCATCATGAGGTCGTCGGGGATCCACGAGTGCCGCAGCGTGACGGTGGTCTTGCCCTCCGCGTCCGTGCTCCCCCCGGGGGACGAGCTGCTGCACGCGGTGAGGAGAAGTACTGCGATGGCCGCGACCGCGACGACCGCGTTGCGAGTGAACTTCGACATTCGACCTCCAGTGGGTGTGCGGTTACTGACGGGGGAACCCGGCACTCGGGGCCGGTTCCTCACATGCCGGACTTGGACAACGACTCCAGCTCGGCATGGGGGCGGTGGGGGAGCATGAGCTTCTCGAGCCAGCGAACGAGCAGGAACAGCACGATTCCCATGGCGGTGACGCACACGAGCGAGGCGAAGACGCCGGTGGTCCGCAGCTGGCTCATGTCGTAGATGATCAGGTAGCCGAGACCGCGGTCCGCGCCGACCCACTCCCCGACGAGGGCGCCGACGACGGCGAGGGTCACGCCGACCTGGAGCCCCGCGAAGATCGACGGGAGCGCCGTGGGCAGCTCGATCATCCGGAACAGCTGCCACTTGCTCGCCGAGACGGAGCTCATGAGCTGACGCAGCCGCGGGTCCACGGTCTTGATCCCGGTGACCGTGTTGATGAGCACGGGGAACAGGCAGATGAGCGCCGCGATGAGCACCTTGGGCAGGGCACCGACACCGAACCACACCGTGAAGAGCGGCGCGAGCGCGAGCTTGGGGACCGTCTGGGTGAAGATGATCGCGGGATAGATGATCCGCTCCATCGTGCGCGAGTACGCGATGAGCAGCCCGAGCACGAAGCCCACCGCCGAGCCGAGCGCGAAGCCGGCGAGCGTCGAGTTCGTCGTGGCGATCGTGTGCTCGAGGTACAGGTCCCAGCGGTTGAACAGCTCGGCCATGAACATCGTCGGTGCGGGAAGGATGTAGGGCGCGACGAGCCCGGCGCGTACCACGAGCTCCCACGCGACCACGAGGGCGACGTAGAACGCGATCACGATCACCTGATCGCGCAGGGTCCGGGCAGAGAACTTGCGCCAGCTCGATCTCGGCGCAGCTGCTCCGTCTTCATGTGTCGCCAGGGTCGGGTCAACCATCGCTCAGCCCTCCAACATCGCGCGGAACTCACGGACGTACTCGTGGAATCTCGGGTCGTCCCGCATCTCGACGGTGCGCGGCCGCGGCAGGTCGATCTCTACGTACTCGCGGATCCGGGAGGGACGGTTGGAGAAGATCGCGACCTTGTCCGAGAGCAGCACGGCCTCCGTGATGGAGTGCGTGACGAACAGGACGGTCTTGCGCTCCTCCTCCCAGATGCGCAGCAGCTCGAAGCACATGCGGTCGCGGGTGATGAGGTCGAGCGCGCCGAACGGCTCGTCCATCAGCAGCACCGACGGCGAGAAGGACAGAGCGCGGGCGATCGAGGCTCGCTGCTGCATGCCGCCGGAGACCTGGTCGGGGAAGTGGTTCTCGAAGCCGCCGAGACCGACGAGCTCGAGCAGGCGCCGCGCCCGCTCGCGCCGGGCCGACCTCGACTCACCGAGGACCTCGAGCGGGAGGGCGACGTTGTCGAGCATGTTGCGCCAGCCCAGGAGAGTCGCCTCCTGGAACACGAACCCGAGCTTGCGGGCCCGCCGGGCCTCCTCGGTCGTGCCCCCACCGATCGTGATGGTCCCGGCCGTCGGCGCCAGGAGGTCGCCGACCATCTTCATCACCGTCGTCTTGCCACAGCCCGAGGGGCCGATGAGCGAGACGAACTCGCTCGCCCCCGCCGTGAAGTTGACGTCGGCGACGGCGTGCGTCACCCGCTCCGCGGTCTGGAACGTCTTGGCGACGCCCTCCAGCACCACACGGTCACCCTGGGCAACACCAGGGACCGTGTTCCCGGACTCGGTATAGGCCATCGTCATCTCGTCCAATCGGCCGTCGTGGCTGAGCACTGCTGACAGGTGGTGTGCACCGTGATCCCACGTCCTCGTGGCCTCGTCCTCGCCACCTCTGCGTGGCACGTCCTCTTGGGGACTGGTGCAACCGTAGGGACGGGCCACCGTAGGGGGGACCCGCCCGGATGTACATTCGCGGCGGGCGGGTGGACAAGACGTACACGACTCAGTCGTCGACCAGGTCCCGGATGCGCACCGCGAGGAGGAGCTCGAACCGGTCGTTCGCGTTGTGAAGGTCCAGGCCTGAGACCTCGCCGATGCGCTGCAGACGCTGGCGCACCGTGTGCCGGTGCACGCCGAGCGCGTCCGCGGTCGCCTCGGCGGTACCGCTGCCCCCGAGGTACTCGCGCAGGGTCGGGACGAGCACGGGTTCCTCGAGGCCGGCGTCGTACACGTCGAGCGGCGTGAGGATCGAGTCGGCCATCGCTCGCAGCGCGGCCCGGTCGCCCAGCTCGACGACGGCGCGGAAGCTGCTCAGCTCCGAGAGGACGACGACGTGCTCCCCGCGGGTCGAGGCGACCGCGAGCGCCCGGGAGGCCTGCTGCAGGCTCAGCGCCGCGACGTGGACGGGCACGGCCTGCCCGACGCCGACGTGCATCCCCGGGGTGAGTGCCGCGAGCCGTTCGGACAGGTCCGGGCCTGCTTCGAGCACGAGCCCACGCACGAGGCCGCGGTGCTCGTCGAGCAGCAGGGACCGCACCCGCGGTACGAGCTCGGTGGACAGGGAGCGGCGCAGCGTCTTGGCGTCCTGCCCCGCCGGCTCGACCACGAAGGCCGTGGCGTCGACGAGCTCGAGGTCGTAGCGACGCAGCCTGGTGCGCGCCTCGGCCTCCTGCACGGGCCCGCGGGCGAGCCAGCCGAGAAGCTGTGCGCCCTGCCGCCAGCTCGCCTGCTCCGAGCGGTGCCGGTACTCGAGCTCGAGGCTCAGCAGCGACACTGCGCTCGCGATGAGGATGCGGTCGAAGGAGTCGAACTCGGCGTCCTTGCCCGCGACGAGGAGGCCTCGCGTGTGGCCCTGCGCGCCGAGTGCCTGGATCGTGAGCCGGCTCGAGGAGTCGTCGAGCGTCACGGACACGGTGGACGACACGGCGCCGACGGCCTCGAGCTGCGGTCGCAGGTCCGCGACGCGGGCGTCGGCATCGTCCACCGTCGAGGCGAGGACGGCTCCCCAGCGGTCGCACACGACGGTCCACGTCCCCGTCGCGGCCGCGAGCGACCGGAGCACCCCGTCGAGTCCGCCGGGCGAGATCGCGGAGGCGGTCAGCGCGCCCTGCGCCTTGAACGCGCGGCGCAGCCGTTCGGTGCGCTCGAGCTCGAGCATGTTCGCGACGGCCCGGACTATGGCCTCGAGCGGCGTCGCGTAGGGCACCTCGAGCAGGGTGAGGCCGACGTCGCGCGCCGCGGTGACGAGGCTTCCCGGCACCTGCTCGTGAGTCAGCCCGACACCCACGGAGATCCCGAGCGCCGCGACGCCCGCCTCGAGCAGGCTCGCGCAGTACGCGCGGGCCGCCTCGGGTTCGTCCTCGAGCTGCAGCCCGGTCGTGAGCAGGAGCTCACCGCCGTTGAGCCAAGGGGCAGGGTCCGCGAGCTCGCTCACGTGCGCCCAGTCGATGGTGCGCGGCGACTCGGCGTCGACGACGATGCGGAGCCCGAGGTCCGGCGAAGCGACCAGCCTGCCGATCCGAATACCCATGACCACCCGTCCCGAGCCGGCTACTGGCACCGTCCCTGGTGTCTGAACAATCTAGCCGGCTGCGACAGGATAGACCGCCCAGCGGCGCTCGCCCGTCACGCAGCGGACGTGACCACCCACCATGGCGTCGACCTCGGGCACGCCCGTGTCGACGAGCAGCGGCGCCCCGGCCAGGGCCGCAAGCTTCTCCTGCGGGGCGACGCAGAGCACACCGCCGGGGCCGAGCCGTGCGAGGAGCGCGGGGCTGAACTGCTGGTTGCCGCGCCCCAGCAGGAAGCCCTGCCCGCCGATCGGAGAGACGACGACGACGTCCCCCCGGCGCATCAGTCCCTCGAGCTCGGCCGCCGTCGCGTCCCGGGCGACGAGCGCGCCGTCGGCGACGACGTCGACCCCCAGGAGCGTGGCCGGCAGCCCGAGCGCGGCGCACACCGCGGCCGTCGTGGCGCCGGGGCCGAGCGCGTACCGCACGCCGGGTTCCATCACTGCGACGACGCCGCTCGCGCATGCCGCCACAGAGCTCGCCGAAGTCTGGACCCCGGTCTTGCGGTCCTGCAGGTGTCGCGGCCGGTGGGGCACGGTGAGGTAGCCGAAGAGCGAGGCGCGGATGTCTCCCGCACGTCGGGCGTCCTCGTCGAGGTCGACGACCTCCCGCTCGACCCACGTCTCGACCTCGCCGAGCGCCACCTCGGCAGCGAGCGCACCCGCCGTGCGGGCCGACGTCGCGAACACGGCCGAGTGCATCTTGACCCCGCCGGGGACACCCAGGACCGGCACGTGGGAGCCGACGGCGCTCTGGATGTCGCGCGCCGTCCCGTCGCCCCCCGCGAAGAGCACGAGGTCGCACCGCTGGGCGAGCAGCCGCGCCGCCGCCATGGTGTCCCCCGCGGCCGTGACCGAGGGCACCGCGAGGCCGAGCGGCTCGGTGCGCAGCCCGGATCCCCGCGCCTCGAGCAGGCCGAGCGGCGCCTCGGCGGCCACCGCCTCGACCCGGACGTCGATCCCGACGTGCTGCACGAACGTGTCGAGGGCGTGCCGCATGGCCTCGCCGGCGCGAGGTTCGCCGCCGCGCTGCCGGGCCAGCTCCTGGGTGGCGGCGCCGTCCGAGCCCGCGAGCCCGACGGCACCGCCCAGACCGGCCACGGGGTTCACGAGCACCCCGAGCCGGAAGACGCCGTCGTCGGCCATGTCCCCTCGCCGCCTATCGGTGCGTGGCCGGTTCGCGACGCGGACGCACGGGCCGGTCGTCCGACGGCACCCACCGCTCCGGTTCCGGTCGGGCCTCGCCGCGGTAGCGGGCGCGGTAGGAACGCCAGCTCGGTGCCCAGGTCTCGGGGCGATCCATCTCGCCGGGGCGGACCCGGTGGATCGTGCTGCTGTGCGGGGCCGAGCGCACCACCTCGGGCGACGTCCGCGCCTCGTGGGCGATCTGGGCGAGGATCGCGACGAACTCGTCGAGCTCCGCCTTCGTGTAGGACTCGGCCGGCTCGATCGTGGCCGGTTCGGGAACCACGTACGGGTGATGGCTCGTCCAGTAGTGCACGCCGAAGTCGGCCGCGCGCTCGCCGATGTGCCCCGACGTGATCCCCGTCTGCTCCGTGAGCTCTGCCCACGAGTACCGCACCTGCTCGATGCGCCGGGTCCCCGGGGAGTACGGAGCGCTCACGCCGGGCACCTTGAGGAGCTGGGTCATGAGGTAGTTGTTGTTGAGCACGGCCGTCCGGGCCACCTCGGCGAGCCCCTCCGCACCGAGGCTCGCGATCCACGCGTAGGCGCGCACGATGTTGGCCGTCACGCCGTAGAACGGACGCACCTTGCCGATGGAGCGTGGCCGGTCGTCATCGAGCGTGTACCGCACCGCGCCGCCGGCGTCGCTGTCGACCCGCTCCACGGTGGGCCGGGGGAGGTAGGGGGCGAGCGCCTCGCTCACTCCGCACGCGCCCGCCGCCGGGCCACCTCCCGCGTGGGGCGTCGAGAACGTCTTGTGCAGGTTGAAGTGGCACAGGTCGAAGCCCGCGTCCCGCGCACGCGTGATGCCGAGGATGCCGTTGGCGTTCGCCTGGTCGTAGCACGCGAGCGCGCCGACCTCGTGGGTGGCCCGGACGAACTCGTCGATGTGCGGGTTGAAGATCCCGGTGTCCTCCGGGTTGGTGATCAGGAGCGCTGCCGTGCGGTGCGACAGCACGCTGCGCAACGCCTCGACGTCCGGATAGCCCTTCTCCCCCGGGTACAGCGTGATGACCTTGTAGCCGAGCGTCGCGGCGCACGCCGCGTTCGACGGGTGAGAGAAGATCGTCGTGATGATCTCGTCGCGCTGCTCGTCCCGATCGGCGTGATACGCCTGGATCATGCGCAGGTTCGTGTAGATCGCCGCCGAGCCGGCTCCCGGCTGGAACGTGAAGCGGTCCATCCCGGAGATCGCGCACAGCCACCGCTCGAGGCGGTACATGATCTCGAGCAGCCCCTGCACGGTCCCCGCGGGCTGCAGCGGGTGGGCACCCGCGACCTGCGGCATGCGCACGAACGAGTCGTTGACCTTGGGGCTGTACTTCATGGTGCACGTGCCCTGGCCGACGTCGACGTTGAAGTCCGCGCCGAGCGTCTCCTGGGACAGTCGCAGGTAGTGCTGGAGCACCTGCGCCTGACCGATCTCGGGCAGCGCGGGCGGTGTCGCGCGCCGCACCGAGTCCGGCAGGGCGGCCACGGCCTCGGCGGCTCCGGCGTCGAGCGGCGGGAGGACGCCCCGTTCCCCGGCGGCGGAGAGCCCGAAGATGAGCGGCTCGTCCCAGCTCGCCTGGTGGAAGCGTCGCAGCGCGGGCTTGGGTGCGAGCGGTTCGGTGCTCATGCGGCGTCCCCGGTCAGGAGCTGTGCCAGGGTCTCGGCGAGGAGGTCGATCTCCTCGCGGCTCGTGAGCTCGGTGACGCAGACGAGCAGCGACTCGCCGAGCGCGGGCAGCCGGGTGGCGAGGTTGGCGCCGCCGAAGATGCCGCGCGAGAGGAGCGCGTCGAGCACGTCGGTGGCGCGCACGGTGTCGAAGCGCAGGACGAGCTCGCGGAAGTGGACCGCGTCGGGAGCGAGCACGGTCGCACCCGGGACTGCCCCGAGCCGCTCGACCGCGTAACGGGTGCGCGCGAGGATCGTCCCCCCGAGCTCGGCCATACCCTCGGGGCCGTGCAGGGCGAGGAAGACCCCGGCGGTGAGACCCCACAGTGCGGCGGCCGTGCCGACCCACTCGATGCCCTCCTCCCGCGCGGCGAGCGAGGTGCGCTCGTACGCGAGGTCGACGAAGCCCAGCTCACCGTCGACGACGGTGGGCGCGAGGCCGATGATGCGCGAGGGCAGCTCCATCACGAGGTCGACGTCGTCGTGCACCGCGAGGAAGCCGCCGTGCCCACCACCGAACTGCAGGTGGATGCCGAGGGACTGGATGTCGCCGCACACGATGTCCGCGCCGTACGCCGCCGGCGCCTGGAGCACGCCGAGGCTGATCGGGTCCGCCGACACGACCATGAGCGCACCCACCGCGTGCGCGGCAGTAGCGATCCGGCCACCCTCGGTGCAGACCCGGCCGAGGAAGTCCGGTGTCTCGAGGAAGATCCCGGCCGTGCGCGGCGAGATCGCAGCGAGGACCGCGTCGAGGTCGACGGCGCCGTCCGCCCCGAGGTCGACCTGGCGCAGCTCGACGGTCGACGCCGAGTAGGTCGCCATCCGCTCGAGCTTGTCGGGGTCGACGGCGCCCACCACGAGCACCTCCCTGCGGCCCGTGAGGCGACCGGCCATGCTCACCGCCGTCGACGCCGCCTGGAAACCGTCGTACGTGGGCACCGTGACGACGTCCATCTCGAGCAGCTCCGCCATGAGCGAGCAGTACTCGAACAGGGCCTGGTGACGACCGTGCTCCTCGTAGGTCTCGCCCGCGTAGGCGGTGAGGAACTCCGCCCGGCCGTTGACCTCGTCGCACACCGTGGGCACGTAGTGACGGAAGGCCCCGGCGCCGAGGAAGGAGAGAAAGTCCTCGGTGCTCTGCCCGCGGCGCAGCAGTCCCGCGACGTGCCGCACGAGCTCCGCCTCGGAGCTGATCCCGGCCGGCAGGTCGAGCGGACCCTGGAGCCGCAGCCGCTCAGGGACCGCCTCGAAGAGCTCCTCGACGTTCGCGACGCCGATCGCGTCGAGCATCTCCCGGCGCGCCACGGGCGCGCTGTTGGGGATGTAGGGGTGCACACGTGACACCAGCTGCCTCCTCGCCGGGCCACCGACACAGCGCGACGACCTCACTGCGAGCGTAGAAAGCAGCGGGTCGGTGCCCCATAGACACCACGTACATTCCCCCTGGCGCAGGTGACACCGTGTCCACCGGGGCCCGCCGGGACGTTCGGCGCAGCGGGTCCCCTCGCACGCGTGATGGGCTGATCGCATGACCCTCGTGCGCCGTTGGATTCACCTACCGGTCCCGGTCCCCACGGGACGCGCGGTCGCGCTGGGCGTCGTCGTCGGCGCCGTCGCCACCCTCCCCCTCCTGCGTGGCTGGACGATGACCTACGGCGCGACCGATGCCGAGCTCGCCGCGACCCTGCCCGGCGACGACGTCGTACCGCGCGCGAACACCGTCGCCACACGCGCCATCACGATCGTCGCCGGACCGGAGGACGTGTGGCCGTGGCTCGTACAGATCGGCCACGGGCGCGGCGGCTTCTACTCCTACGACTGGCTGGAGAACGCCGTCGGCCTCGGCATCCACTCCGCCGACCGCATCGAGCCGGGCTGGCAGGATCTCGCCGTCGGCGACCTCGTCCATCTTGCCGACGAGGTCGCGCTGCGGGCCGTCGTCGTCGAACCAGGGCGTGCACTCGTGCTGCAGGGGACCGTGGCACCAGGAGACGCGCCGCCGCCGTTCGACTTCACGTGGGCGTTCGTCCTCGCCGGGCGCCCGGACGGCACCACCCGGCTCGTGGTGCGCGAGCGTTACGGGTACACGCGCCGGCACGCCTCGCTCGTCGTCGAGCCGGCCCAGGCCGTGAGCTTCCTCATGACCGCACGCATGCTGCGAGGCATCCGCGACCGAGCAGTGCGCACCGCGCAACCCGCTCCCACACCACTCCCCTGACCGGTCCCCATCCACCTCAGCGTGAGAGCACCACAGCGTGAGAGCACCACAGCGTGCAGACTTATCGCCCTCTGGGGGAGACAAGTCTGCACGTACGTGCGCGGCGGGTGGCCGTCAGGGGCGGGTGAGGGCGGCGGCCAGGGCGGCGTGGGTCGCTTCGGCATCGAGGCCGAGCTGGCGGGCGACGAGGGCCAGCTGGTCTGCGGCCGCGGCCAGGTCGGCCGCCGCCGCCGTCGTCGATCTCGGGACCGCGAGCACCACCGTGCCGTGCCGCCCCGCCGTGGCGACGAGCCCGTCGCGGGCGAGCGCGTCGTACACCTTGTTGACCGTCCCCCGCGCGAGGCCGAGGTCGTTCGCGAGGTGGCGGATGGGCGGGAGCCGCGCACCCGTCACCAGCTGGCCGGACACGATCAGCCGCTCGATCTGCGCCCGGAGCTGCTCGAACACGGGCACGGGCGAGGCCGGGTCGACCTTGACGATCATGCGGGCTCGACCACGGGGGCCGGATGCCAGCTCCGGGGCGGGCGGGGCGCGGCGCGGCGCAGGAACACGATGGACGTGACGAGCCCGGCCAGGACGATCAACACATGGAGCACGTCGAGCACGACCGTCTCGCTCACGGGCGTGAGCGCCACGACCCACGTTGCGACGAGCGTGGCCGCCGCGAGCTGCAGCCACGAGACGCTGCGGCCGGCGAAGGCGCGGATGCGGCCGTCCACGTGCAGTGCGCGGGCGGAGTCGGCGGGGCGGCGGCGGTTCGAGACCGCGGCGCGGGTCGCCTCCGCGAGTCCCGCGAGGACGAGGCCGACGACGGCGACCACGAGGGGCCCGGTGTCCCCGCCTGCACCTGGCCCGCCCGTCACGCTCCCGAGCACAGCCGCGAGGAGCCCCCACACGAGCGCCGCGGCGACAAGGACGCGGGCCGCCGTGACGACGCGGCTGAGCCCGACGGGCTCGCGCGGCTCGAGCGAGGCGACCGCGCGCGCCCGCGGCTGGGCGAGCCGGAACGTCTCCGCGGAGAGTGCGCCGAGAACGAGGCCCGTCACCGCGCCGAAGAACACGTCGGCGGCCGGGCTCACGCTGCCGGCACCGATCAGCTGGACGCTCCCGTAGAAGCGCACCCCCGCGACGATCGCGAAGGCCACGCCGAAGAGCCCACCCGCGAGTCGGTGGCCGCGGTGGCGGGCGAGGTAGCGGCGGTAGACCTCGGCCTCGTCGTCGGGCACGATCTCGGTGCCCGCGAGCCACGCGATGTCCCGCGGCGCGACCCGTCGCAACGCGGGGAGGAGCCCGAGGATCACGAAGAACGCCACGAACGCGAGCACGAGAACGACGACGGCGGCGCGCATCCCGACCCCTTCCAGTTTGACCTATTGGCATAGTACGATGGGCCAATGAGTATCGCAAGCGCCTCGACGTCGGACCTCCCGGCCGACCTCGCCCCGCTCGTCCCCCGCCGGTCGCCCGTGCGGAACGTCATCCTGGCGCTCGTCGCGCTGCTCGCCCTCGCCGCGGTCTGGCTCTCCCCCGCGCTGCTGCGCCCCACTCTCGCGGCCGGTAGCTCTGGCGCCGGGGCTGGCATCGAGTTCGCCGGCGAGCAGCTCACCGTGAGCCGGGCCGACGCGGCAGCGCTGCCCTCGGCGACTCTCGTCCGCGTCGGCGACGTCCCAGGTGCCCGCGCCGTCGCCGTCTGGCTCATCGAGTCCCCCCGCGAGCTGCTCGACTACCCCATGGAGGCGCAACCGACGGGACCGCTCGATGCGCTGCGCACCGCGTATCCCGACGTGCCGCTGCCCGACGACGGCAACCTGCCGCGCGTCTTCCGCACAGGACAGTCGCTGAGCATCGCGATCCACTGGGAGATCCTCGACTGCGCGGAGCTCGACAACAACGCCCAGCCGGTCGCCACCTATCGCACCGCGCTGGGCACGACCGTGCACACACCGTTGCGTTACGACGCGAACCCGGCGTCCACGCTGACGGGCAGCCCGGACGCGCTCGCCTGCATGACCCGCTGAGGCGGAGTCACGACTGGCAGGCGGGGCACCAGTAGAGCTTGCGGCCGGCCATGTCCGCGAGGGCGATCGGGGTGCCGCAGCGGTGGCACGGCTCACCGGCCCGCCCGTAGACGGCGAAGCGGATCGAACGGTCCACGATCGCGGCTTCCTGCTGGGCGGCGTCGTGGTCCTCGCGCACGAGGATGACACCCGTCGCGATGCCCAGGTCGAGCAGCCCGACCCAGTCGCGCCACAGCTCGCGCGCCACCTCCGCGGGCACGGCGGCGCCCGGCGTGAACGGCGAGAGCCGCGCCCGGAACAGCATCTCCGCGCGGTAGATGTTGCCGATCCCCGAAACCACCGACTGGTCCATCAGCAGCTGCCCCACCGCGACCCGCCGCGAGCGCAGCCGCGTCACGAACACGCCCTCCGGGTCGTCCCAGTGGTCGACGCGCGGGTCCGGCCCGGCCGCCGCGAGCAGCGCCTCCACACCGGAGTAGTCGATCACCTCGCACCGGCTCGGCCCCCGCAGGTCCGCCACCGTCTCCTCGGCGGCGAGCCGCAGCCGCACCTGCCCCACGGGTTCGGGCGGAAAGGACGAAGACTCGCCGACGACGGTGGCCACCGCCTCGGTCGCACCACCCACGCCGTCGCCCGGCAGCTCGCCCTCCCGCTCCCCGATGCGCACGGCCCTGCGCAGCCGCGGGGCACCGATCGAGCCGACGCCGAACGCCTGCCCACCGATCGGCGACACCCGCCCGTGGAAGTCCCACGCCCCGTACAGCCCGAGGTGCACCCGGAGCCACCGGGCGTCCTCGCGCGCACGCGCCAACCCCCCGCCGTCGGCGGCGAACCCCACGAGCAGGTGCTTGCCGACGGCGAACGCCTCGGTCATGACCGACCCGTCGAGAAGCGCGGCCCCGGCGGCGAATCGGCCCTGCGGCGAGCTCGCACCCACGCGCCGGCCCACGAGATCCGCGCCGAGCTGCAGCGCGACACGGTGGATGGAGTGACCTTCGGGCACTTACGCGAGCTCGGCGTTGGTGGGCTGCGCACTCGGCTCGTTGAGCCCGAGCACCTTGACGATCTCGACGAGCACGAGCGGGGCGAAGGACAGGCCGACGACGACGCCCCACTGCCCGAGTGCGAGCGAGGAGAACCCGAGCACCGCGGCGAGCGGGGGAACAGCGATGCACGCACCCACCACGCCGGTCGAGAAGACGGCGGCGAGCAGCAGCATCCGGTTGCGCCACGGCGGGTCCACGAACACCGATCGGGTGACCGAACGCACGGAGAAGGAGTGCACCACCTGGGACAGGGCGAGGGTCGCGAACGCCATGGTCTGCGCGAGCTCGAGCGAACCACGCTCGCCCGCACCACCGAGCTGGAAGGCCACGAGAGTCACGGTGGCGAACGCCGCACCCTGGTACAGGATCCGGCGCACCCGCCCGCGCGTGAAGATCTGCGTGCCGCGATTGGGCCCGCGGCGCATGACGTCCTTGTCGGCGGGGTCCACACCGAGCGCGAGGGCCGGTGCGCCGTCCGTGACGAGGTTGACGAGCAGGATGTGGGTCGCGGCGAGCGGGGCGGCCCAGCCGAGCGCGATCGCGACCACGAGCGCGAGCACCTCACCCACGTTGCTCGACAGCAGGAACGCGATCGCCTTGAGCACGTTCGCCTGGATGCGCCGGCCCTCGCGCACGGCGGCGACGATCGTGGCGAAGTTGTCGTCCGTGAGCACGATGTCGGAGGCGTCCTTCGCGACGTCCGTGCCGACCAGGCCCATGGCGCACCCGATGTCCGCGCGCTGCAGGGCGGGCGCGTCGTTCACGCCGTCGCCCGTCATCGCGACGACGGCACCCCGGGAGCGCCACGCCTCGACGATGCGCACCTTGTCGTGCGGGGACACGCGTGCGTAGACGGCGATCTCGGTGACGCGCTCGGCGAGCTCGGCGTCGTCCATCGCGGCGAGCTCGCGGCCCGTGACCACCCGGCGCACGGCACCGGTCCGGTCGGGCGAGGCGGGGCCGCCGGAGTCGAGCAGCCCGATCTCGGCCGCGATCGCCTCGGCCGTGGCGGCGTGGTCGCCCGTGATCATGACGGTGGTGATGCCGGCGGAGGTGCACTCCGCGACGGCGCCGGGCACCTGCGCGCGCGGCGGGTCGATCATGCCCACGAGACCGAGGAAGTGCAGCTCGGACTCCGCCGCCTCGCCCGTGGGCACGCTCGGCCCAGCGGCCTCAGTTCCCGGGAGCCCGCCGTCGTCGGCCTCGATGCGCCGGCCCGCGAGCGCGAGCACCCGGAGCGCCCGGCCGGCCATCTCACGGTTCGCGGCGTCGATGCGGGCGCGCAGCTCGTCGTCGATCGGGGCGCAGACGGCGAGCACCTCGTCGAGGCCGCCCTTGGTGCAGATGCCGAGCGAGCCGTCGGCGCTGCGGTGCACCGTGGTCATGCGCTTGCGGGCGGAGTCGAACGGCACCTCGCCCACGCGCGGGTGCTCCCGCTCGAGCTCGGGCTTCGCGACGCCGCGCTCGAGCCCCCAGCGCACGAGGGCCACTTCCGTGGGGTCGCCGACGACGGCGGCCGCCGGGTCGGTGTCGCTCGCTCCCGGACCACCGTCGTCGTCCGCCGTTCCCGGTCCGTGCGAGACCGACGCGTCCGTGCACAGCACCGCGACGTTCACGAGCCGCGCGGACGGCTCGGCGCCATCGCCGCCACCCGGCTCCCACGACTCCACGACGGTCATGCGGTTCTCGGTGAGCGTGCCGGTCTTGTCGGAGCAGATGACCGTGGTGGACCCGAGCGTCTCGACGGCGGGCAGGGTGCGGACGATCGCGCCGCGCGCCGCCATGCGCTGCACGCCGAGCGCGAGCACCACGGTGGAGATCGCGACGAGCCCCTCGGGGATCGCGGCCACGGCGAGGGACACGGCGAGCATGAGCGTCTCGAGGGCGTCGCGGCCCTGGGCGAGCCCGAGCGCGAACAGCCCGACGCACACGACGATGACGGCGATGCCGATGGTGCGCCCGAGCGCGGCGAGGCGCAGCTGCATGGGGGTGACGACGTCGGGACCGCTCGCGATCAGCTCCGCGATGCCCCCCACCTGCGTGCGCGGGCCCGTCGCGACCACGACGCCCGAGCCGCGCCCGGCCGCCACGAGAGTGGCGGAGAAGGCCATGCCGGTGCGGTCGCCGAGCGGGACGTCGGCGGGCGCCGGATCGGTGTTCTTGTCGGCGGCGTGGGACTCGCCCGTGAGCGCGGACTCGTCGATGCGCAGGTTGGCGGCCTCGATGAGTCGTAGGTCCGCCGGGACGGCGTCTCCGGCCGCGAGCAGCACCACGTCCCCGACCACGAGCTCGCTCGCGGCGAGGTGTACGGGCTCGCCGTCGCGCAGGGCGTTGGCGTGCGGGGCGGACATCGCGCGCAAGGCGTTCAGCGAGCGGGCGGCCTTGACCTCTTGCCATGTGCCGATCACGGCGTTCGCCAGGACGAGCACCAGGATGACGGCGGAGTCGACGAGCTCTCGGCTCACGACGGCGGACACCACGGCGGCGATGAGCAGGACCACGATCATCGTGTCCTTGAACTGGGCCAGGACGATCTGCCACAGGGGCTTGCCCGGGGTCTCGGGGAGGGCGTTGGGCCCGTCACGCTCGAGCCGGACGGCGGCTTCCTCGCCGCCGAGCCCCCGGCGGTCCGAGCCTGTACGCCCCAGCACCTCGCCCGGAGACATGGCATGCCAAGCGGGCTGTGCCTCCCGGCCGGTCTCCTGCTGCACACCCATGGTGCTTCGAGCCTAGGCCCGCCGGGCCGCGCGCGTCTGGTGCGAAGGGCCTTGCTCAGTCGATCTCGTAGTACTCCTTCGCCGCCTGGATGTACGCCTCGACCTCCTCGGCGCGGCGCTCGAGGACCTGCGCCTCGAAGCGAGCCGCGAAGCGAGCCGAGACGTCCCCCGCACCCGTCTCCTCGAGGCAGTCGAGGTCCGCGTTGGCGAGCGAGACTTCCCACTTCACCAGCTCGGGCAGGCGCGGGTCGTTCCCGGCGATCCGCCCGGTGGGGAACTCCTCGGCGAAGCGCTGCTCGAGAAGCTCCCCGGCGTCCCCACCCGGGAAGCCGGCGAGCGCGAGGCACGCGCGATAGGCGTCGCGGGCCTCGATCACCTCGGGCTCCTCCGCGACGCGCGCCCAGACCGAGCGCACCTCGTCGAACAGGTCGGCGAACCGCACCTCGGGGCCGTCCTCGTCCTCCTGGAGACGTCCCTCCGCCCAGCACCCCCCCAGCTCGTGGTACTGGCCCGTCGTAGGGTCCGGCTCCCCGAAGAGCGCCTGTTGGTACTCCTCGCGGGCACTCGGCGAGAGCGAGGCTTCGTAGCGTCCCTGTTCGTCGAGCTCGGGCTCGATCCACTCGACCGGGCCCTCGTCCGCGGGGAACATGCCCCAGCCGTGTGCCCGCAGTTTCTCCTCGCGCTGCTCGGGCGTCTCTTCCTCTTTCTCCGACCCGTCGTACACCGGACCCGGGTAGTACTCGAAGCCCTGCGCATGCATGCACCGGACCACCGCCTGCCCTTGTTCCACGACCTGCCGCACCAAGAACTTGTCGGGACCGTCACCGAGCTCGACACGCAGCAGTGCATCGAAGGGGAAGATGTCGATCTCCTCCTCGACCGGGCCGCGCGAGCATCCAGCGCTCGCACCGAGCAGCATGACGACGACGGCGGACGACGCCAGAACCCGCACCCCGGGGAGCCTCATGCCCGCACCGTACCGCCGTCGGCGTCCTCGCTACCGACGAACGGGCGTTGACCTTGCACGCGACACGCGCGGGTGCAGATGAGGTCACGGTCTCGTGACGAGCCGGTGAAGGCCCGCGCCTTCCCGAGCCCACCGCGCAGGCCACCCCTACACTCGCGGGGTGATCTTCAAGGGCGTGGGGGACGGCCGACCGTACCCGGAGCATGGCTACGCGACGCCTGCCCAGTGGGCGGAGGTCCCCCCGACCCAGGTGCGGCTCGACGAGCTCGTGACGACCAAGCGCACGCTCGACCTCGACGCCCTGCTCTCGGACGACTCGACCTTCTACGGTGACCTCTTCGCGCACGTCGTGAAGTGGAAGGGGACGATGTACCTCGAGGACGGCCTGCACCGCGCCGTGCGCGCCGCCCTGCAACAGCGTCCGCTCCTGCACGCCCGTGTCCTGGTTCTCTAGGGACAGCGCACCTTGGGGGCCCTCGTGATCGACTACCGTTCCTTCCTGTGACCACCGATCCCGCCGCGATCGCCGCGCGCAAGCGCAAGCTGCGACGCCGGCACAAGCGCGAGCGCCAAGCCGTGATCTTCGGCGGCGTGCTCGCGGGGCTCGCCGCCGTCGGACTCGGTGCCGCGGCCATCTGGACGGGCAGCATGGACGGCCCCTTCGAGCGTGACTTCACGACGGCCTCGGCATCGCCGTCCGCCACCACCGCCGCCGTGCCGTGCGTGCCGGCGGACACCCTGCCCGTCGCGTACGACTCGATCACGATCAACGTCTTCAACGCGACCGCCCGGCCGGGCCTCGCGGGGTCCGTCGCGGACCTGCTGGGTCAGCGCGGCTTCGGCATCGGCGACACGGACAACTACCCGCTCAAGCTGCGCAGCGTGGCGCGCATCGGGTTCGGCGCCCAGGGGATCGCCGATGCGTACACGCTCGCGGCGCACGTGTCCGGAGCGACCCTCTCCTACGACGAGCGCACCGACGGGTCGATCGACCTCGCGGTGGGCTCGGGGTTCACCGAGCTCGTCGCGCTCGACCTCGTGCCCCTCGCCGCCGACGAGCCGCTCAAGCCCGTCGCCGGTTGCGTGCCCCTCTCCGAGGCGGAGCCCGTGCCGGCGCCGACGCGCACCGCGGCGGACGACGAGGACGCGGAGGACGACGCCGAGTCCACCGAGGAAGAGTCCCCCGCCGGCGAGGACGAGGCCGGCGCCGACGGGTGACCCCGTTCATCCGGCCCTACGCACCGGCGGACCGTGAGGCCGTCGTCGACATCTGCGTGCGGACCGCGTGGCACGGCGAGGACGCCCGGGGCCGGGTTGCCACCCCCGAGCTGTACGCCGAGATCTGGGCCTTGCCCTACCTCGAGCTCGCGCCCGAGCTCGCCTTCGTGCTCGACTCCGGGGACGAGGAGGGGGCCGACGACGGCGGACGCAGGGTGCTCGGCTACGTGATGGGGGTCGCGGACACGGGGGCGTTCCGGATCGCCGCCGAGCGCGACTGGTTCCCCGCGGCCCGAGAGCGCCACCCCCGCTCGATCGCCGAGGACCCGAGCGACGTGTGGCTCCTCGACATCCTGCACTCCCCGGCCGGTCCTGAGCCGGCGTACCTCGCGCCGTTCCCCGCGCACCTGCACATCGACCTGCTGCCCGAGGCGCAGGGCGGGGGTTGGGGCCGGCGCCTGCTCGAGACGCTCTTCGACGCACTGCGCTCCCGCGGCGTCCCCGGTGTGCACCTCGGGGCCTCGGACCGCAACGAGCGAGCGATCTCCTTCTACGAGCACCTGGGCATGACCCGGCTGGCCAGCCACCCCGGCGTCGTCCACCTAGCCCTCCCCCTCCTGCCCTGACCCCGCCACCCCCGGGCCCCCCGCGCACCTGGCCCCCCGTCACCACCTAGCCCCCCGGCACCACCTAGCCCCTCCGCACCAACGCGTTGCGGGACGCTATGTGCGCACAACGTCCCGCAACGGGTGATTCGCGTGCACGGTGTCCCGCACAACGGGAGAACGTCCCGCACAACGGGGGTGCGTCAGCGGGAGGCAGGTCGACAGGGGTGAGTCGACAGGGGTGAGTCGACAGGGATGGCGAGGTGTGGTGGGGTGTAGGGTCGGCGGGTCAGCGGGGGTCGGGGAGGTCCGAGGCGGGTGGGGCCGGGACGGCGGCCGGGGTGGCCGCTTCCTCGTGGGAGGTGCCCCGGCGGCGGGCGATGAAACGCATGCCGTGATAGAGCACGAGCGAGGCCGCGGTGCCGAGGGCGATGCCGCCGAAGACGAGCCCGCCGTCCGTCGCGAACTGGAACCCGGCGATCGCGATGACGAGCGCCACACCCGCGGACATGAGGTTCACCGGGTCACCGAAGTCGACCTTGTTCTGCACCCAGATGCGCGCACCGAGCATGCCGATCATGCCGAACAGCAGCGTCGCCGCGCCGCCGATCACGCCGGGCGGGATCGAGTTGATGAGCTCACCGAACTTCGGCGACAGCGCGAGCACCAGTGCGCCACCGGCCGCGAACCAGTACGCCGCCGTGGAGTACACCCGGGATGCGGCCATGACGCCGATGTTCTCGGCGTACGTCGTCGTCCCCGAACCACCGCCGGCACCCGCGATGGTGGTCGCGATGCCGTCGGCGATGAGTGCGCGGCCCATGAGCGGGTCGTAGTTCTCTCCCGTCATCGTCGCGACGGACTTCACGTGGCCGATGTTCTCCGCCACGAGCACGAGCACGACCGGCAGGAAGATGAGCAGCACGCCGAAGTCCACCGTCGGCGCGTTGAACTCGGGTGCGCCGAGCCACGCCGCGGACTCCACCAGCGTGAAGTCGACCTCGCCGCGCAGCAGACCCACGAGATAGCCGATGACGATGCCGAGCAGGATCGACAGCCGCCCCAGGATGCCGCGGAACAGCACCGTCGCGAGCAGCATCGCGCCGAGAGTGACTGTGGCCGTCAGGGGCGAGGCCTGGAAGCCCGAGCCCGATGAATCGGCCGTGACGGGGCTTCCCCACGCGACGGGCGCGAGGTTGAAGCCGATGAGCGCCACGATGGTGCCCGTCACGACCGGGGGCATGAAGAGCTGGATCCATCGCGGGCCGGCGAAGTGCACCACGAAGCCCGCGGCCGCGAGCAGCAGACCGGTGACCAGGATGCCGAACAGCGCCGAGCCCATGCCACCCGACGCCGTCGCGGCACCGATGGGCGCGAGGAACGCGAAGCTCGAGCCGAGATAGCTCGGCAGGCGGTTGCCCGTGACGAGCAGGAAGAGCACGGTACCGATCGCGGAGAAGAAGAGGGTGGTGGCCACGGGGAACCCCGTGATGATCGGGACCAAGATGGTCGAACCGAACATGGCGAGCACGTGCTGGGTGCCGAGCCCGATGGACCGCGGCCAGCTCAGCCGCTCCCTGGGGAGCACGATCTCTCCCGGCGTGACGACCCTGCCGTCGCCGTGCCGCTGCCAACCGACGAACCCGAGCCGCTCCCGCAGCGATGTTCCTTGACTCATGAGGCTCCTTCGCACACGTTTTCGCGACCCGCGCCGCGCGGGCCCGGTCGAACACTAGCGACGACGACGGTGCCGCGCGGGTCGGTTCGGCCCTTTCGTGCGCGCCGCCGAGGGTGTAGCGGACGGGCGTGGCTAGATTCGCGGAATGACCGGCCCCGTGACCAGCCCAACGCCCGACACCGGGCACCCGCACGAGTCCCCCCACGAGTCCCCACGTCCGCCCCGCTGGTGGGCCCGCGCGCTCGGCATGGCGGTGGTCGCCGTCTTCCTCGGGATGTTCGCCTGGTACGCCGGCGGGGCGCTGCTCGGACTCGTCGCGAACCTCGTGGTCGCGTTCTTCCTCGCCCTCGCGTTCGAGCCGTCCGTGCTGTGGCTCGTGCGCCGCGGGGTGCGCCGAGGCGTGGCCACCGCGATCACGATGGTCGGCACGGCGCTCGCCGCTGCGGGGCTCCTCGCGCTGAGCGGGCAGCTCTTCGTGACCCAGGTGATCCAGCTGGGCCGCTCGGTTCCGGCGCTCTACACCCGCGCCCAGGAGCTGCTGCTCGAGCGCTTCGCGATCACCGTGCCCGACGCCGACGAGGTGCTGCTCACCGCCGTCCAGCGCTGGGGCGAGGAGCTCGCCGGCCGGGCGCTAGGGGTGGGCTCGTCGATCGTCAGCGGCGTGTTCGCCGTGACCACCGTCGTGATCGTCACCTACTACCTGTGCGCGGCAGGCCCGCGGTTCCGGGCGTCGATCTGTCGCTGGCTCGCACCGAGGCGCCAGGAGGAGGTGCTGCGCATCTGGGAGGTCGCTCAGGCCCGGGTCTCGGACTTCATCACGACGCGCATCATCCTCGCCGCGATCGCCACCGTGGTCACGGTCGTGTTCCTGTCGATCCTCGGCACGCCGTACGCCCTGCCGCTCGGGCTCTTCACGGGGATCGTGTCGCAGTTCGTGCCGACCATCGGGGTCTACCTCGGCGGCGGGCTTCCCGCGATCATCGCGCTGTCGACCCAGTCGCCGTGGCACGCCCTCGGGGTCGCCGTGTTCGTGGTCGCGTATCAGCAGGTGGAGAACTTCGCGATCGCTCCGAAGGTCTCGGCGCGCACCCTCGAGATGAACCCCGCCGTCTCCCTCGTGGTCGTGCTCGCGTTCGGCGCGGTGTTCGGGTGGCTCGGCGCGTTCCTCGCGCTCCCCGTCGCGGCCACGGTGCTGGCGGTCGCGACGACGTACGTCAACCGGCACGAGCTCGTGGACTCCGAGCTGTTCCGCGACCCGGGCAGGGAGCGCCTCGGGCTTCGCCTCTGGGGCCGACGGCGGCCTGGCGGGTCGACGTCGTCGTAGGCGTGCCGCGCCCCCTGCCAGGTCAGAGCCATCTGTGCCATGCTTCAAGGGCAACCGACCGAATCGTGATGCGGAGAAGCGCATGAGTGAGAACACGAACGACCCCGGGCAGGTCCCCTCGCCCGCACCGTCTGGTTTTGAAGCTGCGCCGCCGCCCCCGGCCGCCGCGCCGCCGCCCAGCCCGAGCTATGCGGCCGCCCCGCCGCCCGCCGCGCCCGGTGCCGCCGGCAAGGTCACCAACACGATGGCGATCATCACGCTCATCGCCGGTATCGGCGGCCTGACCTTCCTGCCGTTCGTCGGCTCCATCGTCGCGGTGATCACCGGGCCGATGGCCGACAAGCAGATCCGCAACACCGGGGAGGACGGCGCCCAGCTCGCGAAGGTCGGCAAGATCCTCGGCTGGGTCGGCCTCGGCCTGTGGGTGCTCGGCACGATCGCCCTCATCCTGTTCTTCCTGGTGTTCGCGGCCACGGCCAGCTCCAGCTAGTGCCCCCTCGCGCCACACCAGACGCACCGCCCGGGACCCTGTGGTCCCGGGCGGTCGTCTGTGCGGCGTTCCTGCTCGTCCACGCCTTCTACTGGCGGGACGGGATCGTGGACCCCGGCGTGGGCTTCGGCGACGTCGGGCTCTACCAGTACTGGGCGTGGGACGGTCTCGAGAACGGCGTCTGGCCCGTGCTCGACTTTCCGTGGGTCTACCCCGCGCTCGCGATCGTGCCCGTGACGCTGCCCGGGTTCGTCTCCACGGTCGAGTGGGGGCCGTACATGGCGGCGTGGCTCGCACTCGTCACCGCGCTCAACGCGGTGGCCACGGTGGCGCTCGTGCGGCGCGCGTGGCTCGGCGCGGTCTGGTGGATCGCGTTCCTCGCGCTGCTGGGTCCCGTGGCCTTCGGCCGCATCGACGCGATCGTGGTCCCCATCGCGATCGTGGCGCTGCTGCTCGCCGCGAGCCGACCTCGCGCGGCCGCTGTGCTGCTGACCGTGGGTGCCTGGATCAAGGTCGCGCCCGGGGCCTTGGTCTTCTCGCTCTTCGCGATCGCCAAGCGCCCGTGGCGAGAGGTCGTGGTGCCAGCGGCGGCGGTGTGCGCCGTCGTCGTCGGCCTTGTCGTTGCGGGCGGTGGCCTGCGCAACGTGGCGAGCTTCGCGTCCGCCCAGGAGGGGCGCGGGCTGCAGCTCGAGTCCGTGGCGGCGTCGTGGTGGGTGATCCGGTGGATCACGGGCGGCGACGCCGAGGCGGTCTACAACGACGAGCTCATCACGTGGGAGATCCACGGGCCCGGCACCGCGCTCGCTGCCGATCTGCTCGGCTGGCTCCTGCCCCTCGCGGTGGGTGCGCTGTGCTGGCTCACGTGGCGCGCGCGCGGGCGGCTGGCCGATGCCGAGCTGCTCGCCTGGTCCGGCCTCGCCCTGACGCTCGCGCTCATCGTCACGAACAAGGTGGGCTCGCCGCAGTTCCTGACGTGGATCGCCGCGCCCATCGCCGTGGGGCTCGCGGGGTGGGCGTTGGGTTCCGTACGCGGGAAGGCCGAGGATGTCGAGGACGACGGCCGCGCCACGGACCCCGCTGCACCACGGTGGCTGACCTGGTTCTCCTGGCCGGTCGTGGCCGTGTGGGGGCTCGTGATCGCCGCTCTGACGCACCTCGTGATCCCGATCGGCTACTTCGAGCTCGTGGGCGGTGATGCGCTGGTGGGCTGGGTACTCGTCGCCCGCAACGTGCTCGTGCTCGGGCTCTTCGCCGGCACGGTCGCCCGCCTCGCCGCCCCGCCCCACCGGCCCGTCGGGCCGGCCCGCTCGCCCTACCGAGCCGACCAAGCGTCACGCTGATCGATTGCGTGCGCCACACGCACGCAATCGTTCAGCGTCTCGCAAGGACCGCCGGGACCGCCGGGGGGCCGCTCAGCTGAGCTGGGGTACTACCTCGCGCGCGACGAGGTCGAGGTGGTCGAGGTCCGCGAGGTCCAGGACCTGCAGGTAGAGCCGCTGGACACCCTGCTCGCGCAGCGTCTCGATCGTGTCCACGAGCTCGGCCGGGGTGCCAGCGACGCCGTGCTCGCGCACCTCCCCCGGCTCGCGCCCGATCGCCGCCGCCCGGCGCGCGAACTCGGCCTCGGTCGTCCCGGCGCACAGCACGAGGGCCACCGAGTACGTGAGCGACGACGGGTCCCGCCCGACGGCGACGCACGCCTCGCGCACGGTGGCGAACAGCCCCGGGATCGCGGACTTCTCCGGGAAGCTCGCGTTGTACTCGGCGGCGAACCGGGCGGCGAGCGCGGGGGTGCGCTTCGGCCCGCGGCCACCCACGACGATCGGCACACCCGCCCGCTCGGGGTGCACGGGGTCATGCTGCGCCGGCTTGGGCAACGCCGGGGAGTCCTTGAGCCGGTAGTGCTCGCCGTCGTAGTCGAACGTCTCGCCGAGGGGCGTGCCCCACAGGCCCGTGAGGACCTCGAGCTGCTCGGTGAGCGGGCCGAAGCGGCGCTCTGGGAACGGCACCCCGTAGGCCGCGTGCTCCTCGGCGAACCAGCCGGCGCCCAGACCCAGCTCGACGCGCCCGCCGGACATGTCGTCCACCTGCGCGACCTGCACCGCGAGCATCCCGGGGTGCCGGAACGTCATCGACGTGACGAGGGTGCCGAGGCGGATGCGGCTCGTCTCGCGCGCGAGCGCACCGAGCGTGACCCACGAGTCGGTGGGGCCGGGCAGGCCGTCACGGTCGCCCATCGCGAGGAAGTGGTCGGAGCGGAAGAAGGCGTCGAACCCGAGCTCCTCGGTCGCCTTGGCCACGGCGAGCTGGTCCGCGTACGAGGCGCCCTGCTGGGGTTCGGTGAAGATACGAAGGTCCATGCAAACGATCGTCTCATCCGATCGGGACGGGCCGACGACGGCGGACACCTGGACCGGGCACCCGCGGCCGGTGAGAGGCTGTGCGCGTGCCCGACTCCGCACCACCGCTGCCGCCACTCCCCTACACGACGTCCCCCGTGCGCTCGATGTGGGTGCGGGACAACGACGTCGACCCCACGGTGGACGCGCTCGGCACCGGGTACGCGCCCGCAGCGCCCGCCGAGCTGGTCGAGTTCGTGCGCGCGCGCCGGGTGACCGAGGTCTACCTCACCGTCGCGGGCGGCGGCCCTGGCCCCGTCGGGGAGTGGACGGCCCGCACGTGCCGGCTGCTGCGCTCGCGGCGCACGTACGTCGCGGCGCTCGGCGGCGACCCGAGCTGGTTCGACACCCCGGAGCTCGCCGGGGCCTGGGCCAGCGATGCCCTGGCCGCCGCCCCCTTCCACCGCGTCCACCTCGACCTGACGCCGTGGGGCCACCCCGCGTGGGACACCGAGCGCGGTCGCATCTGGTCCGGCTACCTCGCGGCGCTCGACACGGCACGCGAGGCCGCGCGGGGGTTGCCGCTCGACGTCGACGTCCCGTGGTGGTTCGCGCCGACGGCCGACGACGGCGGGGTACCCCTGCTCGACGCCGTCCTCGACCGGGTCGCGCGCATCACCGTGCTCGTCGACTCGGTCCGTACCGAGGGACCCACCGGGATCCTCGAGCGGATCGCGCCCGCCGCGCTGCTGTGCGACGCGCGCCGGGCCGGGTTCTCGATCGGGGTCGCGGCCGGTGTGCCCGACGACGGCGTCCCGCGGTTCGACGACGACGCGGCACTGGAACGCGAAGCCGCGACCGTACGGGCGACGCTGCGCGGCTCACGGGGCTACCGGGGCTTCGCCGTGCAGCACTACCGCCCCTGGCGCGACCTCCTCGACCTCACCCCCTCCCACCCCCGCTGAACTCGACTCGCTGAGATCGGCAGTCTGGACCGAGATAGGCACTCTGGCGGCCCCATCTCGGGCCAAACTGCCGATCTCAGCGGGTGGGGGTGGGGGCTCAGGGGGGACGGCGGGGCGCCGTTAGGGGCGGACTATGCGTCCTAGTGCTTCTAGGGCAGCGAGCGGGTCGGGCCCGGCGGGGATGAGCACCGCGGTCGTGGCTCCGGCGTCCCGCTGCGCCTCGAGCTGGGCGCGTGCGGCGTCGGGCGTCCCCGCGATCGCGAGACGGTCGACCCACGCGTCCGGCAGGCGCTGCGCGAACTCCGTGCGGTTCGAGCTGCCCGCCCGCAGCGCCCGGAACTCGTCGGCGAACGGCAACGGGTCGATGTGCACGTCCCAGTCGGGTTCGCCGATCCACTCGAGGGCAGGCCGCACGGTCCGGCGCGCCGCGGCGGCGTCGTCGTCGAGGCACGCGACGTTGTAGGTCACGACCCGGTGGTCCGGTCCGGCACCGACGAGCGCGAGGGCGGCGCGCAGGTACTCGGGGGTGACGGGCTCGGCGAGCACGGTGCCGTCCGCGACCTCGCCCGCGAGCGCGAGCGACCTCGGCCCGCGCACCCCGGCGTACAGGGGCGGGACGACGGCGGGCGGCGACTCGAGGCGCACCCCGTCGAGCTTCACGTAGCGCCCGTCGACGGTCACGGTCTCGCCGCGCAGCAGCTCACGGAGCGCCGTCGTGTACTCGCGCAGCAGGGTCAGCGGGCTCGTGGGCCACGCACCGGCCTGCCGCATCCAGCCCGGCATGCCGTGGCCGAGCCCGACGTCGAGCCGGCCCGGGAACAGCTCGGCGAGGCTCGCGAGCTCCATCGCCGTGAACGCGACGTTGCGCGCCGCCACGGGGAGGATGCCGATGCCGACCCGGATCCGCTCGGTCACGGCGAGCGCGGCCGCCGCTTGCGCGATCCCGCCACGGAAGCCGAGGTCCTCGACGACCCACAGCGCATCGAAGCCCAGCGCGTCGGCCCGGCGCGCGAACGGGAGCACGTCCGCGCGGGGCAGGTCCCGGGGGAGCATCACCGCGACGGTGATCTCCTTGCTCGGGGTGGTCGGGTCGCTGGTGGCCGTCGTCGGCGTCGGCGCGGAAGTGCTGGACATGTCGGCACTGTACGCGGGGACTCAACCGCTCCGGGCGCCGCGCACCGGGGAGAGCGCAGCGATCGTGACGGAGACGGCGAACACCACGGCGACGACGACGAACGTGAGCCGGAACCCGATCGCGCCCGCCAGGATGCCGCCCACGACGGCGCCCACGACGGCCACCGACCGGTTCGCCGAGCGCAGGGTCGCGTTCACCCGGCCGAGCATCGATCGAGGCGTGACGACCTGCCGGTACGCCATCTCGCTCGGGTCCTCGACCCCCATCGAGAAGCCGTAGAGCAGCTGGACCGTACCCAGGTAGGCGACGAGGAGCCACGGGGCTCCCGCGCCCGGCGTCAGCGCCGTCGCGACCCACGTGAGCGCGCACACGCCACGACTGGCGATGATGACGTTCCCCTCGCCGAACCGTGCCGCCGCCCGCGTCGCGCAGAGCGCCCCCAGCAGGCCACCCACACCGGCCGCCGCGAGCACGACGCCGTACGCGGCGGGAGACAGCGCGAGGTCGCGGAGCACGAAGAGCCCGAGCACCGTGACGGCGATGCTGTTGGCCAGGAACCACACGTGGGTCGACGCCGCGAGCGGTGCGAGCGTGCGGTGACGGTAGGCGAAGGCAAGACCCTCGGCGATCCCACGGTGCATGGGGACGCGCTCCGGGCTGGGCGCGGGCTCGGGGCTGCGGATGCGCGCGATGAGCAGGGCCGAGACGAGCCGGCTGACGCTCGTGGCAAGCAGCGCTGCGGGGGCGCTCAGCGCGGTGACGAGCAGCCCACCCAGCGCGGGGCCTGCGGACTGCGCCACCGTCATCGACTGCCCGAGGCGTGCGTTGGCCAGGACGAGGGAGCCACGAGGCACGAGGTCCGGGAGGTAGGACTGCTCCGCGGCCGCGATGAAGACGGCGCAGCAACCGACCGCGAAGAGGATGATCGCGGTCGTCACGAGGGTGAGCGCGTCGACCACGAAGAGCACGGGCACCGCGAGCAGCAGGACGGCCTGCGCGAGGTTGAAGGCGACGAGCGTCGGCCGACGACGCCACCGGTCCACGTACGCACCCGCCACGAGGCCGATGAGGAGGTACGGCAGGAACTGGGTCGCCCTCACCAGGCCAACCTGCGCCTCGGTGGCCGCCAGGACGTCGATCACGAGCACGTCGACGGCCACGGTCGTGACGGCGAGTCCCGTGAACCCCACCGTGCTGGCCGTCCAGAAGCTCCGAAAGCCCGGCAGCTGTAGCGGTTCCCGGCTCACGGACGACCACGCTAGCGGTCGAGCAGCACCGAGGCGTCGGGGAGGAGCTCGGGGCACGTGCCCTTGTTCTTGGTGGCGCGCTCGAAGTGCCACGGCTCGTTCGCGAAGATCTGGCACAGTCCCCAGCGCGCGCCGTGCTCGGCGAGCCACGCGGCGCCGGTGGCGGGCCCGACGTCGACGGCGAGCCCCTGCACGTGCGCGGACAGCTCCGGGGGCAGCACCCAGCGGGCGGCCTCCTGCTCGCTGCCGTACTGGTCGAGCGCCTCGTCCCACAGCACCCGCTGCTCGTCCACGGAGCGCAGTCCCGAGGTGATCGTCAGCTCGACGTCGTCCTCGGCCGCGGCCGCGATCGCCCGTCCCATCGAGCGCTCGAGCTTGGCGTCGAGGGCCGTCGCACCTTGGTCGGCCTGCGCCCACGGCGCGAGCCCGGTGAGCTGGAGCGTCGCGAAGGCGAGCAGGACGGCACCGAGGACTCCCCACGGCCAGCCGTTGGATCGGCGCGCCACTACCCGGCGACCGCGACCATGCCGAGGATCTCCACCGCCGCCTTGACGACGAGCGCGAGACCGAACAGCAACCCACCGACCATGGCCAACGTGACGGCGCCGACCACGAGGTCGCGCACGAGCAGCGGGTGCTGTGCTTCATGGGGATCGCTGTGCGTGGTCATGGCTCCACCTTGCGCCGCGCACCCATCCCGGCACATCGCCGCACGGCACGATTTCCCGGTGCTGCCGAGTCCGCCGCGAAGGGGACCGAGGTAGTCCCGCGGGTGGAGCCGCGCGGCGGGCGCGCCGCGTTGACAGCCCATGGTTTCTCGGTAAGCATGGTCCCACCTTACCCGGTAACCATCGATGGGAAGCGCCCGTGACCGTTCGCCAAGGCATGCTCGCCCTGCTCGCCGAAGAGCCGATGCACTGCTACCACCTGCGCCAGCGCTTCGAGGCGCGCACGGGCGGCACGTGGCCCCTCAACATCGGCCAGGCCTACACCACGGTGCAGCGACTCGTGCGCGACGGCCTCGTCGAACCGCTCCCCGCCGATGGCGACACCGGCACCGCCAACGACAGCAAGGCAGACGACGACGGCGCCCTCTCGGGCCAGGGCGCACCCCAGCACGTCGAGCGCTACCGGCTCACCGACTCCGGCCGCGCGGCGGTCGACTCGTGGTGGACCACGCCGGTGGTGCGCGGTACCCCGAGCCGCGACGAGCTCGCCATCAAGATCGCGCTCGCCGTGACCGCACCCGGCGTGGACGTGCGCGCGATCATCCAGTCCCAGCGCACCGAGACGATGCGCGCCCTTCGCGACTACACGAAGCTCGCGGCCGATCAGGGCGCGGATCTCACGTGGGCCCTCGTGCTCGACAACCTCGTGTTCACGACCGAGGCGGAGGTCCGGTGGCTCGATCACGTCGAGGCGCGCATCGCCCGGGCTGCGTCGTCGTCGGGCAGCGCGCCGTCGTCGGACACGAAGGAACCGCGGACGACGGCGACCTCCGGGACGACGGCGACCCACGGCGGGACTCCCACTCCCAACGACGCCGGTCCGCAGGGGGGACCGGCGTCGCCGCAGGACGCGGTCGGTGCACACCGGGACGGGGGCGCACGATGAGCGGCCCCGTGCTGCTGCGCATGTCTGCCGTGACGCGCGTGCACGGCTCGGGCGAGGCGGAGGTGCATGCTCTGCGGGGCATCGACCTCGAGGTCCAGCTCGGCGAGCTCGTCGCCGTCATGGGGCCGTCGGGCTCGGGCAAGTCGACGCTGCTGACGCTCGCGGGTGGGCTCGACACACCCACCACGGGCACGGTCGAGGTTGCGGGTGAAGAGCTCACGGGCCTCGACCAGAACCGTCGCGCCCGGTTGCGGCGGCGCGGGGTGGGCTACGTGTTCCAGGACTTCAACCTCATCCCCGCACTCACGGCTGCGGAGAACATCTCCCTGCCGCGCGAGCTCGACGGCGTCTCGGCGCGCAAGGCCCGACGCGAGGCGATGCGCGCGCTCGACGAGGTGGGGCTGCGCGAGGTCGCGGACCGCTTCCCCGAGGAGATGTCCGGTGGGCAGCGCCAGCGCGTCGCGATCGCCCGCGCGCTCGTGGGGCCGCGCCGCCTGCTGCTCGCGGACGAGCCGACGGGAGCACTCGACTCGCTCACCGGGGAGGACGTCATGCGGCTGCTGCGCGCCCGCATCGACGCCGGGGCGGCCGGGCTGCTCGTGACGCACGAGGCGCGGTTCGCCGCGTGGGCGGACCGGACGGTGTTCCTGCGCGACGGCGTGATCGTCGACTCCACGGGCGGGCGCCCGGAGCCGGAGTCGCTGCTCGCCGCCGGGCCCTTGGCGTGAACCGCTGGTTCGCCCCCTGGGCGGCCGCGCTGCGCATCGCCCGGCGGCAGGCGCTGCGGGCGAAGGGGCGCACGGCACTGAGTGCCGTGATGGTGGGGCTGCCGCTCATGCTCATCGCGGCGGTGCTGGTGTTGCTCCCGTCAACGATGCCGACCGAGGCGACGCACGTCGAGACGAGACTGGGCCCGACCGCGCAGGCGCTCGTGCGGCAAGAGGCCGGGTGCGTACCCCTGGCGCAGAGGCCGAACGGCGACGGGCCGGCGATGTGCGGCCTCACGCTCGACGAGGACGGGAACCAGTCCTACGGGGGAGTCATGCTGACCGCCGCCGAGGCCGAAGCACTCGTGCGCGAGCTCGTCCCTGGCGCGGTGATCTCGACGCAGTGGGAGAGCGAGGCGATTCTCGACGTCCCCGGTGCCATTGACGAACCGCTCCCCGCCCGTACGGTCGACGCGAGTGGCGAGCTCGCCCGGACCGTCCTCGTGCTCGAAGGTGAGACCCCCCTCGCCCCCGGGGAGATCGGGCTGAGTCGGTCGCAAGCCCACAAGCTTGGGATCGCGATCGGCGACACGGTCGACCTCGAGGTCGACGGGGCCACGGTCTCCACCACGGTGACCGCGCTGCTCTCGGCCAACGACGCCTACATCGTCGCCGCTCCCGGAACGGTCCCCCTCGACGCGGCGAAGCCCTCATGGTTCGTGCTCGGCGACGAGCCGCTGACCTGGGACGACGTCGTCACGCTCAACCGCAGCGGTCTCTTCGCCACGAGTCGTCACGTGCTCGAGAACCCGCCAGCGCGCGACGCCGTGCCCTACTTCGTCATCGAGTCCGGGTGGGGCAACAGCTCGTCGCAGGTCGCCGCGCAGGTCGGACTCATCATCGCCCTCGCCGTGCTCGAGGTCGTGCTGCTCGTGGGCCCGGCGTTCGCCGTCGGGGCGCGGCGGCAGTCCCGCTCCCTGGCCCTCGTGGCCGCGACGGGTGGCACACGACGGGACCTGCGGCGCATCGTGCTGGCGAACGGGGTCGTCATCGGGCTCGGCGCTTCGGTGCTCGCCGTCGGGCTCGGCATCCTCCTCGCCACGCTCGCGGTGCTCTGGCCGTACCCCGACCCGTACATCGTCTTCCCCAACCTCGTGGTGCCGCCGTGGGTCGCGGGGCTCGTGCTCGTCGGGACGCTCATCGCGGTGCTCGCCGCGTGGATCCCGGCGCGACAGGCGGCTCGGGTCGACGTGGTCGCGGCGCTCGCGGGCCGCCGCTCGGAGGCGCGCCCCCGAGCGACCCTCGGCATCGTGGGGCTCGTGGCGGCCGGCCTCGGCGTGCCGCTCGCGCTCTACGGCGGGCGCGTCGGCTCCTCGACGCTGTCCGCGGCCGGCAGCGTACTGATCGTGCTCGGGCTCGTCACGGCATCGGGCCTCATCATCAGCGCGACCGGTGTGCTCGCCCGGCGCGCCGGGGTCGCCACCCGGATCGCGCTGCGCGACCTGTCCCGACAGCGCGGTCGCACGGCGCCGGCCGCGGCGGCGATCCTCGGTGCGATCGCGGCCGCGACGGCGGGCGCCGTCTACATGGCCGCCGAGGCGCAGCAGAACAGCGCGTCGTGGCAGGCCGAGGTCAGCGAGGGCACCGTCAAGGTGCGGCTCACGACCTATGGGAAGAACAGCTTGAGCACACCCGAGACGGCGGCGGCCGTCACGGCGGCGATCCACGACATCGACCCCGGCGCTGACGTCGCGACCCTCGGCGTCGCGCTGCCGACCCAGCTGCCCGAGCAGGAGGACTGGTGGGGCCTCTACCCCGTGGAGGACGAGTCACAGATCTGCCCGTGGTACCTGATCCCCGACCCGAGCGAGGAAGTCCAGGCCGAGTACTCCGACGACCCCCGCTGCGCACAGGACGAGCTCTCCCTCGGCCGCTGGTCGAACTCCACGCTGCACGCCGGGACAGGGCCCGTCAACGGCGTGCTCGTCGACGACGGCACCGTGCTCTCGCTCCTGGACGACGACGGCGCGGCCCTCGCCGCCGAAGCCCTCGCGGCAGGCAGGACGGTCGTGCTGGGCGCCTCCTTGCTGTGGCCGGACGGCACCGTGCGACTCCAGATCAACCAGGCGGACGCGACGGAGCCGGTGCTCGCCGCGACGCTCCCCGGCGCCGTCGTCACGAGCGATCTCGCCGTCTTCCACAACACCATCGTGCCGCCCTCGGCGATCGACCAGTTCACAGGGGTGGACCTGACCGTGACACCGCACGTCGTGCTCGCCACGCCGTCCTCGCCGTGGACCCACGAGCAGGAGAACTCCCTCAATGCCGCCGTCTGGGCGATCGACCCGGACATGTCGGCGAGCATCGAGGCCCGGCCCGAACGCGACGTCTCGCTCACGGTCCTGGCCCTCGTCGGTGCGGCCAGCCTGCTCGCGCTCGGTGCGACGTGGATCGCTTCCGGGCTCGCGGCGGTCGAGTCGCGGGCTGACCTGGCCACGCTGTCCGCCGTCGGCGCCGCGCCCCGCGTCCGACGGCGCGTCGCGGGACTGCAGTCCGGGTTCCTCACCGCGACGGGCGTGGTGCCCGGCATCGTCGGCGGGCTCGCCGTCGGCTGGGCCCTCGTCACGGCGTCGGCCGGGCTGGGGACCGAGCACCCCGACCCACGCTGGCAGATGGTGGTCCCGTGGACCGTGCTCGCGGCGGCCGTCGTCGTCCTACCCCTCCTCGCGGGCGGTGCCACGGCCCTCTTCACCCCGGCCAAGCTCCCCCTCACCCGCCGCGCGGCCGAGTAGCTAGCGGCCGCGGGAGCCGTGGCCCACGGCCATCCGGTCGAGGTCTCCCAGGACGATGTCGACGATGTGCGGGTCGATCCCCGGCTCGCCGCGCGCCCGCAGCACCTCGGCCGTCGCGGCCGCGAGCGCCTCGTCGCGCAGGTCGCCGTACTGGCGCAGCCGCCCGCGCATGAGCTCGGCCCGCTCGGCGTACTCGGCGGCCAGGTTTCCGTCATCGTCGGACACCCCCGTGACGTCCCCGAAGCGCTGCGCGAGCGACTCGAGCATCTCGGGCGGTGCCCCGGCCGCGATGGCCTCACGCAACACGCCGAACGCCGCCCGCTGCGCCCGGGCCACGAGCGCGCGCTCCTGGATGTCCTCGGGCGACTCGCCGGACCCGAGGTGCAGCCGCCGCACGAGCCACGGCAGCGCGAGGCCGGGCAGCACCATCGTCACGACGAGGACGACGACGGCGATCACGAGCGCCTCGGCACGCACCGGGAACTCGGCGGCCGGCAGCGCCAGCACGAGCGCCAGGGTGACGAGTCCGCGCATGCCGCACCAGGCGATGAGCAACGACTCCTGCCAGGTGCGCGTCGTCTGGCCGTGGCGCTTCTTGCGGGCGAGCCACTGCCCGCCGAACACCCACACGACGCGCACGCCGATCGCCACCGCGGCGACGATGAGCCCGTGCTGGACCATGAGCCCGAGGTCGCGGCCGGCGTCGTCGATGATCTCGCGGAACTCCAGCCCGATCAGGCCGAACGCGAGCCCGGTCACGAGCAGCTCGATGACGTGCCAGAACGCCGTGCTCGTGAGCCGGTCCTGCGCGTCGACCTCGTCGTTGCGGCCGGACAGGTACACGGCGGCGATGACGACGGCGATCACCCCGGAACCGTGCGCCTCCTCGGCGAGCATGTAGACGGCGAACGGGACAACCAGCGTGAGCGCGCTTCGGGCCACGGGCGAGGTGAGCCAGCGGGTCACGCGCGCGGCGAGCCATCCGGCGCCGAGCCCGATCGCGACGGCGGCCACCACCGTCCACGAGAAGGTCTGCAGGATCGCGAGCGGCTCGAGCGTCTCGCCCCGCAGCGTGATGGCGAGCGCGAGCTGGAACGCGACGAGCGCGACGGCGTCGTTGAAGAGGCCCTCGGTGTGCAGCAGGCTCGTGAGGCGCCGCGGGATCGAGGCGTGCTCGGCGACGGCGTCGACGGCCACCGGGTCGGGCGGGGCCACGGCCGCACCGATCGCGATGGCCGCGGCGAGCGTGGCGCCGGGCACGAGCAGCCATGCCGTCCACGCGACGGCCGCCACCGTGACCACGGTGAGCAGCACCGAGAAGCCGAGGATCGTGCGCCACCGCTCCTTGAACATCACCCACGAGGTGCGCCGCGCGAGCGCCCACAGCAGCGGCGGCAGGAACAGCGGCAGGATCAGCTCGTTGTCGAGCTCGAACTCGGGCACGTTCGGCACGAACACCGCGAGCGCGGCGACGATCGTCAGCAGCGCAGGCCAGGGCAGTCCGAGCCTGTCGCCCACACCGACCACCACGACGGTGAGCAGGAGCAGGGCGACGACGACGGCGAGAGCTTCCACGGGCTGTTCTCCTGGCTCGGTGACTGGGAGAAAACTACTCCTGCGACGGTCGTTGGACTAAGTATCGGGTTGCTGGAGCAGCCCCACACACGGCACGCTCGATGCGTGATCCAGAGTCGAGAAGATCCCGCCGAGCGCCCGACCCTTGATGAGGTCCACGAGCGCCTGAACCGGCACGACCGCGAGCTCGACTTCGGCCCGATGGACGTGACCGATGCGCTCAGAACGGTTCGCCGCGAACGAGTCGATCACCTCGTTGGACTCGCTGGCGTTGACAGATAGATTCGTCTAGGCGAAACTGTCTGTCATGACGTTGCTCACCGTCGCCGATGCGGCAGAGCTGCTGGGTGTATCTGTCCGTCAGGTACAGCACCTGGCCGAGCGGGGAAAGTTGCGACAGGTGGCCCGAGGCCTGCTGGACGGGCGCTCGGTAGAACGACTCGTTGCCGCACGCGGTGGCTCACACACGCGCGCGTGGTCCGAAGAGACCGCTTGGGGCGCAGTCGCTCTGCTCACCGGCGTCGACCCCGAGTGGATGGGGGCAAGTCAGCGATCTCGGCTCCGTACCCGGCTGCGCGGCCTCGACGCAGCCGCGCTCGGGGCGAGTGCGCGCAACCGAGCCAACGTGACTCGGTATGCGGCCCACCATCAAACCGGCAGGTACCTCACGACCGAGCTGGTGAGCAACGATGCTGCCGCCCGACTTGGCTTGGCGGCCACCAGCACCGTTGACGGATATCTCGACAGGGCAGCTGTCGGCGACGTTGTGTCCAGGCACGGGCTGATTCCCGACGACGACGGCCACGTCACGCTCCGCGCCACGTCAATGGATCTCTCGGTGGTACGCGAACTTGCGCAACGCAGTGTCACGCTCGCCGCGCTGGATCTGGTCGAGTCGCTCGACTCTCGCGAGCACCGGGCCGGACTCATCGCTCTCGAGCAAGCCTTGGAGTCGTTCCGTGGCTAACCGTCCGACCATCGAGGTACCCACGCCACCAGGCGGCTGGGGCGCACCGTGGCCGAATGTGGCAGAGCTCGAAGCAGTGCTTCCCCACGAGAAGTGGACTCTTGTGGGCGGCTTGATGGCTCAGTTGCACGGTCTCCGTAGTGGCATGGACGTCATCCGCCCAACGAACGACGTGGTCACCGGCGCGCCAGGCGCCATCGATGTGCTCGCGGCCGAGCACGCTGCCCCACGCGTGATCGAGAAGCTGCGCGGCCACGCCATGGTCGCCATCGAAGGCGGCACGCAAGCCCTCAAGCGCACCATCAACGCCCGCCTGAGCATCGTGCCTGAACGTACAACGACGATCAGCATCCCGTCCCCTTTCGCGGCGGTCGTCCTCAAGGCCGCCGCCTACCGGACCGACACGCGGGACAGAGAACGCCACCTTCAAGACGCGGCACTACTGCTCGCAGTGATCGAGGACCCCTATCTCGAGCGGAACCGATTCTCCGGCTCGGATCGCTCACGGCTCAGGACACTGGCTAGGGTCCTGCCGGACGACGCCCGCTCTTGGCGGCTGCTTCCATCTGAATGGCGGGTCAGCGGGCAGGCCGCGCTGCGCATCCTCACCGCCTGAGGCTCGGCGGACAGTTCCACGTGAGCATTCCCACGAGCCTCGACAGTGACCCTGGCGCGCGACGCGAGCACTGATCTACCTCGCGCCGCGGGTCGCCTCGAGCAGCCGCTGGGCGATCTCGTGGAGCTCGGCGCGCACGTCGTCGTCGGCCTCGATCGTGTAGCTGACACCCTCGGGCACCCATGCCACCCCGAAGAGCAGCTCGGGCACATAGCTCGCGGCGATGGGCCAGGACGTGCGCCCGTCGTCGAGCGCCTCGGCCCCGCGTGACCAGGGACCGAAGGCCGCGCGCATCTCCTCGAGCGGCATGTCGATCACCGCGCGCGCCTCGATACTGAGCGTGGCGTAGGAGTAGGTCGCGGCGGCGACGTACTGGGCAAGGTCGTCGGCCGGCAGCTCGCGCGCCGCGAACCGGGCCCCCGTGCGACGCAGCTCGTCGAGCCGGTCCACGCGGAACGTGCGCCAGTCCTCGCGCACCAGGTCGTAGGCCACGAGATACCACGCCCGCTCGGCGGGCACCACGGCGTAGGGCTCGACGTGCCGCCGCGACTCCGCGCCGTCGGCGGCCGTGTAGGCGAACCGCACGCGTTCCCGGTCGCGGCACGCGAGCGCGAGCTCGCCGAGCACCTCCGGCGAGACGAGCGGACCGTCCGGGCCGATGGGCTGCAAGGACCCCGCGAGCGCGTTGACCCGCCGCCGCAGCCGGGCAGGCAGCACCTGCTCGAGCTTCGCGAGCGCGGACAGCGACGTCTCGGGGCCGTCGACGAGGCGCTGGATCGCGGCGAGCCGCAGCCCGACGGCCATCGTCACGGCCTCCTCGTCGGTCAGCAGGAGCGGCGGCACGGCGCTGCCCGCCTCGAGCCGGTAGCCGCCGTCGGCCCCCGGCGCCGACTCAATCCGATACCCGAGGTCACGCAGCCGCTCGACGTCGCGGCGCAGGGTCCGCTCCGACACGGCGAGCCGCGAGGCGAGCTCCGGCCCGGTCCACGCGCGGTGGGTCTGGAGCAGGTTGAGGAGGGCGAGCGCCCGGGTGGTTGTTCCGGCCATGCTCAAAGATTCCCACACCATGCGGACAGAAACTGTCCGCATCGGGGTGCACCGTTGGAGGCATGACCACAGACACCGTCATCTCCACCCACGACCTCACCAAGAGGTTCCAGACCAAGGGCAAGGCCGTCGACGCCGTGCGCGACCTCACCATCGAGGTCAAGCGTGGCGAGCTCGTCGCATTCCTCGGCCCCAACGGCGCCGGCAAGACCACGAGCCTGCGCATGCTCACCACCCTCATCCCCCCGACGTCGGGCACCGCGACCGTCGTGGGCCACGACATCGCCACCGCCCAGTCCGCGGTGCGCGCGTCGATCGGCTACGTGGGCCAGGGCTCGAGCGGCAGCCCCGCCCAGCGCGTGCGCGACGAGCTCGTGAGCCAGGGCCGCTTCTACGGCATGTCCCGCGCCGCGGCGGCCGAGCGGGCCGAGGAGCTCATCGCCTCGCTCGACATCACCCCGTTCGCGGCCCAGCAGGTGCAGCACCTCTCCGGCGGGCAGAAGCGCCGCGTCGACATCGCGATCGGGCTCATGAACGCCCCGCCGCTGCTCTTCCTCGACGAACCGTCCACGGGGCTCGACCCGCAGAGCCGGGCCAACCTGTGGCAGCACATCCTCGACCTGCGCACCGAGCACGGCACCACCGTGTTCCTCACCACGCACTACCTCGAGGAGGCCGACCGCTACGCCGAGCGCGTCATGGTCATGGACTCCGGGCAGGTCATCGCGGACGACACGGCGCCGGCCCTCAAGGCCACGCTCGCCGGGGACGCCGTCACCATCCGGGTCGCGGACGTGGCGCAGACGCAAGCGGCCGCCGTCGTCGTCGGACAAAGCCTTCAGGCCGAGGTGAGGGCCGACGACGACGGAACCCTCACCGCCGCCGTGCGCGACGGTGCCCGGCTGCTGCCCGTCGCGCTCGGCCGGCTCGCCGCCGAGGACGTGGCCGTGGCTGCGGCGACGTGCGTCCCGCCCACGCTCGACGACGTGTTCCTCGCGCTGACCGGACGCACCCTGCGCGAGGCCGACGCCCCCGAGACCGAGACCGCTGCTGCCGCCCAGGGAGGGCCCCGATGACCACGACCTCGCCGACGACGGCGCCCACCGCGACCACGCGACCGAGCGTGGCGCGTGACACCTGGCTCGTGCTCGCGCGCGAGCTCAAGCCGGTGATCCGTGACCCGTTCACCGTGATCTTCTCGCTGCTGCAGCCGCTCGTGTTCCTCGGGCTGTTCGCGCCGCTGCTCGTGGTGCAGTCCGGGCAGTCCACCGCCGAGGTGCTCGTGTGGTTCCTGCCCGGCGTGCTCGTGATGATCGTGCTGTTCGGCACCGGCGCCACGGGCTCGAACCTGCAGTACGAGATGATGTTCGGCTCGCACGAACGGACGCTCGTGGCACCCATCGCACGGTCCTCGCTGCTCGTGGGGCGCTCGCTCAAGGAGATCGTGCCGATCGTGGTGCAGTCCCTCGTGATCGTGGCCGTCGCGCTGCCGTTCGGGTACCGGGCCGACGCCGTGGGGCTCGTGCTCGGGCTCGTCCTGCTCGCCGTGTTCGGGGTGGGGCTCGGCTCGCTCAGCTACGCGCTCGCGCTCGCCACGAAGGGCAAGGACTGGGTGTTCTGGGCCGTGCAGCAGTCGCTCATCTTCCCGCTGCTCATCCTCTCGGGCGTACTGCTGCCGCTCGACGGGGCGCCGGGCTGGATGCGGGCCGTCGCGTCGGTCAACCCCGTGAACTGGGTGACGATGGGCGAGCGGGCGCTCCTCACCGGTGACCTGGGTTCGCCTGACGTCGGCTGGGCGTTCCTCGCGGCGGCCGCGCTCGCGGTGGTCGGCCTGACGGTAGGCATCCGCGCGATCCGCAAGAGCGACTAGCCCCCGGACGAGTCAAGGTGGAGCGTTCGTGCCCTGTGAGGGAACGAACGCTCCACTTTGTGTAGCCGCCCGAGTGGGCGTCAGGCGGGGAGGCGGTGCCAGGTGTCGAAGGCGACCGCCGCCGCGCCTCCGACGTCACCGGCTGCGCAGAGCCGGATGAGCTCCTCGTGCTGGGCGTGCGACGCCCGCCCGGCGGGTGACCCGAACTGCAGACGCTCCGCGCGGCGCAGCACGGGCATGAACTGCTCGAGCACCGTGGCGAGCGTCCGGTTTCCGGAGACGGTCACGGGGATCGCGTGGAACTCGTCGTCGGCACGCAGCGCACCCTCGACGTCACCGGCCTCGACCGCCACCCCGAAGCGCTGGTTGACCTCCCGCATGTGCGCGAGCTCGGCCGCGGTCAGGTTCGGCACGGCGTCGCGGACGGCGAGCTCGTGCATCGCACCGACCACGTCGCGCGCATCACGGACCGCTCGCATGTCGAGCGTGCTCACGGTGGTGGAACGGCCTGGCCGGGCGACGACGAGCCCGCCCTGGGCGAGTCGCAGCAGCGCCTCGCGCACCGGGGTCCGGCTGACGCCGAGCCACGCTGCGAGCTCAACGTCCTTGAGCGACTCCCCCGGGGCAAAGGCTCCGGAGACGATGGCGTCGCGCAGCACACCGTAGACGCCGTCGCGCAGCAGCGTCCTGTCGACCGGGGCAAGGTCACGGGGGATCGGCATGCAACATACTGCACCCGGTGGGCCCCGCCGATGCAAGCCTGGAGGGTTCCGTGGAGCCGGTTCACGATCTTGATCGTCGCCACATGCAATATATTGCGTACTGCCATTGTTCACCGGGAGTCAGACAAGACCGTCGAGGCCATACCGAGGTCGCGACGACACGAAGGCCGGGCAGCACCGCGGCCCGGAACCGAGAGGAAGCACACCATGCACGCGAGCAGCTCCCCCGAGCACAGCACGAGCACCACCAAGCCCACCGTCGTCCTCGTCCACGGCGCCTTCGCCGACGCCTCGAGCTGGAACGACGTCGTGGACCAGCTCCTCCGCGAGGGCTACCCGACCATCGCGGTCGCCAACCCGCTGCGCGGTCTGCAGGCCGACGCGGAGTACCTGCGGAGCGTCTTCGACCACGTGGGCGGCCCGATCGTCGTGGCCGGCCACTCCTACGGCGGGGTCGTCCTCAGCGAGGCCGCCACCGACCACCCCGACGTCAAGGCGCTCGTGTACCTCGCGAGCTTCCAGCTCGACGTGGGCGAGAGCGCTGGCGAGCTCGCCGCGAAGTTCCCCGGCGGCGAGCTCGGCAACAACCTCGCACCCGTGCCCTTCCCCACGCCCGACGGCGGCACGGGGACGGACCTCTACATCCAGCAGAAGACCTTCGGCGCCGCGTTCGCGGCCGACCTGCCGAGCGACGTGTCCGCGCGCATGGCCGTCATCCAGCGGCCCATCGCGAGCACCGCGCTCGAGGACAAGGCCACGGGGGCGGCGTGGAAGACGATCCCGTCGTGGAGCCTCATCGCCACGCAGGACCTCGCCATCCCGCTGGAGTCCCAGCGCTACATGTCCGAGCGCGCGGGGTCGCACACGAGCGAGATCGACGCCTCGCACGCCGTCACCGTCTCCCGCCCGGCCGAGACGGCCGCGGTGATCATCGAGGCGGCCCGCTCCGTCACGGACTGACGCGAGCAGCGGCGGACGCCGCGCCGAGCCAGGTGTGCGGATTGCGGTCCCAGCACCAGCCGAGCTTGGCGCGGCGCTCCGAGATCCAGACGGCGGGCACCCGCTGGTTGGTCCCCGTGCGCGAGCCCATGAGCGACCAGCAGCGGTTCGGCCGCAGCCGGTCGGGGCGCACGGTCGCGAGCGCGACGCCCTCCTCGATCGTGAGCGGCGTCCGGCCGCGCTCGCGCACCGTCGCGAGGGCCGTCTCCGGGGGCACCCCGCAAAACTCCGAGCCCACGTCGATGCCGGTCAGCACGTACGCGCGCGCGTCCGGCACCTCGACACCCTCGATGTCGCGGTAGGTCGCGAGCTCCTCGCGGTCGATCACGCTCACGCCGAGCCTGGTGCCGCGGCGCATCGCTGGCACGGCGTCGTTCACGTCGCCAGGACGCAGCACGAGCAGGAAGTCGACGTCGTCGTCGTCCTTCGCGGGGGTGTGCGACCACGACGACGCGTCACGGCCGACGACGGCGCGCAACGGCGCCACGAGCCCCGCGAGGCCGGTCTCGTCGAGCCCGAGCAGGGCCGCGACGCCCGTCTCGGTGTAGGCGCGCGCCTGCCGGTCGAGCTCGTCGAGCGGGCCGGCCGCGGGGTCGAAGGCGGTTGCGGCGGCGGACGGCGCGACCGTGACGGTGGAGAGCTGGGGATCGACCTCGGTGACGACGGTGGGCATGCGGCGGCCTCCTGGCGGTGCGGGGTGGGACAAGTTCAACGCTCCGCCGTCGGCCCCTGTTCCCAGCCCCATCGCGACGTGGGTCCGAGTGCGCGAAGTAGTGCCGCCGCGGACCTACCTCGGCGCGCTCGGCACTATCTCGCGGGTGGGGGTGGGGACGTAGCGTGGGGGGAGTGAGCGAGGTGGGGTGGGTTGTGGAGGCGCTGCGGGGGCGGCGAGTGGTGGTGCTGAGCGGGGCGGGGATTTCGACCGACTCGGGGATTCCGGACTATCGGGGGGTCGATTCGCCGCCGCGCACGCCCATGACGTTCCAGCAGTTCACGGGGGATCCCGCGTTCCGGCGGCACTACTGGGCGCGCAACCACGTGGGCTGGCGGCACGTCGGGGCCACACGACCCAACGAAGGGCACGTCGCGCTCGCCCGGCTCGAGGAGGCTGGCGTCGTGAGCGGTGTCATCACCCAGAACGTCGACCTGCTGCACCAGGCCGCGGGCTCACGCAACGTCATCGACCTGCACGGTCACTACGACCGCGTCGTGTGCCTCGACTGCGGGCGAGTCATCGCCCGCGCGGAGCTCGCCGACCGGCTCGACGCCCTCAACCCGGGCTTCGTCGAGTCCGTCGGCGCCGTGGGCGACATCGAGATCGCCCCCGACGCCGACGCCGTGATCGAGCAGACGGCGCACTTCGTGGTCGCCGACTGCGAGGCGTGCGGCGGCGTCCTCAAGCCCGACATCGTCTACTTCGGGGAGACCGTGCCCCGCGAGCGCGTGGTCCGGGCGACGGAGCTCGTGGCCGACGGCGGGGCGCTGCTGGTCGCGGGCAGCTCGCTGACCGTGTACTCCGGGCTGAGGTTCGTGCGCCAGGCCGCCGCGCGAGAGATCCCCGTGGTGATCGTCAACCGTGGGGCCACGCGCGGCGACGAGCTCGCGACGATCAAGCTCGACGCCGGGACCTCCGAGACGCTCGGCGCGCTGGCCGAGGCGCTGCGGGGGCACTGAGTCGCCGAGGCTACCGCCGTCGTCGTCGGGCACTGCCGTCGTCGTCCGCCGTCGTCGTCGAACGCCTTCCGCTCTCCCGCGCCGCCGACCTGCCGCACCCACGCCGTGGGCCTTACGCTCGAGGCATGGCCAAGTACCTCGACGTGCACCCTGACGACCCCCAGCCCCGCGTGATCGCCCAGGTGGTCGCGATGCTGCGCGACGACGCGCTCGTGGCGTACCCGACGGACTCGGGCTATGCGCTCGGCGTGCGGCTCGACTCGCGCACGGGTGCCGACCGGATCCGGGCGATCCGCCGGCTCGACGACAAGCACCACTTCACGCTCGTGTGCGCGGACTTCGCCCAGCTCGGGCAGTTCGTGCGGCTCGACAACTACCAGTTCCGCGCCATCAAGGCCGCGACGCCCGGGGCCTACACCTTCATCCTTCCGGCGACGTCCGAGGTGCCCAAGCGCTTCGCGCACCCGAAGAAGCGGACGGTGGGCGTGCGGATCCCCGAGCACCCCGTGGTGCAGGCGCTGCTGCGCGAGCTCGGCGAGCCGATCCTGTCCTCGACGCTCCTGCTGCCGGGGGTCGAGGAGCCGCTCACCGACGGCTGGGCCATCAAGGAGGAGCTCGACCACGTGGTCGACGTCGTGATCGACGCGGGCGAGGTCACGGCCGAGCCCACCACCGTCATCGACTTCTCCGACGGCCCCGCCGAGGTGATCCGGGTCGGCTCCGGCGACCCCACCCGCTTCGAGTAGCCCACCGACGGCACGACGGTGCCGGGAGGGGCGAACCCCTCCCGGCACCGTGCGATCCGGTCGGTCAGCGCTTGACGACGCGGATGGTCGTGCTCTTCGCCTTGGACTTGGCGATCGTGCCGCTACCCAGGTAGCTCACCTTGACCCGGTACTTGCCCGTGGTCTTCAGTCGCGGCAGCTTCGCGGTCGCCACGCCCTTCTTCGAGAGCTTGACCTGCTTGGAGTAGACGACCTTCTTGCCCTTGAGCTGGGTCACGGTGATCTGGACCCGGCCCTGCGGGACGAGGCCCGAAGCCCGCACGGTCGCCTTGACGGTCACCCGCTTGGTCGACGTGACCTTGATCTTCGCGGGCTTGACCGTCACCTTGGTGGTGCTCGTGGCCTTCGTCACCTTCAGCTGCGCCCCTGCCCGGGCCGACGCGAACGTCGCGCTCCCCGCGTAGGCGACCTCGAACCGGTGCGTACCGACCGCGAGCTTGCGCGACAGCGCCACCGTGGCGCGACCGTCGACGAGCGTCACGTTCCGCAGCAGCTTGCCATTGTCCGTCAGTGCAACCGTGGTCCTGCCGACCGTGGCGCCGCCGACGGCGGTGAGCCGGATCTGCATACCCACGGCGGAGCCGAAAGCGACCTTCGACTTGTCGACGTGGGCGAGCAGGCTCGTCGTGACGAGGCCCTCGGCCGCCGCGGGAACCCGCACCGACCCGACCTGCTCGACGTGTCCCGCCCGGTCCACGGCGCGGTAGTGCACGGACGCCGCACCGCTGCCCGCGACGGTCACGGGACCGGCGTAGGCGACGAACGGGCCCGTGGCACCGGCGACCGAGTACTCGACGCGGTCGACGCCCGAGCCGGAGTCCGCGGCCTTGAGGGTCACGGTCCGCCCGTCGAGCACGGCCTGCGACACCGGTGCGGTGCGGTCGACCCGGAGGGTCCCGGTCCACTCCGCCGAGGCGTTGCCGGTCTCGTCGACGGCGCGCAGCCGCAGCGCGGTCACGCCCTCGCCCACCGAGATCGGCTCCGTCACCGCGGTCCAGGCGCCCTCGACGAACCGCTCGACCACGGGGGCCGGGTCGGTCTCGTCGGTGGCGACGGCAGTGACGGTGACGTCCGAGGTGTACCAGCCGGCGCCACCGTCGGGCGATGCCGGGTCGAGGGTCACCGTGAGCGCGGGGGCCTCGAGGTCGCCGACGTCGGGGCCGGTCCCCTCGGTGAACACCTCGAGCTCGGTGACGCCCACGCCCGCGTACTCGCCGGGGGCGTTGATCCCGCCCTCGAGCCAGCCGAGCTGCGCGTCGAGCACCGCTCGGACCGCCGTGGTCTCCACGGCGTCGAACTTCACGGAGACGTACTCGCTACCGGAGACGGGGTAGCTCGGCTGGACACCCGTCATGGGCAGCCAGGCCGCGCCGTCCCAGTACTCGAGGTGCCACGACTCGGGCAGCTCGATGCCGGTCCCTCGTCCGGGACCGCCGTCGTACGCGAAGCCGATCGTGACCGAGTCGACGCTCACCGCGGAGTCCCACGTGTAGGACAGCCACTGCGAGGCCGGTCGGTCGCCCGACCACGTGCCCCAGAACGTCGAGTTCTCGGGGGAGCCGGTCAGCGCGGGCTTCTCACCGTCGTTCACGGCGTCGAGGTTGTTCCAGCCTGCCGTGTAGGACGCCTCGACCTCCGCGAGCGGGCCGATGTTGCCCTCGAGGGCAGGCCCGCCGTCCGCGGCGAGCACCACGGCCGTGCCGGTCGTGACGTTGCCTGCGGCGTCCGTCACGCGGTAGTGGACCTCGGTGCGGGCGTCGCCGACGACGACGGGTGCCGTGTACGCGGTCCAGCTCGCCGCATCGTCGATGCGGTACTCGAGCGTGGGGCTGCCCGATACCGCGTCGGTCGCGGTGACCGTCACGGAGCGCGCCTCCGGGTCGACGACGGCGGTCGCGACGGGCGCCGTGGCGTCCACCTTGACCGTGATCGACGCGATCTCGGATACCTGCTCCGCCGAGTCGGTGACGCGGGCGCGCACCGTATGGGTGCCGTCGCCCGGGAGCGTCACGGTCGCCACACGACCGGCGACCTCGACCCAGTCGCCCTCGTTCAGGCTCGTGGAGATCGTGACGTCACCGGCCTGCGCGGCCGCGTCGACCCGCACCTGGGTGCTTGCCGAGGTGTACCAACCGCCGAGACCCGCGGTGCCGAGCACCACGAGGTGCGCCTCGGGCTGCTCGACGTCGACAGCCACGGCGTCGACCTCCCACTCGGGGACGGCCATGGCCGCGTACGTGGCGACCGAGGTGCCCTGGCGGGCCTGGATGGTCACCCGCAGACGCGTGGTGGTCACGGGCGTGAACTCCGCCGTCGTGTAGGCGGTGGCCGAGACGGGGTAGCCCGCCGCGGAGACCTCGACCGGGACCCACCCCTCGGAGCCGGCGTCCCAGTACTCGAGCGACCAGCCGGTCGGCGTCTCGACGCCGTCGCCGCGGCCGGGGCCGCCGTCGTTCCAGAACCCGATGGTCGACGAGCCCACCGTGACCGGGACCGGCCACGTGTAGGTCAACGACTGGGTGGCCGGGCGGGTACCCGACCAGGTGCCCCAGAAGTTCGTCTGGGCACCACCGGTGAGTGCGGCGCGTACGCCGTCGTTCACGGCGGCCAGGGAGTTCCAGCCCGCCGTGAAGGTGGCCTCGACCGAAGCGAACGGCGCGATGTTGCCGACCACGCCGGAGAGCTTCGGCTGCAGGGTCGCGGTGCCGAGGCTCGAGGAGTTGCCCGCGTTGTCCGTGGCCCGGTACTGCACCACGTGCTTGGCGTCGGACAGCTCGAGCACCTCGGTGTAGGCGGTCCAGCCCGCGGCGTCGACGTTCACCTCGACGCTCGCGAGGCCGGAGCCTGCGTCCGAGGCGGACACGGTGACGGTGCGTGCGTCGTAGTCGTCCACCGCGCTCGCGCTCGGCGGCGTGAAGTCGACCTTGACGGCCACGGACTGCACCGCGGAGGTGTTGCCCGCGGGGTCGGTGGCCCGCACGAGGAGCTCGTGCTCGCCCGTGCTGAGGACGATCGTGTGCTCGCGCACGTCCTCGACGGCGTCCCACGTCTCGCCGTCGTCGGCCGAGGTCTCGATCGTGACCCGCGCGAGCGAGTCGTCGGCGGCCTCGATGCGGACGTTGACGGGGCTGACGAACCACCCGGCGAGGCCGGGCGTGCCCTGCGGGGTCACGGTGACCACGGGGGCGGTGACGTCGGGTGCCTGGTTCCAGGCCTCCCACTCGGAGACACCGACGCCGGCGTACTGACCGGGGTCGTTGCCAGCACCTTCGAGCCAGCCGAGGAGCGCGTTCGCCGTCAGGCGCAGCTGCGTCGTGGAGATGGCGTCGAACGCCACGCCGACGTACGAGCCCTGCTCGACCGGGTAGGCCGGCGTCACGCCGGTCACCGGCGCCCAGTCCTCGCCGTCCCAGTACTCGAGTGACCACGACTCGGGGACCTCGATGCCGGTACCGCGACCGGGACCGCCGTCGGCGGCGAAGCCGACCTCGACGTAGGCGACGTCGACCGGCTCCGCCCACGTGTACTGGAGCCACTGCGACTCCGGGCGGGTGCCGGACCACGTGCCCCAGAACTGGGCGTTGCCGGGCGGGGTGGCGAGCGAGGGGCGCTCGCCGTCGTTCACGGCGGCGAGATTGTTCCAGCCCGCCGTGTAGGAGGCGGTGAGGGTCGCGTCACCCGCGTGGTTGGTGCGCGGCGCGTCGGAGACGACGGTCACCTCGGCGGTGACGAGGTCGCCCGCCTGGCCCAGGGCGCGGCCCTCGACCGTGAACGTGCCCGCGACCTGGTAGTCCGCCGCGGCGACGGGCTTCCACGTCACGGGGACGTCGAGCGTGTGACCGCCGGGGAACTCACCCTGGACGGTGGCCGGCAGCGCCGGCGCCTCGCCCACGAGCGTGGCCACGGTGGCCGAGCCCAGGGTGTCGGCCTGCACGGAGTAGACCTCCCACTCCGAGACGGCGACCGAGTGGAACTGCGCGGCGTTCGGGAGCCCGTTGTACGTCGCCCGCAGACCCGTCGTGACGATCGGGTCGAAGGTCAGCGTGAGCCACGTGTTCACCGTCGTCGGGTAGCCCGAGGGGTTCGGGACGTCCACCCACCCGCCGCCGGAGTCGCGGTACTGCAGCTTCCATGACGCGGGTGGGCGGATCCAGTTGCTGTCCTGCCCGAACTGGATACCGGCGCCGTCGATCAGCACGGGCTCGGCCCAGTCGTACTGCGTCCAGTCCGTCTGGACGTTGCGCGCGGCGCGGTAGTTGCCCCACTGGTCGGGCGGCAGCAGCGCCGTCGTCACGCGACCGTTGTTGAGCGCCCGCACGTCCATCGGGGGGGTCTCGGTGTAGGAGGCCGACGGCGTCGCCCCGCGCGCCACGTTCTCGCTCGAGGCGAGCTTCGGGTCCACCGCGGGGTCGAGCGTCGGGGTGACGGGCAGCAGCCGCGGCGGCGTCTGCGTGTCGTCCCACGCGATCTCGTCGATCGCGACGGAACGGCGGAAGTGGCCACCGTTCGCGGCATCCTTCGTGTGGTACGTGATGTACCAGGAGTCACCGAACTCGATCACCGAGGGGTGCACGGTCGTGGCCGACGTGCCGCCGAGGATGAGACCGCGGAACGTCCACGGCCCCGTGGGCGACGGCGCGGTCGAGTAGCCGATGCAGCCCTGGTAGTTCGACGGCGTGCAGTCCGAGCCGCCGTTCTTCCAGTCGTAGACCATGTAGTAAGTACCGGACCGCTTGAACACCCACGGGGCCTCGAAGAACGAGGGCAGGCCCTGCGCCTGGGTCCACTGGTGGATACCCGCGGTGCTCGGGTCCACGCGCGTGATCATGTCGGGCTCGAGCTCGACCATGCGGGCGATGTACCACGAGCCCCAGTACAGGTAGACCTTGCCGTCGTCGTCCCGGAACAGGTGCGGGTCGATGACCTCCTGGCCGCTGCTCGAGGAGCCGAAGACGTCGCCCCAGTCGATGAGCGGCTCGCCGATCGCGTCGGTCCACGGACCCACGGGCGAGTCCGAGACGGCGACGCCGATCGCCATGCGGTTCGCGTACGCCGTCGAGACCGTCTCGACGGGCGCATACCAGTAGAAGTTGCCGTCGGGGCCCTCGGCGACGTGGCCCGCGAAGGCGTTGAGGCCCGTGGCCCACTCGAACACGTCACCGGGCTCGAGGTTCGCCCGGTAGTGGTCCCACGTGGTCGCCTCGCCCGCCGGGTTCAGCTCCTCGGTCGCGAAGACGCCGTAGTCGCGCATGTTGAAGCCGCCGGACTGGGCGCCCGCGATGTCGTGCCCGGTGTAGACGTACAGCGTGTCGTCGTGCACCATCGGTGCGGCGTCGGCCGAGTAGTACGTACCGTCGCTGAGGATCGGGTTGCCGTACGACGTGAACGTCGCCGTCGGCGGTGGAGGGGCGGCGAACGCCGGCGCCATGGGCGCGACGAGGCCGAAGCCGGCCAGGGCGAGGGTGAGCCCCGTCGCCAGGCCGCGTGAGGTGGTCTTCATTGACTCGGTTCCCTTCGAAGGTCCGCGATGGACTGGGTGGGTCGTGAGGCACAGCTGTTCGGGAGACGCAGCGGCCGCGCTGCGGCCGGGAGTGGGCGGGTACGCGCCGGGGCGGGGTGTGCGTCCGGACCCGCGAGCCGGACGCACACCCCCCGCGGTCAGCGCTTGACGGTGACCTGCGCCGTCGTCGACGCCGGGCGGTACTGCTTGGAGCCCTGGTAGCGGATCGTCACCTTGTGCTTGCCGGCCGCGAGCCGGGGCAGTCGCAGTGTCGCGACGCCCTTCTTCCCGGTGAGCTTCGCGCGCGCGACGACCTTGCCGCCCACGCTCGCCACGACGGTGCCGCTCGCCTTGACGCCCACCTTGCCGAGCCGCACGCGCACCTGGGCACGGGAGCTCGCCGTGAGCTTCTTGGCCTTGAGCACGGTCGCGCTCAGCTTGGGCTTGCCCTTCGTGACCTTGACCGTGACGGTCGCGGCCTTGGCGAGGTGGTTGGGGCCACCGACGTAGGTGACCTTCACCTTGTGGGTGCCCGCCTTGAGCGCCTTGAGCTGGAGCGTGACCTTGCCCTTGGCGTTCAGGACACCGGAGCCGACGCGCTTCGTGCCGATCCGGGCCTCGACCCGGCCGCTCGGCGCCGGGCCGCCCAGTGCACCGCGCACCGTGACCTTGACCTTCGCCCGCTTGCTCGTCGTGGTCGTGACGGTCTTCTTGGCGAACGTCAGCTTCGACGACGCCTTGCGGACCTGGAACGGCACCGAGTCGGTCCCGGCGGCGTGCGTGGTGCTACCCAGGTAGCTCACGGCGAGGGACTTGCTGCCCCCCGTGACCTGCAGCCCCTTCACCTGGAACTCCACCCGCCCGTTGCGCAGGGCCTTGCGTCCGAGCGAGGTGTCGCCGAGCCGCAGCTCGACCTCGCCGGTCGGAGTGCCCTGCCGGGACGAGACGACGGCGAGCACCGTGACGGTGCCACCGAACTGCGAGCGCACCGGGGAGACGACTGCCGCGACGGTGGTCCCGACGAGGTCGCCGCCCGCACGCGGGACGTAGGCCGAGATGGCCTGCTCCACGTTGCCGGCCCGGTCGACGCCACGGTGCTGGACCGTGGTCGCTGCGGCACCGACGGTGACGGGGCCGGAGTACGTGGCCCACGCGCCGGAACCGACCTTGACCTCGATGCGGTCCACGCCGGACGTCTCGTCCGCCGCGGTGATGCTCACCGAGCGGGCGGCCGCGTCGACCGTGGCACGCGAGACCGGGTCGGTCGCGTCGAGACGGACCGCTGTCTGAGCCACCTCGGAGACGTTGCCCGCCTCGTCGGTCGCCCGGGCGAGCACGGTGTGCACGCCGTCCGTCACGAGCTCGACCGGGCCCGTGTAGTCGACCCACGCGTCGCCGAGGTTCACCTCGACGCCGGGGGCGGCGTCACGGTCGTCGGACGCGGCGACCGAGACGGTCGCTGTGCCCGAGTGCCACTGCGTGGCGGCGTCGACCGGGTCGACCGTGAGCACCACGGTCGGCGCGGTCGTGTCCGGGGTGCTCGACTCGGTGACGGTCACCGTGGCCTGCGCCTTGCCGGCACCACCGGGCCCGTCGACGTCACCGGCCACCGAGAAGGAACCCTCGACCGCGTACTGCGCCGGGGCCACTGCGGCCCACGTCACGGAGAGGTTCTCGGTGTCACCGTTCTCGAACGTCGCGAGGACGTGCGAGGGCAGGACCGGCGCGATGCCGATCTCGGTGGTCACCGTCACGGGAGCCGCGGAGACGATGTCACCGCGCGGGACGGGCTCGCCGACCACGAGGTTGAGCACGGCCTGCGCCGTCGTCGGGCCCACGTACCACGGCACGACGACGTCGCCGTAGACGGTGTAGCTGCCCGCTTCCTCGGTGATCGCCGGGTCGTAGTCCCACTCGACGCCGATCGCCTGGTTGTCCCAGGAACCGTCGTTGTAGAACACCTGGACGGTCTCGGGCAGATAGGGCTGCTCGCCGACCTCGATGTTCTGGGAGAGCGGCGTGATGCTCGAGATCGTGATGCCACCGGCGGACATCTCCGGTCGCACGTAGACCCTCGCCTCGACCGTCTGCCCGTAGGCGCTGTTGGTGCCGTAGACCACGAACGGGTCCGTGTTGGTCTCGGCGACCTGGTCCGCGGTGATCTCCTGCCAGGCGAAGTCGATCTGGCCGTAGGCCCCGGAGGAGTACTGCACCGGCAGGCTCTCCGGCATCTCCGGGATCTCACCGACACCGGTGCGGACGAGCACCGGGGTGCCGAGCACCTGGTCCACCGTGTCGCCGTTGGCGCGCCAGCGCAGCACGCCGGTACCGGCGCCACCGCTCTGCACGCCCCAGATGCGCACGCGCAGGTGGCTCGCCTCGATCGCGTCGAAGTCGAAGTGGTTGTAGGTGTTCGTCGCCAGGCCGCCCGCGTACGTGCTGCCGTCGGTGAGGGTCACGGGCGTCCAGGTGGAACCGTCCGCGGAGTACTCGATCGCGTAGGTGCTCGCCGCCGGACGGCGGGTGCCGCCACCGTCGTCGTACCAGAAGATGTCCGACGACGTGAGCAGCACCGGAGAGTCCCAGCTGTACTGGATCCACGCCTGGGCCGCCGTCGAGGTGCCCGTCGCGCCGGCGACGCCCCACGTGCCCCAGCCCTGTGCGGTGCCGGGGTTCGAGGTACTCGGCGTGGTCGCGGCGTTGACCATGTTGGGGTTCTCCCACGACGCCGAACCACTCGTCGTGATCGCAGCCGACGCACCGAACTCGGCGGTCACCTCGCGCTCGGCGAGCTCGACCTCGATCGTGCGCTCGGTGCGCAGCTCACCGTCCTCGGCCCAGAACCGCAGCACGTACGTGCCCGGGACGGTACCGGTGACGGTGGTCGAGACCGCCGTCGGGTTCGTGAAGATCACCGCGCCGCCCGGGGGCGTCGAGACGGTCTCCCAGCCGTAGGTCAGGATGCCGCCCTCGGGGACGCCGTCGTCGGACACCGTCGCGACGAGACCCGTCGACAGGTTGCCCTGCCGCGAGGTGTCGACCTGGACCGTGACGGCCGGCGGGTCGTTGACGATCTCGGGCACGTCGCGACCGGAGTCGAACACCTGGATCTCGGAGATCGCGGTGTACTTGCCCGGGGTGTTCGTGAACACCACGCGCACCTTGTCGGTCGTGACGGTCTCGAAGAGCGCCTCGTTGAGCTTGGCCGCGGGCACCTTCGGGGACCGGTACTGGTCCTCGACGAGCTGCCAGCCGCCCGAGCCGTCGGGAACCTCGACGCCGTACCGCTGGGGAGCGACGTACGAGTGGCCCGCCGTCAACGGGTCGGCCATGAAGTAGACCTTGACGTTGTCGAACGTCGTCGGCGCTCCAAAGTCGAGCTCGACGTAGCCCGTCTCGCCCGCGGTGCCGTAGTTGCCCCAGTAGGGCTCGTTGACGGTGACACCGTCGTTGATCGCCGCGGCCGAGACCGGACGCTCGTTCACCGCGATGGCACCGGGGTGGTTGTTCATCGCCCCGCTGCGGCCCGGGGTGTGGAAGTTGCGCCACTCGGTGGGACGCACGCCGGACTGCGAGGCCGACGTCGAGATCTCGGCGTCCGCCGCGAGGTTCGCCACCGGGAACTCGAGGTCGATGCCGGCCGTCTTGAGGTAGGTCACGACGCGCGCGTCGTCGATCGGGGTGTCGACCGCCGTGGCGAGCCCCGGTGCCGAGGCACCGAGCGTCACCGTGACGTCGGCGTCCTTCTCCACGACCGTGTTGCTCGTGGGGTCGTACAGGACGCGGCCGAGCTTGTCGGCCGAGAAGGCCTTCTCACCGTCGATGAACAGCGAGTAGCCCGCGCCCAGGCCGTACTCGGTGCCGTCCGGGTCCCAGACGATCGTGACGTCCTTGCCGTGGTACCGAAGGTTGTTGACCATGAAGTGGTCGTAGCCGAGGTCCACGGGCCACAGCTCGATCTTCTCGTCGGACCGCGGCTGGATGCCGCCCATGTCCTCGACGAAGATGTAGTTCATGTTGCCGAGCATGATGTGGTTCGGGTTGTTGCGGTTGTAGGTGCGGTTGGTCTGGTTCCAGTTCGAGTAGTACTCGGCCTGGTTCGGCGCGAGCACGTTGCCACCCGGGTAGATGCTCCAGGCCATCCAGTCGAGCAGTCGCGCGGCGTACTCGGGCGTGACGTACTCGTGGTCGGGGTCGTAGTGGCGCAGCGCGGAGCGCACGCCGCGGTACTGGACCGTGAAGTTGATGTTGGAGAAGTTGTTCGAGCCCCCGATGTTGTACCGGGTCCGGTCGTACTGGTTCGCGGTGTAGAAGGGGAAGATCGGGAAGTTGTCCCCGTAGCGCAGGAAGCGGAAGCCGTCCTTGTACGTCTCGGCGTCCTCGACCGGGATGAGGCCCTCGGCGTAGACGTCATACAGGTTCGACTCGCGCGCCGGGATGAAGCCCCGGTCCGTGAGCGGGTTGGCGGCACCGCCAGAGCTCGTGGCCGCCTGGCCGCCCTGGGTGGTGCGCGCGAGGAACATCTTCATCTCGTCGTTCCACAACGTGCCGAGGATCGCGTCGCGGAGGTCGTCCGCCGTGTCCGCCATCTCGTCGACCTTCGACGAGGGCGCACCGGCGAGCTCGTAGAGCTGACGTGCGGCGTCGAAGTCGCCCCACACGTACGCGCTCTCCGGGCGCTCGATGCCCTGGCCGCCAGTCTTGGGGTAGCCGAAGGAGATCGCGTCCGCGTCGTTGCCCGGCATGTAGTTTGCCGTGTACTGGATGAGGCCGTTGCCGTCACCGTCGTAGTGCTCGAGCTGGCCCTTGCCGTCCCACTCGAAGTAGTGGGCGAAACGCTCGGCGAGGTCCGCGCCACCGCCGTGGACCTGGTAGGCCTCGAGGCCCGCCGTGCCCATGTACTGCGAGTAGTGGTTGTTCCACGAGGAGTGTCCCGGTGAGTCGAGGAACGCCGAGGAGCCCGAGAGCTCACCGACGTTGAGGATCTGGCCGTACGCGAGGTACGGGTTGCGGATCCACTTCGTGTCCTGCAGGTGCATCGGCTGGGTCAGCACGATGGAGTTCTGGTACAGGTTCACGCCCTCGATCGTGGTCGGGTACTGGTAGACGTACCCGGGCTCGTTCGCGTCGAGGCTGTTGTAGCGCTCGCCCCACCAGCGGTAGACGATCGCCTTCTCGATGGCCGGGTCCGGGACGTCGATGTAGGGGATGTCCTGCGCCCAGCGGCTGTTGAACTCCGTGACCCCGTCACGGAAGGCGTCCGACGGCGACTTGGCCGCGTACTCGTAGAACGCCTCCTTCGAGTCCGGCAGCGCGGCGGTGTAGAGCGCACCGGTCACCTGGATCTCGGTCGACCCACCCGCGGGGACCGTGACCGCGCGGTCGAGGTTGGTGCCGTTGCGGGCGAACCCGGCGGCCTTGAGGCCCACGGTCGCGGTGGTCCACGTGTTGGAGGGCATGTTGCCGCCGCCGTTGCCGACGGCGCGCGTGCCGACGAGCTCGTCGCTCGAGTCGGTCGAGGTCTGGGCGATGGGGGAGGCGGCGCGCACCGTGAGGGCGACGGGCGAGGACCCGGGGTTCTCGAAGCGCACCGTGGTCACCGCGACGTTGTCGTAGGTGATGAACTTCTTCATGGCGGCGACGACACCTGTCGAGCCGACGGTGTAGGACGCCCTGGCGTGGCTCGGAGCGTTGAAGCGCTGCGCGCCCTGCTCGGTGAGCGTCTGCCCGGGCACGGTCACCGTGTAGAGGGACTCGAGGTTGGTGCTGCCCCCGGCGAACGCCGAGCCAGCGAAGCCCATCGTGCTCCACGTCGAGCTGCCGCGCAGGTAGAGCGTGCGGCCGCGTGTCTGGAGCACGTTGTTGTTGGCCGATCCGCTGACGCCGAGGATGCGGTCGAGGTAGTAGTCGGTCCCGCCGGCGGCGAGGTCCTTGGCGAAGATGCTCTGGTGCATCGAGCCCGCGGTGAACGGCACCCCGGGTTCGAGGGCGGCCTGCACCTGGGCGAGCTGGCCGGCGTTGTACGTGGGGTCGCCGATGTCCATGACATCGCTCACCCCGTTCGTGTAGACGCCGACGTCGCCTTCGAAGCCCGGCGGTACGGCGGCGAGTGCCGGGCTGCCCGGTAGCACGAGGGCGCTTGCGACGAGGGTCGCGAGCGTTACCCCGGCGACGGGGCGCCTGAGCAGTCGTTGTGACATGTCCTGTCCTCTCACGGTGACGGAGCTTGATGGCTGCAGGGCGCGAGGTAGGAGCGGCGGTGTTCACCACCTCTTCCTCGAGCGCGCGAACATGGTGATTCAATCAGGTGACGAAATGAACCGCAAGGGTTTTCGGTATCTTGGTGGTTTTCGGTCCCGATCGAGCGGGCTCGAGACTCAGCGCCCGCGATTGCGCAGGATCAGTGGCCTCTTGGCATGCCGAGCACGTTTCGTGCGCGCTCGGCATACCGGGACAAACATCGAAAGCACACGAGCATCACCGCAAAGTAGATTCACGTCTATCGATAACGTTTTCTTCCGTGTGCGCGACTGAACGGGGGACGGCTCGTGCCGTCCCCCGCCGCGTCGTGCGTCTCAGCCCTGCGGGAGCCAGACCCTCATGGTCGTGAGGCCACGCTCGCCCCACTGCTGGTAAGGATGGAGTCGCAGGCTCACCGGCTGCTCGGCCGGTGCGGGACTTTCCGACGAGAGCTCCGGGTACGGCCAGTCACGGGCGCCGAGGTCACGGAGACCACCGCTCGCGAACACCTCGCCGTCCACCCCCTCCCGCAGCGGAACCGTCGGATCGACCGTGACGTCGTCGACGTGGCGCCCCGCAGGGAGGTCGACCGACTCGATGCAGTACACGAGGGGGCCGCGCTCGACGGCCACGGAGCCGCGCACCGCGTCGATCCGGGGATCCGGCACGGAGAAGCGCGGGGCCATCGGCAGCGTGAGCGTGATCTCGGTGCCCGGGAGGAAGGTCCGCTCGATGCGCGCGTTCCCCGGGCCCACCTCGCGGGAGTCCGCCCCGTCGACGAGCCGCGCACCGTGCGCCCACGCCGGCACGCGCAACGTCAGCGTGGCCGGGCGGGTCGGTGCCCGGAGGATACGCACCCGGACCTCACCCCCACGGGGGTAGTCCGTCGTGATCTCGAGCTCCATGGGCTCGCCGTCGGACAAGGTCGTCTCGATCCTCGCCGGCGCGTACTGGTGGAGCTGGACCCCGCGCTCGTCCTTCGTCGCGAGGAACGACGCGAGCGAGGCGAGCGTCCGGGCGAGGTTCGGCGGGCAGCACGACACCTCGAACCACGGCGAGCGCGCGGAGGAGTGCGCCCGCGGGCTGATCACCTCGCGGTCGGGCGCCTCGCCCGGGGACCGCTGGTGGAGCGTGTTCGTGTAGAAGAAGCCGCGGCCGTCGTCGGCCACCGAGGTCGCCACCACGTTGTAGAGCACGCGCTCGATATGGTCGGCCTCCCGCGTCCCGCCGTCGGCCAGGAGCAGGCGCCAGGCGACCATGATCGAGGCGATCCCGGCGCACGTCTCGGAGTACGCGCGGTCCGCGGGGAGCGCGAAGTCCTCGCCGAACGCCTCGTCCTGGTGGCGCGAACCCATGCCGCCCGTGATGTAGGTACGCCGGGCGAGGGTGCGCTGCCACTGGCGGCGGACGGCGTCGTACAGCTCGCCGTCCCCCAGCTCTACCGCGACGTCGACGGCGCCGGCCGCGAGGTACCCCGCGCGCACGGCGTGACCGCGCAGCGAGTCGGCCTCGCGGACGGGGACGTCGTCCTGGAAGTACTCGGGCCCCCACTCGATCTCGCGCAGCGTGCCGTGACCGTGCCGTTCGACGAAGAGCAGCGCCTGGTCGAGGTAGCGCGGCTCGTCGAGCGCGCGACCCAGCTCGGCGAGGGCGACCTCGATCTCTGCGTGACCGCAGATGCCGTCGCGGCCGAGGGGACCGAACTCGGCGCACACGTGGTCCGCCGCGCGCACGGCCATCTCGACGAGCCCGTCACGGACCCCGGTGCGCAAGCGGGCCACGGCCGCCTGGATCAGGTGTCCCATGCAGTAGAGCTCGTGCCCCCACTCGAGGTCGCTGTAGCGCGGCGCCTGGCCCTCGTGCCCGAAAGCCGTCGAGACGTAGCCGTCGGCGTCCTGCGCCGCCACGATCCGCGAGGTGACCTCCCGGATGCGGGTGTCGATCGTGATGTCGCCCGTGCGGCCGTACTCCCAGGAGAGCGCCTCGAGGTACTTGTAGACCTCGGAGTCCGCGAACTCCCGGCCCGAGCGACCGACGATCGGCCCGCCTGCCGCGACGCGGTCGAAGTTGGCGAGCCAGCCGGCCTTCTCGAGCCAGTGCCCGATGTGCGGCAGGGTCGCCTCGCCGTTACGCGTCTGGCTCGCGGCCCACGGGCCCCCGGTGATCGTGACCTCGCCGAGCCCGAGCGGGTGCAACGTGGAGGTCGTGGGAACCACCGGAGCGATGGGCGCACCCGGGGCGACCGGGGCGGCGGCACGGCCGCGGGGTGGAGTGCCAATGGTCATGACAGCGATTCAGCCTTTCAGGGCACCGGACATGAAGCCGGCGACGTAGTGACGTTGCAGCGCGACGAAGAGGATGACGGCAGGAACCGCGAGGACGACGACGCCGGCCTGCGTGGAGCCGTAGTCGATGACGCCCATGACCTGCTGGCGCATCGCGACGAGCGCGAGCGGCAGCGGGGCCTTGTCGCCCTGCACGAGGTACAGCGGAACCATGAAGTCGTTCCACGCGGCGAGGAACGCGAACAGGCCGATCGTGATGAGACCTGGCTTGACCGCGTGCAGCAGGACCCGGCGCAGGGCGCCGAAGGAGCTGCAGCCGTCCACGTAGGCGGACTCCTCGATCTCCTTCGGGATCGCCTCGAACGAGATGCGCATCATGAAGGTCGCGAACGGGAGCTGGAACATCGCGAGCACGAGCGCGACACCCACGAGCGAGTTCTGCAGGCCGAGGGTCTTGAGCCACACGACGAACGGGATGAGCAGCGTCGCGTACGGGACCATGAGGATGGACAGGGTCAGCAGGAAGAGCGCGTCCTTGCCCGGGAACTTGAACCGCGCGAACGCGTAGCCGCCCAGGGTGGCGACCACCATCGTGAAGAGCACCGTGAGCACGGAGATGATCGTCGAGTTGAGCAGGTACGTGCCCAGGCCCTCCTGGTAGCGCAAGAGCGTCAGGTAGTTGCCGAAGCCGTAGCCGTCCACCTGGTTGGTGCCGGGCTGCGGGGCGACCGAGTTCCACGCGCTCCACAGGAGCGGGTACATGAAGATGATGGCCAGCCCGATCGTCACGACGTAGAACGGGGTGCGGGCGAAGACCTGCTTGGTCGTCTGCATGGGTGCGGCCCTCACTTCTCGTCCGAGCCGCGCAGCACGCGCAGCTGGAAGATGTTGATCACGACGAGGGCGACGAGCACGATGACGGACAGCGCGGCCGCGATGCCCAGGTCGCGCTTGGTCTCGAAGGCGATGTTGTAGATGAGCTGGACGATCGTCATGGTCGACCCGTCCGGCCCGCCCTTGGTCAGGATGAAGAACTGGTCGAAGGCGAGGAGCGAGCCCGTGACGCACATGACGATGCTCAGCGCGAGCGACGGGCGCAGCAGGGGCAGCGTGATCCGGCGGAAGATCGCCCACGCGCTCGCGCCGTCGATGCGGGCCGCCTCGTAGACGTCACGGCTGATCGACTGCAGCCCCACGAGCAGCAGCAGCATGTAGAAGCCCGCGTAGCGCCACACGATCAGGAAGACGGTGGCCCAGAGCGCGCCGTCGGGCGTGCCGAGCGGGGAGACGACGTCCTGCGTGATCCCGAGCGACTTCATCCAGCGGGGCACGGGCCCGACCTGCGGGGAGTACAGCGCGTAGAAGATGAGCGAGGCCGAGGCGAGGCCCAGCGCGGAGGGCACGAGCACCGTGGTGCGCAGGAAGCCCTTCCAGCGCGAGCTCTCCTGGACGAGCAGCGCGAGGCCGAGGCCCAGGCCGATGAGCAGGAGCGTGGCGATGACCGTGTACTTCAGGGTGAACGAGACCGCCGGCCAGAACATCGGGTGGGAGAGCGCCTGAGTGAAGTTCTCGGGGAAGTTCGACTCCTGGCGCCCGCCGAGCAGCGACCACTTGTTCGACGACATGAAGACGACGAGGCCGAGCGGGACGACGAACAGGAAGATGACGAAGAGCAGGGTGGGGCTCGCGTAGAGCGCGCCCTGCAGCTCGCGGGGAGTCAACCGGCCCTTGCGGGCGGGACGACGTCGACCCGTCGAGGGAGGCGCCTCGATCGCCGGTGGTGCGGTCATTGCTGTGCTCCAGGAAGTGGTGTCTCGACTCACGGCGGTGCGGATCAGCGGCGGGGCACCGGTGGGGTCACGAGGAGGAGAGGGGATACGTGACCCCACCGGTTCCCGGCCGGAGGGAGGGCGCCCGGGCCCGATCTTTCCCGGGCGCCCCACCTGGTTCCGGCCGCTCCGGGGCGACCTACTGGCTGAGGATCGCGGTGATCGCGTCGTTGTCCGCGTCCACCGTCCCCGTACCTTCGAAGGTCGCGTTGCGGATGAGCTGCACCCACGGGCTGTTGGGTGCGTTGAACGCCTCGGCGAAGTTGTACGCGACGGGCGTGTTGCCCACCGCGGCGACCTCGTTGATGGTGACGAGACGCGGGTCCTTCGCCGCGTACTCGTTCGAGGCGAGCGAACCACGAGCGACGACGCCGCCGTTCTTCGCGACGACCTGGACCTGGGTCTCCTCGGAGAGCATCCACGCGAGGAAGTTCCACGCCTGGTCCACCTTCTCGGAGTTCGAGGCGATGCCGAGCGCGTCACCACCGAGGAAGGTCGACCCGCCACCGTTCACGCCGGGGATCGGGGCGACGCCGACGTCGATGCCGGCCTCGTCGAGCGCACCGAGCAGGGTGTTCGGATACGGCATGACGCCGACCTTGCCCTCCTGCAACGGGGCGACCCACGTCGCGCCGGTCTCCTCGCGCGAACCGGCACCCACGGCGCCGGACACGTTGAGGTCGCGGTAGACGTCGAAGATGGCCTTCGCCGAGTCGGACGCGAGGAGCGACTCGGTGCCGTCCGCGCTGATGACCTCGTCACCCGAGGCCCAGATGGTCGGGAACCAGGTGAAGACGAGGCAGCCACCGCAGTCGCCGCCGTAGTACGTGCCGGAGACGCCGTCCTTGCCGAGGTTGGCGATCGCCTTGGCGTGCTCGCCGAACTCCTTGATCGTCGTCGGCCCCTGCTCGGGGTCGAGGCCGGCCTCGGTGTACAGCGCCTTGTTCCACATCATGACCGAGACGTCGATGACGAACGGCAGGGTGTGCTTGGCCCCCTCGGGCGAGGTGCCCGCGTTCAGGTGACCGGGCGCGAGGTCGTCGAGGAACGGCAGGGCGTCGATCTTGTCGGTCAGGTCGGCGAAGAGCCCGTTCCCCACCCAGTTCGGCAGGCGCACGACGTCGCCGCCGAAGATGTCGGGAAGCTGACCGCTCTGCGCGGCAGCGCCGACCTTGCCCTCCATGTCGTCGTTCGGGAAGATCTCGAGCTTCACCTGGTTCTGGTGGCTCGCGTTGTAGGCGTCGACAAGTGCCTTGGCCTGCGCCTCGAGCGGTGCGCGGGTCCACATGGACAGCTCGGTGCCGTCGTCGATGCCCTCCCAGGCCTCACCCTCGGGTGCGGGCTCGCTCGTCTCGTCCGAGGGCGAGTCGCTCGAGGTGTTCTCGGGAGCGGGAGTGGGGCTGTCGCCCGTGCTGCTGCAGGCGACAAGGCCGGCGGAGAGCAGGCTGACCGACGCGATCGCGGCGAGCAGTCGCGCGGTCCCTGCCTTGGGACGTGAAGTCCTCACAGGACGTCTCCTAACGTGTCTCGTCATTGAGCACCTGTCCCGGGGCCCGGGGCAGGGTGGTGCAGGTCCATCACCGGGTGCCCGCCGTTCCCGGCGTCCACCTCATGACCCCCGCGGCGGGCCGGCGTCCGGCGGTCGACCCGGGCGAGTGTGACTCGCCCGGTTCGTTCGCGAACCCGAAAACTACCGAAAGGGTTTTCAGAACTTAGCCGTGAGATCGCCGGGCGTCAAGGGCCTTGTGGACTAAGATCAGTCTCGATCTCGTGACCAGGTGCGCGAGCGGGTAGCGAAAGGTCCTCTGGAGGGCATCGGAAATGGCCGAAAACCCCACGCCGCAGCCTCGTGCGGTCACGCTCACCGACGTCGCGCGCCTCGCCGGCGTCTCGATCTCCACGGCGTCCAAAGCGCTCAACGGTCGCGCCCAGGTCCGGGCACAGACGCGAGAACGCGTGATGCAGGCCGCCGAACAGCTGAGCTTCCAGCCCAACGCCCTCGCCCAGGGGCTCCTCGCGGGACGGAGCGGCACCGTCGGCCTCCTCACGTCCGACCTCGAGGGCCGGTTCTCGATCCCCGTGCTCATGGGCGCCGAGGACGCGTTCGGGGCCGGCCGCGTGTCGGTGTTCCTGTGCGACGCCCGTGGCGATGCGATCCGCGAGCAGCACCACCTCCAGGCGCTCCTGTCCCGGCGCGTCGACGGGCTCATCGTGGTGGGCTCGCGCCCCGACGCACGCCAGCCGATCGGCCGCAACCTGCCCGTCCCGGTGGTGTACGCCTACGCCCAGTCGAGCGACCCGAACGACTTCTCGCTCATCCCCGACAACCACGGCGCGGGCAGGCTCGCCGTCGAGCACCTCATCTCGACGGGCAGGCGTCGCATCGCGCACATCTCCGGCGACCCGACCTACGGCGCGACGAACGAGCGTGCCGCCGGCGCCCTCGAGGCGCTCGCCGACGCAGGCCTCGAGCTCGTGGGCGGCGAGCCGTTGTTCGGCACGTGGTCCGAGGCCTGGGGCCGCGGGGCGACGCGCGTCCTGCTCAGCCAGCACCCCGACATGGACGCCATCTTCTGCGGTTCCGACCAGGTCGCACGCGGGGCGCTCGACGCCCTGCGCGAGGCGGGTCGCGACGTGCCGCACGACGTCGCCGTCATCGGCTTCGACAACTGGGAGGTGCTCGTCATGAACTCCCGCCCGCACCTGTCGAGCATCGACATGAACCTCGAGCGGCTCGGCCACATCGCGGCCAACCGGCTCTTCGCGGCGATCGACGGCGAGGAGCTCGGCCGCGGCGTCGAGAAGATCCCGTGCCGCCTGGTCCCCCGCGAGTCCACCACCCCCCTGTCCTGAGGCGCCCCGATCAGCTGAGCCGGGTCAACGCCTGGGCGATGGCGATGTGGGTCTGGAAGCTCGCTACCATCTCGCGCGCGTCGTGGAAGTTGAGGATCACAGTGGTGCCACGCACGGGGTCGGTGAAGCAGTGCACCCCGAGCACCCCGAGGTGGCCCACCGGCCGGGGCAGCCGCCACAGCAGCGGCCAGAATCCCTCGAACCTGACCTGCATCGCACCCAGGCCGTAGCGGATCCCGGCCCGGAAGCGGCGCCGCGGCTCGGTCATCGCGGCGAAGGTCTCGGGTCGCACGAGCGTGCCGTCTCGAAGCGCACCGGCGAGCCGCGCCAGGTCGTCGAGCGTGGTCACGATGCCGCCGCCGGCCCAGTCGCACGTCAGGCTCGCGAACCCGCTCGCCTCGACGCCGCCGAGCCACAACGGCGCGATCCGTTCCGGGCCGGGCTCGCGGAGCCACAGCACGCTGTCCGCCATCCCGGCCCGGTCGAGCACGCGCTCGCGCAGCAGCTCCGTGAACGACCGGCTCGTCGCCTCCTCGAGAACGCGGCCCAGCAGGACGTACCCCGTGTCGGAGTACCGAAAGTGTTTTCCGGGCAGGGTGACAGGCCGTTGCCGCTCCCGGCTGAACGCGAGCAGGTCCGCCGGTTCCCAGCGCCGGTCGGGCTCGTCGAGCACGAGCCGCGCAAATCGGGGACCCGACAGCACCGGCCCGTCGAAGTAGTCCGCGACGCCGGAGGTGTGCGCCAGCAGCTGCTCGACGGTCGCGCCCGGCGATGCGAACAGCCCGGCGATCTCGCCGTCGGGCACGAGCGACGCGACGGGTGCGTCGAGCGCGAGGCGACCGGCCTCGACCTCCTGCATCACGAGCGCCGCCGTCGCGAGCTTGCCCACGGACGCCGCGTGGAAGGGCAGCGCGCGCTCGCCGGACGCGTACTCGAGGCCCGGTGCGGTCACGAGCACCTGCGGCGCAGGCAGACCGCGACGCGCCCGACGGCGCGCCACCGCGGCGAGGTGCCCGTCGAGCCACGAGGTGAAGGTCTCGGGCGTGAGTGTTCTGGCCATGGGAACCTGTCTCTATGGGTCCGGTGCGCAATATTACGTTCAGTAAGATAGCGGATGGTGGTGCGCAATGGGGAACGTGATCCTCGGCCTGCTCCTCCTTGCCGGTCCGCAGACCATCTACGCGCTCAACAAGCACTTCGAGGGCGGTATCTCGCTGTTCTACCGGGCGAGCCTCGGGGGCCTGCGCGGTGCGCTCAACGGGCTGCTCGCGCGCGGCGAGGTCACGTTCGAGTCGAGCGTGGAGAACGGCCGCTCCAAGAAGACGTACCGCCCCACCGACACCGGGACCGCCGCCTTCTTCGCGTGGCTCACGGGCCCGGTGACGGGGTCCGACGTCGAGACCCAGGCCCTCGCGCGTTGCTTCTTCCTGGGCCTGCTCGACGACGACGGCGCCCGCCGGGCCGTCCTCGACGGCATCGTGACCCGCATCGAGGCCGACGAGGCCGAGCTCCTCGCAGTCGCGGCCCAGCTCGACGCGTCCGAGATCCCCCCAGAGTTCGCGCGCATCTTCACCTACCAGCGCGCCACGCTCGAGTACGGCCTGGCGTCCCACCGGCTCGGCGCCGAGCACTTCGCCCGGTTGCGCGACGAGGTGTGACGCGGTTGAGATGACGCCGAGTGCGCCGCGGCGAGGCTCCGTAGGGTCAGAGTGACTGGACGTCCTCGGCGGCTGCCGCGGCACGCCTCCCCGCGACGAGCTGAGCGACGAGGCCCATGCCCGCGAGCTGCCGACGCACCATATCCCGCGCCTGAGCCCGCGTCATGAGGACCAGCCCGCCGGGAGTCTCACGCAGGATCATCGGGGCCCCCTCAACCAGGCCGAAGCGCACACGCACTGCCGCGGGTATCGCTAACCGCCCGCGACCACCCATCGCCACCGCGTATGTCCCACTCATTGATCAATCGAACCATCTACGCAGTGCACGTGGGGAGCATTCACCTCGAGAGCGCCTCGCGCACGCCCTGCCTAGCGAGGGTGGTAGTCCCCTGCCAGCCATCTGAGGAAGATCTCACTCATAGGTCCTGACGGTGGTCTCGGCCTTCCCCGCTGCGACCAGCTCGCGCTCCCAAGCACGTAGCTCCTCGGGGAGTTCCTCGATCGTCCATCTCTGCTCCATGCACAGGACCGTACTTGCCGGTTCATGGCCTTCCCACAGAAACAGCACGATGAGTCATCGCGCGTGGAGGGTGATTACGTCCAGTGAGCTCGGCAGGACCACCAACCCCGAAACGGACAGTCCTGCGCGAGCGCGCCATCGACCCCACCCGCGACTTCCATCCCACCGGCCGACCACCCGGACCAACCCCCACAACGAAGTAGCCCGAACCCACAATCCGTGGGTTCGGGCTATTCCGATGTCCTGCGACATCACATGGCGGTAGCGGTGGGATTTGAACCCACGGAGGCTATGAACCTCACACGCTTTCGAGGCGTGCTCCTTAGGCCGCTCGGACACGCTACCTACGCTGGACGAGCCAGCCGAAGCAGGATACCCGGTCCGCCACGATGAGCCGAACCCGAACCAGGGCGCACGTTCGCCCGCGGACCGCCGTCGTCGGCCCTCGTCGCTCCACCTCGGCGCACGTCACCGCCGCACGAGCGGTTCCGGCGGCCCGGTCTCCCAGTCCAGCCACGCGGTCGCAGGCTCAGGATCGCTCGTGAGCCGTCCGTAGGTCAGCACGTCCACGCGCTGCCCGTCGATCAGAAACTTCTCGCGCTCGACGCCTTCGAGCACGAAACCCGCCGCGCGCGCCACGGCACCTGATGCCGGGTTGTTGGCGCGATGCCCCAGCTCCAGGCGATCCAGTCCGCCGTCGGTGAGCGCCCATCTCGCGAGGGCCGCGGCCGCGCCAGCCATGAGGCCGCGGCCGCGGTAGTCCTCGTGCAACCAGTACCAGAACCAGCCGGTGCGGTTTGCCACGTCGATCGAGGAGAGTCCCACCGCGCCGACGAGCGTGCCGCCGAGGTCGATCGCCTGGGCGAGGCAACTCCCGCCGTCTTGGGTCATGGTCTCGACCCAACGCTCCGCGTCCTCCAGGCTGCGGACGTCGCCCTGTCGGTCCATGCCGGCTCCCCGGAACGCCTCGAGCACCGCGGGGGCGTCCTCCGGGCGCACCGCCCGCAGCCGAGCCTCGCTCACGGGCGCTGCGCAGCGAAGAACTCCCGCAACAAGGCACCGCACTCCTCCTCGAGCACCCCGCCCACGACCTCGGGCCGGTGGTTGACGCGCCGGTCGCGCAGCACGTCCCACTGCGAGCCGCTCGCGCCGGCCTTGGGGTCCCACGCCCCGAACACCACCCGCGCCGCGCGCGCGAGCACGATCGCCCCCGCGCACATGAGACACGGCTCGAGGGTCACGACCAGCGTGCAGTCGTCGAGCCGCCAGCGCCCGAGGGTCGCCGCCGCGCCGCGCAGGGCGAGAACCTCGGCGTGGGCCGTGGGGTCGCCGTCGGCCTCCCGTGCGTTGTGCCCGACGCCGACGACGGCGCCCCCGGGCCCGAGCACCACCGCACCGACCGGGACGTCAGCGGTCCCGAGCGCGCGTCGCGCCTCGACGAGGGCCGCGCGCATGGCGACGACGTCGGAACCCGGGCTCATGACCCCCATCATGGTGCCTCCACCGCCTGTACCGTGAGCGCATGCGCGTACACGTCGTGGACCACCCGCTCGTCGCCCACAAGCTCACCGTCCTGCGGGACAAGGACACGGAGTCGCCCACGTTCCGGCTGCTCGTGGACGAGCTCGTCACGCTGCTCGCGTACGAGGCCACGCGCGAGGTGGCGACGGAGCCGCGGGAGGTCGTGACTCCGGTGGCATCGACGATCGGCACGCACATCGCCCTTCCCCGGCCGCTCGTGGTGCCGATCCTGCGCGCCGGGCTCGGCATGCTCGAGGGCATGACGCGGCTGCTGCCGACGGCGGAGGTCGGGTTCCTCGGCATGCTGCGCGACGAGGAGACCCTCGAGGCGATCACGTACGCGAACCGGCTGCCCGAGGACATCACGGGGCGGCAGTGCTTCCTGCTCGACCCGATGCTCGCGACGGGCGGCACCCTCGTGGCCGCGATCGAGTACCTGCTCGCCCGCGGTGCGCGCGACGTCACGGCCGTGTGCCTGCTGGCTGCGCCGGAGGGGCTGCGTCACGTCGAGAAGACCGTGGGGCACCGGGCCGAGGTGACCGTGGTGGTCGCCGCCGTCGACGAGAAGCTCAACGAGAAGGCGTACATCGTGCCGGGCCTCGGTGACGCTGGCGACCGGCTGTACGGGATCGTCTAGATCCGTACGGGTTCGCGTAGCCGCTGACCAGCGCCACCCGCACTCCTCGCCTCTGGCGCGGGGGCGGCCGGCAGTGTCAGAGGCGAGGGGTAGACCTGAGGTGTGCACGGGTCGCGGGACTGTCCACAGGTGTCCACAGATCACGGCCGGTTTCCACAGGCCCATGCACAGGGATACGCACATGTTGTGTGCACAGTCGCAGGTGACCACAACATCTTGAGGTCTGGCGTTGCGTGGGCCATCGATCGGGACTACCGTCGAGGGACTAGAGCAACGGTGCCGCGGTCCGCCCCGCGGGCCAGCACAAGGCACCGCGACGAGGACAACTCCAGATCACTCCGGGCTCCACGCACCCGCTCTCAGCCAGTCCAGCTCCACCAGCACCGAAGGTGTCATCGTGACCATTGCCGACTCGTCCCGCGAGCTCCTCGAGGGCCTCACCGGGCAGATCCACGTCACCAAGCGCGACGGCACCCGCGAGCCCTACAACGCGGACAAGATCAACCTGGCCGTGATCAAGGCGGCCACGGGACTCGAGGACCACGTGTCCAAGGCGATGCAGGTCGCCGCAGAGCTGACGATCACGCTCTTCGACGGCATCACCACCGAGCAGCTCGACGAGGCCGCGATCGGTGTCGCGGTGCAGAACGTCAAGGACGACCCGGACTTCGACACCATCGCCGCCCGCTTGCTGCGCAAGGTGATCAGCAAGCGCGTGCTCGGCAACTACGAGTCGGACCTCGAGCTCGCGCTCCTGCACCAGGCGCGTTTCCCCGGCTACATCCGCGAGGCCGTGGAGCAGGGGCTGCTCGACGAACGGCTCGCCACCCACTTCGACCTCGACCGGCTCGCCGCCGCGCTCGACCCCACGCGAGACGACCTGCTGCGGTACATCGGCACCGTCACGGTGCGCAACCGCTACATGATCAACGACCGGCACGGCAAGGCGCTCGAGGTGCCGCAGTACTTCTGGATGCGCGTGTCGATGGGGCTCTCGCTCAACGAGTCGGACCCCACCTCGCGCGCGATCGAGTTCTACGACAAGATCTCGCGCCTCGACTACCTGCCGGCCGGCTCCACGCTCGTCAACGCGGGCACGTCCTACCCGCAGCTCTCCAACTGCTTCGTGATGCAGATGGAGGACGACATCGAGCACATCGCCAAGTCGGTGCGCGACGTCATGTGGCTCACGAAGGGCACGGGCGGCATCGGCCTGTCCGTGACGAAGCTGCGCTCCGAGGGCTCACCCATCCGCTCGAACAACACGAGCTCGACCGGGCCCATCCCCTTCATGCACACGATCGACTCGACGTTGCGGGCCGTCTCGCGCGGCGGCAAGAAGTTCGGGGCGCTCGCGTTCTACATGGAGAACTGGCACCTCGACTTCCCGCAGTTCCTCGACCTCAAGCAGAACTCCGGCGACCCGTACCGCCGCGTGCGCACCGCCAACACGGCCGTGTGGATCTCGGACGAGTTCATGAAGCGCGTCGCGGCCGACGCTGACTGGTACCTCTTCGACCCGGCCGAGACGCCGGACCTCGTCGAGCTGTACGGTGCCGAGTTCTCGGCCCGCTACGCCGAGTACGTCGCGCTCGCCGAGGCGGGCAAGATGCGCGCGTTCCAGCGGGTCAGCGCCCGCGAGCAGTACACGCAGATCCTCACCACGCTGCAGTCCACGTCCCACCCGTGGCTCACGTGGAAGGACACGATCAACCTGCGCGCGCTCAACAACAACACCGGCACGATCCACCTGTCGAACCTGTGCACCGAGATCACGCTGCCGCAGGACCGGGAGAACATCGCGGTGTGCAACCTCGCGTCGATCAACCTCGCCGCGCACCTCGTGCCGGGGGCCGACGGCGGGCTCCGGTTCGACTGGGACCGCCTCCAGGCCTCTGCCCGTCTCGCCGTGCGCCAGCTCGACAACCTGGTCGACATCACGCTCTCCTCCGTGGACGAGTCCGACTTCGCCAACAGGTCGAACCGCGCCATCGGCCTGGGCGTCATGGGCTTCACCGACGTGACGGAGCGACTCGGCTTCGCCTACGAGTCCGAGCAGGCGGCCGAGCTGATCGACGAGCTGATCGAGTTCGTGAGCTTCCACGCGATCGACGAGAGCGCCGACCTCGCGCGCGAGCGCGGCCCGTACTCGAACTTCGCCGGCTCCGGCTGGTCGCAGGGCATGGTGCCGATCGACTCGATCGCGCGCGTCGAGGCGGATCGCGGCGTGCCGGTCGCCGTGGACCGCACCACCCGTCTCGACTGGGACGCGCTGCGCAGCAAGGTGGCGGGCGGCATGCGCAACGCGACGCTCATGGCGATCGCACCGACGGCGTCGATCGGGCTCGTCGCGGGCACCACGCCAGGCCTCGACCCGCAGTTCTCGCAGATCTTCTCCCGGGCCACGAGCTCGGGGAAGTTCCTCGAGGTCAACCGCAACCTGGTGCACGACCTGCAGCGCGCCGGGCTGTGGGAGCACGTGCGCGAGGACCTGCTCGCGGCCCAGGGCGACCTGTCCCGCGTACCCGGTGTACCGGAGCACCTGCGCGAGGTGTACAAGACGTCCTTCCAGCTCACCCCCTACGCGTACATCGAGGTCGCGGCGCGCGCGCAGAAATGGATCGACCAGGCGATCAGCCGCAACATCTACCTCGAGACCCGCGAGGTCTCCGAGATGGCGCGACTGTACGCGGCGGCGTGGGAGCGCGGCGTCAAGACGACGTACTACCTGCACGTCAAGCCCCGGCACACCGCCGAGCAGTCCACGGTGCGCGTCAACAAGGCCGAGGTCACGCCGTCGCGGGTGGCCGCGCCGACGCCCACGACCGCGCCGACGAGCGCGTCGAGCGCCCCCCGCCGCGGCTTCGGCTTCGCCAGGTCGACGACGACGGCGACCCCCGCGCCCCTCCCCGTGGTGACGGCGCCCGTCATGACGTCACCCATCGTCACCGCGCCCGTCGTGATACCACCCGTCCAGGCGCCGGAGCAGCAGTCGGGCGAGACCGACGTCGTCGGAGGCGTGGAGTGCCCCGTGGATCCGATGGAGCGCCTGCAGTGCGAGTCCTGCCAGTAGCCGCCGTCGGCCCGTAGCCCGCCGCACCGAGACCCACCGCCCTCAGATCCCCGAAGGAGCCCTCCCGATGTCACAGATCCTCGGAACCGGGATCGAGGACGGCCTGCTGCTCAAGCCCGTGCGCTACCAGTGGGCGATGGACCTGTACGACCAGGCCGTCGCGAACACGTGGTTCCCCAACGAGATCCAGCTCGGCGAGGATCTCGCGGACTTCAAGCGCATGACGGACGAGGAGAAGCACGCCGTCACGTTCCTCATGAGCTACTTCAACCCCAACGAGCTGCTCGTCAACAAGGCGCTCGCGTTCGGCGTCTACCCCTACATCAACGCCCCCGAGGCCCACCTGTACCTCGCGAAGCAGATGTGGGAGGAGGCCAACCACTGCATGGCCTTCGAGTACGTGCTCGAGACCTTCCCGATCGACCGCACGGTGGCCTACGAGTCGCACGTCGAGGTGCCGTCGATGGCGGCCAAGGAGGAGTTCCAGGTCCGCTACATCAAGCGGATGACCCACGAGGTCCTCGACATCACCACCACGGAGGGCAAGCGCGACTTCGTCCGCAACCTGGTCGCGTACAACATCATCCTCGAGGGCATCTGGTTCTACTCCGGCTTCATGGTGGCGCTGAGCTTCCGGCAGCGGAACCTGCTGCGCAACTTCGGCTCGCTCATCGACTGGATCGTGCGCGACGAGTCGCTGCACCTGAAGTTCGGCATCAACCTGATCCTCACCGTGCTCGACGAGAACGAGGACCTGCAGACGGAGGACTTCGCCGCGGAGATCCGCCAGATGGTCCTCGACGGCGTCGCCATGGAGGAGGCCTACAACCGGGACCTCCTACCCACGGGGATCCTCGGTCTCAACGCCGACTATGTGAACCAGTACGTCAAGTACCTCGCGGACCGCAGGCTCGAGGAGCTCGGCTTCGACCCGGTCTACAAGGTGTCCAACCCCGCCAAGTGGATGGCCGCGGCGAACGACACCTTGCAGCTCGTGAACTTCTTCGAGGCGACCAACACGTCCTACGAGGTCAACACGCGCGCGGGCAGCTGAGACCGCGAGCACCCAAGACTCGGAGGGGCTGGAGAGGAGAGACTCCGGCCCCTCCGGTACTCCCTGCGAACGGGCACTCCCTGCGGACGGTCAGGCCGCGCCGCGCGCCAGGAGCGGGAAGCTGACATCGTCGACGACGACGGGCTCCACGTTGTCGCCGATCCCGAGGGTGAACGTGGCGTCCATGCCGAGCAGCGTCCACAGCGCGACGGCCCCGAGCCGCCCGTGCACGAGGAAGCCGACGTCCGAGGCCTCACCGGGCCGCAGGGTGACAGCGCACGCGCCGTCCGCCTGGGCGGGCTCCGCCACGATGCAGGCCCGCGAAGGCTGCACGCTCGCCTGGGGTTCGTCCGGGTCCCACGCGAGCGCGTCGGGCAGGTCCACGTAGAGCACCCCGCGCGCCGCCTCAGCGACCTGCGTCGAGAGCGCCACGTCGACCCGGACCACCACGTCGTCGGCCGCGCCCTTGGGGATCGAGACGAGGCTGAGAGCGACGTCCGCACGGGGATCGAGATCGACCGCTCCCGCACCGACACCGACGAGGGTCACCTTGGCCTCGCGCGTCGCCACGGGCGCAGCGGCAGAGACCTCGACGACGACGACGCCCGAGTCGAACTTCGCACCCGCCCGGAGCTCGAGGTCGAGCGCACGCTGGCCCGGGGGGTACCCGTCCGTCTCGGCGTCCCGGCCCAGCACCGCTGCCACCGCGCACACCACGTCGGGCGTACGCGTCGCGCTCCCCGCGCTCGGCGGGTTGCCGGGGGCGCACGTCCACCCGTCGTCGGTCGCGCGGTCGGTGGCCGTGTCGCCGGCCCACGTCACGCCGTCGGGCAAGGTGATCGACGCGACCACGTCGGTGGCCGTCACCCAGCCCGAGTTGAGCACGGCGATCGGCACCACCACCGGCTTGCCGCCGCGGTCGATCTCGATGCCCGACGGCGGGAGCCGCACGTCGAGGTTCGCCCGGGAAGCCTCGATGACCACCCGGAAGGGCATCGACTTCGCGGTGATCCCGGTGCCCGTGAGCCACAGCCCGATCTCCGCCGCCGAGTTCGGCAGCGCCGACTCCGACACGGTGAGCTCGAGGCTCAGCTCGCCGGTCTGCCCTGGCGCGAGGTCGCCGAGGCCGCACGTCGGCGTCGAGGTGTCCGTCGCGAAGCAGGTTCCCGCGGGCAGGTCCGCTCGCGGTCGGGTCGCCGCGACGAGGCTCAGGGTGGTGCGGGAGCGTGCTGCGGCGGTGCCGGTGTCGGCGGAGCTGATCGTGACGCCCGCCGGCAGCGTGATCGCCGCCTCGAGACCGGTGACCGTGCCGGTGCCCCCGTTGGTGATGCTCAGGTCGACCGTGGTCGGTGCGCCGAAGCGGAGGCTGACGGGGTCCTGGTCGTTGACGAAGCGCAGGTCTGGTGTGCCGGGCTCGGGGTCCGTGGGGTCGCCGTCGTCACCGGGGCCGTCGTCATCGCCCGGTCCGTCGTCGTCGCCGGGACCGTCGTCATCACCAGGACCATCGTCGTCGCCCGGTCCGTCATCATCACCGGGACCATCGTCGTCGCCCGGTCCGTCATCATCACCGGGACCGTCGTCATCGCCGGGACCATCGTCGTCGCCGGGACCATCGCCGTCACCGGGACCGCCCGGATCCTTGGGGGTGTCGTCGGCGGGCGGCAGCGCCTCGTCGACCGGCGGCGTGCTGCTTCCCGCGGGTGTGGGCTGCGCCGTCGTCCCCGCCGTCGGCGCCGGTTCCTGCTCCTGACCCGCAGCCGTCGGCGCTGCCGCCACCGCCCGCTCCGGCGGGCTGAAGGCGCCGAGCGCCGCGGCGATCGAGACACCGATGATGCCCACGACCACCGCCGCAGCCGCCGCGAGCACGCCGACGGGCGTCGCGGCGATCAGGCCCGCGAGCGCGCCACCACCGGCCGCGGACCCGCTGGCGACCGTGCCGCCACCAAGAGCACCGCCCCCCGCGGCACCGGGAGCGCTCGCTGCGCCGCCGCCGCTGCCGCCGGACCCGCTCCCCGCACCGGCCGTGGCCCCTGTCGCCCCGGCCGCACCAGCACCAGCACCAGCACCAGCACCAGCACCAGCACCAGCGACGATGCCGGCGAGCGCCCCACCGAACCCGAGTCCGCCCGTCCCGAGCACACCGAGCCCGGCGATCCCGAGGATGAGCGGCGCGACCACCGCGCGCATGCCATGGTTGACGTCCCCGAGCTCGAGCACGAGCGCCTTGCACTCCGTGCAGCCCTCGAGGTGCGACTCGACCGCGGCGGTGTCCCGTGCCGAGAGCCCGCCGCGCACGTAGGAGCCGAACTTGTCGGCGACCGTCTCGCACTGCTTCGTGGGCGCCGTCGACAGGTGGCCCTGGAGGTACGCCTCGCGCAGGCCCTCGCGCGCGCGGTAGGAGAGTGCCGCGACACCGTTGGAGGAGAGCCCGAGGAGCGGCGCGATCTGCGCGGCCGAGAGTCCCTCGATCTCGGTGTACCAGAGCACGGCCTGCCATCGTTCGGGCAGCGAGTTGTAGGCGCGCGCCACGACCGAGCGCTCGAATCCCTCGAGCGCGGGTTCCTCGACGGAGCCGGCGGGGCCGTACGCGGACTCGAACGTCGCGACGTCGTCGGTCACCTGGACGCGCTGGGCGCCCTGGGCCCCGGCATAGGCGAGCCGGCGCACCACGGTGAAGAGGTACGCGCGGAAGGCGCTGTCGGGGCCGCCGCCGCCCTGGATGACGGCGAACACCTTGGCGAACGCGTCCGACGCGATGTCCTCGGCGTCGGCCTGGGAACGGGAGTACTGCCGGGCGACCGAGCGGGCCGCCGGAGCGTGTCGCTCGTACAGCTCAGCGAAGGCGCCGTTGTCGCCGGCGCGCAGGGCAGCGATGAGTTCGGCGTCGCTGGAGACGGATCCCCAGAGTCCGGCGTCGCTCGTCACCCCCGCCCCTCTCTTCGTCCGGTTTGCGCGATCTGCCCCTCAGGTTCCCATGACTGGGGCCGGAGTGGAACTCCATGTCATTCTTCACCCGCTAGAACGCGTCATCCCCAGGGATATCGGCAGTCTCATCGGTTGTGACAAGTCTTGAGGCGGCCGATCCCGCGCTGCTGCTCGTGCGCGAGCAGTGGCGCGAGCAGAGCCTGCGCACGATCTGGCTGCGTGCCGGCGACTGGTTCCACCCCGCGATCGACACGGTGGTCCGGGCCGTGACCTCGGACGACGGCGTGCTCGACGCCGTCGAGGCGCTCGGTGCCGCCCGAGCCACCCACGGTGTCGGGGTGGGCGAGACGATCGATGATCTTTCGTGTCTCTACCGGATCGTCGAGGCCGGCGCGCCGCCCCTCGACGCGGTCCGCGCGCTGTGCGAGGGCTGGGCCTCCCCGGCCGGCGCCCCGCTCGTCCCCGGCACGTGCATGGACCCCGAGTCGGGCCTGCCCACGGTCGAGTACCTCTCGGTGCGGCTCGTCGAGGAGTTCACGAGCGTCCGACGGCGGGGCGGTACGCCCGCTCAGGACCTCTGCCTGATCCTCGTGGACGTCGCACGGGACGGTGTGGCGCCCTGGAACCGGCTCGCCCGCTCGGCGGCCGTGGGGCGTGCGATCGAGGTGGCGTTCGGCGTCGGGCATCCCGGCGCGAGCCTCGGGGGTGGCGTGTTCGCCGTCCTGCACCCCGCGGGGCCTGCCGTCGCGGACGCGATCGCGCGGCTGAGCCGGCAGATCGACACCCAGGGCGAGGAGCTCGGCGTCACGGACGTGCTGCGCCAGCCGCCGCGCATCTGGATCGAGGCCATGCCGGACGAGCACCACGAAGCCGTCGCCCTGCTCACCACGAGGCGCTCGAGCGCGCCGGCGGCGGCGGAGATCTCGGGCGCTGCGCTCGCCGAGCAGCCGTTCGGTCTGCCCGGGCTTTCGGGCCCGCCCGGCATCCCCGGCATCCCCGGCCTGTCCACCCGCCCCCCGACCGGGCCTACGCCCCTCGACCCACCCAACCCGCGCCCCAGTCCGGAAGCCTGACCCGATCCGCGAGTTCGTGAGTTCTGCCCCAGTTCGCAGGTCCGGACTGCCGAACTCGCGCAGAAGTCGCGAACTCGGCGGGCGCTTAGGGTTCAGGTCTCCTGAGACGCCTTGGGGGAGTCGGGGCGAAGTGCGATCCAGTTGCGCACACCGTCAGGACGCTTGCCGAAGAGGAAGGCGCCCAGTGGCTCACGTCGGGGCTGCGACCGATAGCCCCGGACGTCACGCACGGCCCACACGAGCGCCCAGACCGCGCCGACACCGAGTGGAAGGAACGCCCAGGCACCGACGCGTTCGAACATCCACAGCGGGAACGCGATCGACCCCGCAACGGCCGCGACGAACAGGAAGGGGTCGGTGAGCCGGAGCCCCCCGACCGCAGCGACGAGCACCCGCAGACTCAGGGCGAGCAGCCCCGTGAGGCCGATCAGGTATGAGACGTCTACCAGGGTCACAGCTGCACCCTAGTCCTTGCCTGTGAAGAGGCTGACGCAGTCACTGATCCCGATAACGTCCGAGACGACTGCTGCTCCGGAGATGATGAAGAGCAACCCCGCCTTGTTCTTCCCTCCTGCGGCGATGATCTTCTCCTTCGCCTTGGAGAAGCCGTACTTGCCGACAGCGCCGGCGAACGCCTTGATCGCCGACAGGAGCGCCTTGAGTCGGTCGCCGTTCGTCGATCCCAGCTTCTTCCACTCCGTCAACGCCTTGTAGAGCTTGGTCCCTGACTTCGCATTCTTCAGGAGGTTGAAGACCTTCGCGCCGATCTGCGCCAGCTTCGCCGCGCCGAGCGCCAGCGCGCCGATCGAAGCGATGCAGCCGATCGCCTTCCCCGCATACCACCAGAAACTGGGATCCGCGACGACAGGGAACTGAGCGTCACGCACATCGATGAACTGAGTGATCCTGTCGCCCTCGAACACGAAGTGGGTGTCAAGCTCAGCCCCGGAAGCGTCTATCGCCCAGGGCGCATCAAGCTTGAGGACGGGACCGTGGACCGGGTGGGCCAACGAGTACGAACCATCGGCTTCCGCAACCCACGTAGCGTCGTCCGGCGCGTCAACATCGACAGTGAACTGGGCCGCAGCCGAGTCATCCTCCATCACGTAGAGGATCTGTCCACCGGCGGCGGTGGTGTGCGCGACGAACCTCTCCGAGCGCCCGCTCTGTGCCTCCAGAACACCCGACTCTGAGGTGAGCACCTCTGATCCCGGGATAGAGAACTCGACGGAGGCACCCGTCTCCAGGTCCCCGCTAGCGATCGCGAGCTCACGGCCCTCCTCCGCGAGGTGCGAAAGGAGACCGGTCGAGACGTCGACTCCGAGGGGAACGTCAGCGGTGTACTCGATCTTGTCGCTGATCGCCGACATGTCGTACCCGGCCCCGCCGAGGATGTCCTCGATGAGGTCCGAAGCCGCCGAGGAAGTCGTCCTCCAGCTGTTCGGCCTGAGAGCTCGGGGCGCTCGTTGCGCCCGCCGCGGGTGTGACGCCGTAGAAGACAAGTGCTCCAAGGGCGATGCCCGCCAGAACGGACCGCTGCGTGTTTGCCACCATTGCTCCCCTGCTGTTTGGTTCAGATGTGCGAGACGCTTGCGGAACCGCCCGTAAGGGGCAGGTCGGACATACCGTTCCATACGCCCATACTCTGAGACCTGGACCCGCTTGCGGAGCAGACCGTGGGATCGGGCTGACCAACCCGACCTCGAGGACCGCGCTACCCGCGCTGCCGCGTCTCAGACTGTGGCAGGCACAGACGGTGGGAGGGGCCGAGGTGCGTACCGTGTCGCCGTGACCGACCAGTCCCCCTCGCCCCAGTCCGCGGGCAACGGCACGATCCTCGCCCTGCAGGACGAGAGTCGCCGCTACCCGCCGTCGGCCACCTTCGCCGCCCAGGCGAATGTGGGTGCCGAGGAGTACGAGCTCGCCGCGGCCGACCCGGTCGCGTACTGGGCGGACAAGGCCCGCCGCCTGGACTGGCACACCCCGTGGCACACCGACCACACGTGGCAGCCCGCCGAGCGCGGGCCCGACGGCGAGCTCACCGTCCCGAAGGCGGAGTGGTTCGTGGGCGGCACCCTCAACGTGGCCGTGAACTGCGTGGACCGGCACGTCGAGGCCGGGCTCGGTGACAAGGTCGCGCTGCACTTCGAGGGCGAGCGCGGCGACCGGCGCTCGATCACGTACGCCGAGCTGCAGCGCGAGGTCGCGCGCGCGGCCAACGCCCTGACCGCCCTGGGCATCGGCAAGGGCGACCGCGTGGTCGTGTACCTGCCGGTCATCCCCGAGACGATCGTCGTGACGCTCGCCATCGCGCGGATCGGCGCCATCCACTCGCTCGTGTTCGGTGGCTTCTCCGCCGAGGCCGTGCGCTTCCGCCTCCAGGACACGGGGGCGAAGCTCCTCGTCACGTCCGACGGCCAGTTCCGCAAGGGCCAGGCCTTCGCGGTGAAGGCCGCGGCCGACGACGCCGCACGGGACCTCGATCACCTCGAGCACGTGCTCGTGGTGCGCCGCACGGGCGACGAGACGCCCGACGCGCCCTGGACACCGGGGCGGGACGTGTGGTGGCACGACGCCGTCGACGCCGCGGACCCGCACCACGAGCCGGAGTTCTTCGACACCGAGACTCCCCTGTTCATCATCTACACCTCGGGCACCACGGCCCGCCCGAAGGGCCTCGTCCACACCGCCGGCGGCTACCTCACGCAGGCGAGCTGGACGCACTGGGCGCTGTGGGACTCCAAGCCCGACGACGTCTACTGGTGCACCGCGGACCTCGCGTGGGTCACGGCGCACACCTACGAGATCTACGGTCCACTGTCCAACGCGGTCACGCAGGTCATCTACGAGGGCACACCGGGCTCGCCGCACCCCGGCCGGCACTTCGAGATCATCGAGCGCTACGGCGTGACGACCTACTACACCGCCCCCACGTTGATCCGCACCCTGATGAGCTGGTTCCCCGACGGCGTGCCGGACACGTGGGACCTGTCGAGCCTGCGACTGCTCGGCACGGTCGGCGAGGCGATCAACCCGGAGGCGTGGGTGTGGTTCCACGAGCAGATCGGCGGCGGGCGCTGCCCCATCGTGGACACCTGGTGGCAGTCCGAGACCGGCGCGACCGTCCAGGCGCCGCTGCCCGGCGTCTCCGTGCTCAAGCCCGGTTCCTCGCTACGTGCGATCCCCGGGGTCGAGACGCTCGTGGTCGACGACGACGGCCGCCCGGTGCCGCACGGCTCCGGTGGCTCCCTCGTGGTCTCCCGGCCCGGTCCCGCGCTCGCCCGGACCATCTGGGGCGACCCGCTCCGGTACCGCGACGCCTACTGGGCCGCGTTCGCGGAGCAGGGCTACTTCTCCTCCGGGGACGGGGCGCGGTACGACGACGACGGCGACATCTGGGTGCTCGGTCGCATCGACGACGTCATCAACGTGGCCGGTCACCGGCTGTCCACGATCGAGATCGAGTCTTCCCTCGTGGCCCATCCGGCCGTCGCCGAGGCGGGCGTGGCCGGTGTGGCGGACGCCACGAGCGGCCAGGCGATCGCCGCCTTCGTGATCCTCGCCGGCGCGGACGGGCCGGTCAGTGACGAGGACTTCGCGCGGGACAGCCACCGCCTCGCCGCGGAGCTGCGCGCGCACGTCGGCCGCGGCATCGGCCCGATCGCCCGGCCCGCGCACGTGTTCGTGGTGCCCGACCTGCCCAAGACGCGCTCGGGGAAGATCCTGCGCCGCCTCCTCGCGGACATCGTCGACGGCCGGCCGCTGGGCGACACCACCTCGCTCCAGGACGAGTCGGTGCCCGTTCGGGTCGAGCAGGTCGTCACCCTGGTGGTGGCCGCCAGAGGATGAGGGCGCCCTCCGTGCGGGGGGCGCGCTGGCCGCGGGGGACCACGTGGACGTCGCCCGTGACGCCGGCGGTGAAGACGCGCCGCCCGGGCTCGACGATGTCGCGCAGCGCCTCGACCTGGGCGCGCAGCCGCTCGACCTCGGCCTCGAGCGCGAGGATGCGCTTGATGCCCGCGAGATTGATGCCCTCCTCGACGGAGAGTCGCTGCACCTCGCGCAGGATCGCGACGTCGCGCAGCGAGTAGCGCCGCCCCCGGCCGGGCGTGCGGCTCGGCGAGACGATGCCGAGGCGGTCGTACTGGCGCAAGGTCTGCGGGTGCATCCCCGCGAGCTCCGCCGCCACGGAGATGACGAACACGCGGTCGTCGACGGACGCCATCGCGCCCTCCCTACTCCGCCGCCTTGGCGAACAGGTCCGCCCGTGGGTCGGCGTCGGCCGTCGCGGCGGCGAACGCCTCGACGGCCTCCTTGGCGGCCTTGTCGAGCTTCTGCGGCACGGCCACCTGCACGGTGACGAGCAGGTCCCCGGTGCCCTTCGGTCCCGAGACACCCTTGCCCCGGGCGCGCAGCACACGGCCCGACGGCGTGCCGGCGGGCACCTTGAGCTTCACGGCGCCACCGTCGAGGGTCGGCACCGTGATCTGCGTGCCGAGCGCCGCCTCGGGGAACGTCACGGGTACGGTGACCCGCACGTTGCGCCCGTCGAGCGTGAACACCGGGTGGGGCGTGACACGCACCGTCACGACGAGGTCGCCCGGCTCGCCACCACCTTCTCCCGGGCGGCCCTTGCCGCGCAGGCGGATCTTCTGCCCGTCGTGCACCCCGGCGGGGATGCGCGCGTTGACGGTACGTCCGTCGACGGCGAGCTTGACGGTCGAGCCCTCCGCGGCCTGGCGGAAGGGCAGGGTCGTCACGGCGCCGACGTCGGCCCCCTTCCGCGGCTGCGCGCGGAACCCGCCCCCGCCGAAGAGCCCGCCCAAGATGTCCTCGAAGCCGCTGTTCCCGCCGCCGCCCTGGGTGTAGCGCACGCGCGTGCCGCCCGGGCCTGCGGCGCCCCCGCCGCCGCCGAACAGCCCGCCGAACACGTCCTCGAACCCGCCGGAGCCCGCGCCGGAGGGCGCGTTGAACCGCGCGCCACCGGCGAAGGCCCGCAGCTGGTCGTACTGCTGGCGCTGCTCGGCGTCGGACAGCACTGCGTAGGCCTCGCCAACCTCCTTGAAGCGCGCCTCGGCCTTCGCGTCCCCGGGGTTGTGGTCCGGGTGCAGCTCGCGGGCGAGCTTGCGGTACGCCTTCTTGATGGCGGCCGGGTCGGCGTCCTTGGGCACACCGAGGACCGCGTAGAAGTCCTTCTCGATCCAGTCCTGACCGGTCATCTCACCTCAGCTCCGGGTGGCCGTCGGGTCGTGCGGGTTCGGGTTCGGGTCACGCCTCGGGGTCGATCACGACGACGCGCGCCGCTCGGACGATCCTGTCACCGGCGCGGTGCCCCGACTGGAGCACCTCGGAGACGGTCGGCTCGCTGACCTCCGCAGAGTGGGAGTGCATGAGCGCCTCGTGGACGTTCGGGTCGAACACCTCGCCCTTCGCCCCGTAGCGCTCCCAGCCGAACTTCGTGAGCACGCCCTCGAACTTCTCGGCGATCGCCGCAAAGGGCGACCCCTCGGCGAGCTCGCCGTGCTTGCGCGCGGAGTCGATGTCGTCGAGCACCGGCAGGAACGCCTCGATGAACGCCACGACCGTGAGGTCGCGCGCCACGAGCCGGTCGCGGTCGACCCGCTTGCGGTAGTTGACGTACTCGGCCTGGAGTCGCTGCAGGTCCTCGACCCGCTCGGCGAGCAGCGCGGCCGTCTCGTCGCGCGGTGCGTCGGGGGCGGGCACCTCGGGCGAGGGCGCGCTGGGCGAGGACACGTCGGGGGAGGCGGGGGTCCCGCCGTCGTCGTCCGGCGACGACGGCGAGTGCCCTCCCCCGTCCTGCGGGCCGCGCTGCTCGGGGAAGTCGCTCGCGGTCACTTGCTCTCGTCCTCGTCCTCGTCCACGATCTCGGCGTCGACGATGTCGTCCTCGTCGTCGGACGACGACGGTGCCTCGTCACCCGTGGCGTCAGCCTCGCCGGAGGATGCCGCCGCGGCGTCGGCCGCGTAGACCGCCTCGCCGATCTTCTGGCTCACGGTGTTGAGGGTCGCGAGCGAGGACTTCACGGCGTCGACGTCCTCGCCCTCGAGCGCCTTCTTGACCTCGGCGATCGCGTCGTTCACCTCGGTCTTGACGTCATCGGAGACCTTGTCCGCGTTGTCGGCGAGCACCTTCTCGGTGGAGTAGACGACGTTCTCGGCCTGATTGCGGACCTCGGCCTCCTCGCGGCGGGCCTTGTCCTCGGCCGCGTGCTCCTCGGCCTCCTTG
>CAZECM010000003.1:0-86117 GCA_964510785.1 uncultured Cellulomonadaceae bacterium | reverse complement strand
GCCGTCACCAAGCGAAAGGGCGGGTCAATGCTTCGACTTGTTTCGCGCGGGCGGCTCTCTGCCGCCATCGGCCTCGGCGCCAGCGCCGCACTCCTCCTGGCCGGGTGTACGGCCGGCGGTTCCGGCGACGGCGACGTCGTCATCCGTGTCGCACTCGGCTCCTCGGGAGACGCCGTCGACAGCTACTTCGACACCCTCAAGGACCAGTACGAGGAGAAGTTCCCCGGTCGCACGGTGGAGATCATCGTGCAGGAGGACGACGTCTACCAGACCACCGGCCTGACGACGCTGCTCGCGAGCCGCGAGGCGCCCGACGCCTTCTTCGAGTGGTCCGGGCCACGCATGCGCAACCACGTCGCGGACGGCAACGGCGCCGACCTGACCGAGGCGCTCGCGAGCGACAAGTTCGCCGGCCGGTTCGACGACGGCGCGTTCAACAACATGGACGTCGACGGCAAGGGCATCCACATGGTGCCGTGGACGGGCGACGTGACGAACGTGATCTGGTACAGCAAGGACGTGTTCGACGACCTCGGGCTCGCCGTCCCGACCACGTGGGACGAGTTCATCGCCGTGTCGAGCGCGATCAAGGACGCCGGCATCACCCCGATGGTCGCGGGCAACAAGGACCAGTGGCCGCTCGGCAACTGGGCGTCGCACGTGGTCTCCCGCGTGATCGGCGAGGACGCATACGCCGCGGCGATGGACGGCGAGGCTCCGCTCAACTCCGCTGAGCTGGTCGCGGCGCTCGAGACGTACGGCGAGATCGCGCCCTACCTCAACAACAGCGTCGCCGCCTTGCCCGACGACGAGGCGAACACGCAGTTCTTCCTCGGGCAGGCCGCGATGCTCGCGATCGGCAGCTGGCTCATGGCGGACGCCGCGACGGACGCCGAAGGCCTCGACTTCGACTATTTCGACACCCCGCCCATCACCGGCGGGGCAGGTGACCAGACGAGCGTGCTCGGTATCTCCACCGGCTTCATCGTCAACGCCAAGACGGAACACTTCGACGAGACGGTCGACTTCCTGGCGCTCCTGAGCGCACCCGAGGCCACGAAGGCCTGGGCGGCGGCGGGACTGGCCCCGATGACGATCGACCCGTTCGACGGCGTCGAGGCGGACCCGCGCACCGTCTCGCTCGCCGAGATGCTGGGTGAGGCGAGCACGCTCGTGGCACCGGCCGACTCCGGGCACGACATCGAGATCGCCGCGGCCTTCTACGACGCCGTGGCCTCCGTCTCGGCAGGTAGCGCCAGCGCGCAAGATGCTCTCGACACCGCGCAGAAGCGGCTGGATGCCGCGGGCTGACCGAGGACGTCTGCGGGTGCGGGTCGCGATCCCCCCATCGCGGCCCGCACCCCGCTACGAGGACCTGAGACTGTGAAACCCACCCGCCCCTGGATGCCCTACGCCCTCGCGGCGCCCGCCGTCGCGGTGTTCGCCTTCGTGGTGCTCGTGCCCTCCGTGGCCAACACCGCCCTGAGCTTCGTGTCGTGGAACGGCACCGGCCCCATGGAATGGGTCGGCCTGGACAACTTCGCCCGGGCGTTCCGGGACGACATCTACCTGATGGCGTACCGCAACACCTTCGCCTACATCGCGATGACGCTCGTGCTGGAGGTCGCCGTCGGCCTCGTGCTCGCCGGCCTCGTCACGATGGCGCAGCGTCGCACGGGCTCCTACCGCATCGCCTTCTTCATCCCGGTCACGCTGCCGATGCTCGTCATCGCCGTGCTGTGGAGCTTCGTCTACTCCGACGACATCGGGCTCATCAACGGGTTCCTGCGGTCCGTCGGCCTCGACCACCTCGCCAAGGTGTGGCTCGGCGACCCCGCGACCGCACTCATCGCCGTGTCCGTCGTCTCCGGCTGGATCTACGCCGGCTTCTACATGGCGATCTTCTACGCCGCGCTGCAGCGGATCCCCCGGCACATCCTCGAGGCGGCCGTGCTCGACGGTGCGAGCCCGATGCGCATCTTCTTCCAGATCAAGGTGCCGATGATCCGGCCCATCATCGAGATCGCCGCGCTGCTGTGCATCACGGGCGCCTTCCAGAGCTTCGACCTGTTCTACGTCATGACCAACGGCGGCCCCGACCACGCGACGGAGATCATCACGACCTACCTCGTCGAGGTCGTCTTCCGCTTCCACGACGTCGGGTACGGCGCCGCGCTGGCCACCGTGATGACCGTCGTGCTCATCGCCCTCGGCTTCATCTTCATGCGTGTGAGGTCCAAGGACGGAGGCAAGACCATTGAGTACTGAGACCCGCAGCCGGACCCGGCCCCGCTCGGTCGTCAAGGACGTCATCGGCAGCCAGACACTCTACTACACCGTCATGAGCATCGCGGCCCTCGTCTTCGTGCTGCCGCTGCTGTGGATGGTGATGAGCTCGTTCAAGACGAAGCGCGAGATCTTCGCCTCGCCGTTCACGCTGCCCACCTCGATCGACTTCTCGGTCTGGGCGTCCGCGTGGGAGCGAGGGAACCTGGGTCAGTACATCGTCAACAGCCTGATCACGACGACGGCCTCGGTCCTGGGGATCCTCGTCTTCGGCCTCGCCGCCGCGTACGCCTTCTCCCGCTTCACGTTCCGCTACAAGAACCTGCTGCTCGCCCCGTTCGTGCTCGGGCTGCTGCTGCCCGTGCAGTCCTACCTCACGGCGCAGGCCCGCATCTTCGACTCGATGCACCTGCTCAACACGCGGTGGGCGCTCATCATCCCCTACACGGGGCTCGGCCTCTCGCTCGCGGTCTTCCTCCTCAAGGGCTACCTCGACTCGCTGCCGAAGGAGCTCTTCGAGGCCGCGCGCGTCGACGGCTGCGGCGACTTCACGATGCTGTGGCGGATCGTCCTGCCGCTCATGGTCCCCGGCCTCTCGACCGTTGCGGTGTTCTCCGTGCTGAGCACGTGGAACGAGTTCCTGCTCGCGATGCTCTACGTCCTCAACGACGGTCTGCGCACCATCCCCGTGGGCCTGCTCGCCTTCTCGGGCAAGTACTCGACGGACTACCCGACGCTCTTCGCGGCCCTGTCGATCATCACGATCCCGATGATCGCCATCTACGTCGTGTTCCACAAGCAGGTCATCGCGGGCGTGACCGAGGGCTCGGTGCACTGAGCGGATGCGCGCACCGGAACCCTCACAAGCGCTTGCCCATCACCAGCTCCCCGTCGTCGGACACCTCCGGGATCTCCGCGAAGCCGAGGCGGGAGTAGAAGCCGACCGCTCGCGTGTTGCGCGGCGACACCCCGAGGTGCACGCCCCGCACCCCCGCGGCCGCGAGCTCGGCGAGGATGAGACCCATCATCGACTGGCCCCTCCCCTTCCCCTGGATGGGCGGCAAGAGGTCGATGTGCAGGTGGGCGGGGAACTTCTCGAGGAGCGTCGCCGGGGTGGGTCGCGGCTCGTGGATGATCGCCTCGAGCTCCGCCTCGAGCGAACCGGTCGGGAAGCCGCCGCGCGGGTAGCGCTCACGCAGCGCCGGCCACCACTGCGCCTCGCACCGCGCCTCGAACAGTGCTGTGTCGGGCGCGGCGAGGACGTAGCCCTTCGCGATCCCGTCGGCGTCCATCGCGACCCAGGCGAGCTCGGGGCACAGCTCGAGGTACGGGCCGACGTACACGTGGCCCAGGATCTCGGCGTCCTCGTAGAGCCCGGTCGCGTCCTCGCCGTCGGCGCCCGTGCCGAGGCAGACGGCGTAGAGGTCCTTGCGGTCCGCGGGCTCGTACGGTCGAATCGTGACCACGGATCTCCTCGTGCGCGTCGGTGCGGGGGCTCACCGTCCACCCTAGTGAAGTCGGCAGGTGCCTGACATGGACTCGACGGACCGGGTGGTCCTCGCCGTCGACGGCGGGCAGTCCCACGTGCGCGTGCGCGCCTCGGACGCCACCGAGCCCGTGGTCGTCCCGGGGGTCAGCCGGCTCGAGGGCGACACGGCCGCCGCGCTCGTGGCGCGCATCGTCGAGGCCCGCGGTCTCCTCGGGGCCGACGGCGGGCGCCGGGTGGCACGGCTCGTCCTCGGACTGACGACGCTGCCCGCCGACGCCGAGGGCTGCGAGGCGCTCGTCCTCGCGCTGCGCGGCGCCCTGCCCGTCGACGAGGTGTGGCTCGCGTCCGACGCCGTGACCGCGCACGCCGGCGCGCTGCCCGAGCGCCACGGTGTGGTGCTGACCGTCGGCACGGGGGTCGCGTGCCTCGGCCTCGACCGCGCCTCCGGCCGCTCGGCGCGGGTCAACGGCGACGGGTTCCTCCTCGGCGACGCGGGGGGCGCGTTCTGGATCGGTTCGCGCGGGCTCGCGGCCGTGCTGCGCGCCCGCGACGGCCGCGGGCCGGCCACCGCGCTCGACGGCGCCGCCGACGCCGCCTTCGGCGTCCACGAGGACCTCGCCGCGCACGTGCACTCCCTGCCGCGCGCCGTCAACGCCGTGGCGCAGTTCGCCGTCCAGGTCCAGGCGGTGGCCGACGACGGCGACGAAGCCGCCGCCGGTGTCGTCGACGCTGCTGCCCTCGAGCTCCTGACGACCGTCACCGCGGCGGCGCGCGTGGTGGCGGCCGGCCCGGTCCCCCTCGCGGTGTCCGGCCGGGTCGCCGCGCCCGGCACGGCGCTGCGCCGCAGCCTCGAGCGGCACCTCGCCGCCTCGGGCGCCCCGCTGAGCCTCGTCGCTGCCGCCGGGAGCCCGCTCGACGGCGCGTTCGCCCTCGCTCGCGGCGCCGGCCCCGACCCGTACACCCGCCTCATCACCGCCTGGAGCGCACCATGACGTCCCCCGCCGACCTCGCCGTCGACCCCGTCGCCCGGTACCTCGAGGGCGCCGCCGCGCTGCTTCGGGACGTGGCGGACAGCCAGCGCGCGGCCATCGACGCCGCGGCGCTGCTGCTCGCCCGCACCCTCGCCGCGAGCGGGCTCGTCCACGTCTTCGGCTCGGGGCACTCCCACCTGCTCGCCGCCGAGATGTTCTACCGCGCGGGCGGGCTCGCCGCCGTCGACCCCGTGTTCCTCGACGGGCTGCTGCTGCACCGTGAGGCCGTGCGCAGCACCCAGCTCGAGCGCACCGCCGGCATCGGTACCCGGGCGTGGGCCGAGCTCGGCGCGGGACCGCACGACCTCCTCGTGGTGGTGTCCAACTCGGGCGGCAACGTGGTGGGCGTCGAGCTCGCGCAGGCCGCCCGGGCCGCGGGGAACGCCGTCGTCGGCCTCGTGAGCCTGCGCCACGCCCGCTCGACGGGAACCCTCGACCGCGACCACGCGACCCTCGTCGACGTGGCCGACGTCGTGCTCGACAACCTCGGCGCCCCCGGCGACGCGGCGACCGAGGTCCCGGGGCTCGCCGAGACGATGGGCCCCACCTCGACCGTGGTCGGCGCCGCGATCGTGCACGCCGTGGCGATCGGGGCGGCGACTCACCTCGCCGCGGCCGGCACGCCGCCCGAGGTGTTCTCCTCCTCCAACCTGCGCGGCGGGGACGAGCACAACGCTGCTCTGATCGAGCGCTACACCCCGCGCGTGGCGGCACTGTGACGGCGCCCCGACCCGCACTCGACGTCGCGGGTGTGATCGAGGGCTTCTACGGCACCCCGTGGACGCACGCCCAGCGGCTCGACATGATCGCGTTCCTGGGCGAGGTGGGCATGAACACCTACGTGTACGCGCCCAAGGACGACCCGTTCATGCGGCGGCGGTGGCGCGAGCCCTACGGCGCCGAACAGCTCGCCGCGCTCGCGGAGCTCGTCGCCGCGTGCCGGGCGGCCGGGGTCCGGTTCCAGTACGCGCTCTCCCCCGGCCTTTCCATGCGCTACTCGCTCGCTGCCGATCGCGCGCTCGTCCTCGCCAAGCTCGAGCAGGTGCGTGACCTCGGGGTCGACGCCTTCGCGCTGCTCCTCGACGACATCCCGGCGGACCTGCAGCACGCCGCGGATCGCGCCTCGTTCGGCTCGCTCGTCGAGGCACAAGGAGCACTCGTCTCGGAGGTGCACTCGCGGCTGGTCGCACTCGACCCGGGCGTGCGGTTCGCCGTGTGTCCCACGGAGTACTGGGGTCGCGGCGACTCGCCGTACCTGCGCGAGCTCGGGCTCGCGCTCGACCCCGCGATCGACCTGTACTGGACCGGACGTGCCATCTGCTCCCCCGAGCTCACCGGCGCGGAGGCCGAGCTGTTCCGGGCCACCACGGGACGCTCACCGCTCTACTGGGACAACTTCCCCGTGAACGACGTCGCGATGACCGGCGAGCTGCACCTGGGCCCCTACCTCGGTCGCGGCGGCGACCTGCTGGGCCGGGTACGCGGCGTCATCGTCAACCCGATGCCGCTCGCCGAGGCCTCGAAGGTCGCGATAACCACCGCGGCGGACTTCTGCGCGGACCCGGAGGGCTTCGACCCCGAGGCCTCGTGGGAAGCCGCGCTGCGGCGGGTCGCCGGGCCACGTGATGCCGTGGCGCTGCGGGAGCTCGCCGACGCCTTCCGGGGGTCCGCACTGTGCGCGGACGACTCCCCCCGGCTCGCCGCGGCGCTCGAGCGTTTCGCGTTCGACTACGAGTTCGGCGAGCGCCCCGAGGCGCTCGGAGCTCTCCGCGCGCACGTGGCCGAGATGGCTGCGGCAGCCTCGGCGCTCGGCGGGATGGAGAACGAGGCGCTGCTCGCCGACGTCGGACCGTGGCTCGACCAGTACCAGCGCGGACTGCGCCTGCTCTCGTGGCTCCTCGACTCGCTGCCGGACCACGGCACCGGCACGGCGCCCGAGCTGCACGGTGACGCGCGGCGCGAGGGCATGATCCGTCTCGAGGAGTTCCGCGCCCAGCGTCGCCGCGCCTTCGGCGACGCCCTCGACATGTTCGTCTCCGACACCCTCGGCGAGTTCCGCCCCTGACGTCGCCACCCACCCCCTCCCGCGAAGTAGTACCGAGGGCGCGAGGTAGGGCCGAGTACGCACCTCTCAGACCTACCCCGCTGCCGCTAGACCTACCTCGCGGGAAGGGGTGGGGTGGCCTAGAGGGGTGCGCGGGTGCGGGTGCGCCAGGAGTGCGTTGCGGCTTCCAGGATCCGCGCGCCCTGGACGGCGTCCTCGACGTCGAACAGGAGCGCGCCCTTGCCCCGTACGGCGGCGCAGAACCGCTCGACCTGGTCGACGTAGTGGTTCGAGCGCGGCACCGCCACGGTCCGTGCCTCGCCGTCCACCGTCACGACGAAGTCGCCCTGGTCCTCGTCGCACAGGAAGGCGTGCGGCACCTCGACGCGGCCGGTCGCCCCGACGATCTCGATCGTGTCCCGGTCCGCGTGCCACATGCCGACGTGCGCCGTCACGCCGACGCCGCCGGGGAACTCCAGGAGCAGCGAGGTGCCCATGTCGACGCCCCCGTGGCGCTCCGACACCGCGGCGTGCGCGGTGACGGCCTCGGGCTCCGCGCCGAGCAGGTAGCGCGCGCAGTGCACGGCGTAGCAGCCCACGTCGTAGACCGCGCCGCTGCCCGGTGCGCCCTGGAAGCCGGAGTGCTCGAGCTCGCCCGAGGCGTCGAACGTGAAGCTCGTGTGGATGGACCGGACCGCCCCGACGGCGCCGTCGTCGAGCATCGCGCGCAGCATCGCGAACCGCGGGTGCTGCACGTACATGAAGGCCTCGGCAAGAAGTACATCCGCCTCTGCTGCGACGTCCGCCATCTGCCGCGCCTCGTCGGCCGTGACGGCCATGGGCTTCTCGCACAGCACGTGCTTGCCCGCTCGCGCGGCCGCGACGACCCATGGCGCGTGCTGAGCGTTGGGCACGGGCACGTACACGGCCTCGATGTCAGGATCGGCGAGGAGCGCCTCGTAGCCGGTGTACGCGCGCGGGATGCCCGCGTCGGCTGCGGCCTGCTCGGCCCGGTCGGCCCGGCGGCTCGCGATCGCGAGCAGCTCGGCCGACGGCGCAGCCTGCAGCGCGGGGACCATGGCCTCGTTGATCCCGGCGACCCCGAGGATCCCCCAGCGCACCGGTGCGGCGTCAGCGGTCATGGCAACAGGCTCCAGTCGAGGTAGACGCCGAGGTAGCCGCTGCGGTCCTCGGCCAGCCGGCGGTAGACCTCGGGGGCGTCGACGGGCGAGAAGCGGTGCGTGGTCAACGAGTCGACCTCCATGCGGCCGTCGAGCAGGTAGTCGAAGAAGAGGCGCGCCATGGCGTGCGGGGTCCAGCGGTCGAGGCCGGTCACGACGGACGACGCCGTCGCGGTGTGCACGCCGATGATGGACAGCCCGTCCCCCACGACCCGCGGGCCGAGGTACTGCGAGCTGGGCTGTGGGCTGTCGCCCACGAGGACGAGCTTGCCGAGGGGGCGCAGGAGCGTCGACGCCGCGGCGAAGGCGGACGGGTGGCCCGTGATGTCGTAGACGGCGTCGAGCAGCTCGCCGTCGTTCGCGGCGCGCACGGCGCCCTCCGCACCGCCCGCGAGCTCCGCGACGACGTGCGTCGCGCCACCCGTCGTGGCGAGCCGGAGGCGCCGCTCGTCGGTGTCGATCGCGACGATCCGGCGTGCGCCGGCGAGGCGCAGGTACCGCACCGTGAGCTGGCCCAGCAGGCCGAGGCCGACGACGCCCACCGCCGAGCCGAGCTCGAGCCGGGCCCGGCGCAGCCCGAGCTGCGTCGTGACGGCGAGCGATGCCCAGCACGCCTGCTCGTCGCTCACGCCGTCGGGCACCGGCACGGCCTCGGTCGCGGGGACGGCGACGAGCTCGGTGTGCGGGGTGGGGATCGCGACGCGGTCGCCGACGGCGAAGCCCGTCACGCCATCGCCCACCGCCTCGACCACGGCCGCCATGGAGTACCCGGGAGCAAACGGGAAGGAGACCCAGTCCGCCCAGAACGTCTCCGGGTCGAAGCGCCCGGCGAGGCAGAACGTCTCGGTGCCGGTGCTCACGAGCGAGACGCGCGCCCGGCACACGAGCTCACCGGGACCGGCCACGGGCTCGGAGACCTGGCGCAGCTCCACGACGCCTGGTGCGGGGAAGACGATCCCCCGGGGCGCGGCCACCTCAGCGGCCCCCGTCGTCGGCGAGCAGCCGCTCGGCCGAGGCGAGCACCCGGACCACGTCGCGACCGAACCGCACGTCGGGCACGTCGGGGCGCGCGACACCGTCGATCGAGTCGGCGAGGCCGTGGAGCGCGGTCTTCAGGGAAGCGACGGGGTCGACGTCGTCGACGGGGACCTCGAGCCGCCCGTCGGGGCCCCACAGGAGGGTCGAGAACCCGTCCGCGGCGTCGGGGGCGGAGAGCGTCAGGGTCATGGTGCTCGTCCCCCCACGCTCGTGCTCGAGGGTGACGTGGACGAGGTCCCGCTCGCCGCGCGCCGCGGCGAGGACGCCGACGACGGGCCCCAGCGTGCGCCACAGCACGGCCACGGCGTGCGGGCCGACGTCCCACAGTCCGCCCTTGACGTGCCGCCACGGGGTGTTGAAGGGGTTCTCGTCGCCGAGCGCCGACCCGAGCCACAGCCCCGCGCCGCCCGACCAGCGCTGCCCGCCCTCGGCAGCCCCGATGATCGCCCGCACGCGGGGGTCGTAGAGCATCGTGAAGAACACGGCCGTCGCCACTCCGGACTCGTCCGCCGCGGCCACGAGCGCGTCCGCCGTGGCGGGGTTCGTCGAGATCGGCTTCTCGAGGCACACGTGCTTGCCGGCCACCATCGCCCGGACCGCGAGCGGGGCCTGCACGTCGGGCGGGACGGCGAAGGTCACGGCGTCGACGGCGTCGAGGAACGCGTCGAAGTCCTCGTAGTCTCGCGCCCCGTCGTGCGCACGGGCGATGCGCGCCACCGCCGCCGGGTCACGCCCCCAGACGGCCGCGAGCGTCCAGCGCTCGCTCTCGGCGACGGCGCGGGCGTGCGTCTGCTCCGCCCAGTACCCCGTGCCGACCAGACCGATCGTGCGTCGTGCGCTCATGCACCCACCCGTTCTTCTCGCGAGGCGGAACGCAGACCGGTCCGCAGCCGCTCCTGTGCCGACGCGCGACCGCCCGCCGGTTCCCGCTGGGCCCAGAGCCGCTCGAGGCCGAGCAGGGCTGCCCCGAGGATCGGCGCGTCCTCGACCACGGTGGGGCGGGCCAGCGGGGCCTCGCGCGCCACGATCTCGGTCACGCGGTCCAGCAGGAGCGGCTCACGGGCCGTGATCATCCCGCCTCCGAGCACGAGGTCCGTCGGCGTGCTCGTCATGTCGAGCCGGCGCAGGGCGGTCGTCGCGAGCAGGGCGATCTCCTCGCCCTGGCGCAGCACGAGCCCGCGAGCGACCGCGTCTCCGAGCCGAGCCTGGGCGAAGAGCAGCGGGACGAGGTCGAGCACCTCCTCCGCGTCGAGCTCGCCCAGGTGGAGCCGCTCGCTCACGGCCAGCGCGCTCGAGGCACCGAAGTGCTCCGCGACGGCCGCGCTGAGCCCCGTGGCGGGCCCTCGACCGTCCTCCGCCCGGGAGGTGGCCCAGAGCACCTCCTTGGCGATCATGAAGCCGCCGCCCCAGTCGCCCGTGACGCGGCCGAGGGCGGCGAACCGCACGGTGCGACCGTCGGGGGCGATCCCCACGCAGTTGATGCCCGCGCCGCACACGACCGCGACGCCGTGGCTCGCACGCGATCCGGTGCGCAGCATCGCGAGGGTGTCGTTGGCGACGACGACGTCGCGGGCCCACCCCGACCCCGAGATCGCGGCGTGGATCCGCTCCTCCTCGATGACGAGGTCGGCGTTCGCGAGGTAACCGGCGAGCAGGTCGACCCGCCCGCTCGGCGAGGCGGCGCACGCCGCGACGATCTCGGGGGCGACGGCGGCGACCGCGGCGTCCGCACCCACGAGGTGCGGCACGAAGGGTCCTCCCTTGACGCGCAGCAGCACCTGACCGTCGTCGGCCACGAGCACGACGTCGGTCTTGGAGTTCCCGCCGTCGAGGGCGACGAGGTACCGGCGCCCCTCGCCGGGCGCTGCCCCGCTCACCGTGCCCACGCCAGGAACTGGCGGTTCTCCGCGAGGAGGGTGTCCGTGAGCCGTTGGGCGGCGTCGATCTGCCCCACGAGCGGGTGGGCGAGGAGCGCGCGCAGCACGCGGTCGCGCCCACCGAGCCGAGCCGCGTCGAGCGCGAGCTCCTCGTAGCGGGACGCGTGAGCCACGAGCCCCGCGGCGAGGGGTGGCAGGGGCGCCACGGGGAGGGGCCGGGCGCCGTCGGGCCCGACCTGGCAGGCCACCTCGACGACGGCGTCGTCCGGCAGGAGGTCGAGCGTGCCCGCGTTGCGGACGTTGACGACGTGGCGACCGCCCCCCGCCCCCACCAGGTCGCCGAGCAACCCGATGGCCGCCTCCGAGTAGTAGGCACCCCCGCGCTGCTCGAGGAGCTGGGGCTTGGCGGTGAGCCGCTCGTCGGCGTACAGATCCAGCAGCTCGGCCTCGATCGCCGCGACCTCCTGGGCGCGCGACGGGCGGTCGAGGGCCTCGCGCACGAGCTCGTCGTGCAGGTAGAAGTACCGCAGGTAGTACGAGGGCACGGTGCGCTCGAGGGCGAGGACGGCGTGCGGTAGCTCCACCTCCTCGGCGATCTGCGCACCGAAGCGGTCGAGGAGCTCCCCGAGCACCGGCTCGCGACCACCGTCCGGCGTCGTGCGGTAGACCTCGGTCTCCCAGCTCAGGTGGTTGAGACCCACGTGGTCGAGCTGGATCTCGTCCGCCCCTACCTCGAGCAGGCCCGCGAAGTACCGCTGCAGCCCGATCGCCACGTTGCACAGGCCGATCGACCGGTGGCCGTCGTCGAGCAGCGCCCGCGTGACGATCCCGACCGGGTTGGTGAAGTTGACGAGCCACGCCCCGGGGTTGACCTCGCGCACCCGACGGGCGATATCGAGCACCACGGGGACGGTGCGCATCGCCTTGGCGAGCCCACCCGCCCCGGTGGTCTCCTGCCCGATGCACCCGCACTCGAGCGGCCAGCTCTCGTCCCGGGCCCGGGCGCCCTGCCCGCCCACGCGGAGCTGGAGGAGCACCGCGGTCGCGCCGTCGACGGCGGTCTCGAGGTCGTCCGTCACCGTGACCCGGCACGGGCTGCCGTGCGCGGCGAGGATGCGCTGGCACAGCCCCGCCACGATCCGGGTGCGGCCGAGGTCGGTGTCGACGAGCACGAGCTCCTCGACGGGCAGGAGGTCCGCCATGCGGCCGAGCCCGTCGGCGAGCTCGGGGGTGTAGGTGGAGCCGCCACCCACCACGGCGAGGCGCAGTGCCGTCGGCGATGTGCTCACGTCGCGAAGACCCGGTCGCGCGCGTGGTCGAGGCTCAGCATGAGCGCCCCCGTCAGGATCGGCGAGGCCTCGACGACGCCGAGGGACAGCGGCGGCGTCGTGATCGCCACGGAGGCGAGCTCGCGCTCGACGAGGGCCCGGAGCCGCTCGCCGCCGGCACGCGCGACGGATCCGGCGACGACGACGCGCCCCGGGTCGAGCAGCGCCAGCACCGAGGCCAGCCCGATCGCGTAGCGCGAGGCGATCTCGGTCAGGAGCTCGGTCGCGGCCGGAGCGTCGTCCGCGACCGCGCGCTCGACGATCCCCACCGCGTCCTCGCCCACGAGGCCGCGCTCGGCGGCCATCGCCCTGATCGCGCCCTCGCCGACGAGGTCCTCGAAGCCCCCGTGGTTGTCCCGGGCCGGGTCGCGCACGACGGGCACCCCGGGGAGCTGGAGGAACGCGGCCTCCCCCGCCGCGCCGCGCGCCCCTCGGTACAGGCCGCCGTCGATGACGAGCGCGCCACCGATGCGGTCGTCGAGCCACAGCAGGAAGAAGTTGTCGGCGTCCGCCGGGGCGGTGCGCTGCTCCGCGACCGCGACGAGGTTGACGTCGTTCTCGATGAACACGGGGATGCCGAGGCGTTCGCGCAGAGCGGCGACGAGCCCGGGGTCCTGCCACCCGACGAGGTGGTCGGAGAACCGCAGCTCGTCCGCGCCGGGGTCGTAGGAGCCGGGGGCGCCGACGACGAGAGCGTCGAGGTCGGTGAGCTCCTTGCCCGCGACCCGCGCCGCCGCCTCGAGGACCCGCACGGCACCCTCGGGCCCGGCGTCGGCCGCGACTCCCGCCTCGCGCGCGTCCGCCTCGCCCACGAGGGTGCCCACCACGTCCGCCACCCGGGCGCGCGGCACCGCCGAGGAGACGTCGATCGCGCCCGCGTAGCCGGACTGCGGGTTGAGCACGTAGAGCTGGGCCGCCCTGCCGCCCGGCGCGGCGGCCTTGCCGAAACCGTTCTTGAGGACCAGCCCGCTCTCCTCGAGCCGGGCGAGCAGCTGGGACGCCGTCGGCTTGGAGAGCCCCGTCAGGGTGCGGACCTCGCCACGGCTCAACGAGCCGTGCTGGATGAACAGGTCGAGGACCACGCGGTTGTTGAGGGAGCGCAGGAGTCCGGGAGTCGCGGGAACGGGTGGCTCGGCGGACCGCTCGGGTCCCGGCACGCGCCCTGCTGGCCGATCTGCCACATCTTCTCCGTCGAAGTAAGGAAAGTTTACTATCTGCGAATCTAGTGAGTCGCCACGCCGGTGTCAACGCCACCAGGGTGCCGCAACCGCACACCCCGTGCGCGCGGCCCGCCGCGGGTCGATACTCGGAGCACGAACGACGCCGAGGAGGCCGCCATGCCCACGCTGCTCAACCCTTACGTCATCTTCGACGGGACCGCTCGCGAGGCGCTCGAGTTCTACCACGGCACCTTCGGGGGGAACCTCGAGCTGACCACCTACCTCGAGGGCGGTATGTCGAACGGGCCGGAGGACGAGAACCGGATCATGCACGGTGAGCTCCGCTCCGCCGCGGGCTTCACCCTCATGGCCGGGGATGCGCCGCCGGGGCAGCCCGCGCCGTCGGGCAGCGCCGTGTCGATCTCGCTGGGCGGGGACGACGAGGCCGAGCTCCGCGGTTACTGGGACCGGCTCTCCGGGACCGGCAGCGTCGAGCTCCCCCTCGAACGTGCCCCGTGGGGCGACCTGTTCGGGATGACGATCGACCGGTTCGGCGTCTCCTGGATGGTGAGCATCGGCGAGGTGTAGGCCCCTCGCGGCGATCCGCGCAAGGATGGAGCCGTGACCACCACTCCCGCACGGACCCTGCGCTGCGCCCTCTTCGTCGACTTCGACAACGTCTACCTCGGCCTCAAGCGCCTCGACGCCGACGCCGCGGCCGCGTTCGCGGAGTCACCCGGCAAGTGGCTCGAGGCGTTCGAGGACGGCGAGGACGCCGGCGGCACGTTCTCCCGCCGTTACCTCGTGCGCAACTGCTACCTCAACCCCTCGGCGTTCTCGCAGTTCCGGGCGAACTTCACGCGCGCCGGCTTCTCCGTGGTCGACTGCCCCTCGCTCACGCAGCAGGGCAAGTCGAGCGCGGACATCAACCTCGTGCTCGACGCCGTCGACGCCCTCGCCGCGCAGACCCACTACGACGAGTTCGTGATCGTCTCCGCCGACGCCGACTTCACTCCCCTCGCCCTGCGCTGCCGCGCCGCGGACCGTCGCGTCACGATCGTCACGGCGAGCCCGGCCGCGAGCGCCTACCGGGCCGTCGCGGACGAGGTCGTCGCGGCCGACGCGCTCGCCGCACTCCTGCGCACCGCCGTGGCCGAGGCCAACGCCGCCGAAGCCGCCGCCGCGTCGGGAAACGGTGGCCAACGTGCGCCGTCGAAGTCGGGCGGCGCGGGTGCGAGCGGGACGGGTACGGGCGGTGCGGGTTCGAGCGGTGTCGTCTCGAGCGGTGCGGGGCCGACGGCGGGCAACGGCGGCTCGACCACCTCTCCGCCCCCCGCGCGGCAGCAGCAGACGGCCAAGGCCGCCGCCGCCGAGGCGGCGAAGGCGGCGACCAAGGTGGACCTCGCCCCGCTGCAGCGCCAGATCACCACCGTGACGGACGTGCCGAACCTGCGCACCGAGTTCTTCGCCGTGCTGCTGCGGGCGCTCGCCGACGACGTCGCGAAGCAGCCCTTCGACCGCGAGCTCACGTCGCGGCGCGCCTACGAGGCGTGCCAGGCAGCCGAGGCGAACGTCGGGCGGTCCTCCGTCAAGCAGGTGATCGACGGCGTGCTCTACGCGGGACTCGACCTGCGCAAGAAGCCGGCGCTCAAGAAGCTCGCCGAGACGTGGGCGGACCACGTGGTGGGTCTGTGCCGGGGTGCACGCATCGACCTGGGCAAGCAGGACCTCGCTGCGGTGCGCCAGTGGGTCACGGGCGGCATCGTCTCCCGCTGACGGCTGCCTCGAGATGCGCCGCGCGTCGCCGCAGCACACACTCGAAGTGCCGGGAAGGAGACGAAATGCCACGACGAGACCCCGGACCGAGCGTCAAGGACAAAGAGCTCTACGAGAAGCTGCGCGACGAGGGCAACTCCAAGCAGAAGTCCGCGCGCATCGCGAACGCGGCGGCAAAGACGTCCCGCTCGCAGGTGGGCCGCAAGGGCGGCAAGGCCGGCGACTACGAAGACTGGACCGTCGAGCAGCTGCGCGACAAGGCCCGCGAGGTGGGCGTCGAGGGACGCTCCTCGATGCGCAAGTCAGAGCTCATCTCCGCGCTGCGGAACTCCTGAGCCGTGCCGCCGTCGACCGAGCGCCCGGCGCTGTGGGACGACTCGGCGCCGCGGCGCGACTGGTCCGCGACGCCGCTCGCGCGCGGGTACGACGTCGCCGTCGTGGGCGCGGGTATCACGGGCCTGGCCACCGCGATCGAGCTCGCCGGGCGCGGCTGCTCCGTGGTCGTCCTCGAGTCCCGCCACGTGGGGGCCGGGGCGAGCGGGCGGACCACCGCGAAGGTCTCGCTCCTGCAGGGCACACGGCTGTCCGAGCTGCACTCCCGTCACGACGGTGCCCTCGTGGACCAGTACGTCGCGGGGAACCGCGCAGGTCAGGCCTGGGTCCTCTCCCTGGCGCGCGAGCTCGGTGTGGACGTCCAGCAGCGCTCAGCCGTGACGTTCGCAGCCGACGGCGCCCAGCTCGAGGCTGTCGAGCGCGAGCAGGAGGCGTGCGAACGGCTCGGCCTGCCGGTGCGTTGGCGGCGGGGCGGTGACGAGCCGTTCGACGTGATGGGCGCCGTCGTCCTCGACGGCCAGCTCCAGCTCGACCCCCGCCTGCTCCTCGAGGCCCTCGCCGCCCATGCCGCGTCGCTGGGAGTCGCGTTGCGCACCGGCGCCCGGGTCACCGACATCCACGACGACGACGCCGTCGTCACGACGGCCGGCACCGTGCACGCCGAGCACGTCGTCCTGGCCACGGGCAGCCCCGTGTCCGACCGCGGGGCGTTCTTCGCCCGGCTCGAGGCGCACCGGTCCTACCTCACGGCCTTCGAGCCCGCCGGACCCGTGCCGCAGGACATGTACCTCTCGGCGGGCGACCCCGTGCGCTCCGTGCGCTGCACACCCGGTCCCGACGGCGACGTGCTGCTCGTGGGCGGGAACGACCACGTGGTCGGCCGCACCGACTCCGAAGCGCTGCAGGCACAGGACCTCGTCGACTGGACCGGGCAGCACTTCCCCGGGGCGGTGGCCCGCTACCGCTGGTCCGCCCAGGACTTCCACACGTTCGACGGCCTGCCCCACGTGGGGCCGCTCACGCCGAGGTCGCACCGCGTGCTCGTCGCGACCGGCTTCGCGAAGTGGGGCATGACGAACGGGGCTGCGGCCGCCGCGATCCTCGCCGCGCTCGTCACGGACGAGGACGTGCCGGCCTGGTCCGACGCGTTCCGGTCGTGGAGCAGCCACGAGCTCGCGGGGACGACGGCGGCGCTCCGGGCGAACGCTCAGGTGGCGGCGACCCTCGTGCGTGACCAGCTCGCCATCACGGGTGGCACCGAGAGCGAGGCGCCCCCGGCGGAGGGCACCGGGGTGGTCGCCCGCGAGGGAGTCTCACCCGTGGCGATCTCGACGGTCGACGGGGCGACGTGCTCCGTCAGCGGGTCGTGCACCCACGTGGGCGGAATCGTGCGCTGGAACGATCTCGAGCGCTCGTGGGACTGCCCCCTTCACGGCTCGCGGTTCGCGCCGGACGGCTCGGTGCTCGAAGGGCCGGCGAGCTCGCCCCTCGAGCAGGTCGAGCCGGGCTAGACGTCCTCGTCGACATCGTCGTCGTCGACGTTCTTGGGGGCGGCACCGGTGCCGTGGGTGGTGTCGCCGTGGGGGTCGACGTGCGTCTCGCCGTGCTGCGATCCCGGGGCCTCGGGCTCGTCGTCGGGCCCGTAGCGGTTGCGGACGGTGTCTTCTCGGTCGTGCGTCACGGTGAACCTCCTGGTCGCAGCGACATCGTGCTTCGAGCGTAGGTCCGCCCAGGTGCGCCCGCGAGCGGAACCCCGCCAGCCCTGCGCGAGTCAGCCCCGCGCGAATCAGCCCTGCGCGAGCCGGTCCACGGCCAGGGCTGCGAGGACGGCGGCGCTGACGGGCACCGCGTCGTCGTCGAACCGCGCCTGTGCCGAGTGGTTGTAGGGCGCCGCCTCGGGATCCAGGCCGGGCGGGGTGGCGGCGACGAAGAGATACGCACCGGGGACCTGCTCGAGCACGTACGAGAAGTCCTCCGCACCGGCGACGGGGTCGGCGAGGTCGTGCCAACCCTGGTCACCGAGCACCTCGCGCGACACGCGGGCCGCGCGCGCCACCTCGCCGGCGTCGTTCACCGTGACGGGGTAGCCACGCTCGTACCGGACCTCCGCCGTGAGTCCGTGCGCGGCCGCGATGTGCTCCACGAGGCGCGTGAGCCGCTCGGGGATGACGGCGTGCTGCGCGGGCGAGAACGTCCGCACGGTCGCGTCGAGCTCGGCGACCTCGGGGATGACGTTGTCGACCGTGCCCGCCGCGAGCCGCCCGACGCTCACGACCACGGGGTCGTGGGCGTCGAACTGACGGGTCACGGCGGCCTGGAGAGCGAGCACGATCTCCGCGGCGACGGGCACCGGGTCCGCAGCCAGGTGGGGCTTCGAGCCGTGCCCGCCCCTGCCGAGGACGCGCACGTACAGCTGGTCGGACGCGGCCATGAGCGTGCCCGGCCGGGCGGCGACCACGCCCGTGGGCAGGTGCGCGGAGAACACGTGCACGCCGTACGCCGCGACCACGCGCTCCCCCGCCGCGTCGAGCACCCCCTCCTCGATCATGTGGCGCGCGCCGTGGTAGCCCTCCTCGCCGGGCTGGAACATGAGCACGACCGAGCCGGGGAGCTCGTCACGGCGGGCCGCGAGCAACCGCGCCGCGCCGACGAGCCCCGCCATGTGGAGGTCGTGCCCGCACGCGTGCATCACACCGTCGTGCTCGCTCGTGAACGGCTCGCCCGAGTCCTCCCGCACGGGCAGCGCGTCCATGTCGCCGCGCAGCAGGACGGCGGGGCCGGGCCGTCCCCCGCGCAGCACGGCCGTGATCGAGCCGAGCCCGGTTCCCGTCGACACCTCGAGGCCGAGACCGTCGAGGGCGGCGAGGACCTGTGCCTGGGTGCCCGGCAGGGCGAGCCCGATCTCCGGGGTGCGGTGCAGCGCGTGGCGCAGCGCGACGAGCTCGGGGGCCATGGCCCGCGCCTCGGCGAGAAGCACCGGGCGCGCGGCGGCGGGCACGTGAGCGGCCTCGCGCGGGGCGGGACGGTCGGCACGCGGGGTGGGGAGGCTGGCACCCAGGGCAGGCATCTCGGAGTTCACGAACCCGACCGTACCCTGCTCGCGGGCCGCCCCTGCGGGCTGCCCTCGCGGGTGGGCCGACCTATGGTGGGACGAAGCACCCCCGCCCGGCCAAGGAGTCCCATGTCCGCCACCCGCACCGCCCAGCTCAGCGCCCTCGGCGTGAGCATCTGGCTCGACGACCTCTCGCGTGAGCGCATCCGTTCCGGTGAGCTGGCCGCGCTCATCTCCTCGCGCGACGTCGTCGGTGTGACCACCAACCCCACGATCTTCGCGACCGCCGTCGCGGGCTCCGACTCCTACCGGGACGCGATCGCGGCGCTCGCCGCGACGGGCGCCTCGGTCGAGGGCGCGGTGCTCGAGATCACGACGGCGGACGTCGCGGCCGCTGCCGACGTGTTCGTCGATGTCTTCGAGCGCTCGGGCGGGGTGGACGGCCGTGTGTCGATCGAGGTGCCGCCGGGTCTCGCGTACGACGCCGCGGGAACCGTCACGGCAGCCGAGGAGCTCTCGGCGAAGGTCGACCGACCCAACATCCTCGTCAAGATTCCCGCGACCGCCGAGGGTCTCGTGGCCATCACGGACACCATCGCGCGCGGCATCAGCGTCAACGTGACCCTGATCTTCGCCCTGGACCGCTACCGCGAGGTCGTCGACGCCTACCTCACCGGCCTCGAGCGGGCCCGCGCGGGTGGGATCGACCTGAGCACGATCCACTCGGTCGCCTCGTTCTTCGTCTCGCGGGTGGACACGGAGGTGGACAAGCGGCTCGAGGTGATCGGCACCGACGACGCCGCAGCGCTGCGCTCCCGCGCGGGAGTCGCGAACGCCCGCCTCGCCTACGAGCTGTTCGAGCAGGAGTTCGCCACCCCCCGGGCCCGCGCGCTCCTCGTCGCGGGAGCGAACCTGCAGCGCCCGCTGTGGGCCTCGACGGGCGTCAAGGACCCCGCGCTGCCGCACACGCTCTACGTCACCGAGCTCGCGGTGGGCGGGACGGTCAACACGATGCCGGAGAAGACCCTCGAGGCGACCTTCGACCACGCGGAGCTGCACGGCGACGCCGTGACGGGCGAGTACGCCGACGCCCACGCCGTGCTCGACGGACTCGCGACCCTCGGGATCGACTACGACGACGTCACGGCGACGCTCGAGCGCGAAGGCGTCGACAAGTTCATCGCCTCGTGGGAGGACCTGCTCAACACGGTGCAGACGGCGCTCGACGCGGCGCGATAGGACGCGCAGGTCTCAGCGGCGCAGGATGCCGCGCCTCGTCGCGGCAGCGACGGCGGCGCTACGGGAGTCGACGTCGAGCTTCGCGTAGACGTGAGCGAGGTGCGTCTTGACGGTCGCCTGGCTGAGGAAGAGCCGTTGACTGATCTGCTGGTTGGACAACCCTTCGGCCACGAGCTGGAGCACCTCGAGCTCACGGGGAGTGAGCCCGGTCCCCGGGGCGCGGAGGCGCTCCAGGAGGCGGGAGGTGATCGCGGGCGCGAGGGCTGACCCCCCGGCGGCGGTGCGGACGGCTACGGCGAGCTCCTCGGGTGGTGCGTCCTTGAGCAGGTATCCGCTGGCGCCGGCGTCGATCGCGGCCATGACGTCGGCATCGGAGTCGTACGTGGTGAGGATGACCACCCGGGGGGCGCCAGGCACCTGGGCGATCGCGGCGGTCGCCGCAGTGCCCGAGAGGCCGGACCCGAACTGCAGGTCCATGAGCACGACGTCGGCTCCCCCCTCGGCGCACCGTCGAACCGCCTGCGCGGCGGTGGCGCACTCGGCGACGACGACGAAGCCGGGCTCGGTCTGCAGCACGGCGCGCAGTCCGGCACGGACCACGGGGTGGTCGTCGGCGATCACGATGCGTACCTCGTCGTCAGCCGTCATGGTCACCAGCGAGCACGGGCAGGGGCAGGGTCACGGCCACGGCGGTTCCGTGCCCGGCCACGGACTCGATCACGAGGGTCCCGTTCAGCGCGGCGGCGCGGGCCCGCATCGCGGCCAGCCCGAAGCCCCGTGCACCGTGGCCGTCCTGATGAAGGTCAGAAGCCGCACGGTGACCGGCGATCGCGGTCCGATCGACCGGGTCCGCGCCGTCGAAGCCCCGGCCGTCGTCGACCACGTCGAGGACGATCTCGGCGTCCATGTAGCTGAGCGTGAGGTGGATGTGGCGAGCGTCGGCGTGCTGCGTCGCGTTCGCGACGGCTTGCTGGGCGATCCGCAGGAGGGCGACCTCGTGTCCCGTGGGCAGTGTGACGACCTTGCCCGAGACGGTGAGGTCCACGGGGATACCGCTGCCGGCCACGGTGCGCTGGGCGAGCTGTTCGAGGGCGTGGCTCAGCGAGCCCGAGCCCAGGTCCGGAGGCGCCCAGTCGTGGACGAACCGACGGGCCTCGGCCAGGTTCGCCACTGCCGCCTCACGCGCGGTGGCGACCTGCTGGCGAGCCGTGCCCGGGTCGGTGTCGATGGTCCGCTCCGCCGCCCGCAGGAGCAGCTGGATGCTGGACAGCCCTTGAGCCAGCGTGTCGTGGATCTCCCGCGCGAGGCGCTCCCGCTCGGTGAGCACGCCCGCCGCGTGCTCGGCGCGAGCGAGCTCGCTGCGGGTGGTGGTCAGCTCGAAGATCAGGACCCGGCGTTGCTCGCTCTCGCTGAGCAGCGCCTCGTACCCGCGGACCGTCGCCAGGACGACCGCGGCGCCGATGGTCGGGCCCAGGACGCTCCCGACGTGCAGAGCACCCGCGTGCCACACGGACCCGCCGACCGCGACCAGGGTCGTCACGAGGACGGCGGGCAGCCCCCACCGGCCCGCGAGGTGGAGCTCGACGAAGAACAGCGGGAAGGCGAGCCACACCGCGTCCGGGGTCATGATGACCAGGCAGAGCCAGGCGGCGAGCAGGACCGCGAGCCACAGTGCGGCCGCGTGGGCGGACCGCTTGACCGCCGGCACCAGTGCCCCGGCCGCGTAGACGAGCGCCGTCGCCGCGGCGGCCCACACCACGCCGTCGACGTCGTCGTCCGCCCGACGCACGGACTGGAGGACGACGACGAGCAGCAGCACCCCGACCAGGGCGTGCAGGAGCACGCGCAGCGTACGCAGCACGGGCGACAGCGAGCTCGGGTCCAGGAGGTTCACGTCCGCCCAGCGTAAGCCGCTCTCCGGCCGGCGCCATCGTTCAAAAGGTTGAGCGGACCTCACCCCCACGGTGCCGCAGGAACCCCCTGGCGCCCGATGTGACCGCCCCCGTCCGCAGCGCACGCTGAGGGGGTCGACCTGCCGGTCGTCATCGCAGACAGAGAGGACGCGACGTGTTCGTCGCCTGGAGAGACCTGCGCTTCGCGCGGGGAAGGTTCACGCTCATGGGTGTGGTGATCGTCCTGATCACCATGCTTGTCGTCATGCTCTCGGGCTTGACGGCAGGCCTGGGGAGGGAGAACACCTCGGCCGTCCTCGACCTCCCGGTCGACCACCTGGTCTTCTCCACCCCGATCGAGGACGGCGATGTGTCGTTCTCCGACTCCACCCTCGAGGCCGAGACGTGGGAGCGTTGGGCGCAGGTGGCCTATGTCGACGGTGCCGAGCCGCTGGGTATCGTGACGACCCGCGCTGTGCAGCAGGAGCGGACGGCTGCGGTGTCGGTCTTCGGAGTCCGCCCGGGTTCACCGCTGCTGCCGGAGACAGACGCCGACACCGCCCTCCAGGCGGGAACCGTCGTGCTCTCGTCAGGCGCCGCGGAAGCCCTCGACGCCGAGATCGGTGCCACGATCACCATCGCGGGCCACGACCTGGTCGTCGGAGCCGTTGCCGGGCAGAGCTCCTACAGCCACACCCCCGTGGTGTGGGCGAACCTGAGCGACGCCCAGCCGCTCCTGCATACCGGGGACGCGGGCAGGCAGGTCGCCACCGTCGTGGCCTTGATCGCGCCAGAGCTCGACCGCGCGTCCCTGGCCGCTGCCGACGACCGGCTCGGCACGCGGACCCTCCCCCTCGCCGCCACGGCATCGGCGATCGGGTCCTTCAGCGAGGAGAACGGCTCCCTGCAGCTCATGCGCGGGTTCCTCTTCGCGATCTCTGCGCTGGTCATCGGGGCGTTCTTCATGGTCTGGACGATCCAGCGTTCCGGCGACGTCGCCATCCTGAAGGCCCTCGGCGCCTCTACCGGTTACCTGCTGCGCGACGCCCTCGGCCAGGCGGTGGTGCTCCTGGTTCTCGGAACCGCGCTGGGGACGGCGGTCGCCGCCGGGCTGGGTGCACTGGTCCAGGGCTCCGTGCCGTTCGTCCTCGAGCCCGCCACCGTGCTGGTTCCCGCCGCCGTGATGGTCGTTCTCGGTGCCGCTGGCGCCGCCCTGTCCATCCGCCAGATCACCTCCGTCGACCCCCTGACCGCACTCGGGAGTGCCCGATGAGCCTGAACCTGACCGATATCACCCTCACCTACCCCGACGGCGGCGGGCGCCTCGTTGCCCTGGACGAGGTCACTCTCACCGTGCCCGGCGGTACGGTCACGGCCGTCGTGGGACCGTCCGGTTCGGGCAAGTCCAGCCTCCTGGCCGTCGCCGCGACCCTCGTCCACCCCGACGAGGGCACGGTCACCGTTGCCGGCACCCCCACGGGAGGCCTCGACCGCGACGCCCTCACCAGGCTGCGCCGCACCGTGATCGGGATCGTGTTCCAGCAGCCCAACCTGCTGGGCTCGCTCACCGCCGTCGAGCAGCTGCTGGTCATGGCCCACATCGACGGCAGCACACCGGCAGCGGCACGAGACCGCGCCCGCGAGCTTCTCGTCGCCGTCGGGCTGGAGCGGGAGGCCGACCGGCGACCGCACCAGCTCTCGGGCGGCCAGCGCCAACGCGTCAACATCGCGCGGGCGCTCATGAACGACCCCGAGGTCCTCCTCGTCGACGAACCGACGAGCGCCCTGGACCACGAACGCGGTGGCGCCGTCCTGGACCTGATCACCACCTTGACCCGCGAACGAGGCACCGCCACCGTCCTGGTCACCCACGACCGCGAGCATCTTGAGACCGTCGACGCGATCGTCGAGATGCGCGACGGCCGCGCAGCCACTGCCGTCCGCACCTGATCTGGTGGACCAGCGCCGGGCGAACGTCCCCGCTACGCCCGCCGGGTCTCTCTCCCGGAAGAGTCGCTCCTGGAGGCGGGGGCCCGCTCGAGCAGCACGAGCGTCTCGAAGTGGTCGGTCTGCGGGAACATGTCGAACACGCGCGCCCGCACCGGGCGCAGCGACGGCATGGCCGCGAGGTCGCGCTCGAGCGACCCGGCGTCGCAGCTCGAGTACAGGACGCTCAGCACCCCGGAGGCCTCGAGCCATCCGGCAAGGTCACCGCCGATCCCTCGGCGCGGCGGGTTCACGACCACGAGGTCCGGCGGCGCGCCGGCCGAGAGCGCGAACGCGGTCGCGTCACCGGCCACGAACTCGGCCTCGAGACTGGCCTCGGCGGCGCTGCGCCGGGCCGCGATGACGGCCTCGGCTGACGTCTCGACGCCGACGACGGTGCGCGTCCGACCCGCTCCCCCGCCCTCGCGCGGACGGGCGCAGTGCAGCGCGAACCCGCCCACCCCGCAGTACAGGTCCCAGACCGAGCCTGGGCCCACCGCGTCCACCCACTCCCGCGCCTGGGCGTAGAGAGCGGCCGCGATCTCGGAGCTCGTCTGGAAGAAGCCCTGCGGTCGTAGGTAGAGCGGCAGCCCGCCGAGCACCATGCGCAGGTGCTGTGAGTCCGTGAGGGGCACCTCGACCTCGCCCTCGAGCACGGCCTTGTGCTCGGGCAGGATGTTCGCGCTCGCCACGGCGAGGCGCGGCAGGGTCGCCTGGAGCTGCGGCAGGTGCTTGCGCAGCCGCGCGACGGCCTCGGTGGACCGCAGCACCCAGCGGACCATGAGCTCGCCGTCGGGCGACTCGGTGACGAGCACGTGCTTGAGCTCGCCGCGCCGGGTGGGGACGTCGTAAGGGGCCAGGCGGGCACGCGAGACGAACGCGGCGAGATGCGGCAGCGCGGCGCGGATCCCGGGGGTGTAGAGCCCGCACTCCCGCAGGTCCACGCCGTGACCCGCTGCGTCCAGGATGCCGACGGTCGGTGAGTCGACCGTCCCGGCGACCACCATCTTGGCCTTGTTGCGGAAGCCGGACTCCGGGCTCGCGACCGGTGGCAGCCACCGCACGGCCGAACCCGGTACCGCGGCGCGCGCGACCGCCTCCTTGCGGGCGAGCTGCGCCGGGTACGGCTCGCCCATCCACCGGCACGACCGGCACTCCCCACGGTCGAAGTAGCCACACTCCACGCGCGCGACCCTACGCCCTCGCGGACACCGCCCGGCGGATCGCCTCGGGGTCCTGTTTGGGCTTGCGATCCTGAGTCAGTAGTCCGTTCTTCTCCTGCAGGGTGTCGGTGAGCTGCGTGTAGCAGAAGCCCGCGAGACCACTCGTCTCGCCGACCACGTCCACGAGCGCACCGAGCGCGCGAGGTAGGCGATCCGGGTCGAGAACCTCGCCATAGGCCGCCCACGCCTCGGTGTCCTCGTGGACGCTGATACCGCCGAACTCGCTGAGGACCACGGGCAAGCATTGCCCCCCTCGTGCGTCGTCTCGCAGCACCAGCCGTCGACCACCGGTGTACCCGTTCTCAAGATGGTCGCGCAGTGCCGATGCTGAGCCGTACCGTTCCTTGAGGTGCGCTGGATCCTGCCCGTAGTCGTGGATGCCGACGACATCGCCGACGACGTGCTGCCAGCCGTCGTTGCCCAGCACGATCCTCGAGGGGTCAAGTGCCCGCACCATCGCCCAACCCGCGACGACAGCATCGCGTTCAGCCCGGCTCGTGCGCAACCGAGGGACGCCCCAACTCTCGTTGAAGGGCACCCAGGCCATGACACACGGGTGGCCGCGGTCGCGCGCGACGAGCTCGGCCAGCTCGGTCAGCGTCCGGCGAAGCGCGCGTGCCGAGAAGGTGTACGCGGCGGCGGCATCGGCCCACACGAGGAGACCGAGCCGGTCGCACCACGCAAGGAAGCGCGGGTCGGCGCTCGTCTGGTGCATGCGTAGCCCATTGAAGCCGAGCTCTTTGATGAGCTCCGCCTCACGGCGCAGCGCCTCTGCCGAAGGAGCTGCAAGATGGCTATCCGGCCAGTATCCCTGCTCGAGAACAAAACGTAGGAAGTACGGACGCCCGTTGAGGAGGATCCGGTCGTCCTCGGTGCCGACCGTGCGCAGCCCTGCGTACGAGGTCACCTCGTCGAGCACGACGCCATCCCGACGCAGGCGTGCCCGGACGTCGAGGAGCGTGGGCCGCTCCGGGCTCCACCAGAGCTCCTCGGGCTCCGTGTCGAGCGACTCGTGGTCGAGGACGACCGTCGCACGACGCGCCGTGGCCCTCCCTCCAACAGCGACCTCCGCCAGGAGCCTGCCCTGCAGGCTCAGCTCGAGCTCGAGGACGACGTCGGGTCCGACAGGCCCCGCGATGCGTGCTTCCAGCTCGAACGAAGCCAAGTCGTCCCTGGCCACGAGGGTGAGTTCCGTGAGATGCACCGTGGAGACTTCCTCGAGCCAGACCGAGCGCCAGATGCCCGTCGTGCGCCCGTACCAGATCACGTGCGGGGACTCCGCCCAGTCCTGCTTGCCCCGCGGCTGCTCGAGATCGTCCACGTCGTCCTCGGCACGCACCACGAGGACGTTGCTCCCCTCGCGTACGACGTCCGTGACATCAAGGCTGAACCTCGACATCCCACCTTCGTGCTCACCCGCACGCTCCCCGTTGACCCACACTGTCGTCCGGTAGTCCACCGCTTCGAAGTGCAGGAACAGCCGCCCGGTGACCGCCTTGAGCTCGACCTCACGCCGGTACCACACCGGTGCCGTCACGTCCTCGCCGATTCCTGAGGCGACACTCTCTGGCGGGAACGGCACCTCAATGGTCCGGGTGAACGGCGACTGCGTCGCGTACCAACGCTCGGGCAGGCCGACCAAGTGCTCGTCGACGGCGAACCCCCACGCGCCGTCGAGGACCTTGAACCGCTCGCGGACGAGCTGTGGGCGGGGGTGCTCGACGTTCATGCGTCTCCCCGACGCGAACCCGTGATGCGGACCATGGTGGCCCGTGGTGCCCGGACCGCGACGAGGAAGCGCACGGTACCCGGTGGACAGGGCATGGGCGGAAGGTCCGCCAGGAGGTCATCGTCGGCCGTACCAAGCACGACGAGCGGTCGGTCGGCCCTGTCGAACCTGACCACCACAGCCTCAGGCTCGGGGCCGGCGTCCTCGGCGTCGAGGACCTCCACGCTCCACGCGTCCGGAGCCGCGCCCACGGCGACGTCACCCGCGTGCGCGACCCAGCCACCCGAGCCAGGCGTGCCGAACCGGAACGTCCCGGTCACCTCGTCGAGGTCGCTCCAACCATCGCCGTCGTGCGCGAGCGGCACGCCCCAGAACCGGCGAGGGCCGCCGATCGGTGCGAGCTCTGCCCCGCCTCGGACGAGCGCGACGCTCGCCGAGGGCAGCCTCAGGCGGATCGCACCACCATCGCTCTGGAAGGTCTCTCGACGTCGGGAGCCGTCTACGTAGGTGACCTCGACGGCACCCTCGTTCAGCGGAAGCTCGAGCGTGAACTCGACCTCAGTGAAGTGCCGGTTCCACACGAGCGCCGCCCACCGTTGTGCGTCCGCGGAAGCGAGCGCACCGACGCCCACAGGGCCGTCGACCTTGACCTCGACACGGTCCACCGGCATCCGCTGGTAGAACTCGTACACCTCGCAGATCGGCTTCGGCAGCCCGTCGATGTCGACCATCCCGGAGAAGTTGCCCTCCCCGCTGTCCAGGAACTGCGCCCAGTGCGTTCGCGTGAGCTCACGGTGCGCGAGGAGCCGTGGGATGTCCGCCGCGAAGGCCGACGCGAGGACGTGAGTGTCCTGCAGACCCCCTCGCGGGTAGTCGATGGCAAAGGCGTTGTACTCGTTGAGGTGGAGCTCAACGTGCCTGAGCAGCGGAAAGTCAGCGAGGACCTCGCGCACCGTGCGCAGGGTGTTGTCCAGGTTGAAGTGGCCGTACAGATGGAACGAGAGGAAGTCGAGCGGCAGGCGCTCTTCTGACACCATGCGACAGAACGCCCGCAGCCAGCTCTCGTGCACCGCGGTCACCGCGAGCGCTGGTCCGCCCACGCGCGCGCTCGGGTCCGCCGCCCGTACGGCGGGGGCAGCCTTCCGGTACAGCTCAAGGTAGTCCTCGAGCTGGCCGGCGTAGAACACCGCCTCGCCTGTGCGTTCGTCGCGCAGGTCGGGCTCGTTGTAGATCTCGTGGTACCCGATGGTCACGTCACGCTCACCGCACCCGGCCGCATAGGCCCGCACGGTCTCGACCCACACCTCCGGGTGGGTCATGGTGCGCCAGTCGTCCTCGTGTCCGCGCGCGGCCTTCGGTACGTAGCAGTAGGACCAGTACGGTCGCGTGCCCACGCTCGCGAGGAGCTTGGCGATCAGGTCGGTCTCGGAGAAGTCGAAGCGCAGCGAGCCGTCCGGGTCGCGCTCGACCACCTCGCGGTTCCACGGCATCCACTCCGCGCCCCAGCCCAGGTCGATGCGCAGGGACTCGGCCCCGACCGAAGCGATGTGTGACAGGTCGCGCGCGTACCGGTCCCCGGGCACGAGGCCCGAGTTGTAGATCGCGATGCGCTCCTTCGACAACGGGAAGGCAGCGGGACGCGCGGAGTCGATCCGGACGGATGCCCGGGTCTGGACGGGTTGCATCGGCGGGTTCCTTCGAGTGTCTAGTTGGCGAGGCCGGTCATGGAGATCCCGCGAACGATCCACCGCTGCAGGAAGATGTAGGCGACGAGGATGGGCAGCGACACGAGCGTGACGCCCGCCATGATCGCGCCGTACTCGGTTGTGTAGCGGCCGATGAGTGACTGCAGTGCCTGCGTCAGCACCCAGGACTCCTGCCGCATGAGGTAGATCGAGTTCACGAAGTAGCTGTTCCACAGCGAGACGAAAGTCAGCAGCCCGAGCGCGAGGTAGGCGGGGCCCGAGAGGGGGACGATGATCCGGAAGAACGTGCGCCACGGGCCGGCACCGTCGATCGATGCCGCATCCTCGAGCTCGCGCGGCAAGGTAAGGAAGTACTGCCGGAAGAAGAACGACGCGAACGGTGTGCCGAAGAGCATCGGCACGACGATCGGCAGCGGCGAGTTGAGCCAGCCGAGCTCGCGGAACAGCACGTACTGCGGGATGAGGGTCGCGTGGACCGGCACCATGAGGGTCAGCAGGAGCGTCACGAGCAGGGCACCGCGACCAGGGAAGCGGAATCGCGCAAGCGCATATCCGGCAAGTGAGCTCGACAGGAGCGTTCCCGCCGTGCCCAGCACGGCGATGACCAACGTGTTCGCAAAGTAGCGGCTGAAGTCGGGCAGTGCCTCAAAGAGACGCCCGTAGTGCTCGAAGGTCACTGGGTGCGGGATGAGCTGGTCGGCGGCGAACATGTTCTCGGGGGTGCGTAGCGACATCGAGACCGCCAACAAGGCGGGGAAGATGTACGCCACGACGATCACGAGCATCGCGACGTGGTACCCGAGCGTCTTCACCTCGTGGGAGACGGTCGCCGCGCGTCCGGTAGCTGTCGCGCTCATCGGCGCACCCGCCGCCGCCGGGCCGTCCGGACGCCCGTCTCCTCGTAGTGGACCCAGCGCCGGCTCACGGCGAACTGGATCGCCGTGACCACGAAGATGATCAGCGCGAGCATCCACGCGAGCGCCGCGGCGTAGCCGAGGCCGGAGATCGTTTCGTTGTAGTTGAACATCTGGTTGTACATGTAGAGCACGATTGTCCTGGTCGAGTTGGAGGGGCCGCCGGCGGTCGAGGCACCCGCACTCGCCGAGGTCATCGCGACGACGGGGTCGAAGAGCTGGAACGCCCCGATGAGCGAGGTCACGACGAGGAAGAAGACCGTGGGCGAGATCATCGGCACCGTGACGTGGCGGAACCGCTGCCACTTGTTGGCACCGTCGATCGTGGCTGCCTCGACGAGCGACACGGGCACCCCTTGGAGCGCCGCGACGTAGAGCGTCATGCCGTAACCGATCGACTGCCAGGTCATCACCATCGCGATCGAGGGCATCGCCGTGGCGGGGTCGAGGAGCCAGTCGGGGCTCGACCCGAAAAGGGTCTCCCAGACCCTCGTCACGGGCCCCGACTGCGAGTTGAACATCCAGCGCCACACCACCCCGACCGCGATCTGGGAGAGCACATAGGGCAGGAACAGGGCCGCTCGATAGAGCCCGACGCCGCGTCGCGGCGTGAACGTGATCAGCGCCGCCACGAGCGAGAAGACGAGCAGGGTGGAGGTGCCGACCAGGATGAACTTGACCGTGTTCCACAGCACGGTCGGGATGCGGTCATCGGTGAGCAGGTACCGCCAGTTGTCCAGGCCGACGAAGGTCGGGGACGGTGCGACGAGGTCCCAGTGGGTGAAGGAGTAGCCGAGCGACACGACGAGCGGCACCGCGATGAACGCGAGCAACCCGACGACCTGCGGCAGCACGAAGAGCAACGCTGTCCGCGCCCTGCGGCGCTCGAGCGAACCTCGTCTCGCGCCACCGGTCCGGTCCGGCCCCTTGGAGAGCGACATCGCTCGGCTACCTCCCACCTCAGAGGATCACTTGCTCGCCTGGAGCAGCGGCTCGATGCGTTCGGCGCAGATCCCGCTGAGCGCCTCGGACGCCGTCGCGCGGTTCATGATGATGTCCTCCAGAGCGGGCCCGATCCCGTCCTGGCTCGCCACGCCGCTCCACACGACCGAGGGGTCCACGTTGGTGAACGTGAGGTCCCACTCGGCCGGCTCGATCTGCGCCTGGACGAGGCCCGCGGGCTCACCTTCGGCCTGGGCAAAGTCGGGGCCCAGAGCGACGTCCTGGAACGCCGGGATGAGTCCCATCTGGTTGCCGGAACCATCGGTCGCCATGTAGTGGAGGAACTCCCATGCGGCGTCCTTGACCGTCGATGCCTCGGACATGACCCACACGTGGATCTGGGCGAGAGTGGCGTTCCCGGCCGACCCCGCGGGAAGCGCGGCGATGTCGTAGTCCAGCTCAGGGTTCTGCTGTTGGACCGCGATGACCTGCTCGTGGGAGCCCTGCTGCATCGCGACCTGGCCGCGGACCCACCGCGCATAGCCAGGCTCCTCCTGTTGGAGCTGGGGCGTGATCGCCGAGTGGTCCTGCCACATCAGGTCCTGCAACCACTGGAAGCCATCGATCGTGCCCTGCGAGTCGGCAGTGCACACGTTGCGAGCCTCTCCCCCGAGGATTCCGCCGCCGAAGGCCGCGAGCACGGGTGCGTAGCCCGGTTCGATCGGTGCCGCCGCGAAGTTGAAGTACCCGTACTGCTCGATGTTGTCCGCGTCGAAGTCAGGAGACTGTGCGTTGCGGCCCGAGCTGTCGAGCGTGAGCTTGGCAGACCAGTCCCTCAGATCGTCATAGGTGTAAGAACCATCGGCGGGCGGGTACTCGAGCCCCGCCGCGTCGAACATGGCCTTGTTGTAGAAGAGCGACTGGACGTTGTAGCCCATCGGTAGGCCGTACAGCGCACCGCCGTCGGGCGACTTGAGCGCCGAGATGATGGTGGACGTGAAGTCGTCCTCCGAGGTCTCGGATGCGGCGAGACGGTCGGTCAGATCGGTAGTCACACCGTCGAGTGCCGCCTCGAAGTAGTTCCAGCTGCCCATGACGAACACGTCAGGGACGTTGCCACCCGCTACGAGCGTCTTGCACGCCGCATAGTCGACGCCGCAGTCTCCGGTTTCCCATTCGACCGTCACCTCGGGGTGCGCCGAAGAGAAGCCCTCGGCGGCCGCCTTGATCGAGCTGATGTCGGCATCGTTGCCCCACAGCATGACCCGGACGGTCGCGGCCTCGGCGGCCCCGCTCGTTTCTCCCTGGGACGACGTGGTTCCTTCGTTCGGCGTGGCCGTCGACCCGTTCGTACACCCCGCCAGCATGATGGCGAGGGCCGCGGCGGCGGCGATGGCCGTCCGCTTCTTGTTCACTCCCATGTGAATCTCCTTCGGTTCGAAAGAATCTCGCGTGCCCATGTTGCCACGTAGCATGCTACGTGGCAAGAGGGTCAGGGCAGAGGATCTGTGGCAGTTCTAGCCAGCCCTGACAGTCGAGGTACGGACGAGCAGCTCGAAGGGCACGAGCACGTCGCTGGGCTCCAGGGCTGAACGATCTGCTGGGCTCGAGATCAGCTCGATCAGCCTCGCCACGGCACGCCGCGCGATCGCCTGCTTGTCGGGGGCGACGGTCGAGAGCGCAGGAACGGCGAACTCGCCCTCCTCGAGCCCGTCGAACCCGACCACCGCGAGATCTTCGGGCACGGCAGCACCGAAATCGTGGGCCGCGCGCAGCGCACCCAGAGCCACGAGGTCGGTCGCGCAGAACAGGGCATCGGGCGGTTCGGGTCTCGAGAGCAGGTCGACGACGGCGCGATGCCCGTCTCGACGGTGATATGCCGCCGTGCGGACGACGAGACTCTCGTCCACCTCGAGCCCGGCGGCCAGGTGGGCCTGTCGAAAACCCCTCAGCCGCATCGAAGCCATCCGAAGGTCCCCGACCGGGTCGGCGCCGACGAAGGCGATCCGGCGGCGCCCGAGGCCGATGAGATGAGAGGTGGCGACCCGGGCAGCCTCGACGTCGTCGATGCCAATGTGGTCGACGAGCCCCTGACCGGAGCGCTCTCCGATAAGGACGACCGGCGTGCGGCGCTGCGTTGCAGGCAACAGCTCCTCCACAGGGGCAACCGCGCTGAGGATCGTGCCCTCCGCGTAGTCCGCAGCGGAACCTTCGAGCGCGTCGCGCTCGCGGGAAGGCTCTCCCAACGTCTGACGAACCATGACGGCGTACCCGTCATCCTCGGCGAACTTGACCACACCACGCGCGAGCTCGGCGAAGTAGGGCACGTCGAGCTCGGGAATCACGAGCTGGATCACTCCCGAACGGCCAGATCGCAGGCTCCGGGCCGCGTGGCTCGGGGTGTACCCGAGGCTCTCGATCGCGTCCTTGACTCTGGTCGCCACCTCCGCGCTCACGTACGGGAAGTTGTTGACGACGTTCGAGACGGTGCGCTGCGAGACTCCCGCGAGTCGAGCGACGTCTGCCTGCGTGACCGGCACGGCGACCTCCTTGCTACGTGGAACACCGGGAACTGTAGTCGACCATGCCCTGCTCAGGCCTCCCGGCCCGCTCACCGAGAGCAAGCGGACTACCTCGCCGCCGCGTCTTCAGTTCAAGCCGGCTGGCGAGCGCTTGTCGGTGGTGGGATCTACGGTGGCTGGATGAACATCATCCTGGTGCCCGGTTTCTGGCTCGACGCGTCGTCGTGGGACGAGGTGGTCCCGGGGTTGCGCGCCGCGGGCCACGACGTCGAGGCACTGACCCTGCCCGGGCTCGAGTCCCGCGACACGGACCGGTCGGGGATCGGACTGCGGGACCACGTGGACGCCGTCGTCGCCCGGATCGACGCCTCGGACGGGCCGGTCGCCCTCGTCGGCCACTCCGGGGGCGGGGCCGTCGTCTCCGGCGCGGCGGACGCGCGCATCGACAAGGTCGCGCGCGCGGTCTACGTCGACTCCGGCCCGCTCGGGGACGGCGGCATCGTCAGCGACGAGTGGGAGGCCGACGACGGGGAGCTGCCTCTGCCGAGCTGGGACGCGTTCGACGACGCCGAGCTCGTGGACCTCGACGACGAGGCCCGGGCGGCGTTCCGCGAGCGCGCGATCCCGCACCCGATCGGCGCGAGCACCGAGCCGCAACGCCTCTCGGACGAGCGCCGCTACACCGTGCCGACCACGCTCGTGTGCTGCTCCATGCCGGTGACCGTGCTGCGTGAGCTCCTCGACTCCGGGCACCCCTACATGGCCGAGGCGGCGAAGATGCGCGACGTCGAGATCGTCGGGCTCGCGACCGGGCACTGGCCGCAGTTCACCAAGCCCGACGAGCTGACCAGCGTGATCCTCACCGCCGTCGGTTGACGACGCCTAGCCCAGCAGGTCCTTCATCTGCTTGTAGATCATCCGGGCCGAACGCACCGGCATCCACCGGGACATCCGGTCCATGAGCGTCGCGTCCTTGCCCACGGTGACCCGGTAGGCGTCCCGCTCCATCGCGTCGATGATGATGCGCGCCGCCTCGGGAGCCGGCGTCGTCTTGTGCTTCGACTCCGCCTTCGCCGTCTCGACGTCCTTGCCGCCGGGCATCTCGATACCCGAGTTCGTGGTGATGTTCGTCGCGATCGCACCCGGGAACACGACCGTGACGCTCACGGGAGTCTCGGTGAGCTCGGCGTTGAGACCTTCGGTAAGCAGCCGGACGGCCGCCTTCGACGCGCCGTAGACGGTCTGACCGGGCACGGGCAGGAACCCACCCATGCTCGAGACGTTGACGATGTGCGCGGCCGGCCGCTTCAGCAGGTGGGGAAGGAAGGTCTGCGTCGTGTTGACGACGCCCCAGAAGTTGACGTCCATCACGCGTTCGATCGCGGAGCGCTCGAGCTCGGCGAAGCGCACGAAAGGCTGGATGATCCCCGCGCAGTTGATGAGCCCGTCCACCTGGCCGTGGGCCACGACGATCGCGAGCGGCAGCGCCTCGACCGCGTCCAGGTCAGCGATGTTGACGACGTGCGTCGAGAGCCGGTCCGCCGCAGCACCTGCGAGCTTGACGGTCTCCTTCAGCCCCTCCTCGCTCAGGTCGAGCGCAGCGACCCGCCCACCGCGGGCGAGAATGCCGAGGACGAGCTCACGACCGATGCCGTTGCCGCCGCCGGTCACCGCGATGGTCTTGCCTGCCACCTTCATGATGCTTCCCTCCGTAGGGCCTCCGATGCCCTCAAGTTACCGGCGCGTAACCGCCGTGGGACGGGACCTTCGGGCACGGACGTCCGGATCGCGGTGCTCCCCCTGTGGCGCCCGAACCCGGGGGATGTCACGATCGCTCGTATGGCACTTCGCTGGTACTCGGTGGTCGTCGACTGCCACGACATCGCGGCCCAGGCCCGCTGGTGGGCCCAGGTCCTCGACTGGAAGATCATCTACGAGAGCGACGAGGAGGTCGTGGCGGTGCCGCAGCACGCGAGCGTCGAGACGCTGCAGTCGATGCCGTGGGCCGAGGTGCCGCCGGGGCTCGTCTTCGTGCCCGTCCCGGAGGGCAAGCAGGTCAAGAACCGCCTGCACCTCGACCTCGCCCCGCACACGAAGGACGACCGCGAGGCCGAGATCGAGCGCATCGTCTCGCTCGGAGCGCACCGGGTGGACGTCGGGCAGTCCGAGGACGTGAGCTGGGACGTCTTCGCCGACCCGGAGGGCAACGAGTTCTGCGTGCTCTCCTCGAGGGACCTGTAGCCGTGACGGCGCTCGAGACCCGCACCCTCGAGGTGCCCGGCGTCGCGATCGTCTACGACGTGCGCGGACCGCTCCCGACGGCGGACGGGAGCCCCGTGCTGCTGCTCGTGGGCCAGCCGATGACGGCCGACGGGTTCGCGACGCTCGCCTCGCACTTCCCCGACCGCACGGTCGTGACCTACGACCCGCGCGGTCTGGGCCGCAGCACGCGCGACGACGGCGAGACCGCCCACCGCCCCGAGCAGCAGGCCGAGGACCTCCACGCGCTCATCACCGCACTGGGCGCCGGGCCCGTCGAGCTCTTCGCGTCGAGCGGCGGGGCCGTCACGTCCTCGGCTCTCGTCGCCGCACATCCGCAGGACGTCGTGACCCTCGTGGCCCACGAGCCCCCGCTCGTCGCGCTCCTGCCCGACGCCGAGCACGCCCTCGCCGCGAGCGCCCTCGTGACCCGGACCTACCACGAGCACGGCTGGGGCGCCGGCATGGCCATGTTCATCGCCCAGACCTCGTGGCAGGGCGAGCTCACCCCCGAGTTCGGCGCACAGCCACCCGACCCCGCGGCGTTCGGCCTACCGACCGACGACGACGGCTCGCGGGACGACCCGCTCCTGTCCGGCCGGTCCGCGCCCGTCGTCGAGTACCAACCCGACCTCGAGGCGCTGCTGGCCGCCTCGACCCGGATCGTCGTGGCCGCCGGCGTCGAGTCGCACGGCCTGCTCACGTGGCGCACGACGGCCGCGCTCGCCGAGGCGCTCGGGGTCGAGGTCACCGAGTTCCCGAGCCACCACGGGGGCTTCCTCGGCGACGAGTTCGGTCAGCCCGGCGAGCCGCTCGCGTTCGCGGCTCGGCTGCGCGAGGTGCTCGCGGAGCTCGGCTGAGTTGCGCTACGCCCGGAGGTACCGCCTCGGCTTCACGCAGGTGTCCCGGCCGCGCAGGTCACTCAGTCGTCGCGCTCCTGCTTGAGCACTTCTCCGCTCTCGGCGTCGAGGTAGAGCTCGAACCGCCCGCCGGCATCCGCCACGACGATGACCTCCCAGACCACGCGTGACATCTCGGTGCCGAGGTCGAGCTCGTCGACAGTGCCGGGGACGGCCGCGAGCGCGAACCCGATCGCGTCCTGGGCGGTCACCGCGGGCACCTGCTGCTGCTCCGGGTCGAGCGAGAGCGGCTGCTCCCTGACGACCGTGCCGTCCGCGACGTCGAGGTAGAGCTCGACCCCGGTGCCGTCGTCACGCAAGACGCCGACCTCCCACACCTCGCGGCCACCCTCGGTGTCCCGGCCGAGCTCCACGACGGCAGCGCCGACCGCCACCTGCAGCGCGAGCTCGACCGCGAGCAACGCGTCGAGCGGCCCCTCGACGCTCGGAGCGTCCTCGGGCTCGCTCGCGTCGTCCGTCTCGGTCGGCTCCGGGGTGACGTCTGGTGTGTCGGTGACCGAAGGGTCGACCGGTGTGGTGTCGGGAGCGGTGGTGGGCGCGGGCTCCTGCGCACTGCATCCCGCTGCGAGGAGGGTGGCGACGACGAGGGCTGCGACGCCCGTCCTGAGCTTGTCCATGACGATCACCGTCCAGTCAGGTGTGGCGCGAACGTAACACGCGGCAATCGGGCCCACCACCGGAGCCCGAGGCCGCGATCGGGCCCACTGGTAGTCTCAGGGCACCGGCGACACTGCCGGCACTCAGTGCTAGACCTCTCGTTGGCCGTCGGGCGTCACCGCCCCGCCCCGATCCAGTCGCCTCCTCTGAGCATCATCAGAGGAGTGCCATGTCTGCGACGTTCCCCATCACCGCCTCGCTTCCCGCCGGAAGCACCGCCATCGTCTACAGCGAGGGCCAGTTCGGCGAGCAGGACGGCAAGACCGCCAACGGCCTCGTGCGCCATTCGGGCAAGTACGAGATCCTCGCCGTCCTCGACAGCACCCACGCCGGGGCGGACGCCGGCATCGTGCTCGGCGGCGCAGCCAACGGCATCCCGGTCCTCGACAACCTTGCCGAGGCCATCGCTCACGCGGGACGGGTGCCCGACTACTTGATCTGCGGGCTCGCGCCGGCCGACGGGCTGCTGTCCGGCGCCCAGCGTGTGGTGCTGCTGGACGGCATCGCCCGCGGTATGCACATCGTCAACGGTCTGCACGAGTTCCTCAACGACGACGTCGAGTTCGTGGCCGCGAGCCTTCTCGCCGGGGTGACGATCACCGACGTGCGCAAGCCGCGCGAGAAGAAGGACCTGCACCTGTTCTCCGGTCGGATCTTCGACGTCACGTGCCCGCGCATCGCCGTGCTCGGTACCGACGGGGCGATCGGCAAGCGCACGACGTCGACCCTGCTCGTCGAGGCGCTCAACGCCCGCGGCATCAAGACCGTCATGGTCGGCACGGGCCAGACGGCGCTCATGCAGGGCGAGAAGTACGCCGTCGCGCTCGACGCGCTGGTGCCCCAGTTCTGCTCCGGCGAGGTCGAGGCCCAGGTCGTGGCCGCGTTCGAGGGCGAGGACCCCGACCTCATCGTGGTCGAGGGGCAGGGTGCGCTCAGCCACCCTGCCTACCTCACCTCGGCCCACATCCTGCGCGGCAGCCGGCCCGCCGGCGTCATCGTGCAGCATGCGCCCGGGCGCGTCGTGCTCGGTGACTTCCCGATGGTCGCCATGCCCACCGCAGCGAGCGAGATCGCCCTCATCGAGGCGTTCGCGGACACGAGGGTCATCGGCGTCACGATCAACCACGAGAACCTGTCCGACGACGAGATCGGGGCAGAGATCGACGCCCACGAGCTCGAGCTCGGCATCCCGGCGACCGATCCGCTCACGCGCCCGATCAAGAACCTCGTCGACATGGTGCTCGCCGCCTTCCCGGCGCTCGACGCGACGTTGGTCTCGCGCACGTCGTGACGGCCCCCCGGCTGGAGATCGACCTCGACGCGATCGCCCACAACGCCGGGACGCTCGTCGACCTGCTGGCTCCGCGGGGCATCCGCGTCACGGGAGTCACGAAGGCGACGCTCGGCTCGCCCGGGGTGGCCGCGGCGATGCTGAGCGGCGGCGTGACGGGGCTCGGCGACTCGCGCACCGAGAACCTGGTGGGACTGCGGACAGCAGGTGTCACCACGTCGCTCACCCTGATCCGGTCGCCCATGCTGAGCCAGGTCGACCGCGTCACACGCATCGCGAACGTGAGCCTCAACACCGAAGAGGTCGTCCTCGAGGCACTCTCTGCGGCAGCACTGCGACAGGGAATCCACCACGACGTCGTCCTCATGGTGGAGCTGGGCGATCTGCGCGAGGGAATCGCCGTCGGCGACGTCCTCGACGCGGCCCTCGCGGTCGACCGCCTCGCCGGGCTTCGGCTCGCCGGTCTCGGCACCAACCTCGCCTGCCAGAGCGGGGTGGTTCCCGACCAACGGGCGATGGACGAGCTGTCCACGCTCGTCCGGCAGGTCGAGACCGCGGGCGGCCGCACGCTCTCGATCGTCTCCGGCGGCAACTCCGCCAACCTCGACTGGGCACTCACGACTGACGACGTCGGGCGCATCGATGAGCTGCGCCTCGGCGAGTCGATCCTGCTCGGCACCGAGCCGCTGCACCGGCGCGTCGTCGACGGGCTGCGCACCGACGCGTTCACGCTCGTGGCCGAGGTGATCGAGGCGAAGGTCAAGCCGACGCAGCCGTGGGGCACGATCGCCCAGGGAGCCTTCGGAGTCGCAGCGGCCCGCAGCGGGCGCGGCACCACGCGCCAGGTCCTCGTGGCGCTGGGGCACCAGGACGTGGACCCCGCGGGCCTCTTCCCGGCCGAGGGCATCACGTTCCTCGGCGCGAGCAGCGACCACGTGGTGCTCGACGTCGGCGACCACCACGTCGCCGTCGGCGAGGAGCTCACCTTCCGGCTCGACTACAGCGCACTCGTGCGCGCCGCGACGTCACCGTTCGTCTCGACGGTGGAGCGCGCGGAGACCGCGGCGCCGGAGCCCGCCGTCGTCGCTCGATAGGTTCGTGCCGGCCACCACCAAGGAGCCCGGCTGCCCCACGGACCGCACGCGACCGCAGCGGTACCGCGTGCAACGGTCAGACGCGCGGCACGAGCGGCGGCTCACACCCCGGCGAAGCTCCGGATCGCGTCGACTGCTCGGTCGAGGAACGCCTGCTCGCCGAACGTGTTGACCTTGAAGAACATCGCCTGGCTGCCGCCCGAGGTCACGGTCGTGACGGCGATCTGGTCGCCGGCCGCGAGGAGGCTGAACGTGAGCCCGAGCCGGTTGCCGCCGATCGCGCTGTACCGCTCATAGGCGAGCACGACCATGCGCGCCTCACCGAGCTGCCGCTCGGAGCGTGCCTCGAGCCGTGCCGTGATGCTGCCCCCGGAGATCACGGTGTCCAGGTGCGCGACGAGCGCGTCCAGGTTCCCCGTGACCTCGTGCTCCGCGTACGCCATGGGGCACACCGTAGCGCCCCACCGGTCGGCCCCTGCTGTATCCACCGTACAACGCACCGGGGGTCTTGCCGCAAGGCCCCCCTCGGGGCGCACAATCGGTGGCTCGCGCCGCCGCACCCGAGCCTGCTGAGGATCATGACTGCCCCCACGTCGCACCCCTTCGCCCTTCCCGACCACCTCGCCGCCAAGGCCTCCCCCGCGCACGTCGCGGCGGACGTCGAGCACTTCGCCGCGATGGGCCGCGCCATCGAGCACCACCTGGCCGTCCTCACCGAGCGTCTCGATGCGCAGCGTCGGGCACCTGCGGGCTCCGGGCAGGCAGCCCTCGAACGGGACCAGGAGGTGCACCGCCTGAGCTCGCGGCTGCGTACGCTGCGGCGCTTCGGGCTCGACCTGTGCCTGGGTCGCATGGTGCGCCCGGGCGGCTCGATCGAGTACGTCGGGCGGCTCGGCCTCACGGACGTCGACGGCCACCGCCTGCTCACGGACTGGCGGGCGCCCGCGGCCGAACCGTTCTTCGCCGCGACCCACGCCCACCCCCTGGGTCTCGTGACCCGACGCCGCTACCGCTGGGAGGGCGGCCTCGTCCGCGACTACTGGGACGAGGCGTTCAGCCCCGAAGCCCTCGCGGACACCGCGACGCTCGACGACCAGTCCTCGTTCGTCGCGAGCCTCGGCGCGAGCCGCTCGGCGCGCATGCGCGACGTGCTCGCCACGATCGCCGCGGACCAGGACGCGATCGTCCGAGCGGACGCGCGCGGCGCACTCGTGGTCGACGGCGGGCCGGGTACGGGCAAGACGGTCGTCGCGCTGCACCGCGCCGCGTACCTGCTCTACGCCGACCCGTTGCTCGAAGCGGAGCGGGGCGGCGTCCTGGTCGTCGGCCCCCACGAGCCCTACCTCGCCTACGTGGCCGACGTGCTGCCCAACCTCGGTGAGGAGGGCGTGCGCATGGCCACGCTGCGCGATCTCGTCCCGGAGGGCGCACGGGCGGGGATCGAGGCCGACGACGGCGTGGCGCGGCTCAAGTCCTCCCTCAGGCTGGTCGACGCCGTCGACGCCGCGGTGCGCTTCTACGAGCGACCCCCCACCGAGGGGCTGCTCGTCGAGACGCCCTGGGCCGAGGTGTGGTTGAGCACCGAGGACTGGGCCGAGGCGTTCGACGCACCGGAGCCGGGCACGCCCCACAACGAGGCGCGCGACGACGTGTGGGCGGTGCTGCTCACGATCCTCACGGACAAGCACGAGACGGACGCGGACGTCTCCGCAGCCCAGGTGCGAGGGGCGCTCCAGCACCATCGGGAGCTCTCGGAGTCGCTCAACCGCGCGTGGCCGCTCGTCGAGGCGAGCGACCTCGTGGCGGACCTGTGGTCCGTCCCGGCGTACCTGCGCCGGTGCGCGCCGTCGCTGACCGCCGAGGAGGTCCGCGCCCTGCAGCGCGACGACGCCGACGCGTGGACCGTGAGCGACCTGCCGCTCCTCGACGCCGCCCGTGACCGGCTCGGTGACCCGGACGGTTCGCGACGCCGACGCCAGAGCGAGGCGTGGCTCGCCGCCGAGCGGGCACGTATGAACGACGTGGTCGAGCACCTCCTGGCGAACGACGACTCGGAGATGCTCGTCATGTCGATGCTGCGCGGCGAGGACCTGCGTACGGCCCTCGACGACGAGTCGGCGCAGACCCCCGCGCGAACGGACCCGCTCGCCGGCCCGTTCGCCCACATCATCGTGGACGAGGCCCAGGAGCTGAGCGACGCGCAGTGGCAGATGCTGCGCCGGCGCTGCCCCTCGGGCTCGTTCACCGTGGTGGGCGATCGTGCCCAGGCACGTGCGGGCTTCCCCGAGCCGTGGGCCGACCGGCTCGAGCGCGTGGGTCTGCCTGCGGTGCGCGTCGCGACGCTCGGCATCAACTACCGCACCCCGAGCGAGGTCATGGCGGAAGCGGAGCCCGTGATCCGCGAGGCGCTGCCGGACGCCAACGTGCCGACCTCGGTCCGGAGCACGGGGATCGGAGTCACCCACGCCGCGCCGTCGGACCTCGACACGATCCTCGAGACGTGGCTCGACGCCCACGACGAGGGCACGGCGTGCGTCATCGGCGACCCAGTCTTCGTCGAGCGCCCGCGGGTTCGCTCGCTCTCCCCGGAACTCGCGAAGGGACTCGAGTTCGACCTCGTGGTCCTCGTGCACCCCGAGCGCTTCGGCCCCGACGTCGCAGGCGCCGTCGACCGGTACGTCGCGATGACCCGGGCCACGCAGCGGCTCGTCGTGCTGGCGGGCTGACCTGACGACGGGCTGACGGCGGCGGCGCGCTCTAGCCTGGGCGGATGGAGCTCGCCGGCGCGCAGACCTTGGCCTGGCGGCTGCACCAGCACGGTCTGGTCCCGCCGTCGGGCACCTCCGTCGTCGACGTCGTGCGCGGCGTCGTCGCGCTGCGCGGCTGGCCCGCCGACGCCGCCGACCTCGTGGTCCGCGTGCGGCAGGCCACCCCGGAACCCGGCGGGCTCGAGCAGGCCTTGGCCGACGGCGAGGTCATCCGCAGCTATGCCTTCCGCGGCGGCTCGTACGTGTTCACCCCGGAGATCGGCGCGGCGGTGCTGTCCGTGCGCGCGGCCACCCGGATCTGGGAGAAGCCGCGGTACCAGCAGCAGGGCGGCTTCGCTATCGAGGACTGGGGACCGTTCCGCGACGCGGTGCGCACCTTCCTTGCGGACGGGCCAAGAGCTCGCGGCGAGATCCGTGACCACCTGCTGGGGATTCCCGCCCTGCGGCACCTCGAGACAGGGGCGACGGGTGCCGGCTCGGACACGCTCTACAAGCCGCTGCACTGGTGGGGCGACATCTGCTTCGGTCCACAGCGCGACGGCCAGTCGACGTTCCGGCTCCTGCGCTGCGACCCCCGTTGGCCGGGACTGCCCGACGCCGACGACGCAGGTCCGCGCGCCGTGGCCCACTACCTGGGTGCGTACGCCCCGGCCACCGTCGACAACCTCGCTTACTGGCTCACCGAGGGGCTCGGTGTGCGCCGGCGCCAGGTCCTGGACTGGCTGGCCGACCTGGGCGACGAGGTCACCGAGGTGTCCATCGGCGGCGTGACCGCGTACGTACGCACTGCCGATCTCGGCGAGATCGCGGCAACCGAGCCGTCGGACTCCATCGCGCTCCTCCCCGGGTTCGACCCGTGGGTGCTAGGCCCGGGCACCGCCGACTCACGCATCGTCGCGCCCGGGCGCCGCGCCCTCGCGAGCAAGGGAGCCAACCTCGTCGTCCGGCGGGGCGTCATGACCGGTACGTGGCGCATCAGCGGACGAGACCTGACGGTGAGCTGGTTCGCCGAGGCGGGCCCCGCACCGACCACCGCCCTCGAGGCCAAGGCGCGCCGGCTCGCGGAGACCCTCGCCCGCGAGCTCGAGCTGAGGCTAGAGACCGCCTAGCTCACAGCGCTCGCGACTGCCCGCGGTCGCGCGATCACGGCCAGCGCGATCCAGCCCAGCATGACGGGAAGCGCGAGGATGACGATCCCCTGCATCCCGGGGTCGGCCCACCACCCGGTGCCGTAGTAGAGGACCACCGTACATACCGGCACGAGCCATAGGACCGCGGGGAACCACAGCGCACGCCTGCTCGTCCGGATGGTCGCGACCACAACGGCGATCGGCAGGCCGAAGAACCCGACGAGCATGAACCAACCCACCGGGTCTCCCCCGGCGAACTCACCCAGGTCCCGCGAGATGCCCTCGACCACCGCGCCCCAGTCCATGTGCCGATGCTCCCACTCCGCGCGTCGGGTGACGTCCCGTCGGGGCAGAGCTGCACGGAAGGTTCACGTCCTCTGCGCCGCCCACCTTGTGTCCGCGCCGAGCCGAGGAGTTTCATGGGGGCGGGCAGCCGCCCGACCCGGTTGTCGACGAGGGAGCGTGCCGATGCCGCAGTACCTGATCTCCTTCCCCAGTGCCGCGATGCAGGTCTCAGCCGAGGACCTGCCGGAGGTAGCTCGCGCCGCGAACGCCGTGGTCGACGACATGGTGGCGGCAGGGGTCCTCCGCTCCGCCGGTGGTCTCGACGAGAGCGTCCCGCCCGTCCTGGTCGCCGCCGACGGGACCGTCACGCAGGGCACGTACCCGCAGACCCGCGACCTCGACGGCGGGATGACCGTGATCGAGGTGGGCACGCGGAGCGAGGCCGAGCAGTGGGCCGCGAAGGTCGCTGCGGCGTGCCGCTGCGACCAGGAGCTGCGCGAGCTCTTCTGAAAGCTAGGATCTGTCACCTCCAGCCTCACGCCGCGCGATGAAGGCGAGCGCGATCCACCCGAGCACTACGGGCAGCGCGAGGATGGCGACTCCTTGCATCCCGGGGTTGGCCCACCACTCAGTGGCGTAGTAGAGGATCCCCGGCAGACGGGTACGAGCCAGAGACGTACGGGGACCAACAGCGCACGCCCCTGCACCCGGACGGCCGCGATCTGCACGGCGACCGGCAGGCCGAAGAACACGGCGAGCAGGAGCCAGCCCACCGGACCTCCCCCGGCCGGCTCACCCAGGTCCCGCAAGATGCCCTGCCGCCGCGCCCCAGTCCATGCACCGATGCTCTCACTTCGCGAACTCGGCGTTGCTCATGATCAATCTCAGGTGTGCCGATAGCCGCTAGAGGACAAACTCATCGAAGGAGATGAGATGGCTGAAGAATCCTGGCACGAGGCTCGCCTGATCCCGACGTCCGGTATCAATGGTGCAGAAGAGCAGGAACGACGAGCGACGTCTGCTCTCCTTGCTGTGATGTCCTCCGTCACCGAGTTCGGACGCGCCCTCACGAAGCCGCTTGGCGCCCCGGTGGGCAGACTCGAGACCTACGTCGAGGTGCCGTTCGTGGTGGGAGACAGAAAGCTCTTCCCCGACGGACTGATCCGGGCGAAACGGGGTCAGAAGTCATGGACCGCGCTGGTCGAAGTCAAGACGGGAGAGAACATTCTCAAGGCTGAGCAGATCGAGAACTACCTCGACATTGCGCGTGACGAAGGGTTCGACGCAGTCCTCACGATCTCCAACGAGATCCCGCCAGTCGCCGGTCAACATCCGACGGCAGTCGACAGGCGCAAGCTGCGCAAGGTCAGCCTCCACCACCTCTCGTGGACCAAGGTCCTCTCAGATGCCGTGATGCAGAAGGAGTTCCGAGGCGTCGCAGATCCTGACCAGGCGTGGATCCTCGGGGAGCTCATCAGGTACCTGGAGCATCCCAAGTCGGGCGCCATGGAGTTCAACGACATGGGCGCTCACTGGGTGAGCGTGAGGGACGCCGTGCGGGCGGGGACTGTGCGTGCGACAGACCCCGGCGCCAAGGAAGTCTCGGCTCGATTCGACGCCTTGCTCCGCTACGCCTGCCTCAACCTGGGGCGCCAGCTCGGCACCGAGGTGACGCCTGCACTCACGCGCAAGGAGCTCGCGGAGCCCGCCTCTCGGATGCAAGGGCTCGTCTCGAGCCTTGTCAAGAACGGTCAGTTCGCGGGTGCGATCAGGATTCCGGCCACGGCGGGTGACATTGTCGTGACGGCCGACTTACGGGCCGGGACAGTCACGTGCCACCTCGACATCGACGCACCTCGCGAGGGGCGTTCAACGACTCGGGTCAACTGGCTCCTCCGCCAGTTGAAGAACGCACCAGACGCACTCCGGGTCGAGGCGCGGGCGGCTCGCGAGCGGGGACCCGGCGCTGCCGAGCTCCTGAGCACCGTGCGGGAGAGTCCCGGCTCTCTGGTCGCGGACCCATCACGAGACCTGCGCTCGTTCCGGATCGCTCTGACCAGCCCGATGGGGACCAAGCGGGGCCGAGGTCGTGGCAGCTTCATCGACTCGGTGCTGGCAGGAATCGACTCGTTCTACGCCGACGTCGTGCAGAACCTCAAAGCCTGGGCACCAGCTCCGCCCCGGCTGCGCACCGACGCGGAAGTCATCTCGACGGAAGACACCTCCGTGGCACCAGACCTGGTCTCGACAGCACTGTCCTCTCAGGACGACGAGTCCACCAACAGCGAGGGCGTTGCTCCATCTCACACGGAGACCAGCAATCCGACCGTGTCACCGTGAGTCGCACCAGCAGAAGGACGCGATCAGACGTGCCAGCTAGACCCCCAGGCCCTATGGTCCTGGGATGGTGACCTGGCTGAACTCGCGCGCGAGCACGGCAACAGGCCTGGTTCTTGCTGGAGCTGTCGCCCTCGTCGGCTGCACTCCGGCGCCGCCGAGCTACTGCCCGGAGTGCACCGTCGGCGAGGCCAGCTACCTTGAGCTCGTCGGGGAGGTCATGGAGTGGACTCCCTCTGACCTCAATCCAGATACTGTGCAGTACATTCTCGCCGCGGGAGGCGTGAGTTGTGCAGGGCGAGCTGCCGGCACGTCGGAGTACGAGATCCTCAGCGCTCTTTCGACCCTCTTTGGCGCCTCGGAGAGTCTTGCCAGGATGCTCGACGCCGCAGCGGCTGAGACTCTCTGCCGAGAGAGGTTGAGAGAGATGCCCGAGAGTCACGCTCACCGCGAGGATGTGTCCAGCGAGCACTCCGCGGCCCTCCTCCGACTCTAAGGCGATAGAGGGGGCAGATCCGGCTGCCTGCGGACACGTGGTGGACACACTCCACACCGCTCCGGCATCGTGGCCGCGCAAACGAGGGGCAGCCAACAGTCACCTACGACGGGTTGCCGATCTCGAGCGGCGGTGCGCACCCCCTCGGCCGCACGAGCACTCGCACGGCCGTCGAGTCGTGGCGCGACTTCCTCGCCACGTGCACGCGTCCCGGGCCGATACGGGCCGACTTCTCCTTCGCGGACATCCCCGGTCTCGAACCAGCACCCGGCACGGTCGCGCACATCGCCGAAGCGTTCGAACCGACGGCCCAGGTCCCGAGCCGCTTCGAGGTGCCGGCCGGCATCCGACTGGGCGCGTCGGGCACCAAGCTGATTCCACGGCCAGGTCTCCCTCGGCCTGAGCCTGAGCTTCCCCGAGGCCACCGACGACGACGAGGCGGTGTCGTGGCTCCAGGCGCCGCTCCCGATGAAGCTCTCCCCCCAAGCACTGGGCCCGCTGGACCATAACGAAGAGCGGCACCTCCTACCGCGGCCGCAAGCTCGCTGCTCCGTCGGCCCGCTGACGCACGGCCATCAGTGGCGGTGTGGGACGCCCTGCTCGTGCAGGCGTTCGTGCTCCTCCCGCGCGGCCTGGCGGGCTGCGACACGCGCAGCAACCTCCTCGCGGCGCAGCGGCGGCACCGTTGACGGTGCACTCCGGCGCTCGGGCAGGTCGGCAAGCGCCTGGGCCGTCGCAGCTGCCACGGCCGCGACAGCCTTGTCGAACGCTTCCCGGGTCACATCGGTGACCCGCGTGATTCCAGTGACCTTGCGGACGTACTGCGCCGCGGCGGCTTCGATCTCGTCGGTGGTTGCCGGCGGTTCGAGCCCGCGCAGGACGGTGATGTTTCGACACATACCTCGACGATCCCACTGCCGCCGGCTGACGGGAAGCACCACGCTGACCGAACCCAGAAGGTCTAGTTCTCGTCGGACCCGTCGATCACCTGGGGCGTCAGTTGGTCAGCAATCTCCGCGCTGAGCTCCGGACCGACGACGTCGAGGAACTGCAGCGCCCACATCGCCCCGCCGGTCGAGAGCATGCTCACTTCCGGGCACGGCCGGTACATCTCCGGGACGCTTGCCGATCCCCACATCCCGTACCAGGCGTACCTCGTGAAGTCGTCAACGCTGAGCTCACCGGACACGTAGTCGCGCTCGAGCGAGTACGGCGCGCAGTCACGATCGGCGTCCGCCGAGGGGTCGACGGCACTCCACAGCTGAGGACGATCGGCGGCCGACGGTGCCACCGCGGTAGGTGAGGGCTCCGCCGCGGTGGGTGCTGGTTCCGCCTCAGTGGGAGCTGGCTCGGCCGAGTGCTCCGACGCCGGGACCGACGGCGATGCCTCTGGGCCGCAACCCGTGAGCACCATGGCGGTGGCGAGCGCGGCCGCAACGGCGATGAGCGCGCGCATCGTCCCCCTCACTAAGAGTGTCACTTGAGTATCGGTTGGTTGACGCGCTGGCATGAGTTTCGGTGCCGTTCGATGCTATTGACAATTATTGTTGTCAATGCCACGGTGGCTCTATGCACGACGTCGAAGTCATCGAGAGTGCTGCGGCAGCCGCCACCGCGCTCGACCCAGTCCGGTCCCGCCTGCTCGCCGAGCTGACCGTCCCCGCCTCCGCGGCCGGGCTCGCCGAGCGCGTCGGCATCACGCGCCAGAAGATCAACTACCACCTCAAAGCACTCGAGGCACACGGCCTGGTGCAGCTGTCCGAGGAGCGCAGGCACGGGGGCATCACGGAGCGGGTGCTGCAGGCGTCGTCGTCGTCGTACGTCGTGTCACCCGCCGCCGTGAGCACGGCCGCAGCCGATCCCGATACCAAGGCCGATCACCTGTCTGCGGGCTACCTCGTGGCGCTGGCCGGCCGGCTGGTCCGCGAGGTCGGCGCCCTGGCGCGCCGGGCGGGAACGTCCGGCAGGCGCCTGCCGACGCTGACCATCGACACGCAGATCGGCTTCCGCTCCGCCGCCGACCGAGCTGCCTTCGCGGACGACCTGACCGCCGCGGTGCTCGACCTGGTCGCCCACTACCACCACGACGACGGGCGCCCGTACCGGCTCGTCGTCGCGGCCCACCCACGTCCTGAGGAGAGCGCATGAGCACGACACCGACCGTCCCGTACCGCCTGGAGTTCAGCGTCGAGGTCCCGGGAACCCCGGAGCAGGTCTGGCAGGCCGTCGCCACCGCCAAGGGCATGAGCGCCTGGTTCATGGCAACCGAGATGGAGGAGCGCGAGGGCGGCTCCCTGCGCTTCTCCATGGGTCCCGAAATGGGCTCGGACGGCCAGGTCACTGGTTGGGACCCCCCGCGCCGCATCGCCTACGAGGAGGACTGGGCCGCCCTCATGGGCAAGGACCCGGACTCACTCAGCCCGTTGACCTCGGAGTTCCTCGTCGAGGCACAGTCCGGCGGCACCTGCGTCGTGCGCGTCACGAGCTCCGGCTTCGGGACCGGCGCCGACTGGGAGTCGGAGTGGTGGGAGGACATGGGGGCCAGCTGGATGCCGTTCTTCGACAACCTGCGCCTCTACCTTGCCCACTTCCCCGGACAGGAAGCCACCCGGCTCGAGGTCGGCGCCTCGCACCCGGGTGACGCCGAGACGCTCTGGTCTGCACTGCACGACGCCCTGGGGCTGGGCGACGAGGGTGCGACCGTCGAGGTGCGCGGCACCACCGGCACGGTCGAGCGAGTCGGCGAGCGGCAGGCACTGGTCCGGCTCACTGCACCGGTACCCGGGATGCTCAACGTCTACGCGCACGACCTGGGCGAGGGCACGGCGTTCGTGGGTGTGCGGGCGTACCTGTTCTCCGCCGACGCCGCGGACTACGTGCGGCGCGAGGAACCGGCCTGGCAGGAATGGTTGGAGGGACTCTCCGTCCCCTCTCCCGGTCCAGATCTGACGGCTGAGCTCGCCGCGATGCGGGACGCCGAGCGCTACTGACTACCACCTCGGCACCTATGCGCGCACAGAACGCGTCGCTGTCGAGGTGGAGACGACAACGCCACCCTTGTAGCTGGGCGGCACGCATCACGAGTCTGTCGTCTGACCTGGCGGGGACCGAGTGGTGCCGCGCTCAGGACCACGAACGGTCTGCCCTGGCTCAAAGTAGAGTCCAGGCCTTGACTTGATCCTTCGCCCCAAGTAGAACGCTACGAGTTGACTCAACCACCGCAGGCAACTGCTGGCAGTCCGGCGTAACAGGAAGCCAGGTAGATCAATCTAGACGAGAGAACTCGGAATGACTTGGTTCAAGAAGCAACAGCCCAGCGAAGGCGCAAACTTCTCGACAGAGGTGTTTCTCGCGAATACATATGTTGACCGCTTGGTCAACGATGACTCAGGGATCCTTGAGGCGTCCTCCGGTTTCGATCTCCTTCAAAGAGCCATCCGCGGCGCCGATCACTGTTGGACGCCTGCGGAGCAACTGCTAGATAAGGCGGTCGAACTATACCGCATTTCCGCACTTAGGAACCCCCGCGCGTACGGCCTACAGCTCGCGCGCAACCTGAACAACTTAGGCGTCCTGAATCTGCTCGTCTGCAACGTTTCTCAAGGTGAAGACAGATACATCGTCACAGGAGTGTCGCCTTCAAACCCGTGGCCGACGATACCTAACAGGTTCCTGCGCGCGAGAAGTGCGTTCACTGAAGCAGTGGGTCTCCTGATGGCGGGCCTCGCCGTTGATGACGAGGCACTTCAGGGCATTCACCGCAATATCGCCTTATTGGGCAATTTGTCGCGTTCCGCTCAAGTCATCAATTCAAGTATCACTAGCGCGAGCGACTTCTTGAGTCGCGGAATTGATGCACACAAGAATGGGGAATATGTTCAGGCAGAGGAATGGTACCAGAAGGCGGTTGAACTCGGACATCCAGAGGCAAAGAATGCAATGGGAATTCTCGCGAGTGATCGAGGCGACACAACTGTGGCTGCCGCATGGTGGAAGGAAGCCGCCGATGAGGGACATGTCAAGGCCATGTGGAGCCTTGGCAATCTAGCCTGGAAGCAGAGAGATCACGCGCAATCTCGCGATTGGTGGAAGCGGGGTGCTGATGCCGGCCACTACGGGTCCATGAATAGCCTCGGCGATTTGTGTGAAAAACTGGGAGATCGATCGCAAGCCGTTGACTGGTGGCAGAGGGCCGCCGAAGGTGGTCACGCAAGTGCGGCTTTCAGCCTCGGCTGCGCTCACCACGAGCGGGGAGCCGTCACTCAAGCGATATTCTGGTGGGAGCAGGCCGCCAACGGGGGAGATGCTGGGGCGATGTACAACCTTGGTGTCATCTTTGAGCAGAGCGGCGGACACTTCGAAGCCGTAGACTGGTACACACGTGCGGCCAAGGCAGGATCCGCCGAGGCACAGTCGGCTCTGGCCGAACTGCGCTAGCGACGCCAGGGCGACTCAGCCGCATGGGGGGCCCACAACCTGGAGCCGACTGATGGCCTGGTCGCCTGGGGAGCCCAGCCAGGCGTCGAGCATCTGATGCGACCCCGTCAGTGGTTATCACTGGGTGCAGCCAAAGTTTGCCAAGGTTCGGGTAGGTCACACGCGAAGCCCTTGATCGCGCAGGGTTGCGTGCCATGCGACTCGTTGGCTGTCCGCCCACCGTGGCTCCACTGAGAGGGCAAACGCTAGGCAACCATCGACGTGGCTGACGAACGAAAGCAGGGAACGGAAACCCCGGTGCTCGGCATGGTGGATGAGACCGAACTGTCGGACTCCGCGGATGTGCACTTCGACACGCCGCCGGAACTCTGGGGTTAGCCTCACTTCCTCGCCGTCGACGAGCAACCCAAGAACGATGTGCCGAGCACCCGGCGGGATAACCCGAGTCTTCTTGCTATGGAGCCGGAAACGGTGCGCGGCCACAAGGCGGGCCACTTCGCGGATCATGGGGATGGCGCGCGGCCGGTCGAACTCATGGGCCGTCGACATGACCATATCGTCAGAGTAGCGCGTGTACACGAAGCCCGCGCCGGTGGCGAGGGCGTGCAGGTCGTGGTCGAGAGGTGTGGCGACTATGTTGGACAGAGCTCCGCTCGTGGGCGCTCCTTGAGGAAGGCGCCCCGAGACGTTGACGTCGTAGGTCGGAATAGCACCGTACCGACCGGTACTGGACGTAAATGAGGCGAGGGGAGCACGTGTGCAGATTCGAGCCAGCTCGAGCGAGACTAGGGATGAGTAGCCGCGCTCTTCGAACACACGGAAGACGTCACGCTCGTCGACCGAACCGAAGAAGTCGTGTAAGTCGAACTTGAGCATCCACCGGGCGCCTACGTGCTGTTGGGCGCACTGATAGATGCTGCGCCCTTCCTGATAGGCATAACTATAGGGGTGCAAGGGTAGGTTCCGGAGCGCTCGACGCAGGATAACGCGATGCACGTCCATTAGGACGGGTTCGGGGGCGGAGAGCCACCGAGTCCCGCCGGTACGCTTGGGTCGGGCGATGGTGTCGTAGGGATCGCGTCGCCGTTGCACGACTTCCCGGAGGTAGAGGTAGGGCGCACCTGTGATATGCGCTAGGTGCCCCAGGCTCAGAATTGGGCAAGCACCGCGCGATTGGGTCTCGGCAATCTGCACAAGGCTGGCGCGCACAACCTGTGCAGGTACACCTGCTTCCGTCCCAGCCTTGACGTAGAGGTGAGGAGTCGAGGGGTCCATCTACTTTGGTGTCATCCCGGCCAGGCCAGGCGGACGCAGCCCCCAGTCGGCGTCGGCAGGCGCGTCCGCCTGACCACGCGTAGCGGGAGCTTGTCCGACGGTCACGGTCAGCCGTGACCCTCGAGCTGTTCGGCTCGACGTGCCGGTGCTACGCACCGACTCCGCTAGGTTCGCCACTCGACTCCTCACCTCAGTGTCTGAGGGTAGTAGGGATCGGGCCTCCCTGTCAGGTGTGCCGTCGCGGTTCGGTCCAGTCGCCGCGCGTGCCGCAATTCGGTCCGCCCGCGCGGCGTGATGGTGAGGTCCTCGGCAATGAAGCCGACTAGCTGCAGGAACTTGAGCATCGCGGTGGTGTCCTCGTCGGGTAGCGCGAGGCGGTGCGTGAGGGTTGCCGGAGTCTGGGAAGCGTGGGCGATGAGCGCCAGGACCGCGACTAGTTTGTCGGCGGGTGTGTGGAGCCGACCTGACTCGATGGCACGTCCGAGCCTGGTCTGGTTCGCAGCACGAACAACACTGGATAGGTCTCTGCTCGGCGCCCGATAGTTACCCAATTCTGCAACCAAGTCCGCGGGCACGGTGCGGCCCTCGAGGAACGGCTTCCAGCCAGCGGTGCGGCGTCGCAGGATGAACGGCAGATTGTTCGGGACGGCGGTGTGGGTGAAAAACAGGCCAACACTCTCGCCGTGGCCAAGAGCCTGGTGCCGCTGCCGGCGAGGGGTGTGTCGCTGACACAGCGCTTCAATTGCGTCGCGCTCATCGGCGGCCCAGGCGGCGTCGTCAAACGAGGCGGCGGGAGTGTGGACGAACAAGTCGTCAAGGCTTGCCCCCGACTCGACCGCGACACGGGCAGCGCTGGATGCTGCGTACGCCACCACAACGAGTCGGAGCCAACCGAACGATCGCCAACTGCGTAGTCGGGCGTTGCGAGTAAGGGTCGCCGCGAACTGATTCACCTGCTGACCAGAGCCGCTGTAGTCGGTGACGAGCACGACGAGGCGGCACCGGCGGGCGTGCAGTGCATCTAGGTTGGTCGCCGGATGTAGCCACTGCCCAGGCTCGCGGCCAGGACGATCGCCGGTGAGATCACGGATCAGGTTTCCGACCGCTGCCTCACTCCCAGGTGTGGCAGGGATCTTGGCTCCGGGATGGAATGTGTCGTACGCGACGTGCCGGACCGGCGGCGACCATCGGGCGGGTCCAGCAACGGTGGCAGGTTGCTCGGTGGATCTGTCGATGTCCTCGGTGGACAGAACTGGGATCAGGACACCGCTGCGACCCTTCAGCCCGGGTACGAGCGCATCGATGCTGGACTTGAGCCCATGGTAGATCGTGGCCGGGTTGTCGACCTGTAGGCTGTCGAGCAGCAGTCGGGCAACCGGGCGCTCGACGTCAGCGAAGTTCGTCAACCAGGCACGGCCCCGTTTGGTCTCGCTCGGCGGCATCGACAACACAACGCCATCATGCCCCTGCCTCACGCTCGATGCACGGCACCGTGCGGGAGTGCACCGTTCAAGCCTCATCGCCCAGCTCTGTCGTTCCGCAGTAGCGGAAGGCGCGGGCCATGCTGTGGTGCACGGCGGGCGGGCGCATCGCAGCAGTGCGATCACGTCAGGGACGTCTCCGAGTCGCTACGGACAAGCCGGAGTCTCGCCGGGTACGGCAGTCCGCGAGAAGAACGAGTCGACGAGCCGGGCAATCCCATGGGTACTGGCCTCGTCGGCCCGATGCTGGGGTGACTTGTCCGACCGGACACAGGAAGGCCGCTGCACCACCGATCCCGGTGCCGCTCATAGGCGCTGCCGTCGGGCGTACAGGTCCCGCAGGAGGGCGATCTCCGCACCGTGGTGCAGCACCTCTTGGTTGACCCACCACACGACTTCGAGGAATGCCTCGTCCGCGTCTCCCCCGTCCGGGTAGGTGCTGCGCCCCACCGTGTCCAACGCCTCGTCATCGGCGGTCGTGAGGGCCTCCCGCCACGCGAGGATCCCTTCCCGCAGCGCGTGCACGCCGCCGGCCGCGTCACCGGCGTAGTGGAGGTCCGCCTCGAGGCGGCGATGCTCCCCAACGGTCCACTCCGCACGGAGGGTGAGCATCTCGGTCAGGTGCACCATCCGCCACGCGATCGTCGTGACGGGTGGAGGCCACGGGTGCGGACGTCCGCCATCTCGTCCCCAGTCGCCAGCGCCCACCAGCACCGTCGCCCCCGGTCCCGGTCCATCGACGTGACGTCGCACCGACCATGACCCCGGCACCGGCTCCCAGAGGTACTCGTCGTCGGACAGCGGCTCGACGCGGACTCGCTCCCCGTCACCGCTGTCCATGTCCGGGCCCGTCAGGCGTGCAAGGAGGCGCTCGGTGGCCCCGTCGTACTGCGCGAGCAGCGGCGCCAGGCGAACTGGTGTCTCCATGCCAACGTCGATACGCGTGGCGGCGGCCCGGGGCCCGAGGGTCGTGCTCTAGCGCTTCACGTGCTTCTCGACCTTGGGCATCGGTTCGCCGAACTGCTCGAGCGCCCCGATGTATCGTCCTCCGAACTCGATTCGCGTGATGTCCTTCAGCTTCCACGACTCGGTGAAGTCGGTCCACACGCCGTCTCGCCCGATGAAGTGCAGGTGCAGGCGCTTCTTGCCGATCCGGAGGGTCTTCCCGATCAGCAGCCAGTAGTCGTCACGAGTCTCGAGGTAGACACAGATCAGCTCAGCCCGCTCGACCACGAGGCGAAGGAGGCCCTCCGTCGTCACGTCTGCCGGGCACTCGAACTCCGCCAGTGGCACCCCGAGGCCCGCGACGGCACGACTCACGTAGGCGTGACCGTCGTGCCGTTCGACCTTCGTCACGTGATCGAGACGAAGAAGCACCACGGTGTCGAGGTGGACGCCGTCGAGCTCCTGCAGGACGACCCACCGATCCGTGACGGCGACCACGAAGCCAGGTGTCTGGTCAGCCTCGAGGTGCTTCCTGCGTACGGTGACGGGCTGCCCCTCCTGCTGCGCCAACGTCAGACGGCGCACGATCTTGCTTCGAGATTGGCTCATCTTGGCACTCTGGCAGGTCAGCCTGGACCCACACCTCCGTTTATTGCTCCCCCCGGTCGGCTTGTTGGGTCTCGATGCCAGGTCTAGCCTCGACAGGGTGAGCGAGCGGTCGTCCTGGGTCACCACCACCCACCACCGGGACAGGGACCTCGATCTCGAGCACCTCGCCCACGTACGCCGACACCTGGGTGAGCCCGGGGTGGCTGGCGGCCGACGTCACCTCATCCTCGAGGTCCTCGCGTACGCCAACGAAGAGGCAGAGAGCCAAGGCCGCACCGGCACCGCCACGGTCACGGCACATCCCGATGGCAGCGTCACGGTCGCCGATGACGGGCAGGGACGCACGTCGTGCCAAGCGATAGCCCGAGTCGCCACAATGTTGACGTTCTGCACCTTCACGAGCCGTCGGGACCAGTTGGTCGACTTGCGAAGACGTCCGGATCGGGCCTGTCCGTGAGAGTCTCGCGAGTACCGGGCGTTGACGCCGTCAACGCAGACTCGACCCAGGGGTGGCCGCGAGTCAGTGACCGAACCACGCCTGCGTGTCGGGATCCCAGGAACCCGCCGTCAGTTGGCGTCCGAGGACTGGGGCGAGGAAGACTGCGGTGCTCGCGTAGCCGGCGTCCAGATCAGGGTCGATGCCGACGGCGATGCCGAGGCGCCGGAACGGAACTCGCCAGCTCGCAGGAGGAGGCGGCAGAGCGCTGGGCACGTCGTGGGTCGCCCGCCGGATGAAGACGGCGTCAATCTCGGTGCGCAACTTCGCGGCGTCTATCGGGAACGCCTGGGCAATGAGCACGAGGTCGACGAGGTCCTTGGTGCGCGTGCTGCCCCGTCCGCCTTCGTAAGTGCGGGTGTAAGCATGCAGCTTCTCGGCGACCTGGACGGCGAGAGGCAGGGTGGGCACGGTGACCGGTGGAATGCCGGCGAAACCGAGAAGGTCCGCCGTAGTGAGCAGATCCTGTTCTGCCAACGGACCTTCGTGGGATCCGACGTCCAGGACGAAGGACTCGAATGGTCGTCCCGCCAGAGACGCAACTACTCGGAATCGGTGGGTGCCACGCAGGAGCTCCGGGGCGATGTCTGCGCGTTCGAGGCTGAACACGAAGAAGTCACCGAGGTCGCGCGCCACCGCATCGAGGAGTGCGTCGAGCATTTCGTCCTCCTCGGCGCGCCAGGCGAGGTCGACGTCCTTGGTGCTCCGGGCGTGATCGGCAAGGCGCAGTTCGAGCGCGAACCCGCCTTTGAGGACCCAGGCTTGGGGTGCGGCCGCAACGAGGCGGGCGAGGAGCCGTTCGAACACGATCCGCTTGCGCAAGCGAGCGAGTCGCGCCGGATCGGCCCCTGACAGAGTCTTGAGCCTGTCCTCGAGTGCACGTCGGAACGCGGGCGGAGTGGTGTACCTCATGGGCCGACCTGCTGCACGATCGCCTCGACCCGGTCGCGCATGGCGTTCGAGCGTGCAGCCGCTGCGTCCACCAGTCGGCGCGGTGTCGTCAGCGCACGCTGCAGCCCCTGGCGAACCGCGAGCTCGACCTGCTCGGGCTGCGTCCCGCCGTCGAGACAGTCCACGATCGTTCGCTCCGGACTTGTCGTCTCCACGCCCGACACCCCTCGGACCTCGTCATCGGAGAGCGGACGGGCCAGAGTGTGCAACCGCACCCCCGGGCGCGGCCGCTGACCACGTTGGGAACGTGGGACCGAGACATGGACGGCGTCAGGGATGACGTCGGCAAGATCGTAGAGCTCCAGCGCACTCTCGTGTGACACGACACCGCCAGCGGTCCTGAGCGGGAGCCACGCCGCGACAACGTGCTCTAGCGAACTTGTCGGATACTGGCGCAGCCTGTACACGCCGCGCCCGATCCGTTCGTACCGCCCCCCAGGCCTCGCGTGGTGACGCAACGTGCTGCGATCCATCCCCGCCTCGAGCGCCTGGCTCGCGGTGAAGTAGCCACTCTGGCTCTCCAGGGTCGAGTAGAGATGGTCGTGATCAACGTCATGCATAGAGGTGATTCTATCCGCTAAATGCATGACGTCAAGGGTCAGTGAGGGCTCCAGCGTTCTTCGGCGGGCCAGCAAGCGACGCTCGGCCCCGCGACCAGCCGACAGACACACGAAGGCCGCCGTCCATGGCGGTGGACGACGGCCTCGATGCGCCTGACCCACGCGAACGCGGGCACAGGTCAGTGGAGGTGGCGGGAATCGAACCCGCGTCCGGTGGCGAAAAACCAGGGCTTCTCCGGGCGCAGCCTGTCTGCGCTTTTCTCGGCCCTCACGCTCACACAGGCAAGACGTGAACAGGCCCAGTCGTCTAGAAGTCCCGGCAGTCCCGACGACGAGGACTACCAGCAGTGGCTCTCTAGCTGACGCCAGTTACTGAGTCGAGAGCGTACTCAGGCTGACGGACTTCGGGGCTCGCTCAGGCGGCGAGGGCGAAGTCGGTGCTCTTGGAGTTGGCACCTATAGGTTTGCGCGGATCGTTAACGAGATAACCGTGCGTCCTCGGCCCGCTTCTCCTGGCTCGACGACCACCGTCGAAACCGATCACCCCCTATGGAATTGTGCGCCGGTCGCACCCCACGAAGGGCCCGTCCGACAAGGTCAAGCGTACGTCACAACACCGACACTCCCCCACGTATTTCCTCGGCAAAGCTCGAACGCACCGGCTCGTCGGCCACCCAGCCGCGCGCACCGGCGTGCTCCACGGACGCCGTCGCGACCCGGGCGGCGAACCGCAACGCCTCGAGCTCGCGTCCCCGCCACGCGTGCCAGGCCGCCGCGAACGCACCATGCAGCACGTCACCGGCACCGAGAGTGTCGACAACACGCGAAGCCCCAGGAACCTCGACGCCGACGACGGCGCCCCCCACGAGCGTCGCGATGGCGCCCTCCCCTGCGCTGCGGGCCACGAACGCCGGCCCACCCGCGGCGATCGCTGCCAGGTCCTCGACCGACCCGGGGTCCGCCGTCGTCGGCGAACCATCTCCCGGCAGGTGGAAGTCAGCCGAGACGATCGCGACGTCGCACTCGGCGAGCAGCTCCTCCGTGCCGGGCTTGTACGAGCCGCCGTCGATCATGACGCGCAACCCGGCGGCCCGGGCCGCGCGAGCCAGAGGTATCGCGGCCTCGACGAGCCGCCCGTCCACGAGCAGCGTCCCGGCACCCGCGAGCACGCCGTCGGGCACGGCGCCATACTCCCGCGGCCGGGCGTCGTTGACGGAGACGACGGCGCGCTCCCCCGTCGACGCAGTGACGAGCACGGTCGAGACGGGCGGGTCGACGTCCTGCCCCTCGAGCAGGTCCACGAGCCGCACCCCGGCGGCCGCGAGCTTCGCGCGCACCACCTGGCCAATCGGCCCGGAACCCACCCCCGTCACGAGGGTGACCGGAACCCCGAGCGCCACGGCCGTCGCCGCCGCGTTGGCCGCAGGGCCACCGAAGGCCACGGTGAGCTCGCGCCCCGTGAGCTTCTCGTTGGGCGCGGGCAGGCGGTCGACCACCTGCGTCACGTCGAGCGTTGTCAGGCCGCAGCAGACGAGCACGGGCTACCAGCCCCCGCCGCCACCACCACCGCCGCCACCACCGGAGGAGCCGCCGCCGGAGAAGCCGGACCCGCCGGAGCTACCGGACGTCGACGGTGCCGGGGCCGAGATCGACGTCGTGGCGGTCGAGGTGAACGAGGCGAGCGAGCTCGAGAAACCACCGCCGTGCGACCAGAGCGCCCCGTGCGCCGCGCCGTGACCCACGTACCACGAGGGTTCCGTGACGTCGAGCCCCTGAGCGGCAAGGTCCTCGAAGACCCGTGCCCAGCGCTTCGTCTCGCCGAACACGATCGCGTAGGGCAGGTAGCGGGAGAAGATGTCCTCCCCCTCCTCCCAGCGCAGCTGGTTCGCCTCGGCCGTGGCGATGTACTGCTTGAAGCCGAGCGTCTGTGCCAGGACGGCCGTGCCCGCGGCGGTGCGGCCGGGCGCGCGCTTCGCGCACACGTTGACCACGATCCCCGTGGTGAGCAGCGCGAGGGGCACGAGGAGGAACCCCCGCGTCCCGCCGGCACCGCCCCAGAAGAGGGCGACGGCGAACGACGCGACGATGAGGAGCCAGCCGCTCACCCGCCAACGGGCGCGCACGGCCTGCGGGTCGGCACGGAACCAGCCGCGCCCCGTCACCTCGCCGTACAGGCCGCGCTGCACGGTTGCCATCGTCGAGGCAAACGTCGTCTTGAGGGAGGAGAGCCTCACCTCCTCGCGCCCGGCGAAGATGCCGTCGAAGAGCGCGTTCTCGAACGGCGCGAGCGACATCGTGGTGTCCGTGAGCCTGACGAGCGTCCAGTCCTTGGCGCGCTTGTTCGGGTTCTTGCGCGGCACCTCCTCGATGCGCAGGTACCCGCGCACCGCGAGGTCAACGAGCGTCGCGGTGACGTCGTGCGGGTCCGCGACCTCGTCGACGAGCGTGCCGACCACACCGGGGTGCAGGTCGCGTGGCGGCTCGAACTGCACGGCGATCGGCGCACGCGAGTCCCGATTCCCCACGCGCGTGTCCTGGCCGATCCCCGGCTCGACGCCCGGCGTGAGACCGAGGTACGCCTCGTCGCGCCCGCGCATCCGTACCCGCGTGATCGCGGTGCCGACACCGCCGAGCAGGATGATCGCGGCGGCGACACCCGCGGGGCTGCCGGGATCGACGGGATCGGTCGCCTTGGGCTTGGGCACGAGGATCGGCTCGATGCCCTCGAAGGTCCCTGCGGGCCAGCCGACCACCACGGAGAACAGCCGGCCCACGGGGAGCACGGCCTCGGCGAAGCGCGCCGTCGTGCCCTCGTGCGAGAAGTCGGTGCACTGCTCCGTGGAACCCTGCGGCCCGGCGAAGCACGTCGCGTCCGCGATGGCGCCGGGGCCACGCACCGTCACGGTCGCGTTAGAGATCGGGATCTCCCAGCCCACCCCGATCGCGTTCCAGTAGAACTCGTCGAAGGTCCCGTCCCCGGCCGCCCCGTTGAGCATGCCCTCGAGCCGGTAGCTGATCGTGTACTGCTGCACCCCGCTGATGTTGCCGCGGTCTTCGTCACCGACGCGCACCGTGACGGCGTTCCTGCTCCGGTCCACGTGGGCCTTCGCGGGCGCCCCGGTCGCGGAGCGCGCCCGGATGTTCGAGATCTTGTAGATCCGGTCCTGCTCGGTGTCGTAGCCCTGACGTGTCGGCAGCCAGATGTACGGACCGTGCCCGGGGTTGTTGCCGAACGAGAAGTCCATGTCGATCGAGACCTGCGCGACCCCGGCGGTGTCGATGTCGACGGTGACGTCGTACCGGACGATCTGGCGCCCATAGGTCAGGAGTGCGCCGTCGTCGGCCCGCACCGTGCCGGCGTGCGCCGGCGCGAACGCGACGAGGCTCGCGAGCACCACGAGGAGGAGGCCGACGACGGCGGACACCGTCCGACCGAGGCACCCGACGTTCAACGCTCCTCCTTGCGATGCATCGCCTTGCGCGCCTCGAGGTCGTCCTGCCGCTCTCGCAGCGCCTGTCGCTTGTCCCACTCGCGCTTGCCTCGAGCGAGCGCGATCTCGACCTTCGCCCGCCCGTCGAGGAAGTACAGGGCGAGGGGCACGATCGTGAGGCCCTTCTCGCGCACCCGGGAGTCGAGGCGGTCGATCTCCTCACGGTGCAGCAGGAGCTTGCGCTTGCGCCGCGGGGCGTGGTTGGTCCACGTGCCCTGGGAGTACTCGGAGATGTGGACGCCTTCGAGCCACGCCTCACCGCCGTCGATCGACACGAAGCCGTCGGTGAGCGAGGCCCGCCCGGCGCGCAACGCCTTGACCTCGGTGCCCGAGAGCATGATGCCCGCCTCGAAGACGTCCTCGATGGCGTAGTCGTGCCGCGCCTTGCGGTTCGAGGCGATCTGCTGTCGCCCCTGGTCCCGTGCCACGTGTGCCTCCCAGTCCAGCCCCTGCAAAGAGTAGAGGAGACTACCGGTCACCGGGCGTTGGGACGAGCGTATTGCCGGGCGCTACAGGTACGGGTACGGGTCCACCGTGCCGCCGTTGATGTAGACCTCGAAGTGCAGGTGGCACGCCGTCGAGGTGCCCGTCGAGCCCGAGTAGCCGACGACGCTGCCCCCGGAGACCTGCTGCCCCGCCGAGACGTTGAAGCCCTGCAGGTGGTTGTAGCTCGACATCACGGAGTTGCCGTTGATCTCGCCGTGGTCGACGAGCACCTGGTTGCCGTACCCCGAGCGGTACTTGGCCCACACGACCTCGCCCTTGCGCCCGGCAAGGATGTTGACCCCGCAGTATGCGCGCAGGTCGATGCCGGCATGCAGTCGCGGGTACCCGAGCACGGGGTGGGTGCGCCAGCCGTACGACGACGTGACGTACATCGGGGAGTACGACGACGGGTTCTGGAAGATCCCCGAACCGACGGGACCCGGCTTCTCGCCCTTCTTCTTCTTGGCGGCGAGCTCCTTCTGCTTCTTGATGATGTCCTTGATGTCGCTCTCTAGCGAGGCGCGGTCGCGCTTGAGCTGGGCCTCCTTGGCCTCCATCTCGTCCTTGCGGGACTGGATGAACGCCGTCTTCACCTTCTGGTCGTCGATGAGGGCCCGCACGGTCGTCTCGTGCGCCTGGGCTTCCTTGCGGTGCTCGTTCGCTTCCTTCTGCTTCACGACGGCGGCCGCCCGCAGGTCCGCGATCCGCTCGCGCACCGCCTCGAGGCGCACCTTCGCGTTGCGGTTGGCGGCATCGTCCTGCGCGAGCTGGTCGAGGAGCTGGGTCTGGGAGCGCAGTGCCGTGGTGACGAGGCCGGACTGCTGGACGTACTCCTGCGGGTCCGCGGCGTCGAGCATGATCGCGAGGCTCGACGTCGACAGGTCACCCTTGAGGGCCTGCCGGGCCAGCGCACCGACGCTCGCCCGGACCTCGACGCTGCGCGCCTCGTCCTCGGCGATGCGGTCGACGAGCTCGGCCTCCGTGGTCTCCTGCGCCTCGAGACGATCCTCGAGGGCCTTGACCTCGCGCTTCGCCTTCGCGTACGCGTCCTGGGCCACCTGGAGCGCCGCCTGGGCGTCGGGGAGCTGCTGCTCGATCTTCTTGAGCGCGATGAGCGCCTCGGCGAGGTCCTCGCCGATCTCCTCGAGGTCGTGCGAGAGCTCCTCGAGGTCCTTCTCGTTCTGACGCTGCTTCTCCTCTGCGGCGCGACGCTTGTCGTCGAGCTCGTCCGCGTGGGCGGGGCCGACGGCGGACAGCACGGCGAGGCACAGCACCATGGCGACCGCGGCGGCGAGCACCGCCCACAGCCGCGACCGGCCGCGCAGGACGCCGGTGTACGTCGTCGTCATCGCTGCCTCCCCTAGACCTTCGTGTACCGGCTCAGGGTGACCACGGAGGAGATCGTGGCGAGCACGATCGCGAGCCCCACGAGGAGCGGTGCGACCGTGAGCACGTCCGCCGTGGACACGAGGTTGGCGCTACCGAGCAGGCCTTCCTGCGAGTCGCCGAGCCACTCCGTGGTCATCGTCTGCACGCCGAACCACAGCGTGACGCCCGCGAGGAGTGCCCCGATGGTCGCGGCGATCGCGCCCTCGAGCATGAACGGGAGCTGGATGAAGAAGTTCGAGGCGCCGACGAGCCGCATGATGCCCGTCTCGCGGCGCCGGCTCATCGCGGAGAGGCGGATGGTCGTGGCGACGAGCAGCACGGCGGCCACGAGCATGACGACGGCGAACCCGACGGACAGCATCGTGAGCCCACCGAGCAGGGCGAAGATCGACTGGAAGTAGTCGCGCTGGTCCTTGATCTCCTCGACCCCGGGCCGGCCGCCGAGCACCTCGGCGACCACCTGGTACTGCTCGGGGTCGCTGAGCTTGACCCGGAACGCGGCCTGCATGTCCGCGACCGTGATGTCGGCGTACGTCGGGTCGTCCCCGTAGCGGCGCTCGAACGCCTTGAAGGCGTCCTCCTTCGTCTCGAAGAACACGCGCTCGACGATCGGGTCGAGCTCGGGCGAGGCGAGCAGGTCGTCGATCGCCTGGATCTGCTCCTGGGTGGCCTCGCCGTCCGCGCAGTTGAGCTCGAGGCTCCCCGCGGGGCACAGGAACACGGAGACCTCGACCTTGCCGTACCAGTCGGCCTGCAGGTTGGCGATCTGCATCTGCAGCAGCGCCGCGGCACCGACGAACACGAGCGAGACGAACGTGACGAGCACGACGGAGACGGCCATCGAGACGTTGCGACGTAGCCCGATGCCGATCTCGGAGAGGATGAACTGAAGTCTCATGGCGGGCCCTACCGTGCCGACCCGTAGACGCCGCGGTCCTGGTCGCGGACCAGCTCACCGCCCGCGAGCTCGATGACGCGCTTGCGCATCTGGTCCACGATCTCGTCGTCGTGCGTCGCCATGACCACGGTGGTGCCCGTGCGGTTGATGCGGTCCAGCAGTCGCATGATGCCGAGCGACGTGGAGGGGTCGAGGTTTCCCGTGGGCTCGTCCGCGAGCAGGATGTCGGGGCGGTTGACGAAGGCGCGCGCGATGGCCACGCGCTGCTGCTCGCCACCGGACAGCTCGTGGGGGCGGCGCTTCTCCTTGCCGGCGAGCCCCACCATCTCGAGCGTGTCGGGCACCACGGTCATGATGTGGTGGCGCGGCTTGCCGATCACCTGGAGCGCGAAAGCGACGTTCTCGAACACGGTCTTGTTGGGCAGCAGGCGGAAGTCCTGGAACACGGCGCCGATCTTGCGGCGCAGGTGCGGCACGGCCCACGTCGACATCGTGGTCAGGTCCTTGCCCGCGACGAACACCTTGCCCGCCGTCGGGCGCTCCTCACGCAGCGCGAGGCGCAGGAACGTGGACTTGCCCGAGCCGGACTGACCGACGAGGAAGACGAACTCGCCGCGCTCGACCTCGAGCGAGACGGCGTCGAGTGCCGGCCTCGCGCCGCGCGCGTAGACCTTGGACACGTTCTCGAATCTGATCACGGCAAACCGGGCCAGTCTCGGGGTCGGGGAAGTGCACTGCGAACTCCTGGCCGGTTTGAGCGTAGGCACGGCGGGAGCCCCGGGGCCGGTGACACGCCGGGGCCGACGGCGTCGACCTGCTCACCGAAACCGGCGAACCGGCACAACTACCCCATGGGGGCGCCACGGCGCCAGCGGATGCCCGCCTCGATGAAGTCGTCGATCTCGCCGTCGAACACCGCGCTCGTGTTGCCGACCTCGTGCTCCGTGCGCAGGTCCTTGACCATCTGGTACGGGTGCAGCACGTAGGAGCGCATCTGGTCGCCCCACGAGGCCTTGATGTCGCCGGCCAGCTCCTTCTTCTTGGCGTCGTCCTCGGCCTTGCGCGCGAGGAGGAGCCGGGACTGGAGCACGCGCATCGCCGCGGCGCGGTTCTGGATCTGCGACTTCTCGTCCTGCATCGACACGACGATGCCCGTGGGGACGTGCGTGAGGCGCACGGCGGAGTCGGTCGTGTTGACGGACTGGCCGCCGGGGCCCGAGGAGCGGAACACGTCCACCCGGATCTCGGCGTCGGGGATGTCGATGTGGTCGGTCTGCTCGATGAGCGGGATGACCTCGACCGCCGCGAACGACGTCTGGCGCCGCCCCTGGTTATCGAAGGGCGAGATGCGCACGAGCCGGTGCGTGCCCGCCTCGACGGACAGGTTCCCGTAGGCGTAGGGCACCTTGACCTCGAAGGTGACGGACTTCAGGCCCGCCTCCTCCGCGTAGGAGGTGTCGAGCACCTTGGTGGGGAAGTTGTGCCGCTCCGCCCAGCGCAGGTACATCCGCAGCAGCATCTCGGCGAAGTCGGCCGCGTCGACACCGCCGGCGCCCGAGCGGATCGTGACGACGGCCTCGCGCTGGTCGTACTCGCCGGTGAGCAGCGTGCGCACCTCGAACGTCCGCATGTCGGTGCGCAGCTTGGCGAGGTCCGCGGCGACCTCGTCGCGCGTCTCCTCGTCGTCGGCCTCCTCGGCCATCTCGGCAAGGGTCTCGAGGTCGTCGACCCGCTGGGCGATCTCCTCGAGGTGGCGCAGCTCGGCCTGCCGGTGCGAGAGCGCGCTCGTGACCGCCTGGGCCTTGTCCGTGTCGTCCCACAGGTCCGGTGCGGACGCCTGCTCGGAGAGCTCGGCGATCTTCGCGCGCAGCGCCTCCGGGTCGGTCACCGCCGTGATCGTGCCGAGGGTGCTCCGCAGGGCCGCGATCTCGCTGGCTAGGTCGATGGTTGCCACGAGGGTCAAGGTTACGCGAGTCCACCCGGCCTCCCGGCGCCGGAGTTCTCGCCCGAAGCTCGGATCGGGTTTACTTCACCTGCCTGAACAAAGTCCGCACGAGTCCGAATCGAGCACATCCCATGACGAACCTGATCGCGCACGAGCTGCACGAGGGCTGGACCCTCACCGCGACAGCCGGTCCCGTCCCCGCGGAGATCGAGGGCCGGACGGTGCCCGCGACCGTGCCCGGCAGCGCTCACACGGACCTGCTCGACGCGGGGCTCATCCCGGACCCGTACCTCGAGCGCAACGAGACCGCGCTCGCGTGGGCGCACCGGACGCAGTGGCGCTACGCGACGCAGTTCGCGGCAGGCGCTGCGGCGGCCGACGAGCGGGTCGACCTCGCCTTCGACGGCCTCGACACGGTCGCGACGGTGACCCTCAACGGCACCGAGGTGGCCCGGACGTTCAACCAGCACCGCTCCTACCGCGTGGACGTGCGCGGCCTCGTGGGCGAGTCCAACGAGCTGGTCGTGGACTTCGCCTCGGCGCTCGAGTACGCGGAGTCCGTCGAGTCACGGCTCGGCTTCCGGCCGCGCCCGTACCCGCACCCGTTCAACTCGGTACGCAAGATGGCGTGCTCGTTCGGCTGGGACTGGGGGCCTGATCTGCAGACGGCCGGCATCTGGAAGCCCGTGCGCCTCGAGCGCTGGCGCACCGCGCGCCTCGCGTCCGTGCGCCCCCTCGTCACGGTGGCCGACGACGGCGCGGGCCGGGTCGAGCTGCACGCGGACATCGAGCGCGCCGGGCTCGGGGACGACGACGCCCCCCTGACGCTGACCGTGACGGTGGGCGGCGTGGCGCAGTCCGTCGAGGTGCCCGGGGGGGCGACGTCCGCCGTCGTCGTCGCCGTCGTGCCCGACGTCGACCGCTGGTGGCCGCGCGGCTACGGCCGGGCAAAGCTCTACCCCCTCACCGCGACGCTCGCGGGCCCCGCCGGCGAGCTCGACTCCTACGCGCGCCGCGTGGGCTTCCGTTCCCTCGAGGTGAACCGCGACACGGACGAGCACGGCACGCGCTTCACGTTCGTGGTCAACGGCAAGGAGGTGTTCGTCAAGGGCGCCAACTGGATCCCGGACGACCACCTGCTCACGCGCATCGACCGGGCCCGCCTCGAGCGCCGCTTCGACCAGGCGCTCGGCGCGAACATGAACCTGCTGCGCATCTGGGGCGGCGGGATCTACGAGACCGAGGAGTTCTACGAGGTCGCGGACGAGCGCGGCGTCATGGTGTGGCAGGACTTCCTGCTCGCGTGCGGCGCCTACGCCGAGGAGGAGCCGATCTTCTCCGAGATCGTCGCCGAGGCCCGCGAGAACGTCGCCCGCCTGACCCCGCATCCCGCGCTCGTGCTGTGGAACGGCGCGAACGAGAACATGTGGGGCTTCCGCGACTGGGGCTGGCCCGCGGACCTGCAGGGCCGCTCGTGGGGGCTGAAGTTCTACCAGGAGGTGTTCCCGGCGATCGTCGCGGAGCTCGACCCGACGCGGCCGTACTCCGACAACTCCCCCTACTCCCCCGGGCAGCCGATCGACGGCGTCCACCCGAACGACCCGGACCACGGCACGCACCACGAGTGGGAGTGCTGGAACCGCCGCGACTACGCCTTCTACCGCGAGGACGTGCCGCGGTTCTGCTCGGAGTTCGGCTGGCAGGGGCCAGCCACGTGGGCGACCCTGACGCGAGCGGTCTCGGCGGGCGAGCTCGGCAAGGAGACCGAGACGTTCCTGCTGCACCAGAAGGCGGAGGACGGCAACGGGAAGCTCGACCGCGGTCTCGCCCCGCACCTGCCGATCCCCGAGGACTTCGAGGACTGGCACTGGGCGACGTCGCTCAACCAGGCGCGAGCCGTGGCGTTCGCCGTCGAGCACTACCGCTCGTGGTGGCCGCGCTCGGCCGGGTCGATCGTGTGGCAGCTCAACGACTGCTGGCCCGTGACGAGCTGGGCCGCCGTGGACGGCGACGAGCGGCTCAAGCCGCTGTGGTACGCCCTGCGCGCCGCCTATGCGCCCCGACTCGTGACGGTGCAGCCGCGCGACGGCGGGCTCGCGGCCGTGGTGGTCAACGACACGGACGAGCCGACGACGACGACGGTCACCGCGGCCCGGCGCACCCTTGACGGGACCGAGCTCGTGGGCGAGGCGCACGAGGTCACCGTGGGTCCGCGTGCCGTCGCGACGCTCCCGCTGGGTGCCGCGCTCGCGACCGCGGGCGACCCGGCGCGCGAGTACCTCACGGTCCGTGTCGGCGCCGAGGGCTTCGCCACCGCTGTGCACCTGTTCGCCGAGGACAAGGACGTGGCGTACGAGACCGCCCCGTTCACGACCCACGTCGCCGCCGTCGACGGCGGCTTCGAGGTGACGATCAGCGCGTACGCGCTCGTGCGCGACCTGGCCCTCCTCGTGGACAAGGTCGACCCGGACGCCGTCGTGGACGAGCAGCTCGTGACGCTCTCCGCGGGCGAGTCCGTGGTGCTGCACGTGCGCTCGAGCCGCGAGGTCGACGTCACGGAGCTCGTCTCGCCGCGCGTGCTGCGGAGCGTGAACTCGCTCGTGCGCGGCTGACCAGCCGCGCACGGCGCCGTCTCAGCAAGGTCCGGTCGGGGTGCCAGCCTCCCCCCGCCCGGACTTTGCTCGTGCCTCGAACTTGGCAACGACGACCGGAATCCTTTCGTCACCAAATCGTGATCGGGAACGCTCCCATTCCTCGAGGACCGGCGCTATGTTTGCTGAGCGCTCCAATGTGGGAGCGCATCCACGCCTTCAAAGGGGATACGGCATGAAGTGGTCTCGTAGTCGGGCGGCAAGCATCGCCGCCCTCGGTGCAGCATCGGCACTTGTGCTCGCTGCCTGCTCGTCCAACCCGTCCGACACGCCGTCGGGCGACAACACGGACACTGACACCTCCACCGACGAGCCCGTCTCGGGCGAGTCGGTCGAGCTCTCCGTCGCTTTCTGGGGCGACTTCGGTCTGCAGTCCGAGGGTGACTCGCTCGTCGAGCAGTACGAGTCGGAGAACCCGAACGTCAAGATCAAGCTCATCCCGGGTGAGCACCCGGCCACGCACGAGGCGCTGCAGCAGTACCTCATCGCGGGCTCCGGTGCGCCGGACGTGCAGGCGATCGACCTCGACTACGTCGTGCAGTTCCGCGAGCAGGCCGACAAGTTCGTCAACCTGCTCGACCTCGGTGCCGGCAAGTTCGAGGAGAACTACCTCGACTGGAAGTGGGCCCAGACGGTCACGGCCGACGGCAACACCAACATCGGTCTCGGCACGGACATCGGCCCGCAGGCCATGTGCTACCGCCACGACCTCATCGAGGCGGCGGGCCTGCCCTCCGACCGCGACTCCGTCTCCGACGCCATCGGTGGCTCGTGGGAGGACTTCATCGAGTTCGGCAAGAAGTACGTCGCCGGCTCGGGTGGCAAGAAGTTCGTCGACAACGCGGTGAACGTCTACCAGCCGGTGCTCGGCCAGCAGCCCGTCGCGTCCTTCACCCCCGATGAGGAGCTCGCGCTCGAGGGTGGCCCCAAGGTCGCGTTCGACACGGCCCTCGCGGTCATCGACGCCGGCCTCTCCGCGAACCTCGCGGCGTGGTCGCCGGAGTGGAACGCCGGCTTCGAGAACGGCGACTTCGCCGTCCTCGCGTGCCCGGCCTGGATGCGCGGTCACATCAAGAACTCGGCGCCTTCGACCGAGGGCAAGTGGGACATCGCCGCGGTTCCCGGTGGCGGCGGCAACTGGGGTGGCTCCTTCTGGACCATCCCGGCGCAGTCGACCCACCAGGCGGAGGCGTACGCCTTCATCGAGTGGCTGATCCAGCCCGAGCAGCAGATCCGCATCTTCAAGAACGTGGGTAACCTGCCCTCGCAGCTCGCCATCCTGGAGAGCGACGAGATCCAGAACTCGACCGACCCGTTCTTCAACAACGCCCCTGACGGTCAGATCTTCGCCACCTCGGCGCTCGCTCTGCAGCCGCAGTACATCGGCGTGAACGAGTCCGTGGTTCGTAACGCCATGCAGAACGCGCTGAACGCCGTCCAGGGCGACCAGCTCGCTGCAGCCGACGCGTGGGACAAGGCAGTCGCCGACGTCAACGCTGAGCTGAGCTGATCACCGCACCTGCGATTGATCAGTAGCAATAGATGTCAGCGCTCCGGGCGGGGGCAGAGCCGAAGGCTCTGGTCCCCGCCCGGTCGCGCGTCTAGCCTGTTCACCAGCCAGTTTCTGTCGGTTCCAGGAGGCCACCTATGTCCACCGCACCGAAAGTCTCGGCCAAGGCCGGGGCTCGTGCGGCGGGGAGCACCACACCGCCAAGAAGTCCACAGCACGATGAGCTCAGCGCATGGCAGCGGTTCCGGGGCAAGTTCGACGCCAAGTTCGCGCCCTATCTGCTGATCTCGCCCTTCTTCGTCCTGTTCGCGATCTTCGGCGTCTTCCCGCTCATCTACAACGGCGTCGTCTCGTTCCGCCGTTGGAACCTCAAGAGGCCGGCCGACAACGGCTGGGCGGGGTTCGACAACTACGCCAAGCTCTTCAACGACGGGCTCTTCCAGAACGCCCTGATCAACACGTTCGGCATCTTCTTGCTGTCGACGATCCCCCAGCTCCTGCTCGCCCTCTTCGTCGCCTCGCTGCTCAACCGCAGGCTGCGGACCCAGACGCTCTTCCGCGTCGGCGTGCTCGTGCCGTTCATCACGCCCGTCGTCGCGTCCTCGCTCGTGTTCGCGTACGTCTTCTCGAAGAACTACGGTCTCGCCAACGCCATCCTCGGGCTGTTCGGCGTGGAGTCCACGATCAGCGGGACCACCTTCAACGGCATCGACTGGCGAGGTACGTGGTGGGCGTCGTGGATAGCGATCGCCGTGATGGTCAACTGGAAGTGGATCGGCTACAACGCGCTGCTGTACCTGGCGGCCATGCAGTCCATCCCGAAGGACGTCTACGAGGCGGCCGCCCTCGACGGCGCGAGCCCGTGGCAGCAGCTGTGGCGCATCACCGTGCCGATGATCCGCCCCATGGTGATCTTCACCGTGGTGCTGTCCACGATCGGTGGCCTGCAGCTCTTCACGGAGCCGATGCTCTTCGGCGACACACCCGATCCCAACGGCGGCGCACTCCGGCAGTGGCAGACCGTGGGCCAGCTGATCTACCAGACGGGCTGGGTGAACCTGAACCTCGGCTACGCGGCAGCGATGTCGTGGGCCCTGTTCCTGATCATCGTGGTCATCGCCGGCTTCAACGCCTTCCTCACATCACGCATCGGAGAAGGGGGGCGGAAGCGATGAGTGCACCTGTGATCGATCAGGCACCCGCGGAGCCCACGGAGCCCAGGGGCCCGCAGAATCGCGTCTCGCTCCTGAGCCGTTCGCCGCAGGACACCCCTGCGGGCTGGCTCAACTACGTCTTCCTCGTGGTCACGCTCATCGTCGGGTTCTTCCCGGTGTGGTGGATGTTCATCGTCTCCACGGGAGACGACCAGATGCTCGCCAAGATCCCGCCGCAGATCACCCCGGGCGACAACTTCTGGACGAACTTCAACATCGTCATGGGCAACATCCCGGACGGCACGCAGTCGTTCGAGTCCGCGAAGTTCGGCGAGTCGTTCCTCTACTCGTCGATCGTGACCGTAGCCATCACGGCCTCGACCCTCTTCTTCTGCTCGCTGGCGGGCTTCGCCTTCGCCAAGCTGAAGTTCAAGGGCCGCGACCCGCTCATGGTGATCGTCATCCTCACGCTGACGATCCCCAACCAGCTCGGCATCGTCGCGCTGTACATCATCATCACCCGTCTCGGGTGGCAGGGGCAGCTCACGGCACTGATCGTGCCGGCGCTGGTCTCGGCGTTCGGCGTGTTCTACATGAGGCAATACATCCAGGACGCGCTCCCCGACGAGATCGTGGAGTCGGCCCGGATGGATGGTGCGAACACGTTCCGCATCTTCTGGACGATGTGCCTGCCGGTGATCCGGCCGGCGCTCGGCGTCCTCGGCCTGCTGACTGCCGTCGGCGCGTGGAACGAGTTCCAGTGGGCGCTCATCGCGCTCGGCCCGGGCACGGACAACCCCACCGTGGGTGTCGCGCTCAGCAAGCTGGCCTCCGCCCAGTACCCGCGTCCCCGCATCACGCTCGCGGGTTCGCTGCTGGCCACCATCCCGCTGCTCATCCTGCTCGCCGTCGCCGGCAAGCAGATCGTGCGCGGCGTCATGGAGGGCGCGATCAAGCACTGAGCGCGCCCAGCCGATCGAACGCGGCGGCCGGTCTCCCCGAGGGGAGGCCGGCCGCTTCGCCGTGATCCCGTCCGCGCGGGCCGCTACCAGGCGCGGGCACTCGCCTCGGCGTGCAGGGCGATGCCGTCCGACCACGGTGCGAGCACCCACGTGAGCAGCACGGGTCGGGCGACGGCCCGCAGCGCCACCTCGGCGGTCCTGCCGTCGGGGGTCGCGGCGCGCACGACGGCGAGACCGTCCGGGTGACTGTCACCCGGCCACGCCGCGAGGTGCGCCGTCACTGCGGCCGAGACGCCCGCGTCGGTGAGGAACACCTTGCCGTCCTCGAGCGGGTCCGGCGCCTCGCCGCCGTAGTAGGTGTCGAGGTCCAGCTCGTCCGCTGCGGCGATCGCCAGGGAGTCCGCGAGCGCGGCGAGGCGCTTGCGCTCGAGGTGCACCGACGTCGCCGAGGCCACCACGGTGACGAGCAGGAGGCACAAGAGCGCAAAGCACAGCGACAGCAGCATGACCTGGCCGTCGTCGCCCCGCGCGGTGCCACGGATCCGATCTGCCGAGCGTGCGAGCCTCACCCGACGCCCCCGTACTGGTCCACGGCGGCCACGTGGTCCGCCGAGACACGCACCGAGAGCGGCACCACGTCCCGGACGAAGGACGGCACGAACGGCAGGGGCACGTCGACGTGCACCCGGGAGGCCACGGTGCTGCCTGGCTCGCGGCAGGGGTCGGTCGAGCACTCGAGCGCGAGCGAGTCCTCCGCGGCGGCCGCGAAGCCCTGGTCCGCGAGGGCGATCTGCACGGACGCGAGCGCGGCCTCGCGTCCCGCACCGACGTCACCAGCGACGACGAAGGCCCGGGCGGACTGCGCGGCGGCGGACTCGGCGGCGAACATCCCCGCCTGGAGCCGCCCGAGGACGAGCACGAGGTACACGGTCGGCACGAGCAGGATGAGGGTGATCCCGAGGAACTCGATGATCGCGCTGCCGTCGTCGGCCCCCTCGGCGCAGCACCGCCGGGCACGAGCCACGGCTCGGCGCACGACGCCCGTCACGTCGCGCCCTCCTCGATGCCGTGACCGCGTACCTGGAGGCCGCCAGCCGGGCCGATGAGCCCGATCACGGGCAGCGGGGCACGCACCTGGATCTCGACGAGCTCGAGCCCGCCGCGCACGACGGTCCGCGCCGTGACCGTCCCCGCGAACTCGGGCGCCAGTGCCGTCGCGATGAGCTCACGCGTGCGGCGTTCGCCGTCGGCGAGGCTGCGGTCCGCGCGAGCCGCGTACCGGGCCCCCTCCCCCGCGCAGTCGACGAGGGTGTTGCGCACGTGCAGGCCGAGCGTGAGCTGGACCACGGACATGAACAGGACCGTGGTCAGACCGGCGACGAGCACGAAGTCGACGGCCGCGGAGCCGTCGTCACTGCTCACTCAGCCGCCGATCTCTCCGGAGACCCGGGAGACGGCGTCGTTGAAGATCCCGCTGAGCGCCGGGCCCGCAAACCCCCAGATGAGCAGGACCAGTCCCGCCGTCATGAGGGTCACGAGGACCCAGCCGGGCACGTCGCCGCGCTCCCGGTCCTCCTGGGGCACCCATCGGGCCAGGACCAGGTGTCCGGCGCGCTTCAGCGAACTCGTCATGGTGCATTCCTCTCGTGCTCCGACCGGGCGGCCGGGGTCGTTACAGCCCCACCTGCAGCAGGGTGAATCCTGGGAAGACGGCGAAGACGACGGTCACGGGCAAGATCAGGAACACGACCGGGACCATCATGGCGACCTCCTTGCGGCCGCCCGCCTCCATGAGCGCGCGGCGCCCGGCCTCGCGCACGTCCTGGGCCTGCGCGCGCAGCACCTCGGCCAGGGGCGTGCCACGTTCGACGGCGACGGCGACCCCTTGCGCGAAACGCGTCAGCGGCGCGAGCTTGGCCCGGTCAGCGAGGTTCTCGAGCGCTCCCGTGAGGGGCGTTCCCGAACGAGCGTCGGCGAGGGTCCGCGCGAGCTCGCCCGAGAGCTCCCCGTGCGTGCTGCGCGCGACGCGGTCGAGCGCCCCCACGGCACCCTCCCCGGCGCCGACGGCGAGAGCGAGCAGCTCGGCCACCGTGGGCAGCTCGGCGAGCATCCGATCCTCACGGGCGGCGACCTGACGCTGGAGCACGACGTCGGGCACGACGGCCCCGGCCACGCTCGCCCCCACGACGATCACGAGGAGGCTCGCCACGGGCATCCCGCGGCCGAACACGGCGAGCGTCGCGAGGACGAGTCCCACGAGCAGCCCGAGCACACCGCCCACGACCTGCTCGGCGCGGAGCTGCTCGACGCTCGTCGCGCGCCCTGCGCGCACCAGGCGGGAGCGCACCAGGTCGCTCGGCGCCCCGAACCGGGTGACGAGGCGTACGCCGTCAGCCATCCACGGCGCAAGGAGGCGTTGGAGCGTCGCGAGCGGCGTCTGCGCGGCGCCGACGGTGAGGAGCCGCGACGTCGTGCGCGCGGGCCGCAGGTAAGGCGCGAGGCGGTCGTCGAGGCGTATCCGCCGGGCGCGGAGGTGCCCGACGACGAGGACGAGCCCGAGACCTCCGGTAGCTCCGATCAGGGCACCCTGCACGAGCGCGGTCATCGCAGCACCCGGACTTCCTCGGGGAGCCGACCGATCCGCAGCATCATCCGGTAGGCGACGAGGCACGACGCCGCGCCGCCGACCAGCACCGCGACCCCGGCTGCCGTGTTGAACGCCTGGGCGGCCTCCGCCCGGGTCGAGAGCAGCGCGAGCACCACCCAGGGGGCGCCGGCGGCAAGCCGGGCCGCTCCCACGGTCCAGGACTGGCGAGCCTCGAGCTCGCCGCGGGTACGGGCGTCGTCCCGCAGGAACTGCGAGAGGGTGCGCAGGAGCCTGCCCAGGTCCGTGCCGCCCACGTCCCTCGTGATGCGCAGGGCCTCGACGATGCGATCGGCGACCGGATCGGACAGCCGCGCCTTGAGGACGTCGAGGCACTCGGAGAACCGCCCCGTGGCTCGGTAGTCCTCCGCGAACCGGGCGAAGGGCTCGCGCAGCTCTTCCGGGCCCCGCTCCGCGAGCTGCGCCAGGGCCTCGGGGAGCGCGAGCCCGGCCCGCACCCCGGAGGACAGGTGGTCCACGACCTCGGGCCAGACCTCGCGCAGCTTCGCCTGGCGCCGTCGGGCCCTGCCGCGCACCGCGCCGCGCGGCCCCGCTGCACTCATCAGGCCGAAGAGCGCCGCGATGGCGGGGGCGCCGGTCGCGGCCGTCACGACGGTCAGCACGAGGAGGCCGAGCCCGACGCTCACGGCAAGCAGCGCCCCCGGCGTCACGGACGACACGCCCGCCTGGGCGATCAGGTCCGCCGTGCGGTCGTTCCAGCCGCCCAGCCTGTGCTGCGTGCGCCGCTCGTGCGGCCAGAACGACCACCAGAGGCAGAAGAAGCCCACGCCGGCGAGCAACCCGATCGACGCACCCATCCCTCAACCCCGGTCCCGGAGCAGCTCGGCAACGTCGTGTCCCGCGCGCGCGAACCGGTCGACGTGGGGCGGGTACCCGTCCCCTCGGACGAGCACACCGTCACGCAGGTGGAAGATGTCCGCCGTCTCGACGATGCCGGACTCGACCCGGCCCGGCACCGCGACGATCTCGCGGGTGCGGCGCCGTCCCCGGTGGTCCACCTCGAGGTGGACCACGAGGTCGACGGCCGAGGCCACCGTGGGCAGCACGAACCTGTCCGAGACGTTCTCCCCCGCGAGCAGCGGCAGCGTGCACATCTTGGCGAGCGCCTCGCGCGCAGAGTTGGCGTGCAGCGTGCACATCCCCGGGATGCCGGCGTTGAGCGCGACGAGCAGGTCGAGTGCCTCGGCCTCGCGCACCTCGCCGATGAGGATCCTGCTGGGGCGCATCCGCAGCGCCTCCTTGACGAGCCGGCGCAGCGGGATCTCGCCCGTGCCCTCGAGGTTGGCCTGTCGGCACTGCATCGCCACGACGTCGCGGTGCGCGATGCGGAGCTCGAAGACCTCCTCGCACGTGATGATGCGCTCCTTGGCGGGCACGGCCCCCGCGAGCGCGTTGAGCATCGTCGTCTTGCCGGCCTGGGTCGCACCCGCCACGAGGATGTTGAGCCCCGCCTCGACCGCAGCCGTCAGGAACGCCGCGGCCTGGGCCGTGAGCGACCCGAGTGCTACCAGGGCATCGACCCGGTCGGCGCGCACGACGTACTTGCGGATGTTGACGGCCCACGAGCGACGAGTGATGTCGGGGATCACGGCGTGGACTCGCTCGCCCGTCGGGAGGGTCGCATCGACGAACGGGCTCGACACGTCGAGGCGCCGTCCGGACGACTTGAGCATCTGCTCGACGAGGTCGCGCACCTGCTGGTCCGTGAGGATCGTCGTCGTGAGCTCCGGCTCGCCGTGGCGCGCCACGAACACCTGGGCAGGTCCGTTGATCCAGATCTCCTCGACGTCGGGATCATCGAGGTAGCGCTGCAGCGGGCCGAGGCCCGAGATCACGTCGACGAGCGACTTCACGGCCGCCGCCGAGTCGATCAGCGGGGGCACCCCGCCGAGCAGCGAGCGGGCGTCGTAGTCCGCGACGGCGTCGACCACGAGATCGCGCACGCCGTGCGGGTCCTGGACCGGGTCGAGGCCGCGCCGTCGGATGAGCTCGCGAACCTCGCCCTCCAGGATCGCGACGCCGTCCATGACACCCCCGCCCGTCTCGCTGTTCGTCTCGCTCGGATCTGACCGATACGGACATTAGGGGAGGAAACACCTAGAAGCCACCCCGCGGCCCACCCTGTGGACAACTCCCCGCCGCCCGCACCCTGCGTTGCCCGGTCGCGCACATCTGGCTGAAGACTTGTGGCCCTCACAGGGCCACAAGTCTTCACGCTCAGGCGCTGGGCCGGGGCGTGGGCGGGGCGCCGTGCGGGGGCGGGGCGCCATGGCGGGGGAGTGCCGGGAGCGGCGGTAGCGTGGGGGCCCGTGAGCACACGGACCCAGCACCCGACCGGTCAGCAGCTAGAGATCTCGGACGGCGAGCACGTCGCCGTGATCACCGAGGTGGGGGCCAACCTGCGCTCCTACCGCGTGGGCGACCGGGACGTCATCACCCCGTTCGACGAGCACGAGATCCCGCCGGCCTCGCACGGGGCGGTGCTCGTCCCGTGGCCCAACCGGATCGGTGACGGCACCTACACCTGGGACGGCCAGGAGTACCTGCTGCCCCTCAACGAGCACGAGCCGCGCCGCACGGCCCTGCACGGGCTCGCGTGCTGGACCCGCTGGGAGGTTGTGGAGCACACGTCGAGCAGTGTGACGCTCGCCCTCGAGCTCGTGCCGAACCCCGGTTACCCGTGGGCCCTGACCTCCACCATCACGTACGCGGTGAGCTACGACGGACTCGAGGTCTCGCTCACCACCCGCAACGACGCTACGACTGACGCCCCCTACGGCACGGGCTTCCACCCGTGGCTCTCCCCCGGTGGCGCGAACCTCGACGACTGCACGCTGCGCATCGACGCCGAGCGCCACGTCACGATCGACGAGCGGCTGCTGCCCACGGGCACCGAGAAGGCGAAGGGCGCCTGGGACTTCACCGAGCACCGCTCGCTCGAGGGGGTCGCGCTCGACGACGCGTTCGTGGACATCACGCGCAACGCCAAGGGCCTGTCGTGGATCGAGCTGACCGCGCCGGACGGCCGCACGGCCGCGGTGTGGACGGACGAGTCGATGGACACGTGGCAGGTGTGCACGGGCAACGGGATTCCCGGGGCGGACCGCACGGGTGTGGCCGCCGAGCCCATGACGTGCATCGCGGACGCGTTCCGCACGGGCGAGCGGCTGATCAGGCTCACGCCGGGCGAGGAGCACTCCGTGCGCTGGGGGCTCGTGCTGCGCTGAGGAAGCGCGGAAGAACGGTCGAGGAACGGCCGATCAGCCGTAGTACTCGCCGTCGGCCTTGACGGCCTCTTCGTACTCCCAGTGCCACGGCTCGTACGGCCCGCTGCCGCCGCGCTTGGCCCACGTGGGGTTGATCCAGCCGAACGTGGGCCCGTTGTCGATGAGCCACTGTTGCGAGGTGCCCGAGACTGCCGTGCGGCACAGGTCGATCGCGAGGCCCCAGCCGTGGTTGGACTTGCCCGGGGTCGCGGCGAGCCCACCCTTGATGGACTTGAGCCGGCGCTGCTCGCCGAGCGTGCGGTAGCCGCTCTCGAGGCACAGGTCCTTGTCGAAGCGCGCGCGGTACACCGCGTTCATCGCGGCGAGGGCGGTCGCGGCGTCTGCTCGCAGCGTGAAGCGCTCGGCCCAGGGGATGGTGCACAGGCCGGTGCTCTCGAGCAGGCCGTTGGTGCCGTCGGAGCGTGCCTCCGGGTCGCAACCGGGGATGCCCTCGCGCTCGGAGCTGCGCGATGCGGCGAGCAGCAGCCGCTCGTCGAAGGTCTCGGTGAAGGCGATGAGGTCCGGCACGCGGTCCGAGGCGGGGACGGCCGCGAGCGCGTCGATGACGTTCGGCAGCTCACCGGGCGCGTAGCTGGCCTGGGTGCCGCCGGCCACGATGGTCCCGTTGCCGGGGAGCACCATGCCCGTCGAGGGCGCGACGATCGTCACGGCGACGAGCGCACCGAGCACCGCGCCACGGGCGATCCACGGGCGCAGGTCGGAGTGGCGTCGGCGCGGCGTGGGCCGCGTGGCCTGCTCCGCTTCACGGCGCGCGCGGCGCGAGACGGTGGCGGGAGCTGACTCGGGAGCCGGTGAGGGGTCGACCGGAGCGAAGCGAGCGCGGAACGGCGCCACATCACCTCCCGGTTTCTCAATCCCCTGCACGGCTGGTACTTCACGTTCATCGGCACCCGAGGGCCCGCACTCAAGGGCCGCTCGTGGGAACTGTCACAGAACCATAACGGATCGTGGAACCGCGTCCAAGCCCCAGAGGTCCTACGTGAGACGCGCGGTGTCGGATTTCGCCGGGTTCCGAGGTGTCCGACGACGGCGCCCACCGGGAACCGCCACCACGACGCCGCAGGTCATCGGCCGTTCCGCCGCTGCATCGCGTCCCGGACCTCGCCCACGAGCTCCTCGAGGATATCTTCGAGGAAAACGATTCCGACGGCACCCTGCGGTCCGTCGACACGCGCGAGGTGGGACCCGGTGCGCTGCATCGCGGCGAGCACGTCCTCGACCTCGTCCTCCGGACGCACCACGGCGAACTGCCGGATCCGCCACGCGGCGACGGGCTCGGCCCGCTCCGCGTCGTCGGCGTAGAGCACGTCCTTGAGGTGCAGGTAGCCGCTCAGCTCCCCCGGTCCGCCGTCGTCGGCCACGGAACGCACCGGGTAGCGCGAGTACCCCGTGTGGGACACGAGGCGCTCGAACTGCTCGGGCGTGACCTCGGGCGCCACGGTGACGAGCGTGTCGAGGGGGGTCATGACCTGCCCCGCGGACTTGTCGGAGAACTCGATCGCCCCGACGATGAGCCCGCCGTCGTCCTCGAGCATCCCCTCGGTCCGCGAGCGCTCCACGATCGAGTGGACCTCCTCGGCCGTGAAGGCCGAGACCACCTCGTCCTTGGGCTCGACCCGGAACAGCCGCAGGATCCCGTTCGCCACGGCGTTGAGCACCCAGATGACGGGGTTGACGGCGCGCGCGACCCACACGAGGGGCGGGCCGAACCACAGCGCGGCACGGTCGGGGCCGGAGACGGCGAGATTCTTGGGCACCATCTCGCCGAGCACGACGTGCAGGTACACGACGATGAGCAGCGCGATGACGAGAGCGATCGGGTGCGTCCACGCCGCCGAGACGCCGAGCGCCCTGAGCGGGGTCTCGATGAGGTGAGCGATCGCCGGCTCGGCGACGAGGCCGAGGCTCGTGGAGCACACCGTGATGCCGAGCTGGGCGCACGCGAGCATGAGCGAGACGTGCTCCATGGCCCACAGCACCGTGCGGGCGCGCCGGTTGCCCGCCTCGGCGAGCGGCTCGATCGAGGATCGCCGCGCGGAGATGATCGCGAACTCCGCGCCCACGAAGAACGCGTTCGCGGCGAGGAGCGCGACGCCGAGCGCGATGGCGGTCCACGTGTTCACTGCTCCTCACCCCCCGGCTCCTCCCGGACGCGCAACCGCTCGACGCGCCGTCCCGTGACCTGGTCCACACGCAGCTCGACCCGCCCCTCGACCACGACGTCGCCCACCTCGGGGATGCGCCCCAGCCGCCACATGACGAGTCCGCCGAGGGTCTCGTACGGCCCCTCCTCGGGGACCACGACCTGCGTGAGCTCTGTCAGCTCGTCGGGACGCAGCACCCCGGGCACGAGCCACGCGCCGTCCGCGAGCCGGCGCGCGACGGCGGACCGCACCCGGTCGTGCTCGTCGGAGACCTCCCCCACGAGCTCCTCGACCACGTCCTCGAGGGTCACGACGCCGGACGTGCCGCCGTACTCGTCGACCACGAGCGCCATCTGCATCGGGGCGGCGCGCAGCTCCACGAGGAGCGGGCCGAGGTGCACCGTCTCGGGCACGCGCGGCGCGTCGCCCATGAGCGCGGCCGCCGGCACCTCACCACGCCGCTCGAACGGCACGGAGACGGCCTGGCGCAGCTGCACGATCCCCACGACGTCGTCGGAGGACCCGTCCGTGACGGGGAAGCGAGAGTGCCCGGTGCGGCGCGAGAGTGCGACGACGTCGGCCGCCGTCGCGTCGCGCCCGAGGGCCGTCATCCGCGTGCGGTCGGTCATGACGTCGACGGCGGTGAGCTCGCCGAACTCGATCGAGTTGGTGACGAGGCGCGCCGTCGAGGCCTCGAGCGTGCCGGCCTGCGCCGAACGCCGCACGAGCGCGGCGAGCTCCTGGGCGGAGCGCCCACCCGAGAGCTCCTCGCGCGGCTCGACCCCCACGCGGCGCAGCAGAGCGTTGGCCGAGTTGTTGAACGCGGTGATGAGCGGGCGCAGCGCCGTCGTGAAGCCCCGCTGGAGCGGCGCGACCGTGCGGGCCGTGCCGAGAGGCCGTGCGATCGCCATGTTCTTGGGCACGAGCTCGCCGAAGATCATCGAGAAGCCGTTGACGACCACGATGGCGACGACGGCGACCACCGTGGCCGTCGCACCCCCGAGCCACTCGCTACCGAGCCACCCGGTCAGGAGCCGGCTCAGCGCGGGCTGGGTCGTGTACCCCAGCAGGATGGTCGTGACGGTGATGCCGACCTGGGCGCCGGAGAGCTCGGTCGACAAGTGGTGCAGGGCGCGGCGCACGCTGCGGCCACGCCGGTCCGCCATCGAGGGGTCGCGGTCGACGACGCCAGGGTCGAGGGTGACGAGCGAGAACTCTGCCGCGACGAAGACGGCGGTCCCCGCGGTGAGCGCCACGCCCAGCAGGACGAGCCACCAGTCGGCCGTCACCGGACCCCGCCCGCTGCGTCACCTCGACCCCGGGGACTTCGCCCGGGGGTCGGTCTCGAGGGCCCGGCGACCGCGCGTCTCGCGCGTCGCCGGCTGCGTCGGGACGGTTTCATCGTGTCCCCATCATAGGAGTCGAAATCCGAGCTGCGCAGCCGCGGTGTGCCACGCTTGCCTCATGGCGACGTCTCCGGCCCCTGGCCGATCCGCAGCGGAGGGTCCTGTCGTGCTCGTCGTGGAGGACGAGCAGGCGATCGCGCTCGCCGTCGCGCGGCGGCTCTCGGCCGAGGGCATGCGCGCCCACGCGGTGGGCGACGGCCAGGCGGGCGTCGACGCGGCGGCACGATTGCGCCCCGACCTCGTGATCCTCGACGTCATGCTCCCCGGCATCGACGGGCTCGAGGTGTGCCGGCGCATCCAGGCCGAGCGGCCCGTCCCCGTCCTCATGCTCACGGCCCGCGACGACGAGACGGACATGCTCGTGGGCCTCGGCGTCGGCGCGGACGACTACATGACCAAGCCGTTCTCGATGCGTGAGCTCGTCGCGCGCTCCAAGGCGCTGCTGCGGCGCGCCGACCGCGCGCGCGAGGCCGCGGCCCAGGAGAGCGCCGCCGTGACCGACCTCGCCCCGATCGAGGCCGGCGACGTCGTCATCGACCGCGCGCAGCGCCGCGTGTCGCGGGGGGGCGAGGACGCCCACCTGACCCCCACCGAGTTCGACCTGCTCGTCACGCTCGCCTCGTCCCCCAAGACCGTGCTCACCCGCGAGCGCCTGCTCGCCGAGGTGTGGGACTGGGTGGACGCCTCGGGCACACGCACCGTCGACTCCCACGTCAAGGCGCTGCGGCGCAAGCTCGGCGCGGACCTCATCCGCACGGTGCACGGCGTCGGGTACGCGTTCGAGCCACCCGCCTCGGACGAATGAGCACCCCCCGCCACTCCCGTACCCGCTCGCGGTGGGCCGACGTGCGGCCCCTCGACTTCGCACGGTCCATCAAGGTCAAGCTCGCGATCCTCGTGGGAGCGACCGTGACGATGGCCGCGTTCATCACGTGGTTCGGGCTCAGGAACGAGCTCGGCGTGCGGATCACGTTCCCGCTCGCCATCTCCATCTCGCTCGTCGTGACCCAGCTCCTGGCCCGCGGCATGACCTCGCCGCTGCGCGAGATGACGGCCGCCGCGCGCGCGATGGCCGGCGGCGACTACTCCCGGCGCGTGCGCGCGACGTCGAAGGACGAGGTGGGCCAGCTCGCCACGGCGTTCAACCGCATGGCGGATGACCTGCGGGAGACGGACACGCTGCGCCGCGAGATGGTCGCGAACGTCTCCCACGAGCTGCGCACCCCCGTGACGGCGCTGCAGGCCCAGCTCGAGAACATCGTGGACGGCGTGACCGAGCCCGACGAGGCTGCCCTGAGCGCCGCCCTCAAGCAGACCGAGCGGCTGGGCGAGCTCGTCACGTACCTGCTCGACCTGTCCCGGCTCGAGGCGGGGGCCGCGGCGCTCGACGTCGGCGAGGTACGGCTCGAGGAGTTCCTGACGCACGTCGCGGACCACGCCGCCCTCGTGCGCCCCGACAAGAACCTGCGCTTCGTGGTCAACGTGGCCCCACCCATGCTGTCGATCCAGGCCGACGAGCAGCGCCTGCACCAGGTGTTCGCGAACCTCGCCCAGAACGCGGTGCGCCACTCGCCGCGCGGCGAGGAGATCACGTTCGACGCCTACGTCATGCCCACCGGGGTCGTCGTCGACGTCATCGACCGGGGCCCCGGGATCGCCAAGGGCGAGCGCGAGCGCGTGTTCGACCGCTTCGCACGCGGCAACAACCCCGCGCAGACGGGACAGATCCCCACGGGCGGCACGGGGCTCGGCCTGTCGATCGTGCGGTGGGCCGTGACCCTGCACGGGGGCACCGTGGAGGTCGCCGACACGCCGTCGGGCTGCACCATGCGGGTGACGCTGCCGCCGCGTCCGACTACGGTAGTCCCGGCGTAGACCACCGACCGAGGGGCACCGATGAGCGCGGCAACGACCGAGCGACCGAGCACGCCGAACGGCGACGGCGTGGTCGAGGTCAGAGGACTGACGAAGAACTTCGGCCCGGTGCGCGCCGTCGACGACCTGTCCTTCACCGTCCAGCCGGGCCGCGTCACGGGCTTCCTCGGACCGAACGGCGCGGGCAAGACGACGACGCTGCGCATCCTGCTCGGGCTCGTGCGCGCGACGTCCGGCACCGCGACGATCTCGGGGCACGACTACCTCTCGCTCCCTCGTCCGTCCACCCGGGTGGGCGCCGCGCTCGAAGCCGCGAGCTTCCACCCCGGCCGGACGGCTCGCGATCACCTCCGCTCGTACGCCCCCCAGGCGGGCGCCGGCACACGCCGGGTGGACGAGGTCCTGGCCCTCGTGGGCCTCGCCGACGCGGCACGCCGTCGGGTGGGTGGTTTCTCGCTCGGGATGCGCCAACGGCTCGCGCTCGCGACCACGCTCCTCGGCGACCCCGCGGTCCTGCTGCTCGACGAACCGGCCAACGGGCTCGACCCCGAGGGCATCGCGTGGTTGCGCTCGCTGCTGCGACACCTCGCCGGTGAGGGACGCTCCGTCCTCGTGTCCTCGCACGTCCTCTCCGAGGTCGAGCAGACGGTCGACGACGTCGTGATCATCGCCAAGGGCCGACTCGTGCACAACTCGACCCTCCCCGAGCTCGCGGCCCTCGCCGAGCCCGTGGTCGCGCTGCGCTCACCCGACACGGCGGGCCTGCACCGGCTCGCGGGCCAGCACGGGTGGCGCCTGCTCCCCGGCGAGCCCTCCGCCCCGGGCGGGGCCGGGCTCGTGCGCATCGAAGGGGTGACGGCGTCGCAGGTCGGCTCCGCGGCATTCGCCGCCCGGCTCGAGGTGCACGAGCTGAGCCCCGTCAAGCAGAACCTCGAACCGATCTTCCTGCGGCTCACCCAGGAGGCTGCCCCGAATGCCGCGGACCCGACGCAGGGCGGTGCGGCATGAGGGCCGCGCTCGCCTCGGAGTACCGCAAGCTCGTGTCGACCCGCCTGTGGTGGGTGCTGCTGCTCGCGATGATCGGCTACATGGCCTTCCTCTCGGCCACGGTCGGCCTGTCGATCTACCTGAGCGGTGAGCAGGCGGCCGACGCGGGAGCCGAGCTCCCCGAGACCACGCCCGAGCAGATCGCCCAGACCCTCTACGGCATCGCCGCGAGCTGGGGCTACATCTTCCCCGTGATCGTCGGGGCGCTCGCCGTGACCGGCGAGTTCCGCCACAAGACGATCACCCCCACCCTGCTCGCGGAGCCGCGACGTAGTGTCCTGCTCGCCGCCAAGTTCCTCTCGACCATCCCCGTGGGCCTGCTCTTCGGGCTGTTCGGCACGGCGACCACGGTCGCGGCGGGCGCAGGGGTCCTCGCCATCACCGGCAGCGAGACCTTCCTCGACACCTGGGTGATCTGGCGCGGCATCCTCCTCGCGGTCGTGGCCCTCGCCGTCTGGGCGATGGTGGGCGTCGGCCTCGGCACGATGCTGCCCAACCAGGTCGTCGCGATCGTCGTCCTGCTCGCCTACACGCAGTTCGTCGAGCCGGTCGTCCGGCTCGTCGCCGGCTTCGTCAGCTGGGGACCGGACGTCGCCAAGTTCTTGCCCGGCGCCGCTGGCGACGCGATGGCTGGCGCGTCGTTCTACGACACGATCGCCGGCACGGGCGGGTCGACCCTGCTCACGTGGTGGCAGGGCGGTCTCGTCCTCCTCGGCTACGCCGTCGTGTTCGGGATCGTGGGTCGCTTCACGACCTTCCGCAAGGACATCACCTGACCCTTCGGGAGAGGTCTTGGCGCCGTCTGGCGTCGGGGCTTGCCCGCCCTTTGCCAAAGGCAGAGAAAGCGCTGCGACCTGCACAGATATCGCGCAATTCCCCCGCACCGACCGCCCGGTCGAGCCCCCCGCAGGGGTTAGGGTTGTCACCGGACGTACTCAACGGTGACGCGGCCATGGTGCCGCATCGGAAGTAGGCGGGCGCACGTGTCGCAACAGGCAGACCCGGAGACCATCCGGGACCTCTTCGGTGCCAACGACTGGCTCGTGGAGGAGCTCTTCGCGAAGTACCAGCAGGACAAGAACTCAGTGGACCCGGCGTGGTGGGAGTTCTTCGAGAACTACCAGCCACCGACGACGGGCACCTCCGAGCCGCCCGCACCCGTCGCCGTGCCCTCGACGTCGTCGGCCGTGGCCCCGGACTCCCAGCCCGTCGCCCCCGTGACGGCCCTGCCTGGCGCCAAGCACGTCGAGGACGCCAAGGCGAAGGCGAGCACGAAGCCGACGACGACGACGACACCCCCCGTGACCCCGCCGTCGGCGGTCGAGACGGACGACGCTCCCCCGACCGCACCCGTCGCGACGGCCCAGCCCGTCACCGCCGACTACGCCGAGCGCGTCCCGACCCGCAAGGGCGGCTGGACCGGGGCCGACGGCGACGACGAGGTCGAGCGGCTGCGCGGTTCTGCGGCGCGCGTCGTCACCAACATGGAGGCCTCGCTCTCCGTCCCGACGGCCACCTCGGTGCGCTCGCTCCCGGCGAAGCTCATGGTCGACAACCGCATCGTCATCAACAACCACCTGACGCGCACGCGCGGCGGCAAGATCTCCTTCACGCACCTCATCGGCTTCGCGCTCGTCGAGGCGATCGCGGAGATGCCCGCGATGAACCACGGCTTCACGGTCGTGGACGGCAAGCCCGCGCTCGTCACGCCCGCGCACGTCAACCTGGGCCTCGCCATCGACCTGCCCAAGCCCGACGGCACCCGCCAGCTCCTCGTGCCCAACATCAAGAAGGCCGAGACGCTCGAGTTCGCCCAGTTCTGGTCCGCGTACGAGGACCTCGTGCGGCGCGCCCGCACCGGCGGCCTCGTGGCAGACGACTTCGCGGGCACCTCGATCTCCCTGACGAACCCGGGCACGATCGGCACCGTCCACTCCGTGCCCCGCCTCATGGAGGGCCAGGGCACGATCATCGGTGTCGGGGCGATGGACTACCCCGCCGAGTTCGCCGGCACCGCGGAGGACCAGCTCCACCGCATGGGCGTCTCGAAGGTGCTCACGCTCACCTCGACGTACGACCACCGCATCATCCAGGGCGCGCACTCCGGGGAGTTCCTGCGCATCCTCGCGGCCAAGCTCATCGGCGAGGACGGCTTCTACGACCGCATCTTCGCCTCGCTGCGCATCCCGTACGAGCCCGTGCGCTGGGTGCGCGACGCCTCGGTGGACCCGGACACGGAGGCCGCCAAGCCCGCGCGGATCTCCGACCTCATCCACTCCTACCGCTCGCGCGGCCACCTCATGGCGGACACGGACCCCCTCGCCTACCGCCAGCGCAAGCACCCCGACCTCGACGTGCAGACGCACGGCCTGACCCTGTGGGACCTCGACCGCGTGTTCCCCACGGGCGGGTTCGGCGGCCACTCGCGCGCCAAGCTGCGCGAGGTGCTCGGCCTGCTGCGCGACTCC
>CAZECM010000002.1:124495-129649 GCA_964510785.1 uncultured Cellulomonadaceae bacterium | reverse complement strand
TTTATTCCATTCAGACGAGGGGACGCCATGAGCGACTATCGTATCGAGAAGGATTCGCTGGGCGAAGTGCGCGTGCCGGCCGGCGCTTATTATGCCGCGCAGACCCAGCGCGCGCTGGACAATTTCGCCGTCAGCGGATTGAAGCCGTATCCCGCCTTTATCTGGAGCATGGTGGCGATCAAGCGCGCGGCGGCCGAGGTCAACCGCGATCTGGGGCTGCTGGACGGGAAGGTCGCCGATGCGATCATTCAGGCGGCGGACGAAGCGCTCACCGGCAAATGGGACGCGGAATTCGTGGTCGATCCGTTCCAGGCCGGCGCGGGGACCAGCCACAACATGAACACCAACGAGGTGCTCGCCAACCGCGCGAATGAAATCCTCGGCCATCCGCTGGTCACCGACCAGAAGAAGCCCGTGAATCCGAACGACCACGTGAACATGGCACAGTCGACCAACGACACGATCCCGACCGCGCTGCGGCTCGGCGTGCTGTGGCGTCTGGATGAGCTGCTGGCGACGCTTCAGGCGTGCGCGGACGCGTTCCGCAAGAAGGCCGCGGAATGGGACGACTTCCTGACCGAGCCGAACGGGCACGGCATCCTGAAGATGCGTGCGGCCGGACTTCACGACGGTCGCGAACTCGCCCGCCTTGGCCTCGAGCGCCGCGGCGAGGTGGTCGAGGGCGGGGACGAGGTCGCCGACGACGCCCGCCGTGGCGGCGACGTGCACCGAGGTGGGGAACACGTCGTTGGAGGACTGCGAGGCGTTGACGTGGTCGTTGGGGTGCACGTCGGCGCCGAGGCGCTGCGTGGCGAGCGTCGCGATGACCTCGTTGGTGTTCATGTTGGAGCTCGTGCCCGAGCCGGTCTGGAACACGTCGACGGGGAAGTGCTCGTCGTGGGCGCCCGTGGCGACCTCGTCGGCGGCGGACACGATCGCGTCGGCCACGTCCTGGGCGAGCACCCCGAGCTCGGCGTTGGCGCGCGCGGCGGCCTTCTTCACGCGCGCGAGGGCCTCGATGTGCCCGCGCTCGAGGCGGGTGCCGGAGATCGGGAAGTTCTCCACGGCGCGCTGCGTCTGCGCCCGGTACAGCGCGGCCGCGGGGACGCGCACCTCGCCCATCGTGTCGTGCTCGATCCGGAACTCTGCGCCCTCGGTGCTCATGGGCCAATCCTCGCACTCCGATGGCGCTCCGGGCGAGCAATCCGCAGGGTGTGACCTGCGTTACGTTCGATCTGCCCCGGATTCAGGGGCCCCGCCTGCGGATTTCGCGAGAACGGGCCGCCGGGACGGCGTCAGAGGTCGATGTCGCCCACGACGTCGATCACGCGGATCTTCGCCTCGACGAGGTCGTACTCGGCGCCGACGATGGCCGCCCGCCCCTCCGCCACGGCCCGCGTGAGCAGGGACGAGTAGTCGTGCAGCATGTGCACGGTGTGGCGCACGTGCTCCCGGCCGAGGTGCGCGGCCTCGGGCGCTCGGCCCGAGCTCGCGCCACCGTCGATGCTCACGATGCTCGGGATGACGCGGTCGACGATCGCCCGGACGAAGCCCGAGGGGAGCTTGCCCGTGCGCAACGCATCGGCCGCCGCCTCGACCGCACCGCAGTGGTCGTGGCCGAGGATGACCACGAGCGGGACGTCGAGGATCTCGAGGCCGTACTCGATCGAGCCGATGACCGTCGTGTCGAGCACGTGGCCCGCCGTGCGGACCACGAACATGTCGCCGATCCCCTGGTCGAAGATGATCTCGGCCGCGACCCGCGAGTCGGAGCAGCCGAAGATCACCGCGAACGGGTGCTGGTCGTAGCCGAGGGTGGCGCGCCGGGCGGCGTCCTGGTCGGGGTGCTGCGCCGTGCCCTGGACGAAGCGCTCGTTGCCGTCGCGCAGCCGCTGCCACGCGGCCGCCGGGGTCAGTGTCGTGGACATGACCGCATCATCCTCCGAGTCGTGGGATGTCTCTGTGTCGTTCCGGGATGTGGCCCTCAGCCCAGCTCCGCCGCCGTGGGCGGGTTCGCGCCGGGGCGGCTCACGGTGATGGCCGCGATGCGCACGCAGCGCTCGAGCACCGCCGTCAGGGTCTCCTCGTCGATCGCGTGCAACGCCTCGCGCCGGTCCGCGCCGAGCAGTCCCGCGCTCCACAGCCCGTCGACGAGGCCGCCCATGAAGGAGTCGCCCGCACCGACCGTGTCCGCGACCTGCACCTTCGGGGCCACGACGTCCACGCGCAACCCGCTCGACGTCACGGCGAACGCGCCCGAGCCGCCGAGCGTCACGACCACGATGGCCGGGCCGCGCGCGGCCCACCGCGTGGCGACCTCGTCCACGGCGCTGCCCGCGGCGTACCACGCGAGGTCCTCGTCGCTCACCTTGACCACGTCGGCCACGTCGAGCACGGGCTCCACGCGCGCGGCGGCATCGGCGGGCGAACCCATGAGCGCGGGGCGCATGTTCGGGTCGTATGTGACGGTTGCCGAGGTGCGGTGGGCACGCACCAGGTCGAGGACGGCGTTCGCTCCCGGAGCCAGCACGGCCGCGATCGAGCCCGTGTGGACGACGACGGGATCCAGCGCGGTGATCTCGGCCGGCAGCCGCCAGTCGATGTCGAACTCGTAGGTCGCGGCGCCCTCGGCGTCGAGGGTCGCGACGGCGGTGGACGTGCGGGCCGCGCCGTCGGACCCCGGCACGAGGTGCACGTCCGAGCCGGCGAGGTGTGCGCGCAACGCGGTGCCGCCGTCGTCGTCGGCGAACCACGTGAGCAGGTGCGACTCGCGCCCGAGGCGCGCGAGGCCGATCGCGACGTTGAGCGGGCTGCCGCCCGGGTGGGAGTCGACCGAGCCGTCGCGGCGGTGCACCACGTCGATGAGCGCCTCGCCGACGACGAGGGAGCGTGCCGCCGTCACCGTTCGCCCCCCTCGACCTGCGCCGTGGTGGTCGCCTGGGCCTTTGTCAGCCGCTCGCGGGCGCCGTCGAGCCACTCCTGGCAGCGGGCCGCGAGCCGTTCGCCGCGTTCCCACAGCGCGAGCGACTCCTCGAGGGTCGCCGACCCCTGTTCGAGGGCCGTCACGACCTGCACGAGCTCGTCGCGGGCCTGCTCGTAGCTCAGGGCGGCGATGTCATCCTGGGGCTTGGACTTGGGAGGCACGCGGTCAGTATTCCGTACCCGGCGCCCCGGCGGTCGCCATGAGCTCACCGCGGGCGAGCCGCAACCGCAGGGCGTCGCCGGGCGTCACCTGGGCCGGGTCGCGCAGCACCCCGCCGGCCGCCGTCTGCACGACGGCGTAGCCCCGGTCGAGCGTCGCCGCGGGAGACAGGGCTCGCACCTGGGCGCCGAGCTGGCCCAGTCGCGCCGTCTGCTCGGCGAGCAGGTTGCCGAAGGCGCGGCGGGCGGCGTCGGACGCGGCGTCGACGTCGAGCTGGCGCTGGTCGACCAGCGCGGCGGGGTTGACCATGACGGGGCGCGAGCGCAGCGCCTCGAGCAGGATGCGCTCGCGGTCCAGGACCGTGGCGACCGACTGGCGGATGCGCGTGCGGGCCTGGGTGAGGCCGCGGCGCTCCTCGGTCACGTCCGGGACCACGCGCTTGGCGGCGTCCGTTGGCGTCGAGGCGCGCAGGTCCGCGACGAGGTCGAAGAGCGGGGAGTCCTGCTCGTGGCCGATCGCGCTGACGAGCGGCGTCCGGCACGCGGCGGCCGCCCGGACGAGCGCCTCGTTGCTGAAGGGCAGCAGGTCCTCGAAGGAACCGCCGCCGCGGGCCACGACGATCACCTCGACCCGCGGGTCCTGGTCGAGCTCGGCGATGGCTGCGCTCACCGATGGGACCGCTTGCGGGCCCTGGACCGTGACGCGGCGGATCTCGAACTCGACCGCGGGCCAGCGTGCGCGGGCGTTGTTGACGACGTCGTGCTCCGCCTCGCCCTGCTGCGCGCACACGAGCCCGATCACGGCGGGCAGGAACGGCAGCGGCCGCTTGCGCTCGGGGGCGAACAGGCCCTCCGCGGCGAGCACGCCCTTGAGCCGCTCGATCTGGGCGAGCAGCTCGCCGATGCCCACGAGCCGGGCGTCGTCCGCCTGCAGGCCGAGCGAGCCGCGCTTGGCGTGGAAGCTGGGCTTGGCGTGCAGCACAAGGCGCGTGCCGTCCTCGACGCGCTGGCCGTCCGGGACCGCGCGCTGCAGGGTCGCCACGGGGATCGTGACGTTGATGGACATGTCGAGATCGGTGTCCCGCAGCGTCAGGAAGTAGAGCGAGTTCCACTTCTTGAGATTGAGGACCTGGCCCTCGACCCACAGCGCGGGCATCTTCGCGACGTAGTCGCCGATCTTCGGGTTGAGGTGGCGTACGGGCCACGGCCGCTCCGACGTCGTCTCCCCGGCCAGCCTCGGCAGCGCACTCTCTCCCATGGCCCCCACCTTCCCACGCCCCACCCACACGAGCCGTCCGCGCACTCCCTGGGGCCAGAGTGACCTGGCTGCGCGGGCCCCTCGGCGTGTCGCGCGGCGCGTTGCGCGAGCTATGTCGCTTGAGTACCAAGGAGTGCGCGGACGGCTCAAGCGAGCTCGGGCTGCGACGGGGGCGGGAGGGGCCGACGGGGCGCGGCTTAGGATGGGGAGCGTGACTGCTACCTCGATGCCCGGCGCCAAGCGCGTCCTGCTCGCCGCCCCTCGTGGGTACTGCGCGGGTGTGGACCGAGCGGTGATCGCGGTCGAGAAGGCGCTCGACCACTACGGTGCGCCCGTGTACGTGCGCAAGGAGATCGTCCACAACAAGTTCGTGGTCGAGACGCTCGCCAAGCGGGGCGCGATCTTCGTCAACGAGACCGACGAGGTGCCCGAGGGCGCGCGCGTCGTGTTCTCGGCGCACGGCGTCTCCCCGGCGGTCCACGCGGCTGCGGCGGTGCGCAACCTGCAGACGATCGACGCGACGTGCCCCCTCGTCACGAAGGTCCACAAGGAAGCGGTCCGCTTCGCGAGCGACGACTACGACATCCTGCTCATCGGCCACGAGGGCCACGAGGAGGTCGAGGGCACGCACGGCGAGGCGCCCGAGCACATCCAGGTCGTCAACTCCCCGGACGACGTCGACGCCGTCGAGGTGCGCGACCCCGAGAAGGTCATCTGGCTCTCGCAGACCACGCTCTCGGTCGACGAGACCATGG
>CAZECM010000002.1:0-124485 GCA_964510785.1 uncultured Cellulomonadaceae bacterium | reverse complement strand
TCCGCCGCCTGCGCGACCGCTTCCCGAAGCTGCAGGACCCGCCGAGCGACGACATCTGCTACGCCACCCAGAACCGCCAGGTGGCCGTCAAGAAGCTCGCGCCGGCCTGCGAGCTCGTCATCGTCGTCGGCTCGACGAACTCCTCGAACTCGGTGCGCCTGGTCGAGGTCGCTCTCGACGCCGGGGCGGACGCCTCCTACCTCGTCGACTACGCGGCCGAGATCGATCCCGCGTGGTTCGACGGCGTGACGACGGTGGGACTGACCTCCGGCGCCTCCGTGCCCGAGATCCTCGTGCGCGAGGTCATCGAGCTGCTCGCCGAGCACGGCTACGCCGACGTCGAGGAGGTGCGGACCGCCACGGAGGACCTCATGTTCTCGCTGCCGCGCGAGCTGCGCGCCGACCTCAAGGCCGCGGGCCAGGCGCCCCCGCGCCCGCGCCGGGGCGAGCGCCCCGAGCTCAAGATCGACCACGTCTCCTAGGCACTTCGTGCCCGACGGCGCCCCCCGAGGCGCCCGTCCTCCCAGGCGACTGCCCGTGTGAGCTCGCGAAGTCGTGAGGATTCCCCGAGCAAGTGATTGCGGAGTCACTACCTCGGGGAATCCTCACTACCTCGGCAAGGAGGGAGGTGGGGGACTCAGGTGATCGCGATGACGTCCATCACGATGACGAAGGCGGCCTGGCCCGTGGCCTCGGGCACCGTGATCAGGACGCGGCTGCCGACCGGCACCCCCACGAGCTCCTCGAGGGGCGAACCGGCGCTCACCGGGAGCTGCTCGGGCGTGCCGTTGGTCCAGGAGGAGTACCCCTCGTTCTCGTCGAAGGACTCGATCGCGTAGTGCACCACGACCTGGTCGCCGTCGGCTACGGCCGCCCCGGAACCCGTGCCGAGGTGGACAAGACCCTGCTCGGTGGGCGCCGCGGCACCCTCGGGGAGCGTCAGCGTCGCCGGCTCGCCGAGCGCGCCCGTCACCTGGGGCCCGTCGGCGGGCAGCGCGTCGCCGGGGGTGGCGTCGGCCTCGCCCGCGGCGGAGGCCCCGAACGTGTCCACGATGTCGACCACGAAGACGATGGTGTCCGTGCCCTCGATCCCGGCGTTCGGGTTGCCGGTGGCGCCGTAGCCGAGCGACGGCGGCAGGGACAGCAGCACGCGCGAGCCGACCTTCTGGCCCACGAGACCCTGGTCCCAGCCGGTCACGACGTAGCCGGCACCGATCGGGAACGCGGCGGGCTCGCCACGGTCGTAGGAGTTGTCGAAGACCTCGCCGTCCCACACCTGGCCGAGGTAGTTCGCGAGCAGCAGGTCACCGGCCTCGACGACGACGCCGTCGCCCTCGGAGAGCACCTGGATGGCGCCGTCGGCGAGGTGGGTCGAGGAGGGAAACGTGAACTCGGGCTTCTCGCCGAACGCTCCGGAAGCGGTCGGCAGCCGGTCGGCGGGGACGTCGGCGGACAGGGTCGCCTGGGCCTCCGGAGCGGTGGCCGACGGCGTGCCGCTCGTGTCGGTGTCGTCCGAGGGGCTGTTGGAGGCGCACCCGACGAGGACGAGCGACGCCCCGAGGACGACAGCGATCGGGGACAGTACTGCTCGGCGCACGAGGAAGCTCCAGGGGTGAGACGGATCGCCGGACGGTGTGCCGGGCGGCGTCCAGTGTGCCCCAGCAGCCTGGGAGGTCGCTGGGAGGTCCACGATCAGGGGTACAGGCCGCGGATCTCGTGCGCCTCGGCGACGCGCCGCACCCCGATGCACAGCGCCGCGTCGCGCAGCGAGAGACTCTGCCGCTGTGCCAGGGCCGCGACGTCGGCATAGCCCTTGCGCATGCGGTCGGCGAGCTTCTCCTCGATCTCGGGCAGCGTCCACCAGTACGCCTGGTTCGCCTGGACCCACTCGAAGTAGGAGACGACGACACCGCCGGCGTTGGCCAGGATGTCGGGGACGACGACGACGCCCCGCTCGGCGAGGATCTTGTCCCCGGCGGCCGTCGTCGGCCCGTTGGCGCCCTCGACCACCCACGCGGCACGCACGAGCGGGGCGGTCTGCTCGTTGATCACGCCCTCGACGGCGGCCGGGACGAGCACGTCCACCTCGAGCGCGAGGAGCTCGGTGTTGGAGAGAGGGTCGGCGCCGGGGAAGCCGACCACGGATCCCGTGCGGGCGACGTGGTCGAACACGGCCGGGATGTCGAGGCCCTCGGCCCGGAACAGGGCGCCGAACTCGTCCGAGACACCCACGATCCGTGCCCCCTGCTCGTGCAGGATCGCGGCGGCGTGCGAGCCGACCTTGCCGAAGCCCTGGATCGCGACGGTCGCGTCCTTGGTGCGCAGCCCACGCTCCGCGATCGCGGCGGCGAGGGTGTGCACGACGCCGGCCGACGTCGCCGTCGGGCGCCCGAGGGAACCGCCGATCTCGAGCGGCTTGCCCGTGACGACGGCGGGGATCGTGTACCCGTGGTTGACGGAGTACGTGTCCATGATCCAGGCCATGGTGCGCTCGTCGGTGCCGAGGTCGGGGGCGGGGATGTCCCGCTCCGGGCCGATCATCGGCATGATCTCGCTCGTGTACCGGCGCGTGACGCGCTCGAGCTCGCCCTGGGAGTACGAGCGCGCGTCGATCGTCACGCCGCCCTTCGCCCCGCCGTAGGGGAGCTCGACCACGGCGCACTTCCACGTCATGAGCATCGCGAGCGCGCGAACCTCGTCGAGGTCGACGTGCTTGGAGTAGCGCAACCCGCCCTTGCCCGGCCCGCGCGAGACGTTGTGCTGCACGCGATAGCCGCTGAACAGCTCGACGGTGCCGTCGTCGCGGCGCAGCGGGATCGTCACGTTGATCTCGCGCCGCGAGCTCGCGAGCATCTGGTGCATGCCGTCGCTCAGGCCGAGGATCTCGGCGGCCTTGCCGAGCTGGGCGCGCGCGTCCGCGAGCGGGCCGGTGCGGACCGTGACGGTGTCGGTCGGTGCGGTGGCCGGGGCCTCGTCGGCGGGGGTGGTGGTCATGTGCGGGGTGCCTCCTGGTCCGGTGACTACGGCCCGCCGTGGTGCGACGTCGGCCGATCCCACTCTGGCAGATCCACCGCGCCCCCGCGCCCGATTCCCCACGGTCCCGCGAGGTAGTGCGGTGCGCGCCGGGGTAGGTCCGAGCGGTGCGTATACGGCCCTACCTCGCGCCTACAGACCTACCTCGCGGGGGTGGGGAGGGGCTCGGGGGTGACCAGGTGGCCGTCGGCCAGGCGGACGGTGCGGTCCGCCAGGGCCATGAGGGACTGGTCGTGCGTCGAGATGAGCGCCGTCATGCCCTGCGCGCGCACCACGGACTGCAGGAGCGCCATGATCGTCTTTCCGGTCTCCGCGTCGAGCTGCCCGGTGGGCTCGTCCGCGATGAGCACGTGCGGCGAGTTGGCGAGCGCGCGGGCGATCGCGACGCGCTGCTGCTGCCCGCCCGAGAGCTCCCCGGGCCGCTGCTGGCTGTGCTTGGCGAGCCCCACGAGGTCGAGCAGGTGAGCGACGCGCTCCTCGCGCTCGGCGGGCCGCACGTGCCGCAGCCGCATCGGCAGGCCCACGTTCTCCGCGGCCGTGAGCATGGGGACGAGCCCGAAGGTCTGGAACACGAAGGCGACCTCGTCGCGCCGCAGCGCCGTGCGCTCGCGCTCGGACAGCGTCGTGACGTCGCGCCCGCCGAGGTGCACGGTGCCGGACGTGGGCCGGTCGAGCCCGCCGATGCAGTTGAGCAGCGTCGTCTTGCCCGAGCCGGAGCGCCCGACGAGCGCGACGAGCTCGCCGCGCGGCACGTCGAAGCTCACGTCGCGCAGGGCGTGCACCTCGCGGCCCGCGGGGCCCGGGTACACGCGCGAGACGCCGCGCACGGCGATCGCGGGCTGCCCGCTGACGTCAGGAGTGGCCGACGGCGAGCCCTCCGCCGCCGCAGTGCCGGCCGCCGCGGCACCGGCCGCCGACTCGCGCAACGCTCGTCGCGTGGTGGGTTCGCTCACGACCGCTCTCCGTCCTGCTCGGTGCTCGACGGTGTGCGTGGCACGCCGTCGGGCCACACCCCCACGTGGTCGGACTCGAGCTCGAGGCGCACGCGGTCGCGCAGCCCGAGCGACGACCGGTACTCGGCGGGCAGCTGCAGCCGTCCGGCGCGGTCGAGCATCGCGTACTCCTCGGCGATCACGGAGTGCTGGCCGAACTCGTCCACCTCCGTGCGGCGCACGACCTCGGAGCTCGTGCGCCCGTCGCGGATCGCCACGGTGCGGCCCACCTGCGTGGACACCTCGTCGTCGTGCGTCACGATGACGACGGTCGCACCGAGCTCGGTGTTGGCCGAGCGCAGCGCCGCGAACACGTCGTCGCCCGTCGCGGAGTCGAGCTCTCCCGTGGGCTCGTCCGCGAAGAGCACCTGCGGCGAGTTGGCGAGGGCCACGGCGATCGCGACGCGCTGCTGCTCGCCGCCCGAGAGCTCACCCGGGCGCCGGGCCGCCTTGTCGCCCATGCCGAGCGCCTCGAGCAGCTCGCTCGTGCGGCGGGCACGCTGCTTGCCGCGCACCCCGGCGAAGGCCATCGGGAGCGAGACGTTCTCCTGGGCGGTCAGGTACGGCAAGAGGTTGCGCGCCGTCTGCTGCCAGATGAAGCCCACCACGGAGCGGCGGTAGGCGAGCCGGTCCGCGTGCGACATGCGCAGCAGGTCCCAGCCCGCCACGCGTGCGCGCCCCGCCGTCGGCACGTCGAGGCCGGACAGCACGTTGAGGAGCGTCGACTTGCCCGAGCCGGACGCCCCCACGATCGCGATCATCTCGCCCGCCTCGACGAGCAGGTCGAGCCCTTGCAGCGCCTGCACCTCGATCTGGTCCACCTGGTAGATGCGCACGAGCGAGTCGCACATGATGAGCGCGTCGGCGCCGTACTCGTGGTGCGTGCGCGTCGCCGCCCCGGGGGACGTCGTCGGCGTGAGCTGTTCGGTCATGACGTGGCTCCAACCCTGAGGACTTCGCTGAGCTTGTCGCGTCGGTGCGTGAGCACCTCGGCGAGGACGGCCACGCCGAGCAGCACGACGGCCACGGCGACGACGGCGAGCACGAACATGGGCTCGATCACGAGAGGTGGATCGGCCACGCCGCCGGTGAGGACGACGAGCCCGAGCGTGGGCCCGAGCAGCACGAGGATCGCCGTCCCGGCGAAGATGCCGCCGGCCAGCGCGGCGAGCACCACGGGCGCGAGCTCGCTCACCGCGAGCCACCAGCCGTAGCCCGCGCGCAGGCCGAGAGTGCGCAGCATCGACAGCACGATGCCGCGCGCGTGCGCCCCGGCGAGCACGGTCGCCACGAGCGCCATCGCGACGAGCAGGGCGACGGTGACGACGGCGTAGACGAGCATCGACTGCACACCCCCGACGAGCGCGGAGCCGCGGTTCGCCTCGAGCCACTGCGTGCGCGTGGTCGCGAGCTGCGCGGCGTCGGGCACGTGCTCGACGGCGGCGTCCGCCCCCGGGCCCGTGACCCACACGGTGGTCCGGGTGCGGGGCTCCTTCATGCGCGCGTCCACCTGGGCGAGGTCGACGAAGATCGTGGGCCCGTCGACGTACCCGGCGAGCGAGACCGTGGTCGTCCCCACGACGCGGCCGCTCAGGAACGCGGGACCGAAGTAGAGCGAGACCGCCTCGTCGGACATCCGCGAGGCGATGCGCGGGTCCACGACCATCGCGACCGGCTCGCCTTCCCCCGCGTCGACGAAGGCCGGCTCGAGCGAGCTCGGGTCGACGCCGGGCACCTGCGCGAGCACGTCGAGGAACGCCCGCTCGACGGCGGCCACCGTGAACTCGTCGGAGACCGGCCCGAGGTCGACCGTGGTCGCGGCGACGATGCCGGTCGCGACGTGCGTGACACCCTCGGCGGTGCGCAGGGCCGCGAGCTCGTCGGCGGTGAGCGCCGCGTCGATGCGGGCGTCGGCCCCCACGCGCTCCCAGGCGGCGGCCTCCTGCCCGTCGTTGACGGTGCCGACCTGCAGCCCGCCCGCCGTCGTGATCCCGACGCCGAGGGTCAGGGCGAGCAGCGGCAGGATCGCGACCGAGCGGCTCGCCGTGGCTGCGGCGAGCAGCCCGAGCGGTCCGCGCGAACGGCGCGTCAGGGCACCGACGGCGCGCACGGGGTAGGGGAACAGGCGCACGACGACGAGCGTGACGGTGAGGCACAGCAAGAGGGGGACGACGGCGAGGAACGGGTCGATGCCGTCCGTCTGGGTCTGGAGCACCCCGCGACCCCGCAGGGTGAGCACCCCGACGGCCGTGAGCGCCGCGACCGTCAGCTCGACCACGAGCCGCTTGACGCGCCGTCGCTTGGCGAGCCGCACCCGGTCCTGCCGGTTGGCGGGCTCGCGCCGTCCCGTCCACGCGCCGCGGGCGGCCATCGCGCCGAGGACTGGCGCGGACGCCACGGCGGCGAGCCCGACTGCGGCGAGCGGCAGCGCGGTGCCCTGGAGCCCCGCGACGAAGAGCTGGGACAGCGCGATCCCCGCGCCGAGGCCGAGCGCCGCCACGACGAGCGACTCGGCGAGCAGGCGCCCGGCGACGGCGAGCACCGTGGAGCCGCGTGCCCGCTCGAGCGCGATCTGCCCCGAGCGACGGACCACGAGCAGGCGGGCGAAGAGCCCGATGACGACGGCGGCGACGCCCACCACGCCGGCCGCGACGACGGACATCTGGGCGAGCGCGGCGCGGGCCGTCGTGGGGTACGAGGCGAGCAGCTTGTCGAACTCCGCGGAGAAGGTCACGAAGCGCAGCGCGGGGGTCAGCGACGTGGGGTCCGAGCGGACCGTCGCGAGCTCGGTGCTGGCGGCGGCGGCCGTCGCGGCGTCGAACGCGGCGGGCTGCACGGCGATCCGGATCGTGCCCTTCGCGGGCTGGTCGAGCGCGCTCACGAGCGCTGCGGCCGCCGCGGCGTCCGCGACCACGGTGCCCCGGGCGTAGGCGGGCGACTCCGCGCGGGCGGCGCGCGTGCGGGGCTCGAGCGTCTCGGGGGCGATGGTCCACACGGCAGCCGCCGGGTCGACCGGTTCGACGATGCCGACGAGCCGCACCCACTCGGCGGCGCTCGCGCGCGACGTCAGCCCGATCTCGGAACCGAGCTCGAGGCCGAGCTCCTCGGCGACGGGGGCCGTCACGGCGATCTCGAGCGGGTTGCGCTCGTTCACCCGGGGTCCCGGGGGGCCGGGCATCGTCCCTTCGACGACCCGCAGCAGCCCGGCCGCGGGGACACCCACGTCGAGGCTGAACACCTGCAGCTCCCGGGTGCCCTCCCACGTGACGGGCTCGAGCACCCGGACCACGCCGTCGGCCCCCTCGCCCGAGGCGCTCTCGGCGATCGGGACCTCGATGGCCGAGACCCTCACCACGGGCGTGACGACGGCGCTCGAGGTCTCTCCCGCGACGCGTGCGAGCGTGGGTGGCAGGTGCTCGCCCACGTCCTCGGCCGCCTCGAGGAACTGCTCGAAGAGCTCGCCGCGCAGCCCCGCGGTCTCGGAGGCCGAGTTGCCGACGCTCGCGTGCAGCAGGATCTGGGCGCGGTCGCCGGCGCGCTCGAGGACGTCGGCGGCGCCGCGGTCCACGACGTCGAGCACGAGCCGGGGCGCGACGACGGACAGCAGCGTCGAGGCGACCACGAGCAGCATCGACACGAGCAGCAGGCCGCGGTCGCGCCACGCGCGGCGCCGCACCACGAGGGCGCCCATCGAGGTCGCCGCGCGCCACCGCGTGCCGACGTCGGCGTGCGCCGTCGTGCCGTTGCGGGCCCCGTCCCGGTCGCCGCCCTTGCGACTCACGACCGTCACCTCGATCTCGTTCATCGCGCGTCTCCCGCGCGCAGGACCTGGGCCGGGTCGGCGGTGTGCAGGGTCCGCGAGACCACGACGACGACGGCCACGAGCAGCACCGCGACCTCCGCGGCGAGCAGGGCGATCTGACCCCACGGGAGCAGCACCGTGACCTCGGGGACCGGACGGGTGCCGTCCGGGGAGAGCGACACGAGCGGGGCGACGAGCCAGCCGAGCAGCGCGCCGAGCCCGAGCCCGAAGACGGCGGCGAGGCCCGTGATGAGCATCGACTCGCGCGAGACGACGGCGAGCAGCGAGCGGCGCTGCAGCCCGATGGCCCGGAGCTGGGCGAACTCGAGGTTGCGGTCGCGCAGCGTCACCGTGGCGTACACCGCGTAGCCGATCGCCGCGAGGATGCTCGCGCCGAGCGCCACGAGCCACAGCACGCCCTGCACACCGATCCGCAGCGGGGAGTCGCGGCGTTCGAGCGTGCCGGCGTGGGTCGAGACGACCGCGCCCCCGAGCCCTTCGACGTGCTCGGTGAGGGTCGCGGCGGCGTCGGGCGCACCGGCCGGGAGCGGGACCCACCACTCGATGTCGCCCGAGACCTGCGCGCCCTGCTCGACGAGCGCCTGGGCGAGCTGCCCGGCGTCGGCCGCGACCGCGCGGGCACCCGGTGCGATGCTCGGCAGGTAGGGCACGACGGCGGCGATCCGCGCCGGGACGATGGCGTCGCCGATCTGCACCGCGAGCGTCCCGCTGGCGTTGCGGTCGAACTGACGCGCGACGGCGGACGTCACGACGAGGGGCACCGCCTGGGTCGCTGGCCACGTCGTCTGCGTCGCGGTGCCGGGGTAGCTGGCGAGCGTGAGGCCCCGGGAGAAGAGGGCGGCGCGCAGGAACTCGCCCGGCTCGGGGGTCACGGTCGAGGGCAGGACGTCGGACACCTTGGCGTACCAGTCGAGGCCTGCGTCGGGGCTGAGTCGCGTCCGTGCGAGAGTGCCCGAGCCGGTGCGGTCGATGGCGACGACGTCGGTCACCGTGAACGTCATGAGGAAGTCGTCCTGGCCGTGGAGGCCGAGCCACTCGTCGAGCTCCGGGGACTCCGACGTGAACCACGCGGTCTGGGCCGCGACGATCCGCAGAGGCCCCTGCAGGGTCGCGGTCGTGACGGGCAGGGGAGCGTCGTCGTCGGCCTGCACCTCCTCGTCGGGCCCCGCCTCGACGGGCGCCGGCGCCGTGCCGGGCACGAGGTCGACGAGCACCGTCGAGGCCTCGCCCGTGACGGGGGAGGTGCCCACGTCGAAGGTCTGGACGAGTCCCGTCGCGTCCTGGACCGCGAGGCGCAGCGTCGTGGCGAGCCCCGGCATGGGGTCGCGCGACTTCGCGAAGCGCACCTCGAGCTCGACGGCGTCGGTCCCCGCGGGCAGCTCGATGCCGGGCAGGATCCCCGGGGCGCCCTCGTCGAGCGTGTCGGCCACGGTGCGCGCCACGGACTCGTGGCCGAGGCGGTCGCGCAGCTGGTCGCGGCTCGCGGCGTCGAGCCCGAGCACGCCGGTCCCCACGGGACCGAGGATCCCGTTGCGCGAGCCCAGCGTGCCGATCCGCCCGTCGCGACGCAGCGTCGCGCCGACGTCCGTGGCCTCGAGCGTCCCGCCGGCCAGCGCCGCGACGGTGTCCGCCTGGGCGAGCGCCGCCCCGGGCAGGTTCGTCACGCGCGCGTCGGTGCCCGTCGCGAAGGCCGCCTGGTCGCCCTGCGAAGCGCGCCACGTGGCGAGGAACGTCAACGCGAAGGTCCCCACGGCGAGCGCGAGGGTGAGCAGCAGCACGGCCGACGTGGCACGCGCGGGCCGCCGCCCGATCTCCCACGCGGCGAGCGGTGCGACGGCGCCACGCCCGCGGGCGGCGAGGCGTTCGGCGAGCCGGGAGGCCGGCGGCAGGATGCGCACGCACAGCAGCGCACCGGCGAGCAGGGCGAGCGCGGGGCCGAGCACGAGCAGCGGGTCGACGGCGAACCCCGTGCCGCTGCGCACGAGCGGGGAGGCGTACTGGCGCAGCTGCCAGTAGGCGAGCCCCGCGAGGAGGACGACGGCGAGGTCCAGCCCGGAGCGCTGCAGGAAGCCCTTGCGGTCCGGGCGGGCGCGCTCGGCCTCGGCGTCGACGAACGTGCCCTGGCGGCGCAGGAGCGGGGAGACGAGGACGACGGCGAACACCGCGGCGGCGAGTCCCGCGACGACCCATGTCTGGGGGGAGATGCCCGGGTCGCGGTCCATCCCTGCCGCACGCATCGAAGACGTCTGGGCGAGCGCGAGGTACAGGGCGCGGGCGAGGAAGGGGCTCACGGCGGCCGTCACGACGGCGAGACCGAGCGCCTCCGTCGCACCGAGGGCGAGCACCTGGCGGCCCGAGGCGCCCCGAGCGCGCATGAGCGAGCGTTCCGCGGTGCGGCCCTCCGCGACGAGCCGGGCCGCCTGCAGGAGCGCGGCGACCGCGAGCACGAGGAGCAGCAGCCCGACGACGAGCACCGAGGCCCGCGTGATCGTGAGCGCCGTCGAGGTCTCGCGCAGCGGCACGGGGAGCGTCGTCGTGACCTGGACCGTGTCGACGTCCGGGGCCGTGACGAGGCGGGGGACGTCCTCGCCCGCCCGGTTCGCGCGCGACTGCAGGGCGGTGAGCCCGGCGGGGGTGAGCGCCTCGAGGCTCGGGGTGTAGGACGCGGTTAGGTACTCGGTCGCCGCCCCGCCGCCCGTGAGGACGGCGCGGTCCATGACGAGCGGGCCGATGATGTCTGTGGTGATGAGGCCGCCGCTCTGGGGGACCACGGCGTCCGGGCGCCAGCCCCTGCCCGTGCTGCGGTCGGCGCGCCAGTAGTCCCCGCCGGGCTCCTTCGCGGTGAACAGGCCCGTGACCTGGACGTGCACGCGGTCGCCGAGGCCGTAGGACCCGCGCAGCTCCACGCGGTCTCCGAGCTCGATGCCGAACACCTCGAGGATGGCCTCCGGGGCGATCACGGGGATGACGGTGCGCGTCACGGGCTCGCCGTCGTCGTCCGAGATCTCCGCCTCGAACGGTGCGCCGGGCAGCGAACCGGCGACGAGGTCGACCTCGTCCCGCAGGCCCTCCATCGCGGCGACGTAGGACAGGGCGGGCGAGGCGTTCTCCCGCAGCACGGCGTAGAGGGTCGAGAACACGTGGCTCGAGGTGGTGTGCGGGGCGGGGCCGAAGAGGTCGGCGGCGGCCGCGTGGGAACGGGTCGCCGCGCCCTCGACGTCGCCCGTGAGGTCGTCCATCGCGACGCGGACGTCCACCCGCGTGCGCGTGGGGTCCGTCGCGCCGAGCACCGTGGAGAGCGCGAACTCCTCGGTCGCGGAGACGAGGATGGACATGCCCGAGAGCAGCGAACCGGTCACGAGGGCGACCGTGAGGGCCACGAGCAGGATGGGCCACTGCGTGCGGCCGCGACGGGTCGCGGTGCGCAGCCGCCACGGCGCGAGGTTGCCCTCGCCGCTCATGCGGGGCCTCTCATGCGGCGGTACACCTCGATGTGTATCGGGCGCCCCCTGGACGGACGCACTCGGGCAAGGATAGCCAGGTGTGGGTGCGCTCCCGCACATCGGTCACGCCATGGGCACTTTCGTGATCGAATCGATGTGATCAGGCGAGCGTGGCGGCGCTCGCGGCGATCTCGTGGCCGAGCGCGAGCCCGAGGGCGAAGAGCAGGAGCCCGGCGACCACCTGGGCGCCGACGTACCACGCGGCACGCGCCCACCACCGGGAACGCAGCAGGACGACGACGTCGAGCGCCAGGGTCGAGAACGTCGTCAGGCCACCGCACACGCCCGCGCCGGCGATGGCGAGCCACGTCGCGTCGAGCGCCCCCGCCGCGTGCGCGCCCGTGAGGACGCCGAGCGCCGCGGAGCCCACGGCGTTGACCACGAGGGTTGCCCAGGGGAACGTGGCAGCGGCGAGCCCTTGCCGGCGTCGGGCGGCCGCGTGCCAGCGCTCGGCCGCGAAGCGCAGCTGCGAGCCGAGCCCGGCGCCCAGTCCCACGGCGAGAGCGAGTGCCCAGGTCATGAGGTGCTCCCCGGACCAGGGTTGCTGCCGGGCCGGCGGGCGCCGTCGTCGGGCACCGCCGTCGTGCCACGGACCGCGAGGCGCAGCCCGAGCGCGAGGCCCCCGCCCGCGGCGAGCACGCTCGCGACGAGGCTCGCAGCGAGGTAGCCCGCCGCGACCGCCCAGCCGGACCCGTCCGCGAGGTGCGCGACGGCGGCCATCGCGGCGGAGTAGGTCGTGAACCCACCCAGCAGCCCGGTGCCGAGGAACGGTCGCAGCCACACCGTGACCCCGGGTGTCGCGGCACCGACGAGGACGCCGAGCAACCCCGAGCCCAGGACGTTGATGAGCGCGAGGCCTTGGGCGTCGAGCTCGGGCCCGGCGAGCTCGAGCACGCCGGTGCGGGTGAGGCCCCCGAGCAGCCCGCCGAGGCCGACGAGCGCGAAGAGCGTCAGTGACCCGGGCGTGCCGGGGCGTGGTGACCCGGCGTCAGCCCGCACGCGGGGCGGTCGAGGCACGGACCACGAGGTCGGGACTGAACTGCGTGTGCTGCGGTTCCTTCTCGCCGTTCTCGAGCAGGTCGAGGAGCATGTGACCGGCGGCCCGCGACATCGCGACCACAGGGTTGGTCAGCGTGGTCAGCGCGGGGGAGGTGCTCACACCGAGGTTGTCGAAGCCGATGATCGCGATCTCCTCGGGGACCGACTTGCCGCGCTCCCGCAGCACGTTGACGGCACCCACCGCGATGAGGTCGGAGGCCGCGATGATGCCGTCGATGTCGGGGTACCGGTCGAGGAGCTCGCCCGTGACCTCCGAGGCGGAGGTGGCCGTGAAGTCGCTCGTGACGAACTTGTCCGTGGGCAGGCCGTTCGCCTCGAGCACGTCGACCCAGCCGCGCAGGCGGTCGCGGCCCGCGGCCATGTCCTGCGGGCCGGCGATCATGCCGATGTTGCGGCGGCCCGTCGCCACGAGGTGCTCGGCCGCGATGCGCCCGCCGCCGTAGTTGTCGACGTCGATGTAGTGCAGGCGGCCCACCTCGTTGAGGGGCCGGCCGACGAAGACGGCGGGGAGCCGGGACTCCGCGAGCAGCGTGTCGAGGCGGTCCGACTCGTGGTGGGAGACGACCACGGCGCCGTCGACGTGGCCGTTGCGCAGGTAGCGCTCGGTGCGCTCCGAGTCGCCCGGCCGGGAGATGATCAGTACGAGCTGCAGGTCGGTCCCCGCGAGCGCGGAGCTCAGCCCGTTGAGCGTCCCCGAGAAGAACGGGTCCGTCAGGACGCGCTCGTCGGGCTCCGGGATGACGAGCGCGATCGAGTCGGTGCGGCGGGTCACGAGGGAACGTGCCGCGCGGTTGGGCGTGTAGCCGAGCTGGGTGATCGCGGCGTCGACGGCGGCCTGAGCCGTCGAGGAGACGCGCTTGCCGCCGTTGAGCGCGCGCGAGGCGGTGGAACGGCTCACCCCGGCGAGCGCGGCCACCTCCTCAAGGGTCGGTGCGGTGTGGCGCGGCTCGTCTCGCGGCGCAGTCTTGGCGTCGTCGTCGACCGACATCCTGGTAACTCCCCCGAGTCAGGCACGCTCCCGGCCTTGGGAGCGTTGCCACACCAGCCTACCGTGCCCGTCAGGTGCCTGGGTGCTCGTGGAGCCACTCGATGCCGACGCGTTCCTCGGCCGCGAGGGCGTGGCGCACGGCGCCGGCCGCAGCCTCCTCGATGGCGGTGCCGAAGAGGGGCACCTGCGCGCGCACCTGCGTGTCGTACTCGACGATCGTGGTGCCTTCCGGGGAGCCCACGAGGTGGGTCGTGCCCGTGACGCGTACGGGGGTCCCGGCGATCTCGAGCGCGACGGAGCCGCGGCGGATGCCGTCCTCCTCCGCGCCCCACGCGATCGCTTGGCGCACGTCGAGGCTCGCACCGACGAAGGAGCGCATCTGGGCCGGGATCTGGTCCGTGGGCACGGAGCGACGCGTCGTCACGGTGAAGGGGCCGTCACCGGAGTCGTCGCCGGTGATGTCCACCGCCTCGGCCGTCCCCTCCGTCGCCAGGATCACCCGGCGCGAGAACTCGGGGTCCGCGAGCATCGCCACGACGCGCGCGGGCTCGGCGGGGTAGCGCAGGACGGCCTGAAGTCGCACGAGATCCTCCTTCTGTGCCGCGCACCACGGGCTCCCCTGGGCGTCCGGGCTGCATCGGCACCCTGAGCCTACCTATCCGTGGGTCCCAGGGCGCCCCGATACTCCTAGGCTGACGGGGTGTCGACCCTCAGCGAACTCGTCCAGCGCCACGCAGACCTTGACATCGCCGATGTCGAGTGGCTCCATCTGCTCGCCGGCGACTGGCAGTTCATCTCAGACCTCGCGTTCGCCGACCTCGTGCTGTGGCTGCCCACCACGGAGGGTGACTTCGTGGCGATCGCGCAGTGCCGCCCCTCGACGGGGGCCACGGTGCACCACGACGACATCGTGGGCTCGTACGCCCCGGCGGGCCAGCACCCGCAGCTGCAGCGCGCGCTCGACGAGGGCACGGCCCAGCGCTCGCGCGAGCCGCGATGGTTCGGCTCGTACGCCGTGCGCGAGGAAGCGGTGCCCGTGGTGCACGACGGGCGGGCGCTCGCCGTCATCGCCCGGCAGACCAACCTCGGTGGCGCACGGACGCCGAGCCGGCTCGAGCTCAACTACGTCGAGGCGGCCGACGACCTGCTGGGCATGGTCTCGCGCGGAGAGTTCCCCTACGCCGACGTGCCGACCGGGCCGCGCCGTGGCGCACCGCGCGTGGGGGACGGGCTCATCCGGCTCAACTCCGAGGGCGAGGTGCTCTACGCGAGCCCGAACGCCCTGTCGTGCTTCCACCGGCTCGGGGTGATCGGCACGCTCGTGGGCCGTTCGCTCGCGGAGGTGACGACGGAGCTCATCGAAGAGACCGGCATGCCGGTGGACGAGTCCTTGCCGCTCGTCGTCACGGGCCGCGCCCCGTGGCGCACCGACCTCGAGACTCGCGGTGTCGCGCTGTCCCTGCGAGCCGTGCCGTTGAGCGAGAACGGCCACCGCCACGGGGCCGTGCTGCTGTGCCGCGACGTGTCCGAGCTGCGCCGCCGCGAGCGTGAGCTCATCACGAAGGACGCGACGATCCGCGAGATCCACCACCGCGTGAAGAACAACCTGCAGACCGTCGCGGCCCTGCTGCGGCTCCAGTCGCGCCGCATGACCAACCCCGAGGCGCGCGCCGCCCTCGACGAGGCGATGCGGCGGGTCTCCACCATCGCGATGGTGCACGAGACGCTGTCCCAGACCCTCGACGAGACCGTCGACTTCGACGAGTTCATCCGGCGCAACCTGCGGCTCGCCGCCGATGTCGCGGCGGCCTCCGGGCAGGTGCGCACCGTGATGCTCGGGCAGTTCGGTCAGGTGCCCGCCGAGGACGCCACGGCACTCGCGCTCGTGCTGACCGAGCTCGTCACGAACGCCGTGGAGCACGGGCTCGCGGGTCGGGCGAGCGGCGAGGTCGAGGTGAGCGCGCAGCGGGACGGGGACGACCTGGTCGTCACCGTGTCCGACGACGGCGCGGGGATCGGCGAGGGGGACGGGCCCGGCTCCGGGCTGGGCACCCAGATCGTGCAGGCGCTCGTCTCGAACGAGCTGCACGGCGAGATCACGTGGGGGCCGCGCGAGGGCGGCGGCACCACGGTCCGCATCGACGCGACCCTCCGCACGCCCCGCCCTACGGGCTGACGCAGCGCGAAGCCCCGCCGGATCTGGTCCGACGGGGCTTCGATGCGTGGGGTGCGGGGCGGGAGCTCAGCCGGCCCGGCGCTGGCGAGCCGTCCGACGCTTGAGCGCCCGGCGCTCGTCCTCGGTCAGGCCGCCCCAGACACCGGAGTCCTGGTTGGTCTCCATGGCCCAGCGCAGGCACGTGTCGGCAACGTCGCAACGACGGCACACGGCCTTGGCCTCTTCAATCTGAACGAGGGCGGGCCCGGTGTTCCCGATCGGGAAGAACAGCTCGGGGTCCTCGGTCAGACACGCAGCGCGGTGGCGCCAGTCCATCAGGTCTCCATTTCGATCTTGGCCGCGCGCTGTCCGGTCGCGGACGTGCGGGGGCCAATGCAGGGGAAGCAGGGGGTGAACACAACTGCCGTCTAGCCTCACATCCCGGCCGCCATACCACAAGAGTTTTGCTCCGAGTAATCGCGCCCAAGGCGTGAGGTCTTCGTCACACGAGGTGCTCGTCGTCCTCTTCGTCTGGTCGTAGTCTTGCTGCTGATGTCAGACATAACGTCTCCTGCCGGCGCCGTGTTCCCGCCCGCGCGCGGCACCCGCGTGGCCGCCGTCGTGCTCCTGGGTGGGCAGGTGCTCGTCCTCGCGGGCTTCGCCGTCGCATGGCTCGTCTCGCTCGCGCGTGGCACGGCCGCGTACCCGCAGGCCGTCGTCGGCCTCGCCGTCTTCGCGGTCGTGGCGGCGCTGCTGCTCGCGCTGTGCGCGCGCGGCGTGTGGCACGCCGCTGCATGGACGCGCGCCCCCGTCATCACCTTCCAGCTGCTGCTCGGCATCATGGGCGTCGAGTGGATCCGCGGCGAGGCGGCCGTGGTCGGGGTGCTCGCGGTGGTGGTCGCCGTCCTCGTGATCGCCGCGATGCTGCGCCCCGGCGTCGTCCCTCCGCGCCGCGCCGTCACCGAAGGCTGACCTTCGCGCCGGGGGCCGGCCCCGCACCCGGGGGATCAGCTCCCGGCCGCGGTGGTCCCGTCGTCGGGCGCGAACACCTGCACGGCCGTGAGCCGCGAGCCTTGCTGCACCACGCCGCGACCGGGGTGACCGGGCCGCGCGGGGTCCACCTCCCAGTCGAGCGGCGTCCCGAACACCTCGCCGCTCCCGGGGTGGTGCGGGGCGAGCACGAGGCCGTGGCGCCGGGCACGCAGCGTCGCGACGGCGCCGCGGTAGGCACCGAGCGCGCCGTCGAGCGTGAGGCTCGCGAGCAGGCGCCCGCCGTCGTCGACGAAGGAGTCGAGCGCATCGGCGGCCTCCGGCACGAGCCGCGTGAGCTGCTCGAGATCGTCGACGACGACGACGGCCTCCCGGGGCTCGGCTCCCCGCAGCAGCTCGAGCACCTCCGGCCGCGCGAACCCGCACACCGGGCCCGACGCGGCACCTGCGGCGTGCAGCGCGGCATCCTGCGTGACGGTGACGAGCGACCGGCCGCTGCGGGCCGCTCCGAGCGCGAGGTGTGCGAGCGCGGTGCTCCGACCAGAACCCGGCGAGCCCACCACGAGCACGCCGCCGTCCGCCGCGATCGCCACCGTGCGTCCCTCGTCGCCCCCCACGCCGATCGCGAGCCCTCGGCGTCGGCTTCCCGCTCCGGGCGAGCGCGGTGCGGTGAGCGGGAGGGGCGCGAGGCGCAGGGGCGGTCGCGGCGGTGCCGGGGTGGTGGCCGACGGCGGGAAGCGGGCCGCCGCTCCCGTGCCTTCGACGCGGGCCACCTGGCACACGAGCGGGTCCGCACGTGGCGGCAACCAGATGGCCCGGCCGGGACCGCGCCGTGCGCCGCACAGCCCTCGCGGGACTCCGGCCATGTCCTCGGCGATGGCGTCCCCGACGGGGAGCACCACGCGCGCGACCGCGTGGGCGGCCCACGGGCCCGTCGCGCGGGAGGCGGAGAGCGCGACCCCCACGGTGCGCGAACGCAGCAGCTCGCCGAACCGCTCGGCGCCCGCCCCCCGTGCGACCGTCTCGAGCGCGCGCCAGGTCTCCTCGGCGCCGTCGACCAGCACGAGGGTGCGCGGTGGCACGTCGCGCAACAGGGTGACGAGGCGCCCGAGACGTCGCGGGTCGTCGGGTCCGCACACCGTGCCGAGCCCCGGGTGGGCGCCGCCGGGCGGGCCGCTCGATGAGCCTGACCCTCCCGGATCGAAGGTGGAGCCGGGCAGCCCGATCGCGTGGACCGTCCAGCCGCGTGCGAGCGCCGCCGCCCCGAGCGTCGTGAGCAGCGTCGTCCGCCCGGACCCGGGCCCGCCGATGACGAGCAGGTGCCCCGCGGCGGGCTCCCACGCGGCGACCGTCCGAGACTGCCGCTCGGGAGCGTCGGCGAGCGCGAACGGCAGGACGTCCAGCGCCCGGGTGCTCCGGCTCGCGGGTTGGTCGCCGTCGGCCACGCCGTGCTCTGCCTGACCTGCGCCTTCCGGGCCGTTGGCGTCCGGGCCGCTGGCGTCCGAGCGAGCTGTGTCCGCCTCGCCCGGGCGCTCGAGCGAGTCGAGCCAGACCTCACCCGGCAGCGCAGGCAGCCAGGGCGCTCCGGGCCGCTCCGCACCGGGGTGCCAGCGTGCCGCCGCCTCGCGCACGGTCGCGACGAGCGCGTCGTCGGCGTCGGCGTCGTCCACGTCACCCGGCCCACCGGAGCGCGCCGCGGCTCCGGCGTCACCAGCGCCGCCCGAGCTGCCCGCACTCCCAGCGCCGCCCGCACTCCCAGCGCCACCCGAGCCACCCAAGCCCAGTGGCTCCGCACGCCGCACGGGCGCCCCCGCCGTGCCCACGCGTGCGACCTGCAGCTCTTCGACCGGTCCGGGCCCGCGCCGCAGCAGGGCCCGCCCGGGGATCGCGGGGGAGATCGCGGCGGCGTCGGGCACCTCGATGACATCGCTCGAGTCGGCGGCGTCGGTGACCCGCAGCGCGAGCCGCAGCGCGACGTTGGCCCGCAGCTCGGCACTCACGACCCCGGACGGTCGCTGCGTCGCGAGCACGAGGTGCACGCCGAGGGAACGGCCCTGGGTCGCGACGCGCACGAGGGCGCCCATGAGGTCGGGCAGCTCCTCGGCGAGGGCACGGAACTCGTCGACGATCACGACGAGCCGCCCCGGGTGCGGCACGGGTGCGCCGCTCGGCCAGTCGCGCAGGTCCGTGACTCCCACGCGCGCGAGGAGCGACTTGCGCGCGCGTAGCTCGGCGCCCAGGCCGGCGAGCGCCCGGGCCGCCTCGTGCGCGTCGAGGTCCGTGACGGAACCCACCACGTGCTCGAGCTCCGTGAGCGCGCCGAACCCCGCGCCGCCCTTGAAGTCGACGAGCGCGAACGCGAGCGCGGTGGGCGGGTAGCGCAGCGCGAGCGAGGCGACGAGCGCCCGCAACAGCTCCGACTTGCCCGAGCCGGTGGTGCCGGCCACGAGCACGTGCGGCCCCTCGCGCACGAGGTCGACGACGGCGTCCCGCCCGCCCGGCCCCGCACCGACCACGGCCCGCAGCCCGCCGTCAGCCACCGCCCACGCGGCGCTGACCGCCCCGACGTCACCCGGCAGCCCGAGCTCGCCGAGCGTCACCGACTCCGGGATACCGCCGGCCCCGACCGCGCGGACGCACCGGGATCCCGCCACGAGCCGCGCCTGCTGCTCCGCCCAGGAGACCGAACCGGCACGCACGGTCCACGTCTGCTCACCGTCGGGCCCGTGCCACGCCCCCGTCGCGGCGTCGAGGCGCGCGGTGCACCACGAGGGCACGCGCTCGGGCTCGACGAGGACGACCACGCGCCCCGGCCCGCCCCACTGCGGCTGCGCCTCCTCGCCGTCGACGACCACGACGTGCGGCCCGGCCGTCCCGTCCCCGGTGCCGTCCCGACCGTCGGCGAGCCATCGGGTCCAACCCCACCGGGGTGCGCCGTGCCCTCGGACCTCCACCTGCCCGGGCTGGGCGGCGAGGATCAGCGTCGCGGCGACCCGGGCGGCGTCGGGGCCGCAGACGGCGAGCACCCCGGCCGGTGCGAGCGCGTCGAGCGCGCCGCTCGGCTCGGCCACCTCCCGGGTGAGGACGGCCCGCGCCACCTCCGCCGTCAGCCCGCACGCGTCAACCCCAGCCCCGCCGCCCCCACCCCGCCCGCCCGGTTCCCGCCCGCCCGGCCCCGTGAGGTAGTGAGGAATCCCCGAATCAGTGATTGCGGAGTCACTACCTCGGGGAATCCTCACTACCTCGGCGGAGGGTGGGACGGGGGGCGGGGGGTCTGGTGGGGTGGGACGGTTCAGGAGGGCGGCCGCGAGGGCGGGGCCGGCCAGGCCGAGCGCGAGCAGGGCCGGGTTGCCGGTACCGGCTACGAGGGCGAGCGAGCCGACGGCCGGGGCGAGTGCTGTCATCCCCAGCAGCGCCTTGTGCCCCCGCGAGCGCGCCGGGCGAGAGGTGCCCGCGGCCGTCCGCAGCTCGAGAACCGTGAGCCCGAGCATCACCCGGTCGCCGTCCCGCCAGCGGGTCCACCACCGCGGCACCACGCCGCCGACGCGGTGGTGCGACCAGGACCGGGAGCGGCGGGTGCCGTTCACGGAGCCCGAGTCGCGCACCCAGACGCGACCCGCCGCGACGCGCACCTCGAGGTGGTCGAGCGAGACGAGCGGGTCGGTGAGGTCGAGGCCACCAGGCGGGGAGCTCCGCCCGCTGCGCGCGCTCGCCGCGCCGCGTGTGCTTGCCGCGCCGCGTTCACCCACCGCACCGCGTTCACCCGCCGCGCCGCCCCCAGGAGCGCGCCCGACGGCGACCCGCGTACCCACCGGCCACAGTGCTCCGGCGTCGGGCCCGTGCACGACGGCGAGGTGCCGGGGAGCGCGCACCGCCGCAAAGGCGCCGTCGTCGGCTGCCCCGGCGGTATCCCTACCCCCAGGACCCACGCGCAGCCGCGCCCCCGCGACGAGCGGGAACGTCCCGGTGCGGTGCGACTCGTCGAGCACGAGCCGGCCCACCGCGAGCGGTGCCGTGCGGGCGGCGGGGCAGCCCGTCACCTCGGCGAGATGGGTGCGCAGCGAGCCCAGGGTGACGCCGACGGCGAGCTCGAGGTCGAGCTCGGGCAGGCCGGTACCGGGGGAGAGGCTCACTCGCACGCCGCAGAGCATGACCGAGGGCCGGCGCCCAGGTCGGACGCCGGCCCCAGGCCTGTGGATGACGCGGTGCCACCACCCCGCGAGAGGGTCAGTCCACGGTGAGAGCGGCGACCGGGGGTGTGCGGGTCGCGGTGCGGGACGGCAGGACGCTCGCGAGGAGGCCCGCCGCCACCGCCACGGCCAGCACCAGGGCCAGGTCGCGCCACGGGATGACGAGCGTCAGCCCGCCCGAGGAACCGAGAAGCAGGGCCGAGCCCGCCCAGCCGTACGCGAGCCCCAGCGCCGCCCCCAGCACGGCGCCGACGAGCGCGATGATCACCCCTTCGATCGCGAGCATCTGGCGCAGCTGCCCGCGCCGCAGCCCGATCGCCCGCAGGGTCGCGGACTCCCGTCGCCGCTCGAGCACGGAGAGCGAGAGCGTGTTCGCGACGCCCACGAGCGCGATGATCACGGCCACGCCGAGCAGCCCGACGATGATCGAGAGCATCGTGTCGATGACCTGCTCGTAGCCGGCCCGTTCCACGGCGGCTCCGGAGATCCCTGCGGGAGGGTCGCCCACCGTCGAGGACAGCTCCGTGAAGGTGTCGCGCAGCGAGTTCGCGACGCCGAGGGGATCGGCGCCAGGCTCGAGCGCGAGCCACATCGACGCCGTCACCGCGTCGCCGCCGAGCGCTGCGAAGTCCTCCTCGGCCAGCCAGAGGTCCCCGTTGGTGCTCGGCCGTGCCTCGAGCTCGAGCGAGGTCGCGCCCTGCGTCACGGTCACCGTGGTGCCCTCTTCCGCGTCGAACCAGCGCGGGACCGCGACCTGGCCCGGGTCGACGAGCGGAGAGCTCTCGCTCCGCACCACGCGGTCGAGCTCGGCCTGGGACGCGGTGTACGCGACGATGTCGACGTACTCGTCCGTGCCGACGGTGGCCGCGACGCCGACCGCCGCGATCTCCGCGCTGCTCGCAACCCCCGCCGCCTGGTTCACGGCGGCGATCTGCGCCGCGCTCAGGGATCCGATGTTCGCGGTGGCCGACCACGGCGCGTGCACCGCGATGTCGATCGGGTAGTTCTCGTCGAGCAGCACCGTGAGCGAGCCACGGGCCGTCGCGGCGCCGGTCGCCATCATCGTCACGAGCGTCGCGCCGATGAGCAGCGCGGACGCGGTGGCGGTGGTCCGGCGCGGGTTGCGCACGGAGTTGGCCGCCGCGATCTTGCCGGGCACCCCACCGAACCGTGCCGCGAGCCGCCCCAGCCCGCGGGCGAGCGCCGGCACGAAGTACACGGCGCCGATGAGGATGCCGGTGAACGAGAGGGCGCCCCCGAACACCCCCACGAGCACGAACATCGTCGGGTCGTGCATCTCGGTGTTGATCGAGAGCACCGTGACGAAGGCGAGGAGAGCACCGCCGATGACGAGCCCGAGCAGGGCCAGCACGAGCCGCACCACGCCGCTCTTGCGCACCGGGGTGAGCTCGAGGGGGCGCAGCGCGGCGAGCGGGGCGACCCGGGTCGCGATGCGGGCCGGTGTCAGGGCGGCGAGCACGGTGACGAGAGTCCCGGTGAGGACGGGCCAGGCGACGACGGCGGGGGTCAGCACGACCGTGGTCGGCACGGGGACCGCGAGGTCGAGCGCCGGCACGATCCACAGCGCCACCTGGGCGAGCAGCACGCCGAGCCCGAGCCCGACGGCGGACGACACGAGGCCGACGACGGACGCCTCGACGAGCACCGAGCGGCGCACCTGGCGGCGGGTGGCACCCACGCAGCGCAGCAGTGCGAGCAGCTGGGCGCGCTGGGCCACGAGCACCTGGAAGGTGTTCGAGATGACGATCGCCGCGACCACCAGGGCGATCCCGGCGAAGGTGAGGACGAACCCCGTGAGGATGTCCGTCTCGCCCGCGAACTGCATGACGGCCACGTGGGCGGTCTCCTCGACGGTCGAGGTGCGCACGAGCGCGAGCGCTGGATCGGCGCCGATGGCGTCGCGGACCTGGGCCACACCCGCCCCGGGCTCGAGCAGCACGAGCGCGCGGTACGAGTCGAGCGTGAGCTGCTGGCCCTCGGCGAGGGGGGTGGCGAGCTCCTCGACGAGGATCGCCGTCGGCGAGTCGTAGTTGAAGCCGGCGGGGTCCGTGAGCGTGCCGACCACCGTGACCGTCGCGGTGAACGGGTCCGAGGCCACGACCTCGCCGCTCTCGTCGCCGAGATCCGAGCTGCCCTCGCGGGTGTCGAGCACCACCTCGCTCCCGACGCGCGCACCGATCCGCTCGGCGGTATCGGCACTGATGGCGATCTCGTCCGCGGACGCGGGCAGGCGCCCTTCCGAGACGGTGGCCGGCTCGAGCCGCGGGTCCGTGGCGGCCGTGGCGGCCCACACGTAGTCGGAGTGGGAGCCGACCGTCACGATGAAGCTGAGGCCCATGACGGGGGAGACGGCCTCGACGCCGGGCGTGGCCGCGAGGGCCTCGAGCTGTTCCGCCGTGAACGCGGTCTCGGTGGGCTCGACCACGAGGTCGGCCTTCGCGTAGCTCGCGGACACGGAGTTGTAGGCGGTGGTCTTGACGATCGCGGAACCGAGCAGGGCTGCCGCGACGAAGGCGGAGCCGAGGGCGATCGCGATGCCGGCGGCGACGAGCCGCCCCCCGCCCCGGCGGAGCTGGGAGAGGACGAAACCGCGCATCAGCCGGCCACCCTGCCGGCGACGGGCGCCTCGAGCGTGCGCAGGGCGTCGAGCCCCGCGAGCACGGACTCGGGCGTCGGCTCGTCGATCATGCCCGCGATGCGGCCGTCGGCGAGCAGCACCACGCGGTCGGCGTACGCGGCCGCGGTGGGATCGTGCGTGACCATGATGACGGTGCGACCCAGCTCGCGCACGGAGCGGCGCAGGAAGCTCAGCACCTCGGCACCGGAGCGCGAGTCGAGGTTGCCCGTGGGCTCGTCGGCGAACACGACGTCGGGGCGGGCGATGAGCGCGCGCGCGATCGCGACGCGTTGCTGCTGCCCGCCCGAGAGCTCCCCGGGACGGTGCGTGAGCCGCTCGCGCAGCGCGAGGGTGTCGACGAGCGTGTCGAACCAGCCCGGGTCCGCCGCGGTGCCCGCGAGCTCGAGGGGCAGCGTGATGTTCTGCTCCGCGGTGAACATCGGCAGCAGGTTGAAGGACTGGAACACGAAGCCGATGCGCTCGCGGCGCAGCAGCGCCAGCGCGTCGTCGTCGAGCCTCGTCAGCTCGGTCTCGCCGAGGTACACGGTGCCGTCCGTCGCGGAGTCGAGCCCCGCGAGCAGGTGCATGAGCGTCGACTTGCCGGAGCCCGAGGGGCCCATGATCGCGGTGAACTGGCCGGCGTCGAAGTCCACGTCGACGCCCGCGAGCGCGTGGACGGCCGCGGCGCCCTCGCCGTAGACCTTGGTCAGGCCGCGGGCGCGGACGGCGGCGGTGGTGGGCGCCGTGCGGCTGCCGGGGGCTTGCTGGGACACGTGTTGCTCCTCGTGGTTGTGAGTTCGTCCACGACGCTATGCGCGCGGCACTCTCGGGCGCGTCGCCCCCGAGGCGGGTTTCGCTCTCCACCCGCGGGGGGAGGGGGCCGACGACGGCGTGCTACCCGCCGTGCGGCCGCACGAGCCCCGAGTCGTAGGCGACGACGACGGCCTGCACCCGGTCCCGAGCCCCGAGCTTGGACAGCACGCGCCCCACGTGGGTCTTGACGGTCGCCTCGCCCACGAACAGGTCGCTCGCGATCTCCTGGTTGGACCGCCCGCGCGCCATGAGCACGAGCACCTCGCGCTCGCGGTCCGTGAGCTGGGCGAGCGCGGCGTCGAGCTCGGAGGACACCTCGGGGTCGGGCAGGGCCGTCGCGAGGTGCTCGAGGAGCCGGCGCGTGGACGACGGCGCGATCACGGCGTCGCCGTCGTGCACGGTGCGGATCGCGGCGAGCATCTCCTCGGGCGGGGCGTCCTTGAGCAGGAAGCCGCTCGCCCCGGCGCGGATCGCGGAGAGCACGTACTCGTCGAGGTCGAACGTGGTCAGCACGATGACCTTGGGGGTGGGCCCGGCCGCCGTGATGCGGCCCGTCGCGGCGATCCCGTCGAGGCGGGGCATGCGGATGTCCATGAGGACGACGTCGACCTCGCCGGCGCGCGCGGCGGGCAGGATCGAGCCGAGCGCGTCCTCGCCGTCGTCGGCCTCGATCACGACCTCGAGGTCGGCCTGGGAGTCGATGACCATGCGGAACCCCGCGCGAACGAGCTTCTGGTCGTCGACGAGCGCGACACGGATGGGGCTCACGGGGTTCCTCCTGGGGCGGGCAACGGCAGCTGGGCGCGGACCCGGTAGCCCCCGCCGGGCCGGGGGCCCGCGGTGAGCGTGCCCCCGAGCATCATGGCGCGTTCCCGCATGCCGAGCAGCCCGTGACCCGCGTCCTCGGAGGCGGCAGCGGCACCGCGGCCGTCGTCGGACACCTCGAGCCCGAGGCCCGTGGGGCTCCACTGCACGAGCATCGTCACGGTCGGGTCGGGCCCGGCGTGCTTCATGACGTTGGTGAGCGCCTCCTGGCAGATCCGGTACGCCGTGAGGCCCACGCCGGGCGGCAGGGTGCGGGGCGTGCCCATGCGCACGAGCGAGACGCGCAGCCCGCTCGCGCGCACCTGCTCGACGAGCGCCTCGAGGTCGCCGCTCGCGGGCTGGGGGGCGAGGGTGCCGGGCGAGCCCGCGGACTCGTCGTCGTCCTCCCGCAGCACGCCGAGGAGGCGGCGCATGTCGGCGAGCGCCGCGCGGCCCGTCTCGGCGATGGTCTCGAGGGCGTGCGTCGCGGCGGCGGGCTCGGTCGCGCCCGCGTACCGACCGCCGTCGGCCTGGGCGATCATGACGGTCAGGGAGTGGGCCACGATGTCGTGCATCTCCCGGGCGATACGGGCGCGCTCGGCCTGGGCCGCGAGCCGCAGCTCTTGCTCGCGCTCGACGGCGAGGCGTGTGAGCCGTTCCTCGCGGGCCGCGCGGGCGTCGTGGCGCGTGCCCCGCAGCATGCCGGCCGCCCACGTGGCGAGGAGCACCGGGAACATGATGAGCAGGACGATGACGGCGACCCGGAGGCCGCCGTCGGCCGTGAGGCTGAAGCCGAGCAGCACGGCGCCGACCATCCCCGCGCCGAGCGCGGTGCGGCTCGCCCAGCGCGGCCCGAACGCCGTGACCGAGTACAGGGAGCCGATGATCGCGAAGCTCGCCGCGCTGATCGAGTGGTAGCCCTGCAGGAGCTGGAAGAGCCCGGCGACGTACACCGCGACCACGGAGGGCACGGGGTGGGTGCGTCGCAGGGCGAGAGGCGCGCACAGGAAGAACGAGACGACGGGGTCGACGTTCGTGGTGGCGAACAGCACGCCGTCGGCGAAGAGCGTGATCGCGAAGAACGCCGCGGCGAGCGCGGAGTCGATCAGCAGCGTGGCGCGGCGTGGGCGGTCCACCTGCTCGTCGGGAGTCACGGGAGCCAGCCTAGGAGCCGGGGGTCCCGCCGTCGTCGGCCCCCGGGATGAGGCGGGTGTCCGACGGCGGAAGGACGGGTGGCCGCGCCCTGCCGCGAGTGCACCATGACCTTGCCGAGTCGAGGTCTGCGCATGGGGCTGGCATGACCTAGCATGGAGCGATGACCCGCGTGATCCTGGCCGAGGACGATCCGGCCATCGCCGAACCCCTCGCCCGAGCACTCGGTCGCGAAGGTTATGACGTGGTGGTGCACGATCACGGGCAGGGCGCGATCGACGGCGCGGCGCAGGCGGACCTCGTGGTGCTCGACCTCGGGCTGCCGGACATGGACGGGCTCGACGTCGCCCGGGCGCTGCGCAACAAGGGCCTCACCGTGCCGATCCTCGTGCTCACGGCGCGCGCGGACGAGGTGGACCTCGTGGTGGGCCTCGACGCCGGCGCGGACGACTACGTGACGAAGCCCTTCCGGCTCGCCGAGCTGCTCGCACGTGTGCGGGCCCTGCTGCGACGCACCCACGGGGACCCCGCGGACGAGGACGAGCTGCACGCCCAGAACATCCGCATCGACGTCGCGGCGCACCGGGCTTTCCAGGACGACCGCGAGCTGCACCTGACGGCCAAGGAGTTCGAGCTGCTGCGCGTGCTCGTCTCGGCCGCGGGCGCCGTCGTCTCGCGCGACACGCTCATGCGCGAGGTGTGGGGCGCGGACCCGAACGGCTCGACGAAGACCCTCGACATGCACGTGTCGTGGCTGCGCCGCAAGCTCGGGGACGACGCGAACGCCCCCCGGTACATCTCGACCGTCCGGGGGATGGGCTTCCGGTTCGAGACCCCGACCAACTAGGGTCGCTGGGTGCGCCGTCGGGTCCTCCAGGCCACGGTGGCGGCAGTCACCGTCGCCGTCATCCTGCTCGGGTTTCCCCTTGCCTTCATCGGGGCGCAGATCGTGCGCCAGAACGAGGTGCGCGAGCTCGAGCAGCGGGCGAGCGGCCTCGCGCGGCAGGTCGACACCCGCATCGAGCGTGACATCGACATCACGGAAGGGCTCCTCGAGCTCTACGTCGGGGGCGACCGTTCGCTGACGGCGTCCGTGTTCGTCATCACCCCCGAGAACCACCAGCTCAGCGCCGGGCCCACCGTGACGGGACAGGCCATCCAGTCCTCCGTGGTCACCGAGCAGGGTGCGACGGTGCTGCTGTTCGTCTCGCGCTGGGACATGATCTGGGTCAGTGCCCAGGTGGTGCTGCTCGTCATCGCGGCCGCCGTCGTCGCCTTCGCCGCGGGCATCGGCATGGCCCTGTGGCAGGCGAACCGGCTCGCCGCGCCGCTCGTCTACCTCGCGGCCTCCGCCGAGATGCTCGGTGCCGGTCAGGTCAAGCCGAGCATGCGGCGCTCGGGCGTCGAGGAGATCGACCAGGTGGCTCTCGAGCTCGCGCGCAGCGCCGACCGGATGGCCGCGCGGCTCGCCACGGAGCGGCAGTTCGCCTCCGACGCCTCCCACCAGCTGCGTACGCCCCTGACCGCGCTGTCCATGCGCATCGAGGAGATCACGCTCGCGGCCGAGTCGGAGGAGGTGCGTGAGGAGGCCCGGATCGCCCTCGAGCAGGTCGAACGGCTCGCGGACGTGGTCGACGACCTGCTGGACCGCTCGCGCCAGCGCCAGGGCGGTGTGAACCAGCCCGTGAACCTGCTCGAGCTCGCCGAGCAGCAGCTCGAGGAGTGGGAGCCCACGTTCCGGGCCACCGGTCGCGAGCTCGAGCTCGAGGTCGAGCCGGACGTCCACGTGCTCGCGACACCCGGTGCGCTGTCGCAGGTGCTCGCGACCCTTGTCGAGAACTCCCTCAAGCACGGCGCGGGCACCACGTGGGTGCGCTCGCGGCCCTCCGGTCCCGGCGACGGCACGGTGCTCGAGGTGGGCGACTCGGGCGAGGGCGTGACGGACGAGCTCGCCCCGCGGATCTTCGAGCGCGAGGTCACGGGGGGTTCCGGCACGGGCCTGGGGCTCGCGCTCGCGCGCGACCTCGTGACGGCCGACGGCGGCCGGCTCGAGCTGGCCCAGCGCCGCCCCGCCGTCTTCGCCGTCTTCCTCACGGGCGTGCCGCGCTCCCTCGACCCGGAGGTCCTGCTCCCCAAGGGCTCGGTCCTGTCCACGCCGAACCAGCCCCCCACCGGCTGACCCCGGCATCGACCCTGGGGATCAGCCCTCGGGGACGCCGTCGTCGTGCGCCCGGCCCACCTCGGCGAGCGCCTTCGGAGCACCCGTGAACACGACGTACTTGTAGCAGAAGTACCGGAAGATCGTGCCGAGGCCGACGCCCACCACGTTGGCCGCGATGTTGTCCGCGAGCGGGCTCGTGAGCTCGAGCACGTAGTGGGAGAACCACAGGCAGCCGACGGCGATGAGCATGCCGCCGCCGTTGACCAGCCCGAACATCAGCAGCTCGCGCACGCGCCCCTCGGTGCGCTGCTGCGAGAACGTCCAGTAGCGGTTGCCGAGCCACGACACGAGCGTCGCGACCACCACGGAGATCACCTTGGCCGTGAGCGGCTTCTCGCCGAGCAGCTCGCCCGGCCCGAAGCGCAGCAGGTTGAACAGGCCGAGGTCGACCACGTAGGCGACCGCCCCGACGGAACCGAAGCGGCCCAGCTCGGCGATCCGCTGGCCCCACGTGCGGCGTGGGCGATGACTCGTGTGCACCCGCGGAGGATATCCCGACCGGTCCACTAGGCTCGCCCGCGTGGGTGCACCAGTGGTCGCGGTCGTGGGTGGTGGGCAGCTTGCCCGGATGATGGCGGCGCCGGCCGCCGCGCTCGGGGTGCACCTGCGCGTGCTCGCGGAGTCGGCGCAGGCCTCGGCCGCGCAGGTGGTCGCGGACGCTCCGGTGGGCAGGGCGGCCGACGACGGCGACCTCCGCCGCCTCGTGTCCTCCCCCGTGCCCGCCGACGTGCTGACCTTCGAGCACGAGCACGTGCCCGGCGCCACGCTGCGACAGATCGCCGCGGCCGGCACGCCCGTGCGCCCGAGCGCCGACGCACTGCTGTACGCGCAGGACAAGATCGAGATGCGCTCGCGGCTCGGTGCGCTCGGTGTCCCGGTGCCGCGGTGGTCCGCCGTCGGGTCGGTGGCCGAGCTCGAGGCGTTCCTCGCCGTCGTCGGTGGCCGTGCCGTGGTGAAGACCTCCCGCGGCGGGTACGACGGCAAGGGCGTGCGCGTCGTCAACTCTGCCGAGGACGTCGCGGACTGGTTCGAGGCCGCCCACGCCGGTGGCCCGGCCCTGCTCGCCGAGGAGCTCGTGCCGTTCGTGCGCGAGCTCGCGATCCTCGCGGCCCGCTCGCCGTCGGGGGAGGTGCGCACGTGGCCCGTGGTCGAGTCCGTGCAGGTCCAGGGCGTGTGCTCGGAGGTCATCGCCCCCGCGCCGGGACTCCACCCCGACACCGCGCGCGCCGCGCAGGAGATCGCCGTGCGCGTCGCCGAGGGCCTCGACGTCACGGGCGTGCTCGCCGTCGAGCTCTTCGAGGTGCGCGGCGGCGGGGCGCTGTTCGACGTCGCGCCCGGGGCCGCCCTCGTCGAGACCACGGGCGGGGCCGACGACGGCACGCCGGGCCCCCTGCTCGTCAACGAGCTCGCGATGCGCCCCCACAACTCCGGGCACTGGACCATCGACGGCGCCACCACGAGCCAGTTCGAGCAGCACCTGCGCGCCGTCCTCGACCTGCCGCTCGGCGACACGAGCCCGCGGGCCGAGTGGACCGTCATGGCGAACGTGCTCGGCAGCGCGCGCGCAGAGCTCACCGATGCGCTCGGAGAGGTGACGGCGCGCGATCCGGGTGCCAAGGTTCACCTGTACGGCAAGGACGTGCGGCCGGGGCGCAAGCTCGGGCACGTGACCGTGAGCGGCTCGGACCTCGCCGAGGTGCGGGCCAGGGCCGAGGCGGCGGCCGCCGTGCTGCGCGGCGACTGGAACGGTCCGATCTACTGGGGAGGTGGCGAGGATGGCTGACGACGCACTCGTCGGGATCGTCATGGGTTCCGACTCCGACTGGCCCGTCATGGAGGCCGCGGCCAAGGCGCTCGAGGAGTTCGAGGTCCCCCACGAGGTCGACGTCGTCTCCGCGCACCGCCAGCCGCGCGAGATGCTCGCCTACGGGCGGGAGGCTGCGCGGCGCGGGCTGCGGGTCATCATCGCCGGGGCGGGTGGGGCGGCTCACCTGCCGGGCATGCTCGCCTCGACCACGGTGCTGCCCGTGATCGGTGTGCCGGTGCCGCTCAAGTACCTCGACGGCATGGACTCGCTGCTGTCGATCGTGCAGATGCCGGCGGGTGTGCCCGTCGCGACCGTGTCGATCGGCGGCGCGCGCAATGCCGGGCTCCTCGCGGTGCGCATCCTCGCCGCGGGCACGGACACGCACGCCTTGCGGTTGCGCACGGCGATGGCCGAGTTCCAGGTGGCCCTCGGCGAGCAGGCCCGCGCCAAGGGCGACAGCCTCCGCGCTCACCGCGACGGGTCCTGACGGGCACGGGTCGCTGGGCCCTAGGATTGTCCCGATGAGCATCATGGTCACCGGCGGAGCCGGGTACATCGGAGCACATGTCGTCCGTACGCTTCGGGGGGCCGGGCACGACGTCGTCGTCGTCGACGACCTCTCGACCGGCGTCGCGGGCCGGATCGGGGACACGCCGCTCGTGCGGCTCGACATCTCCGCACCGGAGGCGTTCGACACGCTCGGCACCACGATCGCGCGGTATCAGGTGGACGGCGTCGTGCACCTTGCCGCGAAGAAGCAGGTGGGCGAGTCCGTGGCGCGGCCCGGCTGGTACAAGGAGCAGAACGTCGGCGGGCTCGAGACCCTCCTCGCGGCCGTGCGGGCCGGTGGTGTGGAGCGCTTCGTGTTCTCGTCGTCGGCCGCGGTCTACGGCGAGCCGCCGTCGGGCCTCGTGGGCGAGGACGACGAGACCCGGCCCATCAACCCGTACGGCGAGACGAAGCTCACGGGCGAGCAGCTCATGGCCGACGCCGGTGCCGGCTGGGGACTGCGGCACGTCGCGCTGCGGTACTTCAACGTGGCCGGTGCCGGGACGGACGAGCTCGGCGACCCAGCCGTCCTCAACCTCGTGACGATCGTGTTCGACCTGCTCGACGCCGGGCGCGCGCCGCTCATCTTCGGTGACGACTACCCGACACCGGACGGCACGTGCATCCGCGACTACGTGCACGTCCAGGACCTCGCCGAGGCGCACGTCGTCGCGCTCGACTACCTCGACCGGCCCGAGCGCGAGTTCGACGTGTTCAACGTCGGGACGGGCACCGGGGCCTCGGTGCGTGAGGTGCTCGACGCCGTGCGTCGTGCCACGGGGGACGAGCGCGAGGCCGAGGTCGTGGCCCGGCGCCCCGGCGACCCTGCCGAGCTCGTGGCCCGCGTGGACCGGATCGCCGACGCCCTCGGCTGGCGGGCGCGCTTCGACCTCGACGACGCCGTGGCGAGTGCCTGGAGCGCCTGGCGCCGCGACCGCGCAGCGGGGCTCGAGCCCATCCGCGCCGCTGGCTGACCCCCGAACCTGCTACCGACGATCCCGGCATGGAGAACATGATGAGAACTCGCCGATCCGCGCTGATCCTTGTGGTGCTCGCGGCGCTGGTGGTGCCGTCAGCGCCCGCCTCGGCCGCGACCGCCGCGGCGGCGGCATGTTCCACGGATCGTGCGGCGCAGGTCCTCGAGCGTCACAAGGTCAAGTACCCCAAGCGCTTCCGGGCCACGGCCGGGATGGTCAAGGAGAACGGCAAGCGGTTCTGCTTGGTCTCCGCCTGGGACGACAACAGCATGCGCGTGCTCTACACCGCGAAGGTCAGCAAGAACGGCAAGGTGCTCTACGCCACGGCCGTCGAGCGCACGACGAAGAAGAGCTGGAGCCGCACGGAGGACTTCACCCGCGCCGGGCGCAAGCACTTCAGCGTCAAGGCCGCAAGGACGACCGAGAAGAGCTCGTCGAAGAAGGTCAAGGGCGGCCAGAACACGAAGGAGACCCAGACCTTCCGCAACGCCAACGGCAGCACGGGTTCGCGGGTGTTCACGAGAAAGGACCGCGGCGCGAAGGTCACGAACAGGGTCACCATCGTGCTGAAGACCGCGAAGAAGAAGCGGACGAAGGTCACGATCAAGGAGACGGTGAGGTTCGCGGCGAGGGTGACCGTCAAGGGTTCGATGACGAGCACGCTCAAGAAGTACCGCGGCAGCTACCACGTCACGCTCAAGGAGCGGCGGTCCCAGGGGCTGCTCGTCAGCCAGGGCCTGGCCGGCAGCGGAACCGGGAAGACCGTCTACAACCGTGTCGTCAAGCTCGAGTCGGCGCGCTTCGGGGCCGCGCGCAACGGGTACGTCCGCGGACTGATCTAGTAGCCCGCCCTCCCGCGGTCGCGGCCCCTACGGTCGCCCGAGGCCGTGGTACTCCCAGCCCGCTGCGCGCCATCGGGTCGGGTCGAGGACGTTGCGACCGTCGATGATGCGTCGTGACGCCACGACCTCGCCGAACTGCTCGGGGTCGAGCACGACGTACTCGCGCCACTCGGTGACCAGGACGACGAGCTCGGCGCCGTCGGCCGCGGCGAACGCGTCGGCCGCCTGGGCGAGCTCGGGGCTGACCTTGGTGACGTTGGCGAGGGCCTCGGGGTCGGTGACGGTGACGTGGGCGCCGAGGGTTTCGAGGCGGCGTGCGACGTCGAGGGCGGGAGAGTCGCGCAGGTCGTCGCTGTTGGGCTTGAAGGAGGCGCCGAGGACGGCGATGCGCTTGCCTGTCACGTCCCCACCGAGCGAGGTGATGGCCAGGTCGACGACCCGTTGCCGCCGGCGCTTGTTGATGTCGTCCACCTCGCGCAGGAACCTCACGGACTGTCCCTGGCCGAGCTCTTCGGCGCGGGCCTTGATCGACTCGTTCAGCGTCGCGTGGTACTCGCGGGCGGCGGAGGCGCGGATGTCCTTGGGCAGGCACCCACCACCGAAGCCCACACCGGCCTTGAGGAACTGCCTGCCGATGCGCTCGTCGTGGCCGATCGCCACGGCGAGCTGGGTGACGTCGGCGCCGGTGACCTCGCAGATCTCGGCCATGGCGTTGATGAAGGAGATCTTCGTGGCCAGGAACGCGTTCGCGGCGACCTTGACGAGCTGGGCGGTGGCCGTGTCGGTGATCAGGCGGGGGATCTGCCGGCGCAGCTGGTCGGCGTAGACCTGGTCGAGCACGTCGGAGGCGACCGCGCCGGACTCGTCCGGCGTCACGCCGTAGACGATGCGGTCGGGGTAGAGGGTGTCCTTGACGGCGTAGCCCTCGCGCAGGAACTCCGCTCGGCGATCCCCTCGGCGGTCCCCGCGGGGACGGTCGACTTGCCGACCACGATCACGGGACCGTCGTCGGTCTGGGCACGCAGGTGCGGCAGGAGGCCGCCGACGGCGGAGTCCACATAGCTGAGGTCCGCGGCGTCGGACCCGGCAAGCTGCGGGGTGCCGACGGCGATGAAGTGCACCTGCGCGCCCGCAGCCTCGGCGATGTCGGTGGAGAACCGCAACCGCCCGCTCGCGAGCGCCCGCTCGAGGACGTCCTCGAACCCCGGCTCGTGGAAGGGCGGCTTGCCCGAAGCGAGGAGCTCGACCTTCGCCTCATCAACGTCGATACCCACCACGTGGTGGCCCAGGTCCGCCATGCACGCCGCGTGCACCGCACCGAGATATCCGCAGCCGATCACCGAGAGTTGCATCCGGTCATCCTATCGACGCAGGCCTCACGCACCCAGGCCCACCCTCGGGACCTCACGATCGGCCACGTCGTGCAGTGCGTGGACGATGAGGATGCGAACACCGATCTGCTCCTCCGGGCGCGTCCGGCAACCAAGCGGCGCGTCACTACCCGAACGAGTCTTCGCGCCTCGCCTCTGGCTGTGATCTCGTTCCGCTGCACCGTCGGTCGACCGACGGCCGGTGGGGTGCGCTCGAGATCGAGGATGCATCTCATCGACCGAGATGCATGCAATCCATCGACCAGAAAGTATGCAATCCATCGAGCCACAGCAGCTCTTCGAGCACCCGACGCCCATCCTGTTCGACGAGTGGCAGGTCGAACCCGCGATCTGGAACCGGTGCGTCGCCAGGTCGACGCGCGGAGCGGCAAGGGGCTCTACATCCTGACGGGATCGGCGGTCCCGAACGACGACGCGGCTCGCCACTCGGGTGCAGGACGGATCGGTGTCATCACCATGCGCCCCATGAGCATGTTCGAGTCAGGTCACTCCACCGGCGAAGTGTCGCTCAGCGCTCTCCTCGAAGGAGAGCCGCAGTCTGGGGCGGGAAGCCAACTGTCGTTCTCCGAGGTGGTGAGTCGTGTCGTCATCGGCGGGTGGCCAGAACTCATCGGTGCTGAGGAGGACGAGGCGAGGGACTGGCTCACCGACTACGTCTCCCAGATCGCCGAGGTCGACGTCCAGAAGCTCGGTGCACGCCGTGCGCCGCGCAACATCCGTCGGCTTCTCACCTCGCTAGCCAGGTCGGTCGGTCAAGCCACTCCAGGAGGAGAGCTCGACAAGGATGTGGGTGGAGAGGACGGCCCGATCGCTGCGGACACTCGGATCGCTTACCTGGAGGCGCTCGACCGGCTGCATCTCGTCGAGAACTCCGAGGCGTGGCGCCCCCACATGCGATCTCGGGCGCGGCTTCGAACTACGCCGGTCAGGTACTTCGTGGATCGTTCGCTCGGGCCTGCCGCGCTCAACATCGGCAGTGCAGAGCTCATGGCCGATCCGAACGCACTGGGCCTGCACTTCGAGGCCCTCGTCATTCGTGATCTCCGGCTGTATGCACAACCGAAGCGTGGCCAAGTCGACTCCTGGCGCGACTCCAACGGCAACGAGGTCGACGCGATCGTGAGCGTCCGCGACGGCCAGTGGGGTGCGTTCGAGGTCAAGCTGGGTCTGGGTGCCGTGGATGAGGCGGCGGCGTCACTTCGACGATTTGCTGACAACGTCGATACGGTGCGCCAGCGTTCCTCGGTGTCATTACTGCGACGGGCTGCGCGGGCGTGCGTCGGGACCGAAGCGACGCACGGCGGCTTCGACCTGCCTCTGCGGTCGAGACTGCGGCGTGCCCGAACTCACTGGAGTGTGACTACATTATCGTAGTCACGTCTATTGATGTTGAAATCGTAGTCATCTAGTTTGACTACGAAATCGGAGTCGAACGGGACGGTGCGCATGGTTCTCCGTGGTGAGATTCCTAGCGCGGAGTCGCTGGGACGGATCTTGCAGCAAGGCAGGTTGCTGCGAGGTCTGAGTCAGCGCGACCTGGCGCGCGAGCTGGGGATCAGCCAGAGGTGGGTGTGGGAGATGGAGGCGGGCAAGCCGGGCCTGCTGACGGACCGCCTCTTTCAGATGCTCCACGCCACCGGGGTGAGGCTCTACGCCGAGCTCGACGATCCGCGCGAGCCACGCGATGGGTAACTTCGCTGCGGTGACGCCCTCGCCGCACCCGACCGGCTACTGCTTGAGGACCAGCAGCTTGCGGCGCGTCATGCTCTCGACCGCGTACCGGACCCCTTCCCGCCCTTGGCCGGACTCCTTCACGCCGCCATAGGGCATGTTCTCGGAGCGGAAGCTTGTGGGGATGTTCACCAGAACGCTTCCGGTCTCCAGAGCGCGCGCCATGGTGAGAGCGGTCGCGATGCTCTGGGTGTAGACGGTGGTGTTGAGGCCGAACGCGGAGTCGTTCATGAGGCGAAGTGCCTCGTCCCGGTCCTGCACCACGGTGACGGCGAGCACGGGAGCGAAGGCCTCTGACGTGATGATCGTGGCGTCCGGGGGTGCGTTCACGAGGACTGTGGGTGCCAAGACGTCTCCCACGAGCTCCCCGCCCAGCGCGAGCCGCGCACCAGAGGAGCACGCTTCCTCGATCCACATCATCACCCGGTCACGGGCCGCTCTCGTGATCATGGGACCGACCGACGTCTCCGGGTCGCTCGGGTCGCCCACGCGAAGCTCGCGGGTTGCGTGGAGAAGAGCTGACAGAAACTCGTTAGCCACGGCGGCGCCGACGTAGACGCGCTGTGTAGAGATACATGCTTGTCCTGCGAAGGTGAAGGCTGCCGCGGCGATCTCGCGGGCCGCGACCTGCAGGTCCGCCGACTCGTCCACGTAGGCGGCTGCATTCGACCCGAGCTCGAGCACATGCGTCTTCCGTGGCGAGCGGGCCTTGATGTCCCATCCGACCGCGGCCGAACCGGTGAAGGTGATCAGCGCCACGGACGGTTCCTCGATCATTGCGCTGACGATCGCGGCGGGGTCGCCCGTCACCAGGTTCACCATGCCGGCGGGAACGCCCGCGTCGTCGAGCAGCTCGGCGAGCATCACGGCGGTCAGGGGTGTGCGCTCGGAAGGTTTCCAGACCACAGGGCAGCCCGCGGCGAGTGCGGGACCGAGCTTGTGGACCGAGAGGTTGAGGGGGAAGTTGAAGGGGGTGATGGCGGCGACCACACCGACCGGCTCTGACAGCTCCATGGCGAGCATGCCTACGCCGCCTGCGGTCGCCTCCATCGAGATCGCCTCACCGGTGAAGCCCCGTGCCGCGTCAGCCGAGAGTGCCATGGTGCTCAGGGCGCGGGCCACCTCGAGGCGCGCGACGCTGATCGGCTTTCCCGCTTCTCTCGAGATCGTCGTCGCGAACGACTCTGCCCGTTCGGTGAGCAGGGCTTCCGCGCGCCTCAGGAGCGCGGAGCGCTCGTGAGCCGGGAGCGGGGAGTCAAGTGCGGTGCGGGCCGCCGCCAACGCGTCAGCCGTGTCTCGGTTCGTGGCGAAGCCCACGCGCCCCACAAGTGCGCCGTCCCACGGGCTGCGGACATCGATCCCTTGCGCCGTCTCTCGCCAGCGGCCATCGATGTAGAGAGCTTGTTCGATCATCGTCTTCTCCCAGGTCAGTTCTCGATGATGTTCAGGACTGCGGCCGCCACCTCGGTGGTGGTCCCGGTGCCGCTCAGGTCCGGCGTTCGAGGGCCCTCGCGCAGCACGGTCTCGACCGCCTCGTCGATCAGATCGGCTGCGCTGTGCTCCTCGAGGTGACGGAGCAGCATCGCGGTCGCCGAGATCTGCGCGAGCGGGTTCGCGACGCCCTTGCCGGCGATGTCGGGCGCCGAGCCGTGCACCGGCTCGAAGAGCGACGGGTGCTCGCGTTCCGGATTGAGGTTGGCGCTCGCGGCGAGCCCGAGCGATCCCACGCACGCCGCGGCCAGGTCGGACAGGATGTCGCCGAAGAGGTTCGAGGCGACGATGACGTCGAACTCCAGGGGATGGGTGATGAGGCGGGCGCTGAGTGCGTCGATGAGGACACGACGAAGCTCCACCGGTCGACCTGCACAGACCTCGGCGACGACGTCGTCCCAGAACGGCATCGAGAACAGCAGCCCGTTCGACTTCGTCGCAGAAGTGAGCCTGCCGCTTCGACTCTCGGCGAGGTCGGCCGCGAAGCGTGCCACTCGCTCCACTCCGGTGCGCGTGAAGGTCGCGACCTGGGTGGCCTTCTCGCTCGCTCCTCGACCCTCCCGGGTGCCGACCTCGGAGTACTCGCCCTCGACGTTCTCGCGCACGATCATGATGTCGATCCCCGCAGCGGAGCGCAGCGGCGACGGTACACCCGCCACGTGCCGTGCGGGCCGCAGGTTGACGTACTGGTTGAACCCCCGCCGTATCGGGATCAGGAGGCCCCAGAGCGTGACGGTGTCGTCGAGGTCTGGTGAGCCGACGGCGCCGAAGAGGATCGAGTCGTGCTCGGAGAGCTGGTCGAGACCGTCCTCGGGCATCATCCGGCCGCTGCGCTGGTAGTACTCGGTGCCCCAGTCGTACTCGTGCGTCCGCGCGACGAAGCCGAAGCGGCGGGCCGTGGCGTCGAGGATCTCGAGAGCTGGCGGGACCACCTCGGTACCGATCCCGTCGCCGGCGATGACGGCGATCGAGTGTGTGCGTGGCATGGAACTCTCCTTCTGGCAGATCTGGAACGGTGGAGGACAGCGGTCAGGTCTCGATGGGTGCGCGCCACAGGGCGGCCCCGCTCGCGGTGAGGAAGAACGCCAGGCAGAGGAAGGCGGCCCCGGCCCCGAGCGGGCCGGCGACGAGACCCACGGCTCCGGGGAACGCGACCTGAGCAAGACGGTTCGTTCCCATCCGGATGCCGAGGGCTGTTCCCCTGACGTGCTGCGGAACCGAGGTGGCGATCCAGGACAGGGTGATGGGTTGGCCGAGACCCAGTCCGAGACCGACGAAGGCCAGCAGGGCGGCCATGAACCACGCGGACGGTGCGAAGGGGAGTGCAGTCAGAGCCGCTGCGGGGACGAGGACGCTGCCCATGAGCGCGCGCTTGCGTCCCAGCTTCGCCACGATCGTTCCCATGCCGATCCTCGACGCGAGTGATGCGGCGGCGCGCACGGAGAGCAGCAGCCCGACGGTCTGGACGCCGAGCCCCCTGCTCTCTCCCAGCGCCGGCAGATAGGCGGTGAGCACATCGATGCTGCTCAGCACGGTCATGCTGACGAGAAGGGCCCGGCCGATCCCGGGCGTGGCGCGGATGCTCTTGAGCGCTTCCGAGGTCTTCACCCCTCGCTCGCGATCAGACCCTCGCGTGTGCGGCGCCGGGCGCGGCGCGAGTCTGACGAAGAACGCCGTGACCAGACCCAGTGCACTCACTCCAGCGGCGACGAGCAGCGCGGCATCGATGTTGGGCGCCGCGGCGGACATGCCTGCGACGGTGCCCGCCACGGCGGGCCCGAGCAGCTGGCCGATCGAGGTGGCCGCCGAGAAGGTTCCGTACCGGGAGTCGGCAGAGGTGCCGTACTCCATGCGTGCGACCGAGGCTTGGTTCGCTATCACGGCGGTGGTCTGCCCCAGTCCCAGAACGGCGAGGCCGAGCGCGACCTGCCAGATGGCCGTGGCACGGACCATCATCGCGGCGGAGCTGGCGAGCACGGCGACCCCGGCGAGAGTCAGTGGACGCTCTCCGACGATGTCGAGCAGCCTGCCGATCGGTATGACGCACATGACGGAGAGCGCTGCGAACGAGGAGGCGAGGATGCCGAGCTCGAGCGGCCCGGCTCCGAGGTCCAGCGCCTTGTAGATGCTCATCATCCGCGCGGCATAGGTGGCCAGGGTCATGCACAGGGCGGTCGTCAGCAAGAGGTAGAAGCTCCGCCGGCTCGGGCGGAACGTGGGGCCGTGGGTCACCAGCGCGGCCAACTCAGCTGCTGCACCTGGATCACGGTTCTCCTCGGAGGTTGTCTTGAACGTAAGATTGTCATACGATCGGACGTGATGACAACCCTGACGTCCTCCGACCTGGTGTTTCGCATGTCCGCTGACGGGCGATTCCTGGGATGCTCGAGTCGCCTGCCGACTGGGGCTGACCAGCCCCGCCTGGATGCGCGTGCGCCGGGTGGCAGCAGAACCAAGGAGTGTCAGTGATGCAGATGCAGCCCTTCGAGCGAAAAGGTACCTCGGAGCTCGTGGCGAACCAGCTTCGCAAGGCGATCGTCGACGGGACGTTCAAGCCCGGTCAGCAGCTTGCCGAGGCCGCCCTGAGCGAACAGCTCGGCCTGGGGCGCGGCACCATCCGCGAGGCGCTGCAGCGCCTGATCCAGGAAGGTCTCGTCAGCAACCACCTTCACCGTGGAGTGTTCGTCGCCGTTCTCTCCGACGAGGACATCGTCGACGTCTACTTCGCCCGCAGTGCCGCGGAGGTGGCGGCTGCTCGCCTCCTGACGATGCGCAAGGACGCCGAGACGTTCGCTCGCCTCGACGAGATCGTCTCCGCGATGCAGGCCCATGCGCAGGGCGAGGACTGGGTCGCGGTTGCCGAGGTCGACGTCCAGTTCCACGAGGAGATCATCCGGGGCACCGGGAGCAAGCGGCTCTGGCGCATGTACGAGACCCTCATCGCGGAGACCCGGATGTGCCTCAACCCGACAGAGCGTCAGTATCCCCGCAGCCCGAACCTGGTCGACCAGCACCGGGAGATCCTCGACGCGATGCGCAGCAGCGACCTGGACGAGGTCGAGACGCGCATCACCAGGCACCTCAAGGACGCGATGACGCTCCTTGCCGGGCGCAGCGCGGACTCGGACTTCTTCCGCGATCCACCACTACAGGAAGATGCATCTTGAGCGTAGACCTTTCCATCGACGGGCATGTCGCACACGTCGTCCTGAACCGCCCTGAGGCGCTCAACTCGATCGACGCGCAGATGCGCGCTGAGCTCAACGCCGCCTGGCGCCACATCGCGGAGGCTTCCGAGATCCGCGTCATGGTGATGAGCGGCGCGGGCGAGAGGGCATTCTGCACCGGAGCGGACCTGAAGGCAGCAGGCCCCGTGGTGCCCGCTGCGGTCCAGGCCACCGACATGTCCCAGGGGCACCTGCTCGCGGCCTTCCCGTGGGACGTCCCCTCGATCTGTGCCATCCGCGGCTATGCCTTGGGCGGAGGACTCGAGATCGCGCTCGCGTGCGACATCCGGATCGCGGACGAGACGGCGCGCCTCGGGCTGACGGAGGTGCGCGTAGGGAGCATCCCGGGCGCCGGTGGTACGCAGCTCCTGCCACGCGTCGTCGGACGGGCGGCCGCGCTCCAGATGGCGATGACCGGCGAGCGTGTCGAAGCAACCCGTGCCCTCGGTCTGGGGCTCGTGTCGGAGGTCGTGCCGGCAGCGGAGCTGATGGCTCGCGCCGAGGAGCTCGCGCGCTCGGTGGCGTCCAACGCCCCGTTGGCCGTTCGTGCGGTCAAGCGGCTGGTCTCCGAGGCCGAGGACGTCGCTCTTCGCGTGGGGCTGCGGCACGAACGCGCTCAGTGGGGTCTCATCCGAGACACCGAGGACCGAGCAGAGGGCCGCTCGGCATTCGCCGAGAAGCGCGCGCCCATATTCAAGGGAAGGTGAGATGAGCAATCACTTCTTGCGGGACAAGACCGCAATCATCGGTGTCGGAGCAACCCCTCAGGGGCGGATACCCGGAAGTACGCAGCTGTCGCTCGCGGTCGATGCCTTCAAGGCCGCCATCGGCGATGCGGGCATCGACAAGTCCGAGATCGACTGTCTTCTGACCTTCCCCGGAACGACGGCCCCCGAGGGTGAGCTGAACTATCTCCGGCTCGGTGAGGCGCTGGGGATCAACCCCAAGGTCACAGGAAGCATGTCGCTCGGTGGCTGCACCGCGGGCGCGCTCGTCGAGATGGCGGCCCAGGCGATCGCCACCGGCATGGCCACCACGGCGGCCGTCGTGTTCGGTGACGCGGCCAAGACCGGAGGCTCACGCTTCAGCCGTGCCTCCGGGTGGGGCGACCCGTGGTCGCTCTGGGGGATGTACGGAGCATGCGCGAACTCCGCGATCTCGGCCAGCCGCCACATGGCGCTCTACGGGACGACCTCCGAGCAGCTCGCAGAGGTGGCGGTCTCGGGTCGTTACCATGCTTCTCTCAACCCGGACGCTGTGATGCGGACACCCATCACTGTCGAGGAGCACCAGGCTTCCCGATGGATCGTCGAGCCGCTCCATCTGCTCGACTGCTGCCTCATCTCCGACGGTGGCGTGTGCATCATCCTGACGAGCGCGGAGCGGGCCAGAGAGACGAAGCAGCCGCCCGTGTTCATCTCGGGCATGGGGCAGGCGCACACCTCGTCGACGCTTGCAGAGCCGGACTGGTGGTACGTGCCGCACCAGAAGCGCGCCGTCCAGGCCGCGTACGAGATGGCAGGTGTCGGGCCTTCGGACATCGACACGGCACAGCTGTACGACAACTTCACGATCAGCGTGCTGTTGTGGCTCGAGCACGCCGGGTTCTGCGACGTCGGCGAGGGCGGCAGCTACGTGGAGGGGGGACGGCTCCAGCTCGGTGGACCCATGCCGGTCAACACGGCGGGCGGCAACCTCTCGGAGTCGTACATGGAAGGTTGGCTCCACATCGTCGAGGCCGTTCGGCAGCTCCGCGGGACCTCCGGTGAGCGCCAGGTCGCGGATGCCGAAGTTGCGCTCGTCACGGGGCGCGGTATGACGCTCAACTGCTCGAACGCCATGATTCTCACCAAGGACGGTGTGTGATGACCACCTACGCACGGCCTCAGCCTGATCTCGAGGGCCCTTCCGCACCCTTCTGGGCGGGCGTCGCCGAGGGGCGGCTGCTTCTCCAGCGCTGCAGTGCCTGCAGCGAGCTCCGCTACCCGGTCAACGCCATCTGCCCCCACTGCCTCGACTCGGAGCACGAGTGGGACGAGCTGAGCGGGCACGGGGAGGTCTTCAGCACCATCGTCTTCCACCAGGTCTACAACGAGGCGTTCCGTGGCGAGGTGCCGTACAACGTCTCGGTCATCCAGCTCGACGAGGGGCCGAGGCTGGTCTCCAACGTCGTCGACATCGAGCCGGACCGTGTCGCGGTGGGTGATCGGGTCAAGGTCGTCTTCCGGAAGATCGAGGACTTCACCCTGCCCCAGTTCGTTCACGCGGACGCCTCGTCGTGACCCTGGTGGACGACGCTGCGCTGAGCGGAGTGAAGGTCGTTGACATGTCGGGGCCCGATGGCCACTACTGCGGCAAGCTCCTTGCGGAGCTCGGGGCGGAGGTCGTCCTCGTCGAGCCGTCCGCAGGGAGTGCGCTCCGCCACCAGGGGCCGTGGCTGCACGACGAGCTCGGGTCTGAGCGCAGCCTCGCCTTCAGCTATCTGAACTCGAGCAAGAAGAGCGCCGTCATCGACCTTCCGCGCGACGGAAGCAAGCTTCTGCGGCTGCTGCGTACCGCTGACATCCTGATCGAGTCGGACGAGAGCGAGCAGCTGGTGGACCAGCTGGGTCTCACCGCAGGTGAGGTCGAGCGGCTCTTCCCAGGGCTGATCCGGACATCGATCACGCACTACGGCAGCACGGGGCCCTATGCGGGCCGACCTGCGAGCGACCTCGCGGTGCTGGCCGAGGGCGGGATGATGTCGCTCGTCGGGTACCCCGACCTGCCGATGAACCTTCCGTTCGAGCAGGCCTACCTGGCGGCGAGCCAGTTCGCCGCCGTCGGGGCGCTCATCGCTCTGCTCGACCGGGACGCGACAGGGCTTGGCCAGAACGTCGAGGTCTCGGCTCACGAGGCCGTCACCCTCGCACTGGAGAACGCAGCGCAGACCTTCGATCTCGAGGGCACCGTGCGCGAGCGCTTCGGATCGAAGCAGCGCTTGGCAGGATCGGGGGTGTTCGCGTGCATGGACGGGTCGGTCCTGCTCCTCGCCGGCGGGATCGGCAGCACCATCTTCTGGTCCAACATGCTCGACTTCATGGAGAGCCTCAAGCCCGGCAGCACGGCGGAGCTGCGCGGCGACGAGTGGGGGAGGCGTGACTTCCTGTCCGGACGAGCTGCCAAGCGGACCTTCCGCAGGGTGTTCGAGGCGTTCACGGCCGACTTGTCGATGAGGCAGCTGGACGAGCTCGGCACGAAGTGGCGAGTCCCCCTCGCGCCCGTGAACACGGTTGCCGCAGCCGCCCAGAGCGAGCAGCTCGAGGCGCGTGGCTTCTTCGTCGACCTCGAGATCGACGACGTGACGGTCCGCATGCCTGGTGCGCCGTACCAGCTCTCCGAGACACCGTGGGTCACGAGCCACCGCGCGCCGCGGCTCGGTGAGCACACGGCTGAGGTACTTGGTCCACGTGACCACGGGGTGGCTCTGCGCGAAGTCGAGGGTGCGCTGTGAGCCGCCCGCTCGAGGGGCTTCGGGTGGCCGACTTCTCCTGGGTCGGAGCTGGCCCGCTCGCTACGCGTGTCCTCGCGATCTACGGGGCGGACGTCATCAAGGTCGAGAGCAACGCGAAGATCGACGGCCTGCGTCACAGCCCACCGTTTCGCGACGGTATCCGTGGCGTCAACCGGAGCGGCTACTTCGCGGACCGCAATCCCGACAAGCGCAGCGTGCTCCTCAACCTCAAGTCCGAGGAGGGCAAGCGGCTCGCACGACGCCTCGTCGGCGAGTGCGACGTGGTCGCGAACAACTTCACCCCGGGCGTGATGGACCGTCTCGGCCTCGGTTGGGACGAGCTGAAGGAGGAGCACCCGGGCCTGATCTATCTCAACATGTCGATGCACGGCACCACCGGGCCGGCCAAGGACCAACCTGGCTACGGCATGACCATCGGTGCCGTCTCCGCCTTCCACCACCTGTGTCGGATCGAGGGGCGGCCGCCCGTGGGTACGGGGACCAACTTTCCGGACCACATCCCGAACCCGGCGCACGCGCTCGTGGCGGTCCTCGCGGCTCTTCGCCATCGGAGGAGAACGGGACGGGGTCAGTTCATCGATCTCGCACAGACCGAACCGATGGCCGCACTCCTCGGGGTCGGCTTCGTCGAGCAGTCCGCGAACGGGCGCGAACCGGCACCGGCTGACAACCACCACCGCCATCTCGCCCCGCACGGTGTGTTCCCCTGTCGCGACGGCCGCTGGATCGCGCTCTCGGTCGCCTCGGACGAGCAGTGGGCCAGGCTCCGGGAGCTGCTCGGCCTGGAGGTCCCGCACTCGTGGCAGAGCCGCGAGGACCGGCGCGCACATCGTGTCGAGATCGAGGAGGCGATCGCGTCAGCGGTCCTCGACCGGCCGGTCGAGGTGCTCGCCGACGAGCTCACACGTCGGGGGATCGCGGCCGGCGTGGTCCGCGACGCCGGTGAGCTGGTCGACGGGCACCCCCAGCTCCTTCATCGTGGGCACTGGGCGCGCCCGCTGCACTCCGAGATGGGGCGCTCGGTCTACGGCGAGGTTCCGTTCCGGCTCTCGCGTTCGGACGGGACCATCCGACGGGCCGCCCCACTTCTCGGCGAGCACACCCACGAGGTGTGCACGGACATCCTCGGACTGAGCCCGGCCGAGATCGCGGCCCTCGAGGCCGCTCAGGTCCTCTGGTAACAGAGAGTTCAATCGTAGGAATGTAGGACGATCAGACTGTTGGCAATCGGACAACTTTGAGATAGTGTCGTGGCTCACACACCGATCCGAGGGTGAGTCGACATTCGCAAAGGAGCGAAAGTGATCGAAGTCAGAGGACTGCGGCGTACCTTCATCGGGAAGAGTGGCGTCGTCGAGGCGCTCAAGGGCGTTGACCTCTCCGTACCTGACCACCAGTTCTTCACGCTCCTTGGCCCGAGCGGCTGCGGCAAGAGCACGACGCTCCGTTGCATCGCAGGGCTCGAGCGCCCCACTGCGGGCGAGATCGTCATCGACGGTCGAACGGTGTTCTCCTCGGAGCAGAAGATCCACGCGGCTCCGGAGAGCCGTGGACTGGCGATGGTCTTCCAGAGCTACGCCATCTGGCCTCACATGACGTGCTTCGAGAACGCCGCGTTTCCCCTGAGGTCCATGCCGCGACGCCTCCGCCCTGGCAGGCGTGAGATCCAGTCGCGAGTCACCCGGGCGCTGGAGCGCGTCCAGCTCGGGGGACTGGAGAAGCGGCCGGCCACCGATCTGTCGGGTGGGCAGAAGCAGCGCCTCGCCCTGGCGCGCAGCCTGGTCATGGAGCCACGAGCGCTGCTCCTCGACGAACCGCTGTCGAACCTCGATGCCCGGCTTCGTGATGACATGCGCACGGAGATCCGTGACCTTCAGCGTGAGCTCGGCCTCTCAGTCGTCTACGTGACGCACGACCAGGCCGAAGCGCTGTCGATGTCGAACCTCATCGCGGTGATGCGCCACGGGCTTGTGGAGCAGATCGGCACACCGGAGGAGATCTACCACGAGCCGGCCACCCGGTTCGTCGCAGAGTTCGTCGGCGAGCTCAACCTGATCTCGGCGGAGCCTCTGGGACCGGTCAAGGCGGGTGCCACGGTGAAGGTCGCGACACCCCTCGGGGAGGTCAGTGCGACAGCGGGCCGGGACGGCGACGGCTCGGACTGCCGACTGATGTTCCGACCGGAGAGCGCCACGGTCCATCACCTCCGCGATCGCGACGAAGGTCGGCCGACCGAGTCCAACGGCTTCGACGGGCGAGTCAGTACCGGCTACTTCAACGGGAGCCACACCATGCTCGAGATCTACGCCGAGGACGTCAAGGTGAACGTCACCGTCGGTTCCCGGCACGACTTCCGCGACGGCGACAAGGTCTGGGTTGCCGTTCCAGAACGCGACCTGAGAATTCTGGACTGACCACACAAGATTCGCGCGCGCGGGTTCGCCGCGCGCGGAAACAAGGAGGGAACACCATGCGAGAAATCACGGCTCGCTGGGGGGCGGCGAGAGGTCGACAGCACATCGTGGTGCTGGGAGTCGTCGGAATGACCGCGGCATTGGCAGCATGTGGGCAGGGCGGCAGTGCCACTGACGACCACGAAGGCGTGGTCGTCTACTACTCAGGGCGCTCGGAGCAAGGCCTCGATGCCTTCGAGGAGGCCTTCGAGACCGCGCATCCTGACATCGATCTCCAGGTGATCAAGGGCAGCAACGACGACCTCGCGGCGAGAATCCTCACGGAGGCCGGTCGTCAACAGGCCGACGTCACCGAACTCGGTGCGGCCTACATGGCTCAGGTGCGCGACGCCGGGATCCTCGCGCCCATCGAGACGTCGATCGTCGACGCCTTGCCGGAGAGCTCGGTGGGACCCGACAACCTGTACGTCGCGACGCGGTACAGCTCGCACGTCATTCCTTACGCCACGCAGCTGGTCGACGAGGAGCACATCCCCGCGAACCACGAGGACTTCCTCGATCCCTACTGGAAGGGCAAGTTCGCGATCGCGACCGGCGACGTGGAGTGGGCCTTCAAGGAGTACGTGACGCGTGGCCCGGACGGCGCTCGCGAGTTCTTCCAGCAGATCATGGCTCAGCAGCCGCAGATCCTCGACCAGGGTCGTGGTTCGATCGCCGAGCTGGTCGCATCGGGGCAGCTGGCGGCGTCGACGACGACCCAGGTGCACAACCTGCAGCCTCGTATCGACAGCGGGCTTCCGATCGGTGGAACCCCCTTCGATCCTCCCGTGATCCTGGTCGACTACATCGCGGTGTTCAACGAGGCGCCGCACCCTGAGGCGACGAAGATCTTCATCGAGTGGCTGTACTCCGAGGACGGGTTCGCTACTGACGCCGAGCTTGGTCAGGCCCGCATCGGTGACGAGGCATCCCTCGAGCTGCTCTCGGATCCGGATGCCATCCTGCTCGACCCGGGCAACCTGGCCGAGCAGGCAGAAGCGACAGCCATCTTCACCGAGGAGATTCTGGGCAAGTGAGCACTCTAGCTCCCGAGACCCGTCGCTCACCGGCTCCGATCCCCGTTCGGAGCCGGTGGGCCGGCTGGGTGACCGGCGGTGTCCTGGTGATACTCGGGACATCGCTCGCACTGCTTCTGCTGGCACCGTTGTGGTATCTCATCAGGACCAGCTTGTTCGAGGGCTTCGGCTACTCCGAGGTGGGACCGACTCTCAGCAACTACGCGGTTGCCTTCAACAGCGCAGGGACGCCACGTCTCGTGCTGAACACGGCGGTGTTCGCCATCGGTGTGTGCATCGTCGCCGTGACGATCGGTGGCAGTCTCGCGTGGGTCGGTGAGCGCACCAACGCTCCGTTCCGTCGCTGGATGCTCGTCATCGGGCTGCTTCCCCTGGCGATTCCCGGTGTGGTCTACACGCTCTGCTTCATCTTGCTGTTCGGCCCCAACACGGGCGTCGTCAACCAGGTGTACAACGCGATGGGGTTCGAGGGGAACATCGTCAACGTCTACAGCATGCCGGGCATGATCCTCGTCGAGGGTGCGCAGTCCTCCGCGCTCGCGTACGTCCTGATCGCCGGGTATCTGCGTACGGTCGACTCCTCGCTCGAGGAGTCGGCGCGCATGAGCGGAGCGAGCGTCGGCGCGACGCTGCGGCGGATCACGGTCCCGCTCGGAGCGCCCACGTTCCTCGGGGTACTGATCCTGATCTTCGTGCGCGCGATCGAGAGCTTCGAGACGCCGGCGCTCATCGGCATCCCTGCCGGCATCCCGGTCTTCACCTCGCGCATCTTCCTCGCCATCCGCGAGGTGCCGCCGAACTTCGGTCTTGGCGCCGCGTACTCGATCTTCCTCGTCGTCGTCACGACGGTGTGTGTCGTGGCGTACGGGCGCATGCTGCGCAAGGGCGAGCGCTATGTCACGGTGAGCGGTAAGCGGGGGATGACGACCCGGCTCGACCTGGGTCGCGCCCGCTGGCTCGTCACGGCTGGTGTCGTCACCTACTCGTTCTGCGTGGTGATCCTCCCGGTGATCGTGCTGGTCTACCTCTCCTTCCTGCCGACCTTCGCGATGCCGTCCGGCCAGACGATGGACATGTTCACTCTCGACAACTACGTCAGAGCCATCTCGCGGAGCGACTTCCAGCTCGCGGTGACGAACACGCTCATTCTCGCGGTCGGTACGGCCGTCCTCGTGAGCATCGTCTCGATGGCGCTCGCGTGGATGACGGTGCGCAGCCGGGTGCGTGGCGTGTGGATCGTCGATGCCCTCGCATCGATCCCGCTGGTCATCCCGGGCGTGGTGATGGGGCTCGCCTTCCTCACGCTCGCGCTGAGCACCCCGATTCCGATCTACGGCACGCTTGTCGTACTCCTGCTCCTCCACTTCACGAGGTTCTTGCCCTACGGCATGCGTACGGCCACCGCTGGGCTGGTCCAGGTGGACAAGGAGCTCGAAGAGGCGGGAGTGATGAGCGGTGCGACCTGGGGTCGTCGCTTGGTGAAGATCCTGGTGCCGCTCGTGATGCCGACGCTCGTCGGTGGGGCGCTGTACGTGTCCTTGCTGAGCGTGCGCGAGCTGTCCGGAAGCATCATGGTCTACTCCGCCAACAGCCGGATCTACAGCGTGCTGCTCTACGACTACCTGCAGGGTGGGCAGTTCGGGATCCTTGCGGCTTCCGGCGTCATGGCGGTCGTCGTGCTGCTGATCCTGGTGCTCATTCTCAAGAAGACTGGCGTCCTCGGACGCGATGCGGCCGAATGAGGCCGGTCTCACCCCTGAAAGGAGTATCGGTGGACACCTTTGTCAAGGATGTCAGCTCGTTCGCCGCGTCATTCTCGCTCGACTGGGCACCTCGCGAGGTCGCGGAGGTCGCTGTGGATCGAGTCGTCGACAGTGTCGGCTGCGCGGTGGGGGGCTGGGACTCGATCCTCGACAGGGCCGCGCGGTCGTTCGCGGTCGACTCCCCACCCGACGGGCGTAGCGGGAGGCTCCTCTGCGAGGACCGGTACGTGTCCGCCGACGCCGCGGCATTCATCAACACCGTGGCCGTGAGGTACCTCGACTTCAACGACGCCTATCCGGGTGGTCACCCGTCGGACATGATCGGAGGGCTGCTCGCGGTCGCTGGCGGTGCGGACGTCTCGGGAGAGCGGTTCGTCTCGGCGGTGGTCGTCGCGTACGAGGTCTACACCCGGGTCTCGACGTCGGTACACCTCCTGACGCGTGCGATGGACCAGGGCGTCGGCATCGGCTTCGGCACCGTGGCTGGTGTGGGGCACATGCTCGGGCTCGGTGCAGACGCCATCGCTAACGCGCTCGGCATGATGGCCGTGTCGGGTGTACCGCTACGGGCGAGCCGGGGCGGCGAGCTGACGAACTGGAAGGGTGCCGCTACAGCGGTCCAGGTGAAGAACGCCGTCTTCTTCTGTCAGATGGCTGCTGAGGGCATCACGGGCCCTCCTGCTCCCATCCATGGCCGTCACGGACTTGCTGAGCTGCTCGGCGTCGACGTCGAGATCCCACTCATGCCGACGCCCGGCGGTGAGTTCCGCATCACGGGCACGAGGCTCAAGTACTGGCCCGTGGCCTACAACATGCAGCCCGCGATCTGGGCGGCGAAGGGGCTGCACGGGAAGGTCGATCCGGCGGAGGTGGTCGAGGTTCGGCTGTTCACGGACAAGTTCGCCCACCACGAGTCGGGGAGCGAGCCCGAGAAGTGGGCACCGCGAACCCGTGAGACTGCGGACCACAGCCTCCCGTACGTCGTCGCATGGACGCTCCTGCGTGGTGAGCTGGACTCGACGTCCTTCGACGAGTCCAAGATCGGCGACGCCGAGCTGAACGCGCTGATGCAGAAGATCACCGTCCAGGTGGACCCGGCGATCGAGTCTGACTGGCCGACGTTGATCCAGGCACGGCTCGAAGTGGTCGACTCGAGCGGGCGCGAGTACGTGGAACATGTCGTCAACCCGCCTGGCCACGACAAGAACCCGCTGTCTCGTACGGACATCGCAGCGAAGGTGACGAGGCTGGCTCGACCGAAGCTCGGGGACGAGGGCGCGCGAGGGCTCGTGGATCGTTGGTTCGAGGTGGCCAGCGCTCCCTCGATTCGTGACCTGCTGTCCGTGGCCACACCAGGGAGCCCGCGGTGAGCGCGCCCCCTCGCGTTCTCTACCTCGCCGGTCCCGGTTACCCTTCCGACGTCTTCGCCGAGAGGCGTCCTGACGGATGGGAGTTCGAGCGGCTCGCTGATGCGACAGACCGCGACGAGATCAGGGCCAAGCTCGCCGACGCCGACTTCGCGATCCTGAGCAGCGTCGCCAAGGTGGCCCCGGACGACCTGGGCGCCGGGTCCCGGCTGAGGGTTCTCGCCCGGCAAGGCGTCGGCGTGGACTCGCTCGACCTGGACGGCTTCGCCCGCCGTGGCGTGCGGGTGACGATCTGCCCGGTCGGGTCGACGGAGTACGTCGCGGAGCACACCCTCATGCTCATGCTCGCCGCGGGGCGCCACCTGGTCGAGGTTCTTGCGGACGTGCGCGAGCGAGGGCTGTGGCCGAAGACCGCCTACCGGGCTGTCTCGTACGGCTTGTACGGCACGCCGGTCGCCGTGGTCGGGTACGGACGCATCGGGCGTGCCGTGGTCGACCTGCTGCTTGCATTCGGCGCCGACGTCACGGTCGTGAGCAGGAGTGCGGGCCAGGTCTCCCCGTCGCACGCGGGCGTTCGGCTCACGACCAGTCTCCCCGAGGCGCTCGAGTCCGCCCGGTTCGTCACCCTGCACACGCCGTTGACGGAGCAGACCCACCATCTGATCGGTGAGGCTGAGCTCCGCGCCATGCCGCAGGGCGGGTTCGTCGTGAACACGGGTCGTGGCGGGCTCGTGGACGAGCGCGCGCTCCTGGCGGCGCTCGATGCCGGCCACCTCGCCGGGGCGGCTCTCGACGTCGTCGCACACGAGCCGCCCGCCGCGGACGACCCGCTGCGCTCGCACCCTCGTGTCATCCTCACGCCGCACCACGCCGCTGGCACGAGAGACAGCCTGGTGGCCAAGGCCGACTCGATCTACGGCAACCTCCGCGGGGTGTGGCAGGGGCTCGACCCGCAGGACGTCGTGAACTGATGTCTGCGTCCTGGACTGCCACGCGTGCCTTCGCCGAGGGACTGTCACGGGTCCACTTCTCCGACGTGCCGGAGCGGGTACAGCGCGGCGTCCGTCTTCTGGTGCTGGACGGCCTGGGTTGCGCCGTCGCGGGGGCACATCACGGCTGGGCGGAGCGCAGCGTCGACGCTCTCGCACCGCACGAGCGCTCGTCCGGGGGAGCGGCTGTCTGGTTCCATCGGCGCACCGCGGACCCGGCGACGGCCGTGCTGCTCAACGGCGCCTTCATCCAGGGTTCTGAGCTCGACGACTACAACGAGTTCAGTCCGCTCCACGCCTCGTCCGTCGTCCTTCCTGCCGCGCTGGCCTCCAGCGCCGCGGACGCCCGGCTGCAGTCGTTCTTCGACGCGGCGCTCGCGGGCTACGAGGCGGCCGCGCGAGTGGGGCTCGCCATGGGCGGCGCCGCCGTGGTGGCTCGCGGCTGGCACTCGGGCGGGGTGTTCGGCCCCCTCGCAGCGGCCGCGAGCGCGGGTCGGGCACGCGGACTCAGCGGGGAACGGCTCGAGCACGCGCTCGGCATCGCGGCCACCCAGTCCGCCGGGTTGATGTCCGCGCAGTACTCCGGCGACGTGAAGCGGTTGCATCACGGCTTTGCGGGACGAAACGGACTCGTTGCGGCATCGTTGGCCGCCGCGGGCGTGGACGGCATCGAGGACGTGTTCGGCCACCCGTACGGCGGGTTCGCCTCGACGTTCCTCGGGGACGTGGCCAGAGCGGACCTTGACGCGCTGACCCTCGAGCTGGGCCAGGAGTGGCGCCTTGGTCGTATCGGTGTCAAGTACTACCCCTGCATGATCGGGCTGCACTCGATCATCGACGGTCTGCAGGAGCTCAGGCATGAGGTGGGGTTCGAGGCGAGCGAGGTCGACGCCGTCCAGGTGGGCCTGAGCAGCTCGGTGCACCGAAGAGCGGCTTTCGAGCTGACGGACGAACCTGACGAGCTCGGTGCCCAGATGAACGCCGCGTACGTCGCGGCGGTCGCGCTGCTCGACGACGAGGTCTGGTTGGACCAGTTCGCGCTCGATCATCGTGTGAGTGCCGGTGTGACGGGACTGCGCCGACGAGTCTCCGTCGTGGCCGATGCGGAGATCGATGCGGGCGGGCCGACTACGCGGATGTCGTCGCGGCTTGCGGTGACCCTGCGGGACGGCCGGACGTTCGAGGTCCGCTCACCAGCACCGTCGGTGCGCAGGCCAGACCTCGATCCGGAGCGCGTCATCGAGAAGTTCGGGCGGATGGTGGGTCCCGCGCTCGGTGACGAGCGACGCGACGCACTGGTCGACCTCGTGCTGTCTGACTCGCCGCAGTCCTCCGTCGCCGACCTTCTGGAGCTGATCGCATGAAGCAGGACATCTCTGAGCTGTATGCGGCTGAGACGGCGCGCTGCGTGGCGTTGATCAGCGGCAACCGGGCGGAGCTCGATCGGCTCCTCGCGCCGCGGTACGAGCACGTCCATGGTTCGGGACGGGTCGAGAGCAGGGAGAGCTTCCTCGAGTCGGTCGGCGATCTCGGGATCGAGTCGATCGAGCACGGGGATGTCTCGGTGCGCGAGCTCGGATCAGCGGCTCTCATGTCAGGTCGCCTGACGATGACCAAGGTCACGGACGTGGGGCCTCGTGCGCTCGATCTCCAGTTCCTCGCCGTCTGGAGCCATGAAGGGCCCGGTTGGCGTCTGGAGTACTGGCAGAACACCAAGCGCCGGGACTAGCCCGGCATGCCGCCGTACTCGCCGGGCGCGAGACGCCCGGCGGCCAGGTCGGCAAAGAATCCAGGAGTCAGGTCCGGATCGAGCAGCACGGCCGAACCGATGCCACCGGGGCGGTAGTTGATCGAGGCGATGGGCGGTGTCCCCGTGACGCCGCCGTCGCCGCGTGCCGCCCGGAACGCGAGCCCGAGCCGTACCAGGTCGAGCGCGCCCGTGCCCTTGGACACGGTCAGCACGTCGGTGCCTGCCCGAGCGATGGCGACCTGCTGCCCGGGCTGCCACAGGTTGGCTGGCCTGGCGAGCTCCTTCGTCACGGCACCGATGAGCTGCTGCTGGCGCTTGGCCCGCCCCACGTCGCCCTCGGGGTCGGCGTAGCGCATCCGCGCGAACGCGAGCGCCTTCTTGCCCTGGACGGTGTGGCAGCCGGCTTTCCACTTGAGCTTCGACTTCTCGTCGTCGACGTCGTCGTCGTAGCACAGGTGCACCCCGCCGACGGCGTCGACGATCGCGCCGATGCCGTCCATGCCGATCTCGACGTAGTGGTCCACAGTGAGCCCGGTGAGCCGCTCGACGGTCTCGACGAGCAGCGGTGCGCCGCCGAAGAAGTACGCCGCGTTGAGCTTCTGCCCCCCGTGCCCGGCGACCTCGGCGTACGTGTCGCGCGGGAGCGAGATGAGCGCTGCCGGTCCGGATGCGGGCTGGTGCAGCAGCAGGATCGAGTCGGTGCGCCCGCCGATCGTGCCGTCGTCGTACACCGACCCGTCGCGTTCGTCGGAGCCGGCGAGCAGGTACGTGGTGCCCGGGGTGTTCGCCGCCCCGGAGAGGGCATCGACCTTTGCGAGCCGGCCGTCGGCCCACAGCACGAGGCCGACGGGCCAGGCGAGGAGCAGGACGAGGACGACGGCGACCACGAGGTACAGGCGCCGACGACGGCGACCCGCGGGCGCTGGGGGTCGTGGCGCTCCGTCCCCGTGCGGCGTGACCGGCTGTCCACCCGCAGGCGTCCGCGCACCGGAGCCACCCGAGGCGGCCCGAGGTGCACCGCCGCGCGCCCCGGGAGCCCCTGAGCCACCGGGGGCCGCGGGTCGGCGCGCGCCCACCGGCACGGCGCCACCGCTCGACGGGCGGGAGGGCTGGCCTCCGGGCGTGAAGCTCGGGGGCGTTGCCGACCCGCTGACGGGCTTGGCCGAGCCCCCCGGCTTCGCCCTGCTGACGGGACGTTCCGGCATCAGCCGCAGAGCCCCGCGACGTCATCGGGTGTGACGGAGCCGTCGTCGGGCGTCTCGTCGTCCGTGGATGTGGGTGAGGCCGTCGGCACCTCGGGTGACGCGTCGTCCGTGCCCTCCGGGGAGGCGCTCGCGTCGGGGCTCGCCGTCGGCGTGGGGGCCTTGGGCTCCTTGAGCGGCTCGTCGCGCGCGATCTTCGCCCAGATCTCGTTGGCCTCGTCGGTGAAGATGACGCGGTTCTTGTCCTGGGGGTAGTCGACGACCTTCGGGGTCATGAAGGTGATGTTTCCACCCTTGATGTTCCGCAACGAGTAGGCGAGGCCCGCGAGTGTCGGGATCGAGGCGAACTTCTCATCTGCGGCGAGCGACTTCGTGGCCGCGTCGAGGAAGCGGTACAGGTCCACCTGCTGGGTGAGGAGGTTCTTCGAGAGGACCTTGTTCACGGTCGTCGCGAGCAGTTGCTGCTGGCGCTCGATGCGGCGCAGGTCGGAGCCGTCGCCCAGCCCCTTGCCGACTCGAGCGCGTGCGTAGCTCAGGGCCGTGCGGCCGTCGAGCTGGCGCAGCCCCGCCTCGAGCTTGAGATTGTCTGCCTTCGGCGCATCGATGTCCTGGGCGACGCACACCTCGACGCCGCCGATCGCGTCGACCATGGTGATGAAGCCCGCGAAGTCGACCACGAAGTAGCCGTCGATGTAGACGTCGGTGAGCCGCTCGACCGTGGAGATCGTGCACGCAGCGGCGGACTCGACGTCGCCTCCCACTGAAGCGCCGAACGCGAACGACCAGTTGAACTGGTTGAACGTGGCGACGGTCTCCTTGCCGTTGGTCATCTTGCACGCGGGGATGTCGACCATGAGGTCACGGGGGAGCGAGATCATCTCGACACGGTCCCGGTCTGCGGAGATGTGCATGAGGATCGTCGTGTCCGAGCGCATGCCCTCGAAGCTGCCGCCGATCGCGTTGCCCTCGCCGGAGCGGTCGTCCGAGCCGATGAGCACGATGTTGAGCGGCTGGCCCTGCGACTCGTCCTCGGGGTTGGGTGTGGGCCGGTCGGGACGATCGGCGATGAGCGCCTCGATGTCCCCGCCGCGGATGTTGTTCTGCAGGTTCAGGTACGCGGTGGCCGCGCCGCCGACGCCGAAGGCGAGCACCGCGCACGCGGCGACCGACAGGGCGCGCGCGATCGAGGCGCGCGGCGCCGTCTGGGCATGCCGGGCGCGTCGGGAACGCTGGATGGCGTGGCGGGGCTGCAAGTCTCACTCGCTCTCTGCTGGTTGGCCTTGCGCCCCCCGCGAGCCGCGGCGAGCGCGGACAGCGGCGGGGCAGGTGGCTCTCAGATCCTAAGCAGGCGACGCTCTGACTTGGTGGAATACCCGGGACAGCGCCGTGGAGAAACTGTGCGCGTTTCCCGTCCGCGTGATCACAGTGTGCGCGAGCCGCTGCTGGCTCAGGTGAGATGGGCGAGCAGTAGCGAACTGACTGCAGCGGCTGCGGTTTCGACGTCATAGCCCTCTGGCCACGCACTGACGAGCGGGTCGAGATCTCGACGGAACGATGTGTCGTCGAGCTTGCGCGCCAAGTTCTCCTGGGCCTTCGCGGCAGTGAGGCCGGTGGGGTGGTAGGGCCTGAATGCAGCCAGGATCTCCGCAGGATCTAGTCTCAGGCTGTCGAGAGCCAGCCAGAGATCAAAGAGGTCACGCCCCTTTGAGCGCTGGTACAGCGCCCTGATCTTGGTCGCGATGAGTTCCGCTGGCCGGAAAGTTGGGACCAGGGCGTTGCCACTCCACCACGTTGACTCGACATGGTGTTCGTGCTTGGCGATGGGCAGCGCGGGCGAGCGTTCGAAGGTGTTGACTTCGATCTTGATACGGAGGGGCACTCCGGAGTCGGCGGTCGTGCGCCAGTAGACCTTCGGGTGTTGGCCGATCCTCGTACGGACATCGAACCCGAGGTCGGTCCCCACGCGGGTCAGCGCCCCCGTGAGAGACGCAATCCCGGTGGCGGAGGTGCGCACGTAGTCGAGGTCTTCGCTATAGCGGTATGGATGCTCGAGATGCAGCTTGTGGAGCGCGGTGCCGCCGCGGAAGACGAGTTCGTTCCCGAGGTACTCGTCGTTGGCGATTGCGCAGATGGAGCGGGAGAGCAAGAGGTCTTGCTCGACCTGCTCACGGGTGGGCCAGGGGTGCTCGACGCCCCACGCGGTGATTGCGTTCGCGGGGATCACAGGTCAGGCTCCACGCGACGGTTGAGGTACAGCAGCCACTCATGGTCCACAGGCCCGATTGCGGGGCGGGTGGGATCGAGACGCGATGGTGTCGGAACAGCTTCCGCGGTGACGGCACGCAGAGTTGCCAGGTCGTGCCGCTCGGAGAACTGATCAAGAATCCAGCCTGCGCGGCGTGCTGCGGCCGCGGGGAAGAGTTGCGCCGCCGCGACGAGGTCTGCGGTGTCGAACGTGTCGAGCTCAGCGAGCTCACAGATCACGGTGGCGGCATTGTCCATGCCACCTGCATGCTCGGTGTTGTCGGCAACGTCGAGCATTGTCACCGCGACGGTCGACACCGGGGCGCTTCCGGAGCGAGTGGGATGCGGTGTGACTGGGACGCGGTTCACCTCCCGCTGTGCGAACGAGAACCGAGTGCGACCAACGACGCGGTCTCGCACCTGGCGACTCACCGCGACCTGAAAGACTTGCGGAGCCTGGTGCGCCGCACCGTGCAACGCTGCGGCGCTGAGCCATCCGACGTAGTAGTCGACGCTGAGGTGTTGCATCATCGCGTCGATGATCTCGATTCCTGGCGGCGCCCCCCACGTGCGATATTCCGGCGGCACCGGTACCCATAGCCCACGCGCGGGCATGACCCACTGGCCACGCTGTACGGCCCTGTGCAGACGCCGACGCACGTGGTCTACCGGTACGTCGAGTAGTGCGGCGACCTCAGCCGTTGCCATGGCGCTTAGCCCTCGAGACAGCGCCCAGTCGGCAGCATCAGCTGCCCGCACAGGGTGGGAACCGGTTCTCTCCATCTGGACAATCGTCACAGAATCTATGACGTTCCGCAAGATGAAGAGAGCGGCGCACGGTCAAGTCCCGGGCAGTCTGCAGGGTTTTCATCCGGCGCTCTGCACGACGGCGATGCGCCGCTCGATCGCCTCGACGACGCGCGCGCAGTTCTCGTGATCGCGGTACGTGAAGGCGGCATCGACCCGGGCCGTGTAGCGGGGGTCGGGCGCGCACCCGCGCGCGAGGAGTTCCTCGAGTGCCTCGAGCGTCTCGGAGACGGTGTGCACCACGGGGCCGAAGCCGTCGCGCTCGTGCTCGAACCACGACGTCGAGGCGTGCCCTTCCGCGTACTCGTCCGCGTCGAAGTGCGCGTAGATGACCGGTGTGCCGAGGTAGGCGACGTCGAAGTGCACCGAGGAGTGGTCGGTCACGAAGGCGTCGCAACCGCTGATGAGCTCTCCGAAGCTCTGCTTCGTGGTGTCCGCGAGCTCGGTGCGGGGGCTCGTGAGCTCGAAGGAGGCCAGGTGCGCTGCGAGGTTGTAGTGCGGCAGGAACTGCAGCCGGTAGTCGTACTTCTCGAGCAGCTCGTGCAGCCGCGGGCTGTGCAGCAGGCCCACCAGGAACTGCTCGTACGTCGAGCCCTCGAACGGCACCTTCGCGACGTCGTCCTCGTCGCCGAAGAGCTTCGGCACGAGGTACCGGCGCCACGTGGGCATGAAGAGCACGGTGCGGCTCGCCGGTCCCGGAGTGAGCGCGTCGTAGCGGGGCATCCCCGTCTCCTGGACGTGCTCGCCGTACCGCGAGCTCTCCCGCAGCGCCGCGGTCTCGCGCTCGTTGACGCTGAGGTACACGTCGTAGCCGCCCGTGCCCCGCTTCACGGTGTTGGCCGAGACGTTGACGCCGTGCTTGAGGTAGACGCGCACGGCGCCCACGCGCCACGCGAGGTGCTGGGTGTAGGCCCGCAGCGGCCAGGCGCGCGGCACCATGTGGTTGATGGCGTACGCGTTGGCGAGCACCGCGGCATGCAGCATGAGGAGCTGGTGGCGCAGTGAGGAGTGGTGCACCACGTTGCCCAGATCCTTGACGCGAGCCAGGTGCGGGCTCGACTTGTCGATGACGTAGTAGACGTCGCGCTCGGGGTGGTGCGTGCGCAGGTGGCGGAACAGGTGCATGCCGTTGTCCTGAGCCGTGTCCACGCGTTCACCGATGAGCCAGATCTCGCGTCGCGCGTAGAACGGCTGGGTGATGAGCCGCACGAGGCGAGCGAGCCGCATGCGGTATCCGGCGGACCGTTCGCGCAGCACGAGCCGCAGGTCCTTGCGCAACAGCGTGCGCCGCCAACGCCGGACCTCCTTCGGGCCGTCCCCGCGCTGCAGCGTGATCCAGGTGTGTCCCTCGCGGCCCCGCGTGTGGACGAGGTAGCGGCTCGCCGGTGCGTCGTCGCGAGCGGGCAGGAGCACCGTGCGGGCGGGTGCCGTGGCACCGGGGCGCGCGCGCATGAGTCGCCGCGGGCGCAGCACCTCGTTCTCGGCGTGGACGAGCACGAGCACGCGGTAGTTGCCCTCGGGCAGCTCGGCGAGCGGGAGCCGTGCCCGGAGGTTCTCCCACCGCAGGCCACCCTGGTTGTCCACGCGCTGGCTCAGCTCGGCGGGGGTCTGGGCGACCACCTCGTTGGTCCCCGAGCGGAACAGGGCGAGCTCGTAGCGCCACGGCGGCGGGATCTCGGCGAACAGCCGCCCGAACGACACGCGGGCGAACACGTCGATCTCGCCCGTCTCCGGGACCGGGTCGATGCCTTCGACCACGTTGTTGCCATGGGCGAGAGCGAGGTGAGCGAGGTAGCTGCGCACGCCGTCCGCCGGTTCGGGGCCGACGACGGCGAGCCACGCGGAGACATACGCCTGCACGGCGAGGCTGGGCGCCGAGCTCGTCGTGAGGAGCAGCGGCCCGTCCGGTCGCGGGCCCAGCTCGATCTGGTGGAGACGGTCCAGGGACACCTCGAGCTGGCGGTGCAGGTGCTCCAGCGCTCGCACGCCCACCCGGAAGACGTTCGTCACGGCGACGTAAGGCGTCGGCGCCCCCAGCAGCGGGGCACGCAGCGCGGCGAGCACGTCGTCGCGCCCCAGGTCGTCGTCCTCGGGAAGCTCGATCACCTCCGCGGGTTCGAGCACCGCGCGCAGCTGTGTGAAGTCGGCGGCCTCGCCGGGCCAGTACGCCAGGACGACCCGTGCGCCGTGCAGGCCGGGGGTCGCCGTCCACTGCGCTAGCCACTGGTCGATGCTCTCTTGGTCCCCGCGGGGCACGACCACGAGGGTCAGCTCACGCGGATCGAACTTCGCTGCGGCGCCGTCCGGCGGTTCGGGCAGCTCGGCCAGCTCGGTCACGACGCGTCCTCCTCGTGGTGTCGTTCATCGTCGCCCGCACCTGTGCCCGCGCCCCGCGCGCCGAGGTGCGCGGTGCCGAAGGCCTCGTGCTCGAGCAGGCCGATCCACTGCTCGCGGGTGTTGCGCAGGAAGTGGCTGAGGTCCGTGGCCCACGTGTGCCCGGCGGCGTCGTGGTTGCGCACGTAGAGGTAGCCGATGTCGTGCGGTTGGTAGGCGGTGCCACCGGCGTCGCGCACGGAGCGCAGCAGGGCGGTGTCGACGCCGCGGGGCACGGCGGGCCAGCCACCGACGGCCCGCAGGTCCTCCGCCGAGAGCAGCATCGTCGCGCCGGCGACCCGGTGGGTGAACGTCTCCCGGGCGCCGTAGACCCGGCGCACCGTCGCGTCGAGGGCCTCGAGGTAGATGACGGTCGTGGTCTTGCCCACGAGTGTCGCGCCCGAGTAGAGGTGCGCGGCGACGAGGTCCCACAGGTGCTCGGTCCCCACGTAGTCGTCGTCGTCGAACTTGCCGACCACGGTGCCAGACGCGAGGGCGAAGGCCTTGTCGAGCACGGTGCCGAACACCTCGGTCGCCTCGAACTCGCGCACCACGAGCGCCCGCCCGCCCGCGGCGGCCTCGAGCCCGTCGGGCGCGGGCACGCCGTGCAGGCCCACGACGATCTCGAGCTCGGGGTAGTCGAGCGTGGCCATCTGGCGCACCGCCCCGGGGACGAGCTCGGGGCGCCGCGTCACGAGCACGAGGCTCACGGGGGGCAGCGGCGGCAGCAGGGGTCGCAGCGCGGCGCGACGCTGGGCGACGGCCGCGACGTCCCAGGCGAGGTCACCGACCACGGTGTCCGGCCGGACCGTGGGCACGTGCGCGGCGAGGTCCGCCGGGAGGGCCGCGCGGACGGCGTCGTCGGTGAGCCCCACCACGGTGGTGCCGCGGGCCACGGCGCGGTGCAGCACGCGGGCCACGGCGGGTGCGGCGGTCGGGGGGGCGGCGCCGTCGAGCTCGAGCTGGTGGCTCGTGTCGAGCGCGGGCAGGATCGCGGCGAGCCGCTCGTCGAGGTCGCCCGGGGCGTCCCATGCCCCGCCCGCCCGTCCGGAGCGCCAACCGGTGGCGTCGAACCGCAGGGGGGTCGAGTGCATCCGTCTCGTGTCGGGGACCCGGCCCACGGGATTGTCATGACGGATGTCCACCCGGCGAAGTCTAGAGGGGCACCTACGATGGCGGGCATGCGCCCCGTTCCCGCCGTCGTCCCCGTGGGCACCGCCTCCCGCACGGAGCTGCTCGCCACGCTCGCGAGCCTCCTCGGCCAGGTCGCGTACGTCTGCATCGTCGGCGAGGTGCCCGACGACGGCGCACGGCTGCCTGATCGTCTCGCCCACCTGGTGCGGACCGACCTCGACCTCGGGGCGCGCGACGGCGCGCTCGTCGTCCCGGCGGGTGTCGTGCTCGCCCGCGGCGCGGTCACGCGGCTGGCCGAGCGCGCCAGCGTGCCCGGTCGCATCGTGACCCGTGTGTTCCTGCCCGGGCTCACGGCTATCGGCCCCGTCACCCGCTGGGACGCGGCGTGGCTGCGGGACCGGGAGCTCGACGCGCCGCAGATCGCCGCGGCGAGCCCCGACCTCGACCGGGACCTGTTCGACCACACCGACCCGCGGGTGCGGGCCTGGGTGCCCGCGGACGAGATCGGTGTCGCGCTCCTCGCGGACCTGGGAGACGACCCGGCGGGGTGGTCCCGTCGCACCGGTCGGCGCCTCGCACTGACCGGCCGGCTCGCCCCGGCGCGTTCGTGGGCCGGTGCGGTGCGCCGCAGCCGGGCCTTGCGCGCGCAGCGGCGTGAGATGGCCGCCGCGCAGTCAGCTCAGTCCGCTCAACCCGAGCGGTAGACCCACTCCGCGGCGCGCCGCCGCACCGCCTGGTACTCCGGCGAGCTGCCCGCGAGCACGTGCTCGACCGGCCGGCCTGCGCGCACGGTCGCCCCGTCGATCTCGGACGTGAGCTCGCCGCCCGCGGGCAACGGCAGCGGTGAACGTGAAGGGCGCCGCGTGTCGAGCGGTCCGCCGTCCGGGGCGCCGTCCGTGGCGAGGCCGACGGCGAGGTCCGCGATCTGCGACGCCCCGTGCGGCTGCGGCAGCGCGCGGCTCGCGGCCGCCAACCCGGCACGCACGTCCTCGTCGACGAGCCGGGCCAGGGCGACCGGCAGGTCCGTGCCGTCGGAGACGAGAGCGGCACCCAGGTCCGCGAGCCCCCGGGCGCGTGCCTCCTGGTCGTCCGTCGCGTGCCGCGTGCTCGGTAGGAAGAGGCTCGGCACACCGGACGCGGTGAGCTCGTGCACGGCGTTGTATCCGGCGGCGCCCACGGCCGCGTCGAAGGCGGCGAGGTGGCGCGCGAGCGGGTAGACGTCGTCGAGCACGGTGATGCCCCGGCCCGGCCCGGCCGAGCCGCCGTCGCCGTGCCGCGCGATGGCCTGGCGGGTGAGGGCGACGTGCCAGTCCGGGGCGTTCGCGCGGACCTCGTCGAGCACGGCCGCGACGGCGGCGTCCACGGAGCCGAGCGCCCCGGAACCGGGCGCGAGCAGCAGCACCGGCCCCTCGGCGGGCAGCCCGAGTGCCGCGCGCGCCTCGTCCCGGGTGGAGGTGCGCAGCGCCGCGGTGAGGCTGACCGGGGTCACGGGTGTCGCGTCGCTGCGTCCCGCCGTCGGCCCCCGGTCGTACGCCGCGGCGACGTCCCCCGGCTCGATCGTCAGGTCGAAGTGCCGTGCGGCGTCGAGGCGACGTGCCGGTGCGCCGGGCCGCCACATGCCGCGCCGCACCCAGGCGAAGCGCACGGAGGGGAGCGCGGCGCGTGCCTGGAGGAGGCCGCGGTAGGGGGCGACGCCGTCGAACACGAGGGCGCTTGCTCCCGTCTCCCGCGCGAGGGCGATGACGCGCTCGCGGAGGTACGGCGCCCAGCGGGTGTAGCGCAGCGCTCGGTTCACGGCGGTGGGGCGCCCCGGCACGGTGAGCCACGGCGACTCCCAGCTTGGGCAGTACTCGTAGCGGATCCCGAGGTCGGCCGCCTCCTCGAGCTCGCCGCCCGCGTCGGCCGCCATGATGCGGGGCAGGGCGCCGGAGAGGGAGAGCACGACGGCGCGCATCCGGGTCCCCGCGCTCAGCACCGTGGCGAGCTGGCGTGACAGGTGCCCCATCCCCACGCCGTTGCTGGTCATCACGATGACGACGGGGGCGCTGGGCATGGCCCCAGGGTAGTGCCGGGGCCAGGGGCTCCCACCTATGCTGTGACGACCATGGCACCGGCCCCTGTCTGCGAGTACGTCGACCTGCACGAGGGCCGGCTTGCCGTCGCGATCCACCTGCGCGGGCACGACCTGCCCGAGGGGACCAGGCTCGAGGTCCGGCTCCGGCGCCGCGGCGGGGACGTCGCCGTGCGGACTTCCGGCGAGGTCGAGCCGCGCGTGAGCACGGTCGGGGTGTGGACGCGTGCGGCACTGCGCGTCGAGCTCGAGCTGCCTGATGCCGACGGCGCCTACCGGCTCGAGCTCGAGTCCCCGGCCGGTCCGGGTGAGCACCCCCCGACCGAGCCGCGCTTCGTCCCGCTCGTGCCTGCGACCGGCCTGCTCGCCTCGTCGCGTCCCAGGGAGCACGCCGGCCGCCGGCTCCAGGTACTGCCGGCCGCCGGCAGCCCCGCGGTATGGCTGCGCATCGCGGGGACGGGCCGGGCCGCCACGTGGGCGTGGGGGGCACGCGACTGGTTGCGCGACCTCGCCTTCGTCGCGCGCGGACGGCGCTTCTCCTGGGTACGCCCGGCGCGGCTGCTGACCCGGCCCTTCGTGCCGCGCGGTCCCATCTGGCTCGTGGGGGAGCGGCCGGAGACGGCGCGGGACAACGGCCACGCGCTCTTCGCGCACCTGCGCGCGACGCGGCCGGACGCCGCCGTCTACTACGTCATCGCCCCCGACTCGCCCATGCGGGACACGGTCGCCGGGCTCGGCAACGTCGTGTGGCGCTCGTCCGTGCGCCACCGCGTCCTCATGCTGCACGCCGACGTCCTCGCCAACGCGTACTCGGTCAAGCACATGCTCCCGAGCCGGTGGCGGCCCGGTGCGTACATGCTGCAGTGCGCGTGGCGCGTCGGAGCGCGGCGCGTCTACCTCAAGCACGGTGTCCACCTGAGTCCCGAGGCGGTCAAGCGCGCCAACGGCGGTTACGACCTGGTGGCCGCCGTCGGGCCGGGTGAGGCCACCGCCCTGCGTGCCACGTCGGGGTACGGACCGCAGGTGGTCGAGACCGGGCTCGCCCGCTACGACCAGCTCGTCTCCGCCGGTCCGAGCCGCACCGTGCTCTTCATGCCCACGTGGCGCCGCTACCTCGTGCCGACGCTCTTCGGTGGTGGCGGCCCCGCCGAGGTGGCCTACGAGGGCTCGGCCTACCAGCGCTTCGTCGAAGGGTTCCTGGGCAGCGAGCGTCTCGCGCGGATCCTCGACGCGGCCGACGTGCGGCTCGCCGTGGTCCCCCACTACAACCTGGCAGCCGAGCTGGGCGGCTACCGGCCGGTGAGCGACCGGGTGGAGATGGTCGACGCGCGCACGGCCGACATCCCAGCGCTGCTGCGCGGGTGCGACCTGCTCGTCACCGACTGGTCCTCCGTGCACTTCGACGTCGCCTACGTCGGGACGCCGGTCGTCTACGTGCAGTTCGACCGCGAGCAGTACACGGCGGGGCACGGGCTCGGGGAGTGGTTCGACGCACGCCGGGACGGCTTCGGCCCCGTCGTCGCAGACGTTGGCGCTGCGCTCGACCAGATCGAGAGGTACGCTGACCGCGCTTTCGTGCGCGAGGACGTCTACGCCGATCGCGTCACCCGGGTGTTCGCCCACCACGACCAGGCCAACTGCGCCCGGATCGTCGCGGCGATCGATGCGGTGGCGTCCGAGTCGCGTTGACGTCATGAGTGCTCCCCACCGGGCCCGGTAGGAAACGGTCCCGACACCCAGAGGAGTCCGTGACCTCGTGACCAGTACCGACACCAGGACGTCCACCGGCGTCCGTCAGATCAAGGGGTACCGCCCCGACATCGAGGGCCTGCGCGCCGTCGCGATCGGCCTCGTCCTGATCTACCACGCCGGCGTCGACCAGATGCCTGGCGGCTTCGTCGGCGTCGACGTGTTCTTCGTGATCTCCGGGTTCCTGATCACGGGACTGCTGATCCGCGAGCTGGAGCGCTCCGGCCGCATCTCGCTGCGTCAGTTCTACGCCCGGCGTGCCAAGCGGCTGCTGCCCGCCGCGGGGCTCGTGCTGGTGGTCACGGCGATCCTGACCTGGCTCACGGCGCCGATCACCTCGTGGCGCACCTTCGGCTTCGACATCGTCGGTGCCGCCACCTATGTCGTGAACTGGGTGCTCGCGGGCCGCTCGGTGGACTACCTCGCCGAGGGCGTCGAGGTCTCTCCCGTGCAGCACTTCTGGTCGCTCGCGGTCGAGGAGCAGTTCTACATCGTGTGGCCGCTGCTCATCGTGCTCGTCGCCGTCTGGATGCGCCGCCGGAAGGACGCACGCCTCCGGCTCGTGCTCACGGTGGCGATCGCCGCGGTGATCGTGCCGTCCTTCGTGTGGTCGGTCGTCATGACGGCGAACGCCCCCACGGAGGCGTTCTTCGTGACGACCACGCGGCTCTGGGAGCTCGGGATCGGAGCGTTCGTCGCGATCGGTGCGGCGCGGTGGGCCCGGCTGTCCGTACGCACCGCCGCCGTGATCGGTTGGCTCGGGCTCGCGCTCGTGGCGGCGAGCGGACTTCTGCTGTCGACGGAGGTGGCATGGCCCGGGTACGCGGCCCTCGCGCCGACGCTCGGCACGGCGGCCGTCATCGTCGCCGGCTACACGAGCGGCTCGGCCGGCCCGGCGGGCATCCTCTCGTGGCGTCCCGCCGTCTGGGTCGGCGGTCTCTCGTACTCCGTGTACCTGTGGCACTGGCCGTTGTGGGTCGCCGCGACCGACTACTGGGGCGACCTGGGCGCCAAGCGCGGTGTGCTCGTCATGCTCGTGGCATTCGTCCCTGCCTACCTGTCCTACCGGTTCGTGGAGAACCCGATCCGGTTCTCGAAGTCCATCGCGGCCTCGACCCGCACGGCACTGTCCATCGGCGCGAACTTCTCGCTGGTGGGAGTCGTGGCCGGGCTCGCCCTCGTCGCGGCGGTGGTCCTCGACGAGCCGGACGGACCGGAGCGCGAGCCGGACGGTGCCCAGGACCTCGTGTCGCCGCCGCCCAGGCCGGCACCGAGCGGGTCGCCGTCGGAGCCCGAGGAGAGCGCGAGCCCGGAGGTGGCGCTGCCCGGAACGCTCGCGGGGCTGGCCCTCGAAGAGTGGTGGGAGCCCGAGGCGGTGTTCGCCACGGACGACGTCCCGGCGCTGTACGACCAGGACTGCCAGGTGGACCAGGACGACCCCGAGCCGGTGATGTGCGAGTTCGGGGACCCGGACGGCACGTTGACGGTCGCCGTCGTCGGCGACTCCAAGATCGCCCAGTGGATGTCGGCGATCGACGAGATCGGGCAGGAGCGCGGCTGGCGCGTGCACTCCTATACCAAGTCGGCCTGCGCGCTCAGCAGCGGTGTCCAGAGCGCCCAGGGAGAGATCTACACGAGCTGTGTGGAGTGGAACGAGGCGATGCGCGCGCTGCTCGTGGCCGAGCAGCCCGACGTCGTTCTCGTCTCGCAACGGCTCGACAGGGCCCTCGTGGACCCCGCCGACCCGGAGTCGAACAGCGCCGCGGCGATGGAGGACGCCCTCGTGGAGACGTGGGAGTTCCTGCGGGACGCCGGCCTCCCGATCGTGCTGCTCTACGACAACCCGAACCCCGGGTTCCCGGTGTACGAGTGCGTGGCCCAGAACCCGGACCACCTCGTCGAGTGCGTGTTCGACCGCGAGGAAGGGCTCGACCGTAGCGGGTACCGCGTCCAGGTCGCCGCGGTCGAGCGGGTCCCGGAGGTGCGCACCGTCGAGATGTTGGACCTCGTGTGCCCCACCGAGACATGCGTGCCCGTGATCGGCAACGTGCTCGTCTACCGCCAGACCTCGCACCTCACGGACACCTACGTCCGCACGCTCATGCCTCTCCTCGCGGAGCGGCTCGCGCCCGAGATCGAGGCGGCGGCGGCCTCGCGCTGACCGGCGGTCCAGGGGTCATGGCGCGGCCGGGCGACGTAGGACTCACGACGCCGTGCGAGCGGGACAGGTGCAGTAACATCGGTGGGCCGGAACGCGACCAGTGGCCGGCGCGGACCGCACCCAGGCATCGTCGAGGTAGCAGGGGGAGCGGTGCGACCTGTGACGAACCATCGGAGTGGTGCTGTGACCGCTGATCTCGCGGTAATCGGACTTGGCTACGTCGGCCTCCCCCTCGCACAGGAAGCGGTGCGTGCGGGACTGCAGGTCATCGGCTTCGACATCCACCCCGGGGTCGTGGGCGGTCTGAACTCTGGTACCTCTCACGTGGACGACCTCTCCGACGCGGACATCACCGAGATGATCTCCGGCGGTTTCCGTGCGACGACGGACCCGGACGAGCTCGCTTCGGCGAAGACCTTGGTGATCTGCGTGCCGACCCCGCTGGCCGAGGACGGCGGGCCGGACCTCGGCGCCGTGAACGCCGCGGTCGCGACCGTCGCGAAGAACCTCCAGCCCGGCATGCTCGTCATCCTCGAGTCCACGACCTACCCCGGTACCACCGACGAGATCGTTCGTCCCGCCCTCGAAGCCGGTGGCCTCGAGGTGGGCAAGGACTTCCACCTCGCCTTCTCCCCGGAGCGCATCGACCCGGGCAACGCCGTCTACGGCATGAAGAACACCCCCAAGGTGGTGGGTGGGCAGACCCCGGAGTGCACCCGCAAGGCGGCGGAGTTCTACGGCCACTTCGTCGACACCGTGGTCGAGGCGCGCGGCACGCGTGAGGCGGAGACCGCGAAGCTCCTCGAGAACACCTACCGCCACGTCAACATCGCGCTCGTCAACGAGATGGCGAAGTTCTGCCACGAGCTCGGCATCGACCTGTGGGACGTCATCCGGCTCGCCAAGACCAAGCCCTTCGGCTTCCAGGCGTTCTACCCGGGGCCCGGCGTCGGGGGGCACTGCATCCCCATCGACCCGAACTACCTGAGCTACAACGTGCGGGCGAAGCTGGGCTACCCCTTCCGCTTCGTCGAGCTCGCCCAGGAGATCAACGGAGCGATGCCCAACTACGTGGCGCAGCGCATCCAGAACATCCTCAACGAGGACGCGAAGGCCGTCAGCGGTTCAACGGTCCTGCTGCTCGGCGTCACGTACAAGCCGGACATCGCCGACCAGCGCGAGTCGCCCGCCGTCCCGCTCGCCAAGCGGCTACGCCAGCTCGGCGCCACGGTGCAGTTCCACGACCCGCACGTGTCCACCTGGACCGCCGAGGGTCTCGACATCGCGCGGGTACCCGACCTCGACGCGGCGCTCGCGGCAGCGGATCTCGTGGTCGTGGTGCAGAGCCACGCCGAGTACGACGGCGAGAAGATCGCCAACACGGCCCGTCGAGTCCTCGACACCCGCGGCATGGCTCCGCACGCGGAGTCGGTGGAGCACCTGTGACGGATTCGCCCACCGGGGCGCGTCGAGTGGAATGATCCACCCATGAGAGTGCTCGTGCTGACGGTGGTGCACGATCCGGAGGACGCCCGGGTCCGCTACCGACAGATCCCGGCACTCGTGGCAGCGGGGCACGATGTCACGCTCGCCGCATCCTTCACGGACCACGGCCGGGAGCTTCCCGAGGACATCCGCGCGATCGACATCGCGCGGGCCCACGGGCGGCATCGCCTCTCTGCCATCCTCCGTGCCCGGCGACTGCTGCGTGCGCGGGCGAACGAGTTCGACGTCGTGCTCATGCACGACCCGGAGCTGCTGCTCGCTGCGCTTGGCCTGCCCGCCAGGCGCCTGGTCTGGGACGTCCACGAGGACACCGTGGCCACGCTGCGGCTCAAGGCATGGCTCCCCCGCCCGTTGCGGCCCCCGGTGGCGGCCGTCTCGCGTGCCTTCGAGCGATCGGCCGAGCGCCGGATGCACCTCATCCTGGCCGAGGAGTCCTACCGCGAGCGCTTCGTGCGGGCGCATCCGGTGATCCCCAACAGCGTGGTGCCCCCCGAGCACGTGTCCGAGGACGTGGACCGTCGGGTGGTCTACGTGGGCCGCATCTCCGCGAGGCGTGGGGCCAGAGAGATGATCGAGCTGGGCCGCAGGCTCGCCCCCGACATCGAGGTTCACATCTACGGCGGCGCCGAGCCGGACTGCATCGAGATGCTGCGAGCGGCGCACGCGGAAGGGGCCGTCTCATGGCACGGATTCGTCCCCAACGACGAGGCGCTCGGCCGGCTCGACGGCGCGCTCGCCGGGCTGAGCCTGCTGCATGACGAACCCAACTACGCGCACTCCGTGCCCACGAAGATGCTCGAGTACCTTGCGCACGGGGTTCCGGTGGTCTCGACGCCGAACGCCGTGTCCGTGCGGCTCGTCGAGGAGGGCGACTGCGGCATCGTGGTGCCCTTCGGTGACGTGGCGGCCGCCGAGGCGGCGGTACGTTCCCTGGACACCGATCGCGCGGAGCGTCAACGTCTCGCCAAGAACGGCCGGACCCTGGTGCTCGACCACTTCGACTGGCGCACTGACGCGGAGCGCTTCGTCAACGCGCTCGAGGGCTTCGCCCGGGCCTAGCAGGCCACTTCAGCGACCTGCAGCAGCATTGACGAGCGGGACGAGCTTCTTGTCGAGTGCTTGCGTGGCCGAGTCTACGAAGGTCTTGGTCAGGTGCGAACCTTGGCGATAGAGGAGGACGTTGCCGATGACGGCGGGGCAGCGGCCTGTTCCCGGGCACACGATGTCGGTCATGTCCACGAAGTCGTCGACGCCGGTGAGTTCTGCGGCGAGGATCTGATACCGGGCTCCTGAGTCTTCGATCGCCGAGTCACGGTCGAAGGCGCAGTCAGACAGATGCTTCATGTGTTCCGCCACGCACTCGGGAACGTCGAACGGTGGTAGAGGATTGTCGAGGAGCGGGAGGACTGGGATGCCCGCATCGGCGAGCCTCGACCACCACGTTGCTGTCCTCCGCGCGCCGGGTGAGTAGTCGTCACCAGCTCTCCCGCTCAGGATCCGGAACCCCGAGGTCAGCACGACGTCGGGGCTGTCGCGCAGCACGGCCTCGAGGGCATCACGGTTCCAGTCAGCGCACAGGCGGTGGCGCTCCTCGTCGGTCGTGACCGTCGGCTCCGCAAAGGCGCACGCTGACTTGAGGTACGTGACGAGTCGCCACCCCTCGTCTGACGCGATGCTCTTGAGCGCGGTGAACCACTGCCCAACCTTCGAGTCACCCACGAGCGCAACCGTGATGTCGCTGTGTGTGTCGCCGAACTCGCAGGGGAGCACTTCCCGCGAGTCCAGACGGGTGACGCAGTCGCGGAGTTCTGATGCGGGCTGGTCGGCGTAAGCGTCGGTGGGGCTGGGTACGAGGAGGTCGGTGGTGTCGATCTCGGAGAGTTCGACTGTGAGGGCCTGGTACTCGCGTGTGTCGAGGAACCGGGCGCCGGGGGTGGCGCTGGTGGCGGCGGTGGTCGTGGCGGGGATGGACAGGACCAGTACGGCGCCGGCGAGGGCACCGAGGAGTGTGAAGTTGCCTCCGAGTGACAGTGCGAGGCGGGGCGAGGCGGCGATGGGTCGTGAGAACCGGATGGGGTTCTCGACGAGCTTGAGGCTGAGCCAGGCCACGATGCCGGAGGCGAGCACGAGGAGCACTGCGTGGCGGTTGCGTAGTTCGCCGAAGTGAGCGGCACCCAGCACGAGGAACGGCCAGTGCCACAGGTAGAGGGAGTAGGAGAGCCCGCCGATCCACACCATGGGGCGCAGTCCGAGCAGCCGACCGACTCCCAGCGTTCCGTAGGCGCGCCCGGTGGTGGCGACGATGACTGCGGCGGTACCGAGGGTGGGGACGAGTGCGCCCGCACCGGGCCAGGGGGTTTCTGAGGTGAACTGCAGCGCGGCGAACACGATGGCCGCAACCCCCAGCCATCCGAGCGCGAGCGCGATGGGGCCGGGGATGCGCGGCCACAGCTTCGCCCCGATGGCTACCGCGGCCCCGATGCCGAGTTCCCACAGTCGCGTCGTCGTGACGAAGAACGCGACGTCGGGATCGGTTGAGGTGAACGCTATCGACCAGAGGAATGACGGCACGATCACGGCGGCGATCGCCACCGCGAGCACGACGCGGAGCTGCGCGCGTCGCCATCGGCGCGCCAGGACGACGACGGCCACGATGAGCAGCGGCCAGACGAGGTAGAACTGTTCCTCGACCGCGAGGGACCAGAAGTGCAGCACGGGCGATACGCCAGCACCCTCGGCGTTGTAGTCGATCGCCTGGGCGGCGAATCGCCAGTTCACCACGTAGAGGGCAGCCGCCGAGACGTCCCCGCCGAAGTCCCGCCAGTGCGTCGCCGGCACGACGAGCCAAGAAGCGATGGCCGTGGCGACCAGGGCGAGTGCGCTGGCGGGCAGCAGTCGCTTGGCGCGCCGCGCCCAGAACTGCGACAACGAGACGCGACCGGTGCGCTCGACCTCACGGATCAGCAACCCGGTGATGAGGAACCCGGAGATGACGAAGAACACGTCGACCCCGACGAATCCGCCAGGAACGTACTTGATCCCCGCGTGGTAGATCAGCACGAGGCCGATCGCTACGGCGCGCAGGCCTTCGATGTCGGGGCGAAAACTCGAAGTCGTCGGACCACGAGGCGCAACCAACCGAGTATCACTGCCCGCCATCGGTACACCCCCCGACTCCTCATGTTCGCAGAGCGAGTCTCTCCGACCGCTTCGAGGAGACGGAGTCGCATACTTGCGTGAGCCTGCCTGAGGGTCAAGTTGGTCTGCCGGGGACACACTCCTGCGCCCGGTGCCCCTGTAGTCGGCAGGAGCAGAGCGGATGAAGCGTCCAAGCAGATCGCCTGACGGTCGCCTTGATACGCTCTCGCTGTGCGAATCGAAGTCTTCGGACCATCCGGCGTGGGCAAGTCAGCGATCCTCCGACAGATCAAGGAGGACCGGGTTGGCCGCCCATGGCTCACCGGTGAAGAAGTCCGAGATCTCCAGATCTCCAAGCCGACGTCGGCCGAGATCTCGAAGGCCATGGATCGGCCAGAGATCCGCGAGTTGGTTGAGTTCTGCATTAAGGCCCTAGGGCTAAGTGGGGGAAAGCCTTCAATGGTACTCAACTCACTCCTGATCTTTCGGCGTACGTGCTCTGACTACGACCAACTGGTACGAGCTGGACTGGATCGCGTCGTGGTCGACGATGAGTTACTTCTTCATCGCGCTTCGAGCTTGTTTGCTTGGTCAGGCGAGGTCGAAGAGGTCAGTCGTGAGTACTTCCGTCTTGTGCCGCTTCCGGATCTAGCCGTAATAATTCGAGCACGCCCAGAGGTCATCGCTTCTCGGTCGCGGCAGAGGGCCGTAATTCCGAATATCTACCTCGACGTCGATGACGACACGATTAGGTCAACAATTGAGTCTGCATTGCGAATGACGGAAATAGCTGCGGAGGAGCTTGAGAGGCGAGGGGCCCAGGTCCACGTCCTGGACGGTAATCGGTCACTCGATGCGAATGCGGACGAACTGCGGGCCATCATCGATCGAGCGTGTTCGGCGCGCCCCCAGAAGGATCTCTACTCGAGGCTGGTCGACGTGTCTGGGTCGTTTCGGCGCCGCGAAGGGCGGCACCAGCTGCGTACGCAAGGTGTCGCCTACTGCGCGTTCTCAGTGCCCGGCTACGAAGTAGAACCGCACAAAGCGCAGCGCGACGCATCTAAAAGGCTCGCTAGGTTCGGTGCTACGAGAGAGAAGATTAGCGGTCGCTCGCTTCTTGATTTAGGTTCGAACGCGGGCGCGATGCTACTCCAAGCGTCCAACTATGGACCGTCGCGCGGGCTCGGAATTGAGTACGATGTCGACAAGGTCGACACCGCCAATGACATTGTTGCATTCGCGAACGTGGAAAACATCGAGTTTAGGTCTGGAGACATTGACCACCTTAACGAGTCAGTTGTCGGGGTCCACGATATCGTGTTCGCCCTGGCAATCGAAGGGCACGTGAAGGACCCGGAACGTCTCTACAAGTTGCTAGGCGCCGTAACTCGTGAGACTCTATACTTCGAGGGCAACTCCAATTGCGATCTAGATCTTGTCCAAGATCGCCTATCCAGGGCAGGGTTCAGCGAGTTTCACCACCTCGGCTTTTGTGACGACGACGCTGACCCCCGCAATAATCGGCGGCCAATGTTGGTGGCGCACAAGAGCTCAAGTGTCGAATCTAGACCGTCGGACCCACACGAACTCACGCTAGAGCCTGGAAAGGCTCACGCGGATCGGCCCTTTAGACGCCTTTTTCGCGGCGTTGTGAAGCACGGGCAGGCCAGCAGGGATGCATGACTGGACGCGGAGAGATCGTTGTAAAGACGAGCGGTGGAATTGTTGTCGCTGGCGCCGCGTGGCGGTGGCGGTCACGCTTCACATATATTGAAAAAGAGGCCGACTGAGCCTGACCTCGTTGGCACCATTCCTACTTGGTCTTGTCTGGCGCGAGTTCGAGGGCCGCACTGTTGCGTAGTCGCCAAGATGCAGTGAACCTTGTCCAGGTCGTGAACGTGCCTCAAGCCTCTGAGTGAGAACCTCTTGCGCCGCGTTGGGTACGTCTAGCGGTCTATGGAGGCGGCGATCACGATCGGGGCCAGTCTCTCCGCGAGGGCATCCGTCATGGAATCCACATAGGTTCGCGTGAGGTGTGAACCCTGACGATAGGTGAGGACATTTCCGACGACTGCGGGACAGCGAACCGCCCCCGGGCACACGATGTCGGTCATGTCGATAATCTGGTCTACCTCCGTGAGTTCCGCGGCGAGCAGCTGGTAGTGGGCGCCAGAACTGGCGATCGCCTTCTTGCGGTCGAACGCGCACTCGGAGAGCTGTTCAGGATGTATTTCGACGCACTCGAACACCTGAAATGACGGCGAGGGGTTGTCGAGGAGCGGGATGACATGGATTCCCGCACCGAGGAGTCGATCCCACCAGGCGGCGATCATGCGAGCGCCGGGCATGTCGTCGCCGTCCTCGGTGGTCCCGTCGAACACTCCCCGCCCGGAGGTCACGACAGCGTCAGGTGCTTCGGCGAGGATCTGCTCCATCGCGTCAGAGTTCCACTCGGCGCACCGTTCGTGACGCTCTTCGGTGAACTCGTAGGCGGGCTCCGCGAACGCGCACGCCGACTTGAAATAGGTGAGCATCCGCCAACCTTGCTGGTCGGCGATGCTGGCCAACGCCGTCTGCCACTGAAGGATTTTCGAGTCGCCCACTACCGCGACTGTGACCTTCCCAGCGGGATCGCCGTACTCACAGACTCGTACCTCGCGCTCGTCTTGCGGCGTGACGCATCCGTCTCGCTGCGCGTCGGGTAGATCCCGGCCGGCGTCGGTGGGGCTGGGTACGAGGAGGTCGGTGGTGTCGATCTCGGAGAGTTCGACTGTGAGGGCCTGGTACTCGCGTGTGTCGAGGAACCGGGCGCCGGGGGTGGCGCTGGTGGCGGCGGTGGTCGTGGCGGGGATGGACAGGACCAGTACGGCGCCGGCGAGGGCACCGAGGAGTGTGAAGTTGCCTCCGAGTGACAGTGCGAGGCGGGGCGAGGCGGCGATGGGTCGTGAGAACCGGATGGGGTTCTCGACGAGCTTGAGGCTGAGCCAGGCCACGATGCCGGAGGCGAGCACGAGGAGCACTGCGTGGCGGTTGCGTAGTTCGCCGAAGTGAGCGGCACCCAGCACGAGGAACGGCCAGTGCCACAGGTAGAGGGAGTAGGAGAGCCCGCCGATCCACACCATGGGGCGCAGTCCGAGCAGCCGACCGACTCCCAGCGTTCCGTAGGCGCGCCCGGTGGTGGCGACGATGACTGCGGCGGTACCGAGGGTGGGGACGAGTGCGCCCGCACCGGGCCAGGGGGTTTCTGAGGTGAACTGCAGCGCGGCGAACACGATGGCCGCAACCCCCAGCCATCCGAGCGCGAGCGCGATGGGGCCGGGGATGCGCGGCCACAGCTTCGCCCCGATGGCTACCGCGGCCCCGATGCCGAGTTCCCACAGTCGCGTCGTCGTGACGAAGAACGCGACGTCGGGATCGGTTGAGGTGAACGCTATCGACCAGAGGAATGACGGCACGATCACGGCGGCGATCGCCACCGCGAGCACGACGCGGAGCTGCGCGCGTCGCCATCGGCGCGCCAGGACGACGACGGCCACGATGAGCAGCGGCCAGACGAGGTAGAACTGTTCCTCGACCGCGAGGGACCAGAAGTGCAGCACGGGCGATACGCCAGCACCCTCGGCGTTGTAGTCGATCGCCTGGGCGGCGAATCGCCAGTTCACCACGTAGAGGGCAGCCGCCGAGACGTCCCCGCCGAAGTCCCGCCAGTGCGTCGCCGGCACGACGAGCCAAGAAGCGATGGCCGTGGCGACCAGGGCGAGTGCGCTGGCGGGCAGCAGTCGCTTGGCGCGCCGCGCCCAGAACTGCGACAACGAGACGCGACCGGTGCGCTCGACCTCACGGATCAGCAACCCGGTGATGAGGAACCCGGAGATGACGAAGAACACGTCGACCCCGACGAATCCGCCAGGAACGTACTTGATCCCCGCGTGGTAGATCAGCACGAGGCCGATCGCTACGGCGCGCAGGCCTTCGATGTCGGGGCGAAAACTCGAAGTCGTCGGACCACGAGGCGCAACCAACCGAGTATCACTGCCCGCCATGATCTCCTCGTGTTAACGGCCTAGGATCTGGAACCCGATGTGCAGGGAGGTGCTCAGATCGGGCGTACACACTCCCAGGGTCGCAGTCCTGAGTGGGTCGTCAAGGACTCGACGTCACATACTGACGCCTAGCTCGAGCATGGTCAAATGGCCGGAACTGCACTGGTGAGTGTTTCCCACCAGCGGCGGCGCCCTCTGCCACGACCCCCTCGGCGGATGCGAGCGGCGGCGCGTTAGTCTTGCTCCTGGCCGCGCAGCCGGCCCCAACCCCTACGGAGGCTTCGGTGGATGTCGTTCGACGGCGCAAGGGCGTTTCAGCCATCTTGGCAGTTCTGGTGCTTGTCAGCGCTGCCGCATCGGCGATGGGTCACGAGTGGGTGTCGGTCGCCCTGATTACTGCGCTCGTCGCAGGGGTGGTTCTTCTCTCATTTGATCTTCGGGCGAGGGTGAGGCTCCTCGAGCGGCGGTTGGTCTCGATGAACGGCAGGCTCCGCTCCGCGGAGGGATATCTGAGGACCGTGCGCCGTAGGACCCGTCGGATCCAGGCCGCGACGGGGTCGACCCACCGGACGGTGAGCAAGCTCCGCACGAGTGAGCGCTTGGCCGAGCAGAGCTTCAGTGACATCAGCCGGAAGGTGCTTGCGGCGATTGAGACTGAGCGGGCAGATGCAGTAACTCGTCATCGCGAGGTTCTTCAGCAGCCGGGTGTCCGGATGGAGCCGATTGCACCCCGTAGTGAACTCCCGGAGATTGCGGCACTGTTGCAGTACACGGACCGAGTCGGTGCTCGCGCGTTGCTTCCCGCCCCCAGCGGGTCGGCGATGGACCCCCGTGCACTTGCGCACCTCGTCGATATCGTCAATCAGTACCCTCCTCGAACTGTGCTCGAACTCGGGAGTGGTACTTCCACCGTCTGGCTCGGATATCTTTTGGAGAACCTGAAGGGCAGTCGGCTGGTGTCCATCGATCACCTGGCTGAGCACGGGGCGTTGACCGAGGTGGCACTCGAGCGCCATGGGCTGACGGACCAGGTCGACCTCCGTATCGCACCACTCGTCGTTCAGCCTCCCGAGGTGAGCGATACGCCGTGGTACGACGCGAAGGTGTTCGACGACGTAGGCGATATCGACCTTCTCATCGTGGATGGGCCGCCGGAGTCGACAGGTCCGTACGCTCGGATGGCCGCGATGCGCGTTCTCGCGCCGCGCCTGAGTGAGACGGCGGTGATCCTCCTCGACGACAGTGATCGAGAGGATGAGCGGGAGGTCGTTGAGTCGTGGATGGGTGACTTTGACCTGGAGCGCGTCGATGAGGGAGTCAGTCGCCTCGCCGTACTCCGTCGTCGCTCGAGTTGATCGGTCCAGGTTCTTCCAAAAGGCTGACGAGCGATTGATAGGCGAGATCGCCTGAATGATGGTTCGCCACGAAGTCGACAGCTCGACGTGACTGGGATCGATAGCTTGCCGGGTCCTGATAGAGGGTGGCGATCGTGGTTCTTACCTTGCCGCGCTCCGAGTAGACTGCTGCAGCGCCGTAGCGGTTCCCGTATTCGGGGGGCAACACTACGACACAGCCCGCAGCCATCGCCTCGAGGACGGTCGCTTCGGTGAGGTCGCGGGTGGAGTGGTGCGGGAAGTCGACGTAGAAGTCGATGGACTTGAGGAATACAGCCTGTGAGATCTCCGAGGGCGTGAACACCGTCCACCCTCGCCTCACTTCGTCCTTACCGACGATGTGTTCTGGTGTACGGATGCCTCCGAGAACTCGAACGTCGTACTCGTGGTCGATCGGGTACGCGTCTTGTAGCTCCGCTGCGTCGGCTGGCCACGACAGAGGTGTATCAGGAGCCGCGCGTCCGATCACCGGTCGCGATGAGCGAAAGCGACCGCGGGTCATCTCCCAGGGTCGAGTGTCGACGTGCAAGGGAAGCGGCGCACTGGTGAGCTCGTCGACCTGTACCGCCGTCCGCAGCATTCCGTACAGATCAGTGTTGCTCGCTGCCCATGTGGCTCGTACCCCGAAGAGGTCTTCGATCACCTCTGAGATGTCATCGGTGTCGTAGCGGGCCGATCTGAGCGACGGAGAGGAGGGTGGCGTGTCTGCGATGACTACGACTCTGGCGGGCTCCAGCGAAAAGGGTTCTCCAGGCGGAAGCGTGAGGAGGGCGGGGTCGCGGATGACGACGAGCTGGGTCCGGATGGCGTCGTCCTCGAGCACGCGGGAGACGACGCCGCGGTGCAGTATGTCCAGCAGCTCGGGTGCGAGCGAGTCCTTGCGCCCGGTGGGGTACGTCGGGTCCTCGAGATGCATGACACCCACCGACAGTCCTCGCCGCGCGAGGTCGGCGGCTTCGGAGATCAGCGCGGAAGATCGTTGGTTTCGTGGGCGAAAGTCCCCGACGAGAGTGATGTCCAGGGTGCGGTGCTGGCTTGGCTTGACCTGCATCCTTGACGGAAGAGGAAATGCGGGCCTCTCTTCGCGCGAACGGAGGCGCTCGCTCGGAGAGATCGAGTGCCAGTAGCGGTACATGTCGACGAAGGCTCGACGAGAGGGGTGAGACCAGCCCAGGCGGAAGTCTGAGCGTGACAGAGAGTTCGTACGGATCCTGACCACGGTGAGTGGTGAATCCCCGAGGGTGACAACTGGCCGAGTCGACGCCGCGTCGAGGCGTGCGTGAAACTCCGAGTCTGCGGCCTTACGTGCTGGTAGGAACCCACCGAGCCGTATGCCAGCTTCGCGCGCAAACATTAGCGTTGAAGGATTGGGGCGTGTGGCGGTAAAGCCCGGTCGATTGATGACGAGGTCGTCGTTGGTCGTTACGCTGCGGACTCGTGAACCCGCGATGGTCCCGTCGGCGAGCAGTGGTGCGATCTGCTGCTCGATCCTCTGCGGATGCGACCAGTCGTCGGCATCTTGTCCCGTGACGAACTCTCCGTTAGCTAATCGAATACCCTCATTGCGCGCGAGATACGTGCCGCCATTGTGGGGCAAGCGTCGGAGTCGAATGCGACTGTCCAGCGCGGACGCCTCCTCGAGCACATCCAGATATTCTGGTGAAGAATGGTCGTCAACGAGTACAACCTCGAGGTTCTGCCACGTCTGCTCAAGGATGGACCGGACGCTTGTAAGCAGCGGTTCGCGTTCCGGCTGGAATGAGGTCATTACGACCGTCACGAGTGGACCGTCCGCTGCACCTGCGATGCGCGAAACTCCAAGACGATCAAAGGGTGCTGCACCGCCTCCGGTCAATGTGGGAGCATAGAATCCACCAGAGGTGAAGAACTCTGTGAATCTACGCCACCATTCTTCGGGATCTCTGAATGGTGAACGCCCGAACGGATTGAGAAGGTCTGTTTGGAGATAGCCCCACTCTTTTCGTCGAAGACGGTCATCGCCTGCCAACAATTCACGAGCTTCAGAGAACATCCCATGAGTGAGAAAGAGTTGTGCAAGTAGTTCTCGGTGCGGCATGGTGACTTGGGAACTCAGTCCTCGTATGGCCTCCCGAAGAAGAGGAATCGACACCATGTGGTCGTCCTCGTACAGTTCCTGGAGAGCGATGCTGCGGGCAAGCGTCCCGAGCCAGCCATAGTGCCACGTGGCAGGGACCTCACCGGCGACCACTTGCGCGTAGGTGAGTTCCCGGCTGCTGGCAAGCGCTGCGAACACGTGGCGGTAGGCGCTGGACCGCGTGCGAAGTGCCGTGCTCAAGGCTGCCCGAGGTCCCGCTTCGCTTGCCACTGCGGACAGGTGCTCCAGAACTGGGCCGCGGGGTGCTTCGCGACCGGGGTGGAGGTCCTTGGTCATGGTGCGTGTGAAGTTACCAGCCCGTCGGCTGTCACAGCGACCCGCCTACCGGGCCGCCCCCGGGTCCTCCGGGCTCGGGGTATGGCGAGACGGCAGCTAGCTCGGGCGCGATGGACGAGACGATGCGGTGAAGGGCGTCATCTTGGTCGCGATGGTCCGGAAGGACAGCGAGTAGTGCCTCGACGGTGATCCTTGCATTGAAGGGGCAGAAGGGCTCCGCATAGTTGTCCCAGGAGGGGAGGGTTTCGCAGTGCCATGTGGTCATACGGTGCTCCCAGAAGAACTGGTCGTGAGGGGGGATCACTCCGGATGTCTCGCTGAATCCTGTCGTGTCGATGTACTCGTTGAACGCGGACCACGCTGAAGGTGCCGCGTTCATCAGTGCCGCTGACGGTTGGGTGAGCACGTCGGGTGTGTCTTCGGGATAGCGATGTGCAGAGAGCATCGATTCAGCGCTGAGCGGCGGTTGTGAGGGGAGATGCTGGAGCGCACGGCGTGCGAGACCGCTGAGTGTCAACGTGCTGGGAACAAGAACGGTCCCCGTGTCGTCGGGCCAGTTGAGCCCAGACGGAGGCGGGCAGCTCGGTTCCGTCGCTGCACTCCCAGCGAGCAGGAAGCGAGCGGAGGCGTTGGAGCTGGGAAGCTCTAGGTCCTCATGGGGCAGTCCGCTGCGCTGGCTGAGTTGCGTCGTGACATCGTTCCAGCCCTCGTCTGGTCCAGTCCTCGAGAGCGAAAAGGTGCCGCGGCCACCCGTTACCGAGGTCAGGCACGCAAGCGCTACTCGGCCGCGTGTGTCTGGTGTGAGTTCGAGTCGAACCGATCTGGTGGCGAGGACCTCGGCAAGCGCTCTGGTTGCATGGGCGATGACCATCTCCGCGGAGTGCTCTGCGGGTATGTGCCTGAGAGGTCGCCGTGGCCAGTGCCGGCGGACACGTGCCGAGTCGATCTCGTACAGCGTTCCTGCCGTGAGCACTCGGGAGCGATGAAACCCGGTGAGGTTCCCGGGGTAGCCGTGCACGTAGGGCGTCTCCCTCGGTGTTGGCTTCCCACCGAGCGCTAGCTCGACGAGGCCCGCGTGCGAGGCAACGACCCCTCCGCGGCGTGCGTAGCAGACCGACCGCATCGCGGTGGCATCCTGGACGACCCGCAGCCGAGAACCCGTCCCGAACAGCACGACGTATCGACCGGCGAGGCTCTCGATGAGCGTGAGGAGGTGGCTTTCACCCTCACGCCACGCGGCGAGGAGTGCCTCGGCGACCTGGCCACGTTCGAGCGAGCCGACCACGGGGACGCAGATGCCGAGAACCACCACACCACCTGCTTCGGCGTTGCCCGCCCACTCGACGGTCGATCGGGGGTCGAGGTAGAAGTGAGGGAACACGGGTCCCGGTTCGTAGTGCTCAGGCGGGGGGACCTGCGTCCGGGAGATCAGGAAACCGCGAGGGTATTCGACCACGACCGCGAGTGTAGTGTGGGCGCGCCGTCACCGCTCACGCGGCACGGCTCGGCAGATGAGTTCGATGAGCTTCGGCGAGTCTGATGAGGCGCACCAGGAGGTCGGCGTGACGCGTACGGCGTGGATCTATTTCCACCCCATGGTTGACAGGCTTCTCGAGCAGGGAATCGACTCGGACGTTCCTGTCGATTTCTACGCGTCTGATCACTGGGCAGCGAAGGCGAACTCAACCGACCGGCTGACCGTCGCGAACTATCAGGCTATTCGCCGGCTCGGCGACCACCACCTCGTGGATCTAGTTCACTTTCGCGATGCCGCCCCCCGGTTGTCCGAAATACTCCATGGCTACGACAATGTCGTGGTCAACATCATCTCGGCGCCAAAGGTCGCAGAGTTCCTCTGTTCGCTCTCGAGGGCGGAGGGATATCCATCGCGCACTGCGCGCCTCATCTTCGGAACTGAGATGACGCCATTTCGAATGCTCAAGCAAGGTGCGATCGGCCAACGTGAGATCGACATGTTGTACTACGATAACTTGCTTCTGCGTCACACGGGGAAAACAGATGCACCGGTATACCTCGACACGGAGGCGCGGCGTACCAGCATCCTGGAGTTCCCACTTGGGGTCGACACGAAGGTTTTGCGTGCCGACCCATCGACTGACCGAAATCTGATCACCTTCGTCAAAGGACCTGAAGGGCGGACTACCAAGAATAATGATGCCATCGACGAGATAGTCGGACTTTTACAGGCGCACCGGGCGTATGCCCAGTTCGAGATTCACGTCGTGGAGCCACCCTACACTAGCCTTGAATTCTGGGAGGTGATGCGACGAAGCGCCTTTCTCGTCTTCACGTCACGAGGAGAGACATTTAGTTACGTCGTCAATGACGCGATGTCGCACGGCGTCGTTACGTTTATTCGAGGTGAGATGTTCGCCACAAAGATTCCTGAGTTTGCCGCGGACTCCTATCCCGATCACGCTATCCGATACTCCTCGTATCGCGACTTGATGCGGCTCCTCGATGCTCATATTCTGGATCAGAATACTTGGCAAGCAGCATCGATCCGAGCCAGGGCGGGAGTGGAGCGCCGGTTTTCCATTGAGTCGGTGGCAGCTGCATGGGATCGTGTCCTCACATGCGCACCAGTGCCGCGGCGGAGCCTTCTCATAGTCGATGGGCGGGTTCGAGGCTCTTCGCGCCGCGATGCGGTGGAGCTGAGTGCGGCCGCAGGCGCCGCTCTTGTGCTCTTCGATCGGAACCGGGGCTGGACGGCACGGCCCAACGGAGCGCACTCGGAGCACCTCGAGGAGGAGGGTGTCACGATCCTTCGTCACTACGTATCCGAGATCGACGGCAAGCTCTGGCGGTACGACCGCCTCGCAAGTCGCGGCGCGCTTCTCGCCAAAGAGCGTCCTGAGGTGACCGCGGAGTTCCTGAGTCTCGTGTGTCGACTCAACGAGATCACGGACGTCAAGATCGATCAGTCACTCGAGGGATCGGTCATCGCGGCAGCCGCCGACCGATGGGCTGAGTCCGCGGACCCCTACGGGATCTTTGGGCGCCGCGTCGAGCTCATCGACCTCGCTGCCACATAGGTACCCGAGCGCGCCGTCGGATCTACGGCGCCTCCAGCAACCCCAGCAGGTACTGCCCGTACCCCGACTTCGCGAGCGTGTGCGCCCGTGCCGCCAGCTCGTCGTCGTCGAGGAACCCCTGCCGCCACGCGATCTCCTCGGGCACACCGATCTTCTGGCCCTGCCGCTGCTCGATGGTGCGCACGTAGGCGCCCGCGTCGGCGAGGGTGTCGAAGCTTCCGGTGTCGAGCCACGCCGTGCCACGGGGGAGGACCTCGACGTGCAGGCGGCCCTGGTCGAGGTAGCTCCGGTTGACGTCGGTGATCTCGTACTCGCCGCGGGCCGAGGGGCGCAGGCCGCGGGCGATCTCCACCACGGAGGAGTCGTAGAAGTAGAGCCCGGGCACGGCGAAGTGCGAGCGGGGCCGCGCGGGCTTCTCCTCGATGGAGATGGCGAGGTGGTTCTCGTCGAACTCCACCACGCCGTAGGCGCTCGGGTCGGCCACGCGGTACGCGAACACGGCCCCGCCGTCGAGCCCCGCGAAGCGTTGCAGCTGGGTGCCCAGGCCGTGCCCGTGGAAGATGTTGTCGCCCAGCACGAGGGCACAGTCGTCCGAGCCCACGAAGTCCGCACCGATCACGAAGGCCTGCGCGAGCCCGTTCGGTTCGGGCTGGGTCGCGAACGTGATGCTGATGCCGAACTGGCTGCCGTCGCCCAGCAGCCGCGTGAACGCTTCCGCGTCGTGCGGGGTGGTGATGACGAGGACGTCGCGGATCCCGGCCAGCAGCAGCGTGGAGAGCGGGTAGTAGATCATCGGCTTGTCGTACACGGGCAGCAGCTGCTTGCTCACCCCGAGCGTGATGGGGTGCAGCCGGGTGCCGGAGCCGCCGGCGAGGATGATGCCGCGCATCGCCTCAGCCCACCGTCTCGGCGGACAGGAATCGCTGCACGCCCGCGAAGTCGGGGAGCAGCCCGTCCCGCAAGGCCGCCGCGAGGCTCGGGGCCGCGCCGTCGCGCTCCGAGGCCCGCAGCACGAGCGGCGCCCCGTCCGCGCCGTGGGTGGGCCACGCGATCGCGAGCTCGGCGTCGAACGGGTCGACGGCGCGCTCGTGCTCGGGCGCGTAGCCCGTGGAGCACAGGTACGTCACGGTGGCCTCCTCGGTGAGTGCGCAGAAGCCGTGGCCGAGTCCCTCGGAGAGGAACACGGCCCGCCGGTCGACGTCGTCGAGCCGGACCGCGTCCCACGTCCCGAACGTGGGGGAACCGACGCGCACGTCGACGACGACGTCGAGCACCGCGCCCCTCGTACACGTCACGTACTTCGCCTGGCCTGGCGGCACGTCGGTGACGTGGATGCCGCGCACCACGCCCGCTCCGGACACGGACGTGTTCACCTGGGCCACCTCGAGCTCGCGACCGGTGAGGACGGCGAGCGCGGAAGCGCGGAACGCCTCGAAGAACAGACCTCGCGCGTCGCGGTGCTGCACCGGGGTCAGTTCCCAGGCGCCGCCGACGGCGAGGGGGCGTGACTGCACGGGGGGCTCCTCGGTGCTGGGGGTCAGCGCCAGGCTAGCCGGACAGGTCCGCATTTGTCCGTCGCGTCACTAGGCTGACCGCACCCGTTCGGAGGAGGGACCCGAGGTGAGCTGGCTCGTCACCGGTGCGCACGGCCTGCTGGGCCGCGACCTCGTCGACCTGCTGCGCGCTTCCGGTGAGACCGTCGTGGCCGCGGGCAGCGCCGAGCTCGACGTCCGCGACGCGCGCGCGGTCGAGGCGGCCGTGGCGGGCCACGACGTCGTGGTGAACTGCGCCGCCTGGACCCGCGTGGACGACGCAGAGGCCCAGGAGGCCGAGGCGCACGCGGTCAACGCCGTCGGCGCCGCGAACGTTGCCGGGGCCGCGACCCGGTCCGGCGCCCGCGTGGTGCAGCTCTCGACCGACTACGTGTTCGCCGGGGACGCGAGCACCCCCTACCGGGAGGACGAGCCGGTGGCGCCGTCGTCGGCCTACGGCCGTACCAAGGCGGCGGGTGAGCGTGCCGTGCTCGACGCGGGCGGCGGTCACCTCGTGGTGCGCACCGCGTGGCTCTACGGCGCGCACGGCCCGTGCTTCCCGCGCACCATCGAGCGGCTCGCCCGGGAACGGGGACGCGTGCAGGTGGTCGCCGACCAGGAGGGACAGCCCACGTGGACGGCCGACGTCGCGCGCGTTGTGCTCGACCTCGTGCGCGCGGGCGCCTCGGGCGGGATCTATCACGCCACGTCCGCGGGCCACACCTCCTGGTACGGGTTCGCGCAGGCCGTGGTGACGGCCGCCGGGCTCGACGCCGTCGTCGTCGAACCGTGCACCACCGCGCAGATGCCCCGCCCCGCCCCCCGCCCCGCCCCCCGCCCCGCGTGGTCCGTGCTCGGGCACCGCGCGCTGCGTGCGGCGGGGGTCGCTCCCGTGGGGCCGTGGCTCGAGCGGTGGCAGGTCGCCTCGCCGCACGTGCTGCCGGGTTGACCGGAGTGTCGGTGCGCTGACCTGGGAAGATCCCTCGCGGGCGGTTCGTAGGGCGGTGAGCGTTCACTACGTCTTGTTAGTCTGCGCCCCTATGGGCAAGTTCTTCCCCACTGCCACTGTTCTCGCTCTCCTCTTCACGGGGAGCACCGTCCCCCTCTCAGCGCACGCGGCCGACGCCGGTGCGCTCTGGTCCGTGCCCCTCGCCACCGTGCCCACGTCGGGTGTGGCGACCGCCGAGCGGCTCGCGAGCCGCGCCTTCGCGGACGACGAGCACGAGCACGACGACGACGGCGCCCCCGTGGGGACCGTCGCAGCGACCACGGACCAGATCACGACCGACCGGTTCGAGGTCGCCGCCGTCTCGTGGCTGCCCGACCCGGACGACGTCGTGACCGGCATCGCGGTGCGGGTGCGCGACGGCGGGACGTGGACGGACTGGTTCGAGCTGGGCGTGGTCGACGACGGGGACCCGGCCCACCGTGTCGCGAGCGAACCCGTCATCGCGGGCCAGGGTGACGCGGTGCAGGCCGTGGTCGAGACCACCACGGGGCGCACGCCCGAGGACCTGCGCATCGACCTGGTCCGCGCCGGCAGCGCGCCGGCCGGCGCATCGAAGGCGACGACGGCGACGGGCGGTGCGCTCCCGGCGGCGAACGGGAACGAGCTGCGCCCCGCGATCGTGACCCGCGCCGAGTGGGGTGCCAACGAGTCGAAGGTGCGCGACGCCTCGCGCTCGACGAGCCTCAAGGCGATGTACGTGCACCACACGGCTGGTGGTAACACCTATACGGCCGAGCAGGCTCCGGGCGTGGTGCGCGCGATCCTGGCGTATCACCTGTCCTTGGGCTGGCCGGACATCGGCTACCAGTTCCTCGTGGACCAGTTCGGCACGATCTACGAGGGCAGGCGCGGGTCGCTCGACGAGCTCGTCGTCGGTGCCCAGGCCGGCGGGTACAACACCGACACGATCGGGGTCTCGGGCCTCGGGAACTTCCACAAGACCGGCGTGACGCCCACCGCGGAGATGGAACGCGCCATCGTGCAGGTACTCACCTGGCAGGCCAACAAGTGGGGCCTGGACACCACGGGCACGGTGCGGTTGCGCACCGGCGGCAGCACGGGTTCGGGCACCAAGTGGAAGGTCGGCGAGCTCACCGACGCGCTGCCCGTCATCCGAGGGCACCAGGACACGAACTGGACCGCGTGCCCCGGCGACGACCTCTACTCGAGGCTCGGCGCGATCCGGGCCGCCGTCGCCGCGGGCGGAGCGCCACGAGTGGTTCCGCTGCTGCCCGCCCAGGCGCCGGTGCGGCTGCCGGCCACCGTGACCCTCAAGTGGCGCGCCGTCACCGGGGCGGTGAAGTACCAGGTGGTGGCACGGACCGCCGCGCACGGCAAGGCCCTGCGGCCGAAGAACGACGGCTGGAAGGCCGTGCAGACCGTCAGCACGCTCCGTTACGTCGCCAAGATCCCGCTGGGTGCGCACCACGTCTACGGCGTTCGCGCGGTCGACGCCGCAGGAAACAGCGGCCCGGTGGCGACGATCGGCTCCGTTACGCGCCCCGTCGTGAGCGGCAAGCAGCTCGAGCGGTCCAAGGGCTGGAAGACCGTCAAGAAGGCCACGCACTACCGCGGCCGGGTCTTCCGGACCACCACGCGGGGGGCCAAGATCTCCCTCAAGGGTGGGAAGTCGGTCCGTGAGGTCTGGGTCATCGCCGCCTCCGGGCCCGGGCACGGCCGGATCGCGATCCAGGTGGGCGCCACGAAGGTGCGGACCGTCTCGCTGAACAAGGCGAAGTACCAGCCCGCGCGGCGCATCCGGGTGCTGCTCCCCAGCGCGCGCAACGGCACGGTCAAGATCACGGCGATCGACCAGGGCAAGCAGGTCAACATCTCCGCCGTCGCCCTCGTGCGTAGCTGAGCGAAGTGAGACTGCGATTGCGCTCCGGACCGTGCCCCCGCATCCTGAACTGATGGATCCGAACCGCCGCCTGCGCCGCATGCTCGCCGTCGCGCTCGCCGTCGTCCTCGCCCTGGGCGGCTCCACCGCCCCCGTCTACGCCGCCCCGCGCGCGTCCACCACGACCCTGACGATCAGTCACGACCAGATCCGCAAGGGCGAGATGGTGTGGCTGCGGGGCATGGTGAAGACCACGGCGGGCAAGGCGGTAGCCGGGGCGAAGGTGCGGCTCGAGCGACGCGTGGCCGGTGGTTCGTGGAAGCACGTGGCCACGGTCAAGACCGGCAAGAACGGCAGCTTCAGCCAGCGTCAGCGGCCCGCGAAGGAGTACACCTACCGCGCCCGCACGGTCGCCTCCGGCAAGGCTGCAGCCTCGAAGAGCCCCGGCCGCGCCGTCGACCTCGTGGGTGGCGATCGTGGTCTTGGCCCCCGCGCCAAGGAGCTGAGCTCCGTGCTCGGCAAGGGCAGCGGCTCGGTGCGGACCGTCAAGGTCAAGGGCACCGACCGCGTGCGCTACCGCAGCTACGCCAAGGGGATGCTCGTCGAGGTCGACAAGTCCGGCAAGCGCCGCACGTGGCTCGTCTACGGGGACATCCGGCGCGCGTACCTCAAGGCCGGCGGGCCCACGGGCAAGCTCGGGGTCCCGGTCACGGACCCGCTGTGCGGGCTCGTCGAGGCCGGCTGCATCCAGCGGTTCACCCAGGGCGCGATCTACGACAACAAGAACAACCGCGGCATCGCCGTGGTCGGCAAGGCCAAGGTGGCCGAGGTGCTCGCCGTCGCGAAGTCCCAGGTGGGCTACGCGGAGCCCAGCAGGAACGACACGAAGTACAACCGGTGGGTCGGCTCCGTGGGCCAGGCGTGGTGCTCGTCCTTCCAGTCCTGGGTGTCCCGAGCCGCGGGCAGGGGGAACCTCATCCCCAAGCACAAGCGCCTCGCGGGGCTCCTCGAGGACATCCGGGAGAACAAGGTGATGAAGACGGGAAGCAAGCCCAAGGTGGGCGCGCTCGTCTTCTTCGACACCTTCGACGACGGCGTCAAGGAGGCCACCCACATCGGAATCGTGCTCGAGGTGCGGCCGCACACCCTCGTCACGGTCGAGGCGAACACGTCCAACCCCAAGAACTCCTCGCAGCGTGGCGTGTACCAGAAGGAACGTCAGCGCAGCAGGGCCCTCTTCTACGCCTACCCGGAGTACTGATGCCGCTCGCCCAGCCCACCCGGCGGCACCCGGGCGTGTCGCTCCTCGTCGCGTTCCTCATGGTCGGGGCGCTCGTGGTGGGAGTTCCGGCGTCCCACGCCGCGGCCGCCTCGGACAGCGCGACCATCACGGCGAACCAGGACGAGTTCCGCCGTGCCGAGGCGATCTGGTTGACGGGCTCGGTGCCCGGGGCGGGGCAGGGCACCAAGGTGCGCGTGTACGCCCACGACCAGAAGACGGACAAGCGTGGACACCTCGTCACGGTCCGCACCACCTCGTCCGGCCACTACTCCGCGCGCGTGGTCCCCACGAACGACACCCGGTACTACGTGAGGGTCAGCGGCCTCGACGTGAGCCGCTCCGTGACCGTCGAGAAGGCCGTGGGCGCCCGGACCCTCGGGGAGCGGGCGAGCCTCGCCTACGAGCTCGGCTCTCCCGAGGGCAAGGTCAAGCAGCTCAGCGGCAAGCAGCTGCGGAACCTCAAGGGCTACAAGGCCGACAAGGTGCGCTACCGCAACTACGCCAACGCCCTGCTCGTCGAGGTGACCCGAGGCGCCACGGTGCGCACCTGGCGCGTCGACGGGAAGATCCGCAAGGCCTACCTCAAGGCGGGCGGGCCCACCGGCAAGTACGGCGTGCCACGCCAGGACGCGCGCTGCCACCTCATCGAGTCCGGCTGCGTCCAGCGGTTCGCCAACGGGGCGCTGTACGCGAACAAGAACACCGCGAAGGCGTCCGGCCAGGTCGGCAAGTCGCGGGAGACCGAGCTCGTCGCCACGGCGCGGTCCCAGCTCGGCTACCGCTCGACCCGGTTGAAGTCGAAGTTCAACAAGTGGACCGACTCCGTGGGCCAGCCCTGGTGCTCGGCCTTCGTCTCCTGGGTCTCCGCCGCCTCGGGCAACGGCGGCGTGGTCCCCAAGCGTGCCCGGTTGCACCAGCTCATCCCGGTGGCGAAGGAGCGGATGCGCACCTACAAGAACTCCTCCAAGCGTGAACCCAGGCTCGGGACGCTCGCGTTCTTCGACTTCGGTCGCTCCGGTACGGCGACCCACATCGGCATCGTGATCGCCGCGACGTCCACCACGCTCACGACGCTCGAGGGGAACGCCTCGAAGACGCCGAAGTTCACCGCCAAGCGCGGGGTGTTCCTCCACGAGCGGCCCCGGGCGCGGGTGAGCTTCTACGCCGATCTTCGCTGGTAGTAACCTGCGCGGTGCGGGGCGATCGCCCGGTCCCGCGCACGCCCGTGAGGAGTCGACCGTCCCATGCTCGCCGTAGTCCGACGACAGGCCGTGTCGATCCGGCATCGCTTCGCGGTGCGCCGGGTGCAGCGCGCCGTCGACCGCATCGAGGCCGAGCGTGGTGCCGTCCCGGCCGGCACCGCCGAGGTGGTCGTGTACTTCCCGGACGGGCGCGTCAACCTCTACCAGCTGCGCCAGTGGTTCGAGCCGCTGCGTGAGCTCTCCCGCAGCCACGTCATCGTCATCGTCACCCGCACGGCGCACAGCACGCTCGCGGCCCTCGAGGAGAGCGGGCTGCCCGTGGTGCAGCTGCGGCGGATCGGCGCCTACGAGGAGTGGCTCGCGACCCAGCGCGTGCGCGCCGTGCTCTACGTCAACCAGAACGTGCGCAACTTCTCGGCACTGCGCTTCGCGGACCCCGCGCACATCTTCGTGAGCCACGGCGAGTCCGACAAGGCGTACATGGCGTCGAACCAGCTCAAGGCCTACGACCACGTGTTCGTGGCCGGGCAGGCCGCCGTCGACCGGCTCGAGCGGGCACTCGTGGGTCTCGAGCGCTCCCGCCTCGTCGAGATCGGGCGGCCGCAGGTCGACGTCCGCGGCGACGGCCCGGTGCTGCCCGACGACGGACGCGCGACGGTGCTGTACGCCCCGACCTGGGAAGGCGACCGCCCCTCGATGTCCTACTCGTCGGTGCTCTCGCACGGCGAGGCGCTCGTGGCCGCGCTCGTGGCCACGGGCCGGCACCGCGTGATCTACCGACCCCATCCGCGCACGGGCTACGTCGACCGGGCCTACCGGCACGCCGACCGGGCGATCCGCCGCGTGCTGATCACCGCGAACCGGAACGAGACCGCCGCGCAGCACCTCGTCGACACCGAGCCCGGCTACGGTTGGCAGCTCGCCGCCGCGGACCACTGCATCACCGACGTCTCCGCGGTGGCGTTCGACTGGCTGGCGACCGGCAAGCCCTTCGCCATCACGGAGCCCACCGCGCCGGAGGCCGTCGTCGACCGCGAGGGTCTCGTCGGGGCCGTCCCGCTGCTGCGGGCGGAGAGCGCGGCAGAGGTGGTCGCCGTCGTCGACGCCGGCCTCGCCGCGGGACTCGACGAGGCCGTGCGCGCGCTCGTCACCCACTACTTCGGCGACACGACCCCCGGCGCGAGCATGCGCCGGTTCCTCGACGCGGTGCACGAGATCCTCGTGCGCCGGGACGCGCAGCTCGCCGAGCGGGGCGCCCGCGCCGTGGAGGGCGCCTGAGGGGCAGCGTGCGCCACGACGGGTGCGTCGTGCCCGATACTTGCTGCAGTTCAGGCTTCCGTCGTCGAAGGGCCGCCCGCAATGCCGATCGTCGCTGACGCCAGGAGATTCACGCGCCTCGTGCGGCGCCGCCTGCGCGGTCGCAAGCTCGCGGTCGAGGCGCGCGAAGCCACCGCGGTTCGCGGCGTGCACGCCCCGGGGACCTTCGACGTCGTCGTGCACTTCCCCGACCCCGCGGTGAACGTCTACCAGCTCCGCCAGTGGTACGAACCGCTGCGCCGGCTCGCGGAGCAGCACCCGGTCTGCATCGCGGTGCGCTCGTCCCGCGTGGCCCTCACGCTGCTCGAGGAGACGCAGTTCCCGGTGCTCTTCGCCCCGAACATCGCCGAGCTCGAGACGTGGGCGCGTACCCAGCCGGCGCTCGCCTTCCTCTACGTCAACCAGAACTCGCGCAACTTCACGGCGATGCGGTTCCCCGAGCCGCTGCACGTGTTCCTCAACCACGGCGAGTCCGACAAGGCCTACATGGTGTCCAACCAGGTCAAGGCGTACGACCTCGTCCTCGTGGCCGGTGAGGCGGCCCTGCGCCGGCTGCGCGAGCACGTGTACGACCTGCACCGCGCGAACCTCGTACCCATCGGGCGCCCGCAGGTGGACGTCGAGCACGCGGGGCCGACGCTGCCCGACGACGGCCGGACGGTCGTGCTGTACGCACCGACGTGGGAGGGCGACCGGCCCAGCAACAGCTACTCCTCGGTGGCGAGCCACGGCGAGGCGGTCGTGGCCGCGATCCTCGCCACGGGACGCCATCGGCTCGTCTACCGTCCGCACCCCCGCACCGGCCGGGTCAGCGCCGAGGTCAGGGCGGCGAACGGCCGCATCGTGCGCGCGATCCACGCGGCGAACCACGCCCACCCCGAGGCGCGCCACCTCGCGGACCTGGACACGGCCTTCGGCTGGCAGCTCGCCGCCGCGCACGTGTGCCTCACCGACATCTCCGCCGCCGCCTACGACTGGGCCGCGACCGGCAAGCCGCTGCTCCTCGCCCGCCCCGCGGCGCCCGGAGCCTGGGTCGACGAGACCGGGATCGCCGGATCGGTGCCGCTCGTGGACGTCGCGGCGGCGGGCGGCATCGTGGACCGGCTCGACGCCGTGCTCGCCGAGGGCGTCGACGAGGCGTACGCGGCCATGGTGCGCGACCACTTCGGCGACCCCGCCCCCGGAGCGGCCATGCAACGGTTCCTCGACGTCATGCACGAGGCGATCGAGGGACGCCGAGCCGCTCGCGACGCACGGTCCGAGGGCACGGCCGCCCTGAGCGGGGTGCCCGACGCATGAGCCTCCAGCTCCGCCGTCGCCTCCGCTCGCGCGGCGGGAAGGTGCTGCGCCGCCTCGGATGGCTTCCCGAGGGGATGCCGGACGGGCTCGGCCAGGACGACGCGCTGCGAGGCGGGCGGATCGACCAGCGCGTGGTCGTCTACTACCCCGGTACGAGCCGCAACCTCTACCAGCTCCGGCAGTGGTACGAGGCGCTCGTCGCGCTCGACCGCGAGCTCGGCGTCGTGATCGTGACGGCGGACTCCCGGGTGGGCCGGCTGCTCGAGCGCGAGGCGCCGCTCCCGGTCCTGACGATCGCCCGGTTCGAGACGATGGACGACCTGCTCTCGAGGTCCGACGTCGCCCTGTTCTGCTACGTGGGCCACGAGCAGGGGAACTTCCGCATGCTGCGGGTGCACACCGCGCTGCACGTGTTCCTCTCCCACGGCGAGAGCGACAAGGAGGTCTCCGCCTCCAACCAGTCGAAGGCCTACGACTACGCGTTCGTCGCGGGCCAGGCCGCGCTCGACCGCTACCGGGGGCACCTGCTGCGGTTCGACGCGGACCGGCACCTCGTCCCCGTCGGGCGCCCCCAGCTCGACGGGGTGCGCAGCGGGCCGCGACCGGACCCGGGCCGCGCCACGGTGCTCTACGCGCCCACCTGGGAAGGCGCCCAGGGCTCGGCGGCCTACTCCTCCGTCCTCTCGCACGGCGAGGCGCTCGTGCGCGGCCTGCTCGCGGCGGGCTTCGCCGTGATCTACCGACCGCACCCGCGCACGGGCGCCAACCGGCGCGACTACCACGCCGCCGACGAGGCACTGCGCCGGCTCGTGGCCGCCGCGGACGACGGCGAGGTCGACCTCGGCCGTGATCCCCTCGCGACGTTCGAGCGGGCGGACCTGCTCGTCACCGACGTCTCCGCGATCGCCCTGGACTGGCTCGCGACGGGCCGCCCCCTCGTCGTGACCGTGCCCGCCGAGGGCGCCGTGGTCGCCACCACGAGGCTCCTCGAGGCGGTGCCCCGGCTGCCCGCCGGTGCCGCGGCGCGCGCGGGCGAGCTGGTCGCACGCGAGCTCGAGCACGATCCCGGGCGCGCGGACCGGGCCGAGCTTCTCGAGTACTACTTCGGCGACCCCGCGCTCGGCAGCGGCACGGAGCGCTTCGTCGCCGCGTGCCTCGCCGTGGCCGCCGAGCGGGACGCGCTGCTCGCCGCGCGACGCGGAAGCCAGTGACCCGCCACCGGCCCAGGTCGCTGCGCCTCGAGACCCTGCGGCTGCGGGGCGTGCTGGCCCGGGCCGCGGCGCGGACCGCGATGCGCGTGCTGCCCGCACGGCGCACGGCGCTCGTCGCGGGGTTGCCCGACGCCGAGGAGAACTCCCTCGTCACGGCCCTCGCCCTCGCCGGGCGGTTCGACGGCCGGGTCGTGCTCGTGGCCCAGGACCCCGGCGGCGCACGGGAGCTGCTCGCACGCACCGCGCGCGTGCTCGGAGTCGGCCCCGCGGCGGACCGCGTGCGGGTCGTGGCCAAGTCCGACCCCCGCAGCGCGGTGGAGTTCGTGCGGGCCACGTGGGTCTTCTACACGCACGGGCTGTTCGACTCGCCGCGGCCCGTGGGGCGGCGCGTCCACGTCAACCTGTGGCACGGCACGGGACCGAAGTGGAACGCGAACGCCAACCAGTCCGTGCGCATCGGCGCCGACGTGCTCGCCGCCTACGGCCAGGTGTGGGGTGCGGAGGTCGCGCGGGCGCTGCGCATGCCCCCGGACACCGCCGTCGTGCCCGGCAACGCGCGCCAGGACGTGCTGCTCGCGACGCACGACCGCGCCCGGCTCGCCGCGCTCGGGCTCGACCCCGCGCGCCCGCTCGTGCTGTGGTTGCCGACCTTCCGCGCGTCCGCCCGCGCGGGGCGCACGGGCCTGCGCGAGGGCGTGCCGCTCTCCGCCGACCAAGGCCTGGCGACGAGACTGCCCGCGCTCGCGGCCGCGCACGGGGTCCAGCTCGCCGTCAAGACGCACCGGCACGACGACGACGACTACGCGGCGCTCGGGCTCCCCGTGATCTCGACCGACGACGTCCGCGCCGCGGGGCTCAGCGTGTACGGGCTGATGGGCCTGGCCGACGCCGTCGTCTCCGACTACTCGAGCGTGTGGGTCGACTTCCTCGCGACGGGCCGCTCCGTGGGCCTCTACTGCCCGGACCTGGAACGATACGAGACGGAGCGGGGCCTCAACCGGCCCGGCCTGCGCGAGGTCGCCGGTGGGCTGCTCCTCGACGCCGAGGGCGCGGGCGAGCTCTTCGCGGCCGTGGCGGCGGGGGAGATGTTCCGGAGCGATGCCCTCGCCGCGGTGCGCGAGCGGCTCGGCGTGGCGAGGGAGCAGGGCCCCCGGGCCGCGGCGATGCTCGATGCGCTCGGCGAGCTCGCCGAGCAGCGCTACGGGACGCGTCTGGGGTTGGCCGCGACGTCGTCGTAGAACTTCTCGAGCTCCGCGGTGCGCGCGAGGATGTCGAACTCGCCGAGCGTGCGGTCGCGGCCCTGCAGGCCGAGCTGTTCGGCGAGCTGCCGGTCCGTCAGCAGCAGGCGCAGGTTCTCGGCGAGCGTCGCGACGTCGCCCTCCGGGGCGAGCAGCCCCGTCGTCCCGTCGGTCACGGACTCGCGCACACCGCCGTGGGCGTACGCGACGCTCGGGGTGCCCTGCGCGGCCGCCTCGAGGAACACCATGCCGAAGCCCTCGGCGTCGCCGTTGTCCGCCGTCCGCGACGGCGCGGCGAGCACCACGGACTCCCGGAAGAGCTCCCGGACCCGCTCGGGCGACTGGTGGCCGAGGAACTGCGCCGACACGCCGCGCTCGGCGGCGAGGCGCTCCAGGCCGGAGCGCTCGGGGCCGTCCCCCGCGATGCGCAGCGGTGCGGACTCGCGCAGCTCGCGCGGCAACCGGGCGTACGCCTCGATGAGGTGGTCCACGCCCTTCTTCGGCACGAGCCGCCCCACGAAGGTGATGCCGGAGCGGCCTACGAACTCGGGCAGCGGCTCGCGCGCGCCCCGCAGGTCGATCCCGATGGGCAGGACCACCACGCGTTGCGGCGGCGCACCGAGCGCGACGAGCTGTGCGGCGATGAACTCGGAGACGGCCACGAGGCCGCTCGCGTACTCGAAGACGTCGCGCAACCGGCTGCGGTACTCCCGGCCGAGGCCGAAGCCCACGCGCGGCGTGCTCGTCACGTCGTAGCCGTGGAAGGTGGCGACGAGCGGCAGGCCGGCGCGCCGCGCGACCGGGAGGGCCTGCACCGCGCTCGTCCCGAAGTGCGCGTGCACGAGCGAGGCCCCGCTCGCGTCGATGGCCCGAACGAGGCGCCGGCGTAGCCCGAGGGAGCCGAGCACCTGGGCGCGGGCGGCGGAGACCGGTCCCGAGGAGAGGGGCGCCTCGTCGGGGACGACGCCGAGCAGGTTGTCGCGACGGCGCAGCCCCACGAGGTAGGGCTGCCACCGGCCCATGGCGCCGATCTGGTCGCGGACGAAGGTCTCGGTGTCCGCGAGCCACACGTCACGCCAGACGGCGACGCAAGGCACGTCTAGCTGTGGCATCGGTTCGGCACTTTCCTCCGTCGGTTCCGCGCCATCGTATCGGGCGAACGGGTTCCCACGCGGTCGCGCGGTGCCGTGTGGCCGTGCCAGATTTCACCCGCTCTGCCGCGGGTGAGCGCGGTGCTGCGCCGCGTGTGCGGTGCAGCGTCACGGGCGTCGCCTGTGTCACAGTGAGACGCATGAGTGCGCGCTCGCCCCTGACCTCTCCGACGCCCCCGCGCCGACGTGCCACCGCGGTGGTCTCGGCGCTGCTCGCGACGGTCCTCGTCCTGGTGGGCGCCGCCGCTCCGGCGGCCGCAGCGACGAAGCTCTCGGTCACCGGTCCGGCGCAGATCAACGTCGGTTCCACGGCCACCCTCAAGCTGCAGCTCAGCCGCAACGGCAAGGCCGGGGCGGGCAAGGTCTCGCTCCAGGCCCGACTGTCCGACGGCAGGTGGAAGACGGTCCAGCGTGTGGACGTCACCAAGGGCAAGGCCAGTGTCAAGGTCAAGCCCGCGAAGACCACGACGTACCGCCTCAAGCGAGGTTCGGCGGTCTCCAAGGTCGCGAAGGTCAAGGTGGCGCAGAGCTGGATCGGGTTCACGGTCGCAAGCCCCTCGATCAAGGCCGGCAGCAAGGTGCGCGCCAAGATCGTGCTGACCCGCAAGGGCGTGCGCGCGGGCGGGCTCGTGACCATCCAGCGCAAGACGGGCTCGGGCTGGAAGGACGCTCCCGAGGGCAAGGTGAAGGTGCCCAGCACCGGCACGTGGTACGTCGACCTCGCGCCCACGAGCCCCACCACGACGTACCGGGTGGTGCGCAGCAAGCTCACCTCCAAGACCCGCCAGGTGCAGGCACAGGACTGGATCGGGCTCACCTTCGACTCCAAGAAGCTCGCGACCTCGGCGGACAAGGCCACGGGCGCGATCACGTGGTACGCGAAGGGCAAGCCGGCCAAGGGCAAGGTCAAGCTGCAGGAGAAGGTCGGCAGCGGCAAGTGGACCACCCTGCGCACGCTCGACGTCACGAAGGGCAAGGCCACGTTCTCGGTGACGCCCACGACCACGCGCGCCTACCGCGTGTTCGTGGGATCGCTCAAGAGCACCAAGCAGACCGTCAAGGTCACGACGGTGATCCCGAAGTCGTTCACGATCAACGGCTCCGGGTGGGGGCACGGCATCGGCATGTCGCAGTACGGCGCCTACGCGATGGCGCTCGCGGGCCACTCGGCTGAGGAGATCCTCGGCCACTACTACACGGACACGGCCGTGACCACGGAGGCCGTGGACCGCACGATCTCCGTCCAGGTGCTCGGTCCCGACGCGGACTACTCGGGCGCGTACGACCAGGAGTGGAAGTCCACGACGCTCTCGGTGACGGGCGGCAAGTGGCGCCTGCGCAAGGTAGGTACCGTCAACGGCGCCTCCACGGAGGTCACGGTGCCGCGGGTGAGCAGCACGCAGGCGATCACGGTCAAGGTCGACGGCTCGAAGGTGTCCGCCTACCAGGGGAACGAGAAGCTCGACACCGCGTCGACCCTTCGGCTGCACTGGGAGAACACGAGCTACTACGAGAAGGACTCGACGAAGACGGCGCTCGCCAAGGTCAACGGGGCACAAGGCACATACCGGCACGGCCGATTGACGATCCGGGCGGTCAAGGACACCGACGGCCAGTACTACATCAACGTCGTCAACGACCTCCGCCTCAACACCGAGTACCTCTACGGCATCGCCGAGTCACCCTCGAGCTGGGGCGAGAAGGGGCCGGCCGCGCTCCAGGCGCAGGCGATCGCCGCGCGCAACTATGCCGCGTCCATGACGAGCACCCGCAGCGACTGCAAGTGCCACCTCGTCGACGACGTGCGCGACCAGATGTTCACCGGCTGGAACAAGGAGAACGAGGGCACGGGCGCCAAGTACGGCAAGCTCTGGAAGGCCGCGGTCGACGCGACGGTGTCCGACGGCGGCAAGGCCGGCAAGGTTCTGCGCTACACGGGCTCGGACGCCGAGTACCGGGGCAAGCTCGTGCGGGCCTACTACTCGTCCTCGACGGGCGGCGCGACGTTCAACTCGGAGGATGCGTGGGCCTCGGCCGTGCCGTACCTGCGGTCCGTCAAGGACCCGTGGAGCCTCGATCCGGCGTCGGGCAACCCGAATATCTCCTGGCCGGCGGAGCTCACCCAGGCGCAAGCGCGCTCGTTCTTCGGCCTGCCGGACGTGGTCTCGATCAAGGTGAGCAAGTCCTGGCAGGGCGGCGGCGTGCGAGAGCTCACCGGCACGTCGTCGACGGGCGCGACCAAGTCCGTCTCGGGTAAGGCCGACGCGATGCGCACGAAGCTCAACAACGCGGCCACGGGCTACGTGAAGTCGGCGTGGGTGAAGTCCTTCACCCCGGTGGGGGTCTACTGATCCACTGGTGGTCGGGGGTCTGCTCGTCGCGATGTTGCTCGGCGGGACGGCGGGCTGGACGGCAGCACGCCTAGCCGGTGCTGACGGCGCCGATGGCGCGTTCGGATCTGCCGGCCCCCGAGGCCTCACGGGCGGTGACGGCGCGAGAGGGCTGCGCGGTGAGGCAGGTCCGCAGGGTCCCGCAGGCCCTTCCGGCCCTCCGGCCCGCAGGGCTTTCCCGGTACCGACGCCCAGTCTGGTTCGGGGGTCTTCCTCTCTCGGATCACAGGTATCGACTTGAACCACCGGTATGGTCCCGTCAGTGGGATGGGTAGCTCGCCGAACCGCGCCGACGTCACCCAGCTCTCGCCGCCGTTCGACATCGTCCTCACCCGGTACCCGCGAACTCTCAGTGGGCCGTGCAGTGTGCTTGCCTCGGCGGGCCTTCGGGCACACTAAGGCCATGCGACTCCTCGTCACTGGCGGCGCTGGGTTCATCGGCGCGAACTTCGTCCACCTCCTCGTGCGCGAGCACCCGGAGACCGCCGTCGTCGTCCTCGACAAGTTCACGTACGCCGGGGACAGGGCTTCGCTCGCGCCCGTCGCGGACCGCGTCGAGATCGTCGAGGGGGACGTGGCCGACGGCGAGCTCGTGGACGCACTCGTGTCCCGGGTGGACGCCGTCGTGCACTTCGCCGCGGAGTCCCACAACGACAACTCGCTCGCGGACCCGTTCCCCTTCGTCCACACGAACCTGGTCGGGACGTACACCCTGCTCGAGGCCGTGCGCCGCCACGGGGTGCGTTGCCACCACATCTCGACGGACGAGGTGTACGGCGACCTCGAGCTCGACGACCCGGCGAAGTTCACGCCCACCACGCCGTACAACCCGTCGAGCCCCTACTCGGCCACGAAGGCCGGCTCGGACCTGCTCGTGCGCGCGTGGGTGCGGTCCTTCGGGGTCGAGGCGACCATCTCGAACTGCTCGAACAACTACGGGCCGTACCAGCACGTCGAGAAGTTCATCCCGCGCCAGGTCACCGGGCTCATCGACGGGGTGCGCCCCAAGCTGTACGGCTCGGGTCAGAACGTGCGCGACTGGATCCACGTCGAGGACCACAACCGGGCGGTGCTCGCGATCCTCGAGCGCGGACGGGTGGGGGAGACCTACCTGATCGGGGCCGACGGCGAGACGTCCAACCTCGAGGTCGTGCGGACGCTGCTGTCGCTCATGGGGCGCGCGGAGGACGACTTCGAGCACGTCGCCGACCGCCCCGGCCACGACCTGCGCTACGCGATCGACGCCTCCCTGCTGCGCTCCGAGCTGGGCTGGACCCCGCAGTACACGAGCTTCCGTGACGGGCTCGCCGCGACCGTCGAGTGGTACCGCGCCAACGAGGCGTGGTGGCGCCCCCACAAGGCCGCGACCGAGGCGAGGTACGCGGAGCTCGGGCGTTAACCGAGGGTCCATGTTCTCGCCACCCGGGCCGGGATACGGTAGTCCCGCTGGTCGCGCCGCCCGGGTGCGGCCTCGAACCTGGAGGATCCGTGTTCCGGTTGTCGGGGGTGCCACGGCACTACGCATGGGGGTCGACGACGGCGATCCCCGGGCTGCTCGGGACCCCGATCGGTGCCGAGCCCGTGGCCGAGCTCTGGTTCGGTGCGCACGCGAGCTCTCCCAGCCCGCTCGACGACGAGGCCCGCACGCTCGAGGAGCTCCTCGCGCAGGACGCCGAGGGCCAGCTGGGGCCCGACGTCATCGCCCGCTTCGGCACCGGGTTGCCGTACCTGCTCAAGCTCCTCGCCGCCGAGCACCCGCTGTCGCTCCAGGTGCACCCGAACCTCGAGCAGGCGCGCGTGGGCTTCGCCGTCGAGCAGGCGGCCGGCCTGCCGCTCGACGCTCCCGAGCGCAACTACAAGGACACGAACCACAAGCCCGAGGTCGTCTTCGCGCTCACACCCGTCGAGGCCTTGTGCGGGTTCCGGGCGCCGCGCCGGGCCGCCGAGCTGTTCCGCGACCTCGATGCGCCGCTCGCGCGGTCGATCGCCGCGATGCTGGGTGCCGACCCCTCGCCGTCGGGTGTGCGCACCGTGTTCACCGCGCTGCTGGGCCCGCGCACGAGGCCCGACGTCGACGCCGTGTCCGCCGTGGCCGAGACGTGCCGCGCGCGGCTGGCGAACTCCTCGCCGTCGCCGCGGGCCGACGCGAACGTGGTGCTTCTCGAGTCGGAGTTCCCGGGGGACCCCGGCGTCGTCGCTTCGTTGCTGCTCAACCCCGTGTCGCTGCAGCCCGGCGAGGCGCTCTTCGTCCCGGCGGGGGGCGTGCACGCCTACCTGCACGGGCTCGCGGTCGAGCTGCAGGCGTCGTCGGACAACGTGCTGCGTGCCGGGCTCACCTCGAAGCACGTCGACGTGCACGCGCTGCTCGCGACCGTCGACTACGTCGCCGCGCCGCCCATCCGGCTCGCTCCCGAGACCTTCCACGGCTCCACGCGCGTGTTCTACGCGCCGGTCGACGACTTCGAGCTCTCGGTGACCACGCTCGACGGGGAGGGCGGCGAGGGGCACCCCGTGCCGGGCCGCGGGCCGCGCGTGGTGCTGTGCATCGACGGCGAGATCGAGGTGCGCAGCGCGGCCGAGTCCCTGGTCGTGACGCGCGGCCAGGCACTCTTCGTCGGTGCCAGCGAGGGGGCTCTCATCGTGAGCGGCACGGGCACCCTCGTCCAGGCCGACGTCCCCTGACCCCCGGCGTCCGGCCCACCCGCCCGAGGCCGGGCGTGCCCATGACGCTGAAGACTTGTGGCCCTGGGAGGGCCACAAGTCCTCACGATCACGCGCGTGGGTGGGGGCGAGAGCTATGGGTGGACGGTCGCGTGCTCCGTGGCGAGGATGCGGGCGGGGTCGGGGTGGTTCGGGGGGAGGATGACGAGCGACGTGCCGGCCCGCAGGGCGCCGAGGACGGTGCGCAGGAACTGGTCGACGTCGGCCGCGTCGCGGGTGCCCACGTCGATGGCGAGCCGGGCCGACGGCGGGAGCGCGGTGGCCCACCCACCGAGGTCGGAGTGCACCGTGAGGGACGAGCCGACGACGACGGCGTTCGCCGACGGATCGGGCGGCGGCATGTAGCCGATCGCGTCGGAGTACGTCCCGACCGCCTGCGCCGCGTCCATGGTCCCCGCGGGCAGCTCGCCGTCGAACCGTCGGGCGAGCGAGGGCAGCACCTGGGCCACGAGCTCGGCACCGCCGCGCGCGGCCTCGCCCGGCCGGTCGGTGACGATCACGTCGGCCGACGCGCCGTCGTCGAGCAGGATCCCCGCGCCGACGCGCCACGTCGCGAGCGCCCACACGGCGGTGCGCCAGTGCGAGGGCAGGTCGAGGCGCACGAGCGTGCCGGGGCCGGCGTCGAACTCCTCCACGAGCAGGTTCGCCGTCTTGATGACCCAGTTGGCCGTGACGGTCGCGGAGAGCTCGATGCGCTCGCCGTCCGCCCCGTACCAGGTCAGGAAGGGGCGGGGGCCGAGGGCGGGGGCGTCGACGAGGGCGGCGATCGAGAGTGTCACACCGTCAGCCTAGGCTGCAGGATTCGCCGTTTTCACCCGTCCGGGACCCGCTGGCTATCACATCTCCACTTGACTTTGGAGAGTGACACGCGTGTAATTCCACCAATGCATTTCCCAGGGGAGGCGAGCACGGAGGCACGATGATGTGGAATCTGCTCGACCCAGCAGGGCCGTTCCCGTCGCAGGCATCGACGCCGGCACCGGCACCGCCCAGTAACGTCCTGCCCATCTTCGGCACGCCGGACGATGACACCATCCTCGGTTGGCAGGATCGCGCGCTCTGCGCACAGACGGACCCGGAGGCGTTCTTCCCCGAGAAGGGCGGTTCTACACGCGAGGCCAAGAAGGTCTGCACCGGCTGCGAGGTCCGCTCCGAGTGCCTGGAGTACGCCCTCGCGAACGACGAACGTTTCGGCATCTGGGGTGGACTCTCGGAGCGGGAGCGGCGCAAGCTCAAGCGTCGTGTCGTCTGAGCCATACCCCTCGCTGAGCCTGCCGGGGCTCCCGGGCGACGCGACCGCCGTCGTCGTCACCCTCGGCACCTCCGAGTACCTCCCCGAGACTCTCGCGGCCCTCGCCGCGCAGTCGCGCGCGCCCGCCCGCGTGCTCGTGGTCGACGCGGGACGCGAGGGCGGAGCGCAGCTCTCCGCGGGTGCGCCGGACAGCTGGCGCCTGATCGCCGCACCCGGTGCGCGCAACTTCGGCGCGGCCGTACGAGAGGCGCTCGCGAAGGACGGGGCCGACGGCACGCCCACGCACTGGCTGTGGTTCCTGCACGACGACTCCGCCCCCGAGCCCACGGCGCTCGCCGCGCTGCTGCGCGCCGTCGAGCACTCGCCGTCCGTGGCCGTCGCCGGTGCGAAGCAGCGCACGTGGGGCGAGCCCGTCCGGCTCCTCGAGGCCGGGGTCACGACGTCCCGGTTCGGGCGCCGCATGACGGGGGTCGACGAGGGCGAGGTGGACCAGGGGCAGCTCGACGGGCGCGACGACGTGCTCGGGGTCGGCACCGCCGGGATGCTCGTGCGCGCCGCCGTGTGGGCGGAGCTCGGCGGCACCGACCCGGCGCTCGGCCCCTTCCTCGACGGCCTCGACCTCTCCCGGCGCGCACGGCTCGCGGGGCACCGCGTCGTCGTCGTCCCGGCCGCCGTCGTCCGCCACGCCCGGGCGAGCCTCACGGGCCTGCGCGAGGGCGACGGGAGTCCGGACCACCGCCGCTCGTTCGGCGCCCGGCGCCAAGCGCTCCTCCACACCCAGCTCGCGTGGGTGCCGCTGCCGCTCGTGCCCGTCGTCGCCGTGCTCGCGGTCGTCTCGGGTGCGCTGCGGGCGCTGTGGCGGGTCATCACGAAGGAGCCGGTCCTCGCGGTCGCCGACCTCACCGCACCGCTGTGGGCGCTCGCGCGGCCCGGGCGCATCGTGGCCGCCCGGCGCGCGGCCCGGCGCACACGTGCCCTGCCGCGGCGCTCGCTGCGACTGCTGCAGAACTCGTGGCGCGACGTCTACCGCGAGAACCGCGACCGACGCATGCGGCGGCGCGAGTCGCAGCGCGTGGTGCGGGCGCCGAGCGAGCTCGAGCTCCGCGAGCTGGCCACGATCACCCGACGACGGCGGGTCGCCCTCGGTGCGCTCGCCCTCGTGCTCGCCGTGGTCTCGTGGCTCGGGCTGTCCACGCTCGTGTCCGCGGTCTCGGGCGGCGGGCGGCTCGCGGGGGGTGCGCTCGCGCCGTCCGTGCCGTTCGCCTCGTGGTGGGCCGCGATCTCGACGGGCTGGGTGCCCGGTGGGTTGGGTGCGCCCGGGCCCAGCGACCCGATCCTGCTCGCCCTCGCGCCGCTCGCCGCGGTGACGAGAGGTGCGCCGGAGCCGTTCGTGCTGCTCGGAGCCGTGCTCGCCGCGGGGCTCACGGCGTGGTTCGCGGCCGGCGCGGCCACCCGCTCGCTCGCGCTGCGCTGGTGGGCCGCGCTCGTGTGGGCCGGTGCGCCCGCGCTGCTGCTCGCGCAGGGGCAGGGGCGGCTCGGGGCGGTGCTGGCTCACGTGATGATCCCGTGGGCGGGCCTCGGGATCGCGCGGGCGATCGGGGTGCAGCGCATCGACGTCATCGCCTCCGGGCTCGAGAACGCCGACCGACGTGGCGCCGACGAGCCACGTCCCGACGATGCGCGGTCGGACGACGCATGGTTGGACGATGCGCGGTTGGACGCGGGCAGTCTGGACGCGGGCAGCTCGGACGCGAGCAGCCCCGGCGTCACGCGAGTGTCCGCGCTGGGTGTCGGCGCATCGGCCGACCCGGCTCAGGCCGGCGGGGCGGTGGCGTCCCCGGTTTCGTCCGGTGCCCCGGCTGCCACCAGCGCGCCCGCTCCGCCCGCACCCCCTGCACCGCCCGCACCTTCGGGTGAGGACCCCGCCGCCGAGCGGTGGCGGGGCTCGCTCGGCGCGGCCGCGGCGGCCGGGCTCGCGTTCGCGGTCGCGACCGCCGGCGCGCCCGTGCTCCTTCCGGCGGGCCTGCTGGTGCTGCTCGTCGTCGCCCTCGTGGCTCCCCGGCGTCGCGGTCGCGTGCTGTTCGTCGCGGTGCCGGCGCTCGCCGTGCATGCGCCGCTGCTCGCGGACGCCGCCGGGGGTTCGACGTCGGCCCTGCGCGCCCTCCTCGGCGACCCAGGCCTCCCGCTCGCGTCGCACCTCGCGCCGGTGTGGCAGCAGCTCCTGGGCTGGCCCGTCGAGCCCGCCGCGGGCGACTCGGTGCTCCCGGAGCTGCCCTGGCAGGGCTGGGCGTGGCTGACGGGCGGGGTGCTCGTCGTCGTCGCCGTGGCCGCGCTGCTGCGTGGGCGCGAGGTGGCGCGCGGGGTGCGTGTGGGCTGGTGGGCTGTCGCGTGCGGGCTGCTCGTGGCGGGCGCGTCCGGCCGGGTCGAGGTGGCCGCCGGGGAGGACGTGCTCGTGCGGGGGTGGGCCGGTCCCGGGGTCAGCGTCGTCGTCGCCGGCCTGCTGCTCGCCGCGCTGCTGGGTGCCGATGGCTTGCGCGACCGGCTCGGTGCGCGGACCTTCGGGTGGCGTCAGCCGATCGTCGCGGTGCTCGCCGTCGTCGCCGTCGCGGGACCTGCCCTGCAGCTCGGAGCGTGGGCGATCGACGCCCGTGCCCAGCGTCCCGGCCTCACGGGGGAACGGCTCGTGGTCGCACTCGAGTCGCCGCTCGTCCCCGCGGTGGGGCGGCAGGCCCAGCACGGAGCGCAGTCCGCGCGGGTGCTCGTCCTCGCGCCCGGCGCGCGTACGGGTGCCGACGTCGGCGTGCGCTGGCAGCTGTTGCGCGGGGACGGCCCCGCACTCACGGACCGCTCGGTCGCACTTGCGGCCCGCGGGCTCGTCGGCGAGCTGGCCGACGCGACCCCCGCCCCGGTCGAGCCACAGCTCGCGGCGGTCGACGAGATCGTGGCGCACGTCGTCGCCGGTGCCGCCGGGGACGTCTCCGGCCCGCTGGCCGAGCGCGCCGTCGCCGTCGTGCTCCTGCCGCCCCCGTCCGACACCGTGCCCGCGGACGCCAGGGCCCGCCTCGAGGGACTGCTCGATGCGACGCAGGGGATCGAGCGCATCGCCGCGAACGAGACGGGCACGATGTGGCGCGTCGCCGTCGTCGACGGCGAGACCGAGGTGGTCGGCGGTTCCGCGTGGGCCCAGGTCGTGGGGGCCGACGGCGGGAGGACGCCGGTCGAGTCCTCCGGCCTGACGCTGGACACGGATCTCCCGGCGGGTGCTGCGGGTCGGGTGCTCGTCCTGGCCGAGTCCGCCGACCCCGGGTGGCGCGCGCGACTCGACGGGCGACCCCTGCGCGTGGTCCAGTCCGACTGGCGCGTCGCGTTCGAGCTGCCCGCCGGGGGAGGCCGCCTCGAGGTCGGTTACGACCCGGCGGAACGTGAGCCGCGCCTCGTCATGCAGGCCGTGGTTCTCGGCCTGACCGTGCTGCTCGCGCTGCCGGTGCGCCGACGTCGGGGGGTTGTCCAGTGAGCGTCTGGCCTGGTCGGCTCGCGCGGGCGGGCAGCGGCCTGCTCGTGCTCGGCGTCGTCGGCGCCGTGGGCGCTGCCGCGTGGCTCGCACCGGTGCCCGAGGAGACGGCGGTCGCGGGCGTGGCGTTGCCGGTTCCTGCGGGGCCGACGACGCTCGTGTGCCCGGGTCCGGTCGTCCTGCCCGAGTCCGACGACGACGTCGACCCCGAGTTCAACCCCGCGCCCGTGGGGTCCGTCGATCGAGTGCGCCTGGTCGCGGGCGCGGGTGCGGGTGACGGCGCCGTGCCGGGGGGCGGGGCCTTGCTCGAGGCGTGGCCGCTCGCGAACCTCTCGGGCAGCCCGGTGCTCGTCGCCGACGCGACCGTCGACACGACCGGTGCTGGCGCTTCCGGCGGAACCGTCGGTGTCGCGAGCGGGGAGCCCTCGGGTGGGATCGTCGCCCGCGCGCAGCCCGTGGCGGACGCGCCGGCGCGAGTCGCAGGAGCGGTCGTGTCGACGGTCGCGGCCGGTGACCTCCGCGGGACGTCGGCAGCGGCGTGCCAGCGGCCCGGTTCGGAGTTCTGGCTCGTGGGTGGGGGCACCGAGCTCGGCACCACGACCTTGCTCGTGGTCCACAACCCCGGAGCGACGCCCGCGGAGATCGGGCTCGCGATGTGGGGACCCGCGGGTCCCGTCGAGCTCGGAGGCCGTGCTCGCTACATCGTGCCGTCCGGCGGGGAGCTGAGTCTGCGGCTGAGCGCACTCGCAGTCGAGCTGGCACGCACGGTGGTCCACGTCACCTCGGCGGGCGGTCAGATCGCCGCGTTCCTGCAGGTCAGCGAGCTCGACGGCTTCACTCCGGGTGGCACCGACCTCGTGGTCCCCGGTGGGGCGCCCGCGCAGCGCCAGGTGCTCACGACGCTCGTGGTGCCCGACAGCGAGCTCGAGGGACCCGGCGCCGGGCTCTTGCGCCTCCTCGCCCCGGCCGACGGGGAGCCCGAGGGTGGCGCCTCGGAGGTCCCCGTGCGTGTGGCCTTCTACGGGGAGTCCGGTCCCGTCACGCTCCCGGGCGCGGAGGCACTCAGCCTGGTTCCGGGCGAGGTGACCGACGTCGACCTCGGTGGACTGCCCGCCGGCTCGTATGCCGCCGTCGTCGAGTCCGACCGCCCGGTCCTCGCCGCGGCTCGCGTCGAGCGGCTCGGTGTGCCCGCCAACCCGGGTGACCCGGTGCCCGTCGAGCAGGCGTGGATCGCCGCGAGCCCGGACGAGCGGACGGAGCTGTTCGCGGTGCCCGCCGGCCTGACGGCGGACGCCGTCATCACGGGCGTCCCCGCGACCGCTCAGCCCGCCGATCAACCCGTCGGCCTCGCCACCGGGCTGCTCCGTGCCTTCGACGAGACCGGTGCCGAGCTGATCGCCGAGGAGATCTCCATCCCCGCGGGCACCACGCTCAGCGTGCCGCTGCCGGCGGGCACGGCCGCCGCCGAGCTGGTCACCCACGACGCGGCCGACGACGCGGTCGCGGCAGGTTCGAGCCTCGCCTGGAGCGTGCTCGTGGAGTCGCAGGGCGCTGACGGGCCATTCGTCTCGGTGCTGACTTCCCCCGTGCATGGTGCCGCCGTCGGTGAGGTGACCGTGCGCGGGGCGCAGCGGTTGCCCTTCGAGTAGTCCCGTGCCGCCACATCTTCGTCAGAAGGGTGGCGGCTCGGGATCCGGTGGCTCGGGCTCGGGAGGCTCGTCGTAGGCCGTCGAGCCCGGCGTCCTTGCGGCGCACATGCACGTCGACCTGGGGCGGGGCAGCTCGGCGATCTGGGTGAGCCAGCCCTCCCACGGGGGGAGCGCGGGCTCAGGAGGTCGTTCGTACCGGCTGCCGAGCGGGCTGGTCCACGTGGTGACGCCCGTGGGCGGGTCGTAGGACGTCTGCCAGCCGTGCAGCGTCTTGAGGTTGTGGTGGAAGCGGCACAGGGCGTGGAGGTTCTCCTTGTGCGTCTGCTGCTCCGCCGGCAGGTTCGGGTCGAACGCGCAACGGTGGTCGAGATCGCACCGGTGAGCCGGCTGGGAGCAGCCCGTGAAGGTGCACGTGCGGTCGCGGGCCGTGACGTCGCGCGCCAGGACCGCACCCGGCCGATAGCTGCGCTCGCCGACGGCCGTCACGGTGCCCAGGGCCGGGTCCGTGAGGATCGCGCGCCACGTCGCGTCGGTCGCGACCTGGCGTGCCACGTCGGCCGGGATGGGTCCGTAGCCGGTGAGCTCCCCGGGCCGATCGTCGAGGCCGAGCAGCGTGGTGCTCGCAACGGTGACCTGGAGGTGTGCGCGCTGCCGGCCCGTCGTGGCGAGCCGACGCCAGATCGGCTCGCGGGGTGGACGGCGCTCGTGGCGCTCGTGGCGCTCGTGGGGCTCGCGGGGTGGACGGTGCTCGTGGGGCGCACGCTGCTCGCGGGGCGCGGGTTGCGGTGGCACCTCGCCACCCCTGGTGCTGCAGACATCGGTGTCGCGGGCTTCGGAGCCACAGACGTCGGTGCCGCAGACCTCGACGTCCGCAGCCGTCGTGACGAGGTGGTCGGGATGCAGCGGAGCCTCACCGGCGTCGCAGAGTGCGTGGAAGATGGCGGCCAGGCCATCGGCACGACGCTGGTCGAAGGTGCGCGGATCGTTCGAGCCGCAGGACCGGGCCAGGGCATCGAGGGCGGTCTTGACAGCCATCGCGTCCACCGCCGGCAGGAAGGCGCTGATCAGGGCCATCGAGTCTGGCAAGGGCGCGAACTCGACACGCCGCTCGGCGACGGCCCGCCGGGTCCGCTCCGCGGCAGCGGCGGGGTCGAGCCCGAGCACGGCTGCCTTCAACGCTCGGCGTAGCTGAGGCGCTGTCTTCGTGGGTGCGAGTGCCACGCCGAGAGCCGCGACACTCTGGCGGCTGGCCTCCGGCGCGCCGTCCGCCTCCTCCAGCACGACCCGGGCCTTGCTGACGTCGACCCTCCCCGCCTCGAGCGCCTCCGCCACCACCGGGCAACGCGCGATGGAGTGGGCGAGAGCGAGCTTGCCCTCGGCGGCTTGCTGCGTGCACCGCAGCTCGCTCGCGAGCATCGCAGCCACCTGACGCAGGCCGCCGTGCCGGTCGGCACGCACGGCAAGGGCCGCGAGCGCCTCGTTGTGGCGGCTCGCCACCCACGCCGTCGCCCGCTCCCACGCCGCGAGCGCGGTGAGGAGCTCGAGGTCGCCGAGCGAGGTGTTGACGGTGTCGAGCAACCCCGCAAGCAGGGGGAGTCCGGGGTCCAGCGCCCCGATCTGCCCGGCCCAGGCCTCCCCGTCCTCCTCGCGACGCACGGCGTGCGGGCTGGGTGCGTCCCAGGGGAGGTAGTCCTCCTGCGCGCGCTCGTCACCCAGCAGCGCAGGCTCCTCCGGGAGCATAGAGGCCCCCGGCTGCGCTAGGTCACCTGGCTGCGCGAGGTCACCCGGCTGCGCGGGGTCTCCTGGCAGCGAAGACTCCACCGGCTTCGCGGCGTCCTCCGGCTTCGCGGGGTCAGGGCTGTTCTCGAACATGCCCACAGCGTGTCGGTCGCCTCTGACATTCCCGACAAGTTGGACACCCTGCTTGCCGAGGCCCCCTCCCCAGAGTGCGTTGACACCGGCACAATGTGGCGCATGAGCGACACCATCTTCACGCCCGGAGCCGACGTTCTCACCACGCACGGTCGCGGCACGGTCGTCGATGTCCGGGCCACACCCTCCGGCAAGTTCGTCTTCGGGGTCGAGGATGTCGACGGCGAGGTGCGTTACTTCACCGAGAAGGCGCTCCGACTCGCGTCGAGCTAGCTAGCTAGCCGCCGTCGTCGTACGCGGGATCAACCTCGTGAGGCTCCCGTCCGAGCAGGTGCGCGACCTGCTCCACGACCACCACGCGCACGAGGTCGGCGAGGTCGGCGGCATCGACGGCGCGCGTCTCGATGGGCCGCCGGTAGACGACGATCGTCGCGTCGAGCCCGGGCTCGGCCGGGAAGCACCGCCCGAGCGGCACGCCGCCGCGCTCCCACGGCGCAGGGTTCGAGGGCGGCACGTCCTCGACGGCGAACTGGGTGCGGTGCAGCTCGGCGCCCCAGCGCGTCTCGAGCCGCTCGACGGCGGTCAGCACGTGATCCTCGAAGACCTCCGCGCGCGTGCGGTACGCGGGCAGGTTGTGGGGGAGCAGGGGCCCACGTAGGCCACGGCCGCGGCGATCTCGCCGTCGGACAGCGAGAGGTTCTTCGCCCCGCGCGGTGGCGCCGCGCAGGTCCCGGGGTGTGCGCACGTCCCCAGCCTAGGCTCGCGGGGCCCGTCAGCGGCGAGGTGGGCACCGAATGTCGGAGGCATTCGTTATCGTCCTAGGTGTGAAGTCCTTGCGCCCGTGTTCTCGCACTGCGTGCGGCAGTGCCGCCGTGGCCACGCTGACCTATGTCTACGCGGACTCCACGGCCGTGCTGGGACCGCTCGCGACCTACGCGGAGCCGCACTCCTACGACTTGTGCGCCGTCCACGCCGAGCGACTCACGGCCCCGCGCGGGTGGGAGGTCGTGCGCCTGCTCACCGAGTTCACGCCCGCCGAGCCGAGCCGGGACGACCTGCTCGCGCTCGCCGACGCCGTCCGGGAGGCCGGTCGCGCACCCGTCGTGCCGGAGCCCGCGGCAGTCACGGGCGAGGTCGCACGGCGCGGCCATCTGCGGGTGCTGCGCGGCGAGGGGGGCTAGACGATGGCGGACAAGTCGGGGGATCGTCGGTCACGGCGCCGAGGGGAGCAGGCACCGGCGCTCGGCTCGCTGTCCCGCCCCACGAACGGGTCGGGGTCGGTGCCTCGAGGGTGCATCGCGTGCGGCTCGGTCGCCGTGACTCGGCTCGCCATGGATCTGACGGACGGCACACCCGTGACGTTCGTGTCCTGTCAGACGTGCGAGCACCGTGCCTGGTTCGACGCCGAGGGTGGCGAGGTCGCGATCGAGGACGTGCTGTCCCGCTCTCGTCGCGACACCTAGGAGCGCCCCGGACGGCGCCCGGAACTGCGCCACGGACGTCGACCGCACGCGTGCGGCCCTAGGCTGTCCCGGTGAACGAATCCACACCTGCCGCCGTTGACCTGACCGGCCTCGTCAAGGCCTACGACGTCCGCGGCACCTTCCCCGACCAGTTCTCCGTGCCGGTCGCGAGGGCGCTCGGGGCAGCGTTCGCCGACGTCGTCGTCCTGCCGGAGGCCGGCACGGGCGAGGGCGGGGCCGACGGCGAAAGCCTGGCCGACGGCGAGAACCTGGCCGACGGCGGAACCCCGGCCGACGACGACGCCCCGCCCCGCCCCGCGATCGTCATCGGCAACGACATGCGCCCCTCGGGCCCGGAGCTCGTCGAAGCGTTCGCGGCGGGCGCGGCGGACCGGGGGGTCGACGTCGTCCTCATCGGCCTGTGCTCCACGGACGGGCTGTACCACGCCTCGAGCGTGCTCGACCTGCCCGGGGCGATGTTCACCGCGAGCCACAACCCCGCCGAGTACAACGGCATCAAGCTGTGCCGCGCGGGTGCACGCCCGGTGGGAGAGGCGACGGGGCTCGTGGACGTCCGCAAGACCGCCGAGCGCTACCTCGCCGAAGGGATTCCGACGACGACGGCGGACGACGGCGCGAGCGTCACCGCGGGGACCGTGCCTGACGGCGGCGCCCCCGCGATCGAGCCCCGCGGCGGGATCTCCCACCGCGAGATGCTCGCCGACTACGCGGCCTTCCTGCGCGGCATCGTCGACCTGTCGGGTGCGCGCCCGCTCAAGGTCGTGGTGGACGCCGGCAACGGCATGGCCGGCCTCACGGTTCCCGCCGTCCTCGGCACATCGGCCGGCTTGCCGGCCCTCCCGCTCGACGTCGTCCCGCTCTACTTCGAGCTCGACGGCACGTTCCCCAACCACGAGGCGAACCCGCTCGAGCCGGAGAACCTGCGCGACCTGCAGGCGGCCGTCGTCGAGCATGGCGCGGACCTCGGGCTCGCCTTCGACGGCGACGCGGACCGTTGCTTCGTGGTGGACGAGCGTGGCGAGCCCGTGAACCCCTCGGCCGTCACGGCGCTCGTGGGGCTGCGCGAGGTCGCGCGCGAGACGGCGGCCGGCCGCACGCCGACCATCATCCACAACCTCATCACGTCTCGCGTGGTCCCGGACCTGGTGCACGCCGCGGGCGGGCGCACGGTGCGCACGCGGGTGGGCCACTCGTTCATCAAGGCGCAGATGGCCGAGCACGACGCCGTCTTCGGCGGGGAGCACTCGGCGCACTACTACTTCCGCGACTTCTTCTTCGCGGACACGGGGATGCTCGCCGCGTTGCACGTGCTCGCCGCGCTCGGCGAGTCGACGCTGCCGCTCTCGGACCTCGCGGACGTCTACCAGCCGTACGTCTCCTCGGGCGAGATCAACTCGCGCGTCGCAGACGTGCCCGCGGCGAGGGCGCGCGTGGTCGAGGCGTACGTGACGCGCGAGGGCGCCGGCCCGGTCGAGGTGGACGAGCTCGACGGGCTCACCGTCTCGCACTGGGACGCCCACCCGCGCTGGTGGTTCAACCTGCGTGCCTCGAACACCGAGCCGTTGCTGCGGCTCAACGTCGAGGCCGCGGACGAGGACATCATGGTCAAGGTCCGCGACGACGTCCTCGCGCTCGTGCGGGCGGTGGAAGACTCGGGGCCGACGGCGAGCACCACGGAGGATGCGCGATGACCGAGAACCCGATCCCTGGCCTCGAGCCCTGGGTGGTCGAGGTGCTGCGCTGCCCCGTGACGGGTGCGAGCCTCGTGCCCGCTACCGGGCCAGGCGGCGAGATCGAGCTGCACTCGACCGACCCGAAGCGCCCGCTCGCGTACCCCGTGCGCGACGGCATCCCGGTGCTCCTCGAGCACGAGGCGCGCGAGCTGCGCTGACCGGGCCACATCTCGAACCTGCGACCTGCGGCCCACGCCAGCACGACGACGGCGCCCCCGCAGGAGTCGCGAGGGCGCCGTCGTCGTCACATCGTTCGCACTACTTCTTGAGCGACACGTTCCAGGTGAGGTTCTTCTTCACCGTGACCGTCTTCGAGGCGTTCAGGTAGCCGCCGACGTAGGTGTCGTACGCCGAGATGTACTGCTTGCCCTTGGCGACGTGGGTCAGGGTGAACTTGCCCTTGGCGTTCGTGGTGCCCCACGCGTTGCCGGCATAGACCTCGATGCCCTCGACAGCCTTGCCCTTGTACTTGACCGTGCCGGAGATCTTGTAGCCCGCTGCGAGCTTGACGTTCTTCGTGGCGTTCTTGCCCTTCTTGACGGTCAGCTTCACCGAGCTGGTGGCGTTCTTCCGCGACGAGTCCCAGACCTCGACGGTGTACTTGCCGCTCACGACGCCGCTGACGGAGTACTTGCCCTTGGCGTTGGTGTTGGCGAAGACGCTCGTCCCGTAGGAGTCCACGACGGAGACCGACGCGTTGGCGAGGGCCTTGCCGTTCGAGCCCTTGATGGTGCCGGAGACCTTCGTGCGCTTCTTGGCGGCGTTGTAGGTGCCGACCTTGGCCGTCTTGCCGGCCTTGACGGTGACAGCCTTCGACGCGGCGTTCTGGCCGCCGACGACGATCCGGTAGGTGCCCGGCGAGAGCTGCTCCTTGATCTTCAGAGTGCTCTTCTTGGCGATCGCCAGCTGGAAGGAGTACTTCGACTTGGTGTCGTACACCCAGACGGTGTCGTTCTTCTTGAGATTCTTGACGGTCGCGGTGATCGTGCCGTACTTGGCCTTCGTGATCTTGATGTTCTTCGCGGTCTTGCTCGCGCCCTGCTTGGCGGAGACCGACACGTCGCCGAACGCCACCTTCAGGTCCTTGCCCTTGCTGGCCCAGACGTTCACCTTGCCGGTCGCGAGTCCCTTGAGAACGTAGGCGCCGCTCTTGTCGGTGGTCGCGGAGCTGTAGCCGCTGCGCGTGGCGTTGCTCGCCCAGACCTCGGCGCCCGCGACGGCCTTGCCCTTCGCGTCGACGACCTTGCCCTTGACGGTCGCGCCGGCGACCGCGGCCACGTTGACCGTCTTGGTCTGGCCAGCCGTGACCGTGAACGACGTCGCGTCGGGCAGGCGGACCGTGTTGCCCGAGTACGTGCGTAGGTGGTTGCCGGCGACGTACCGGTAGTCGCTCGTGTAGGTCCCGCCCGCGACCTCGACGACGTAGGAGCCGGGAGTGACCCATTCCGCCGAGTAGACGCCGTTGGCGTCGGTGGTCGGAGCACCTGCCCACGAGGCCGTCGACGAGTCGATGATCGCGACCGTGACGCCCGCGAGGGGCTTGCCGTTCAGCGTGACCTTGCCCGAGACCGTGGCGGTGGTGGGGTCTGCTGCGACGGCGGACGTCGCACCGATCCCCAGGAGGCCGACGAGCAGCACGGACGTCAGTCCGGCCACCCCGAGTTTGCGCACGTTCATGACTACCCCTCAAATGATGTGGAGGTGCCGAGGAGTGCCTCGTGCACCGACTCGATCTACCCTGTGTTTCGCAAGGTAGTTCACGTCGGGTACCAAGCAGTAGGTGCGTCCACCGTGCAACCGGGCGATTTCGCCCAGTGGCCGTGTTTTTCACCCGCAGTCGGGGTGGAACCACCAGCCACTATGATGGCGCGTCGGGGTCACGTCGGACCTCGTGGACGAGGGAGCAGTCACGTGGGCCAGCAGGTAGTGATTCTCGCGGCGGGAATGGGAACCCGGCTCGGGCAGCCCTTCCCCAAGCCGCTCACACCGCTGCGCGACGGCCGCACGATCCTGGCGCAGCAGCTCCAGAACATCCAGTCGGTGTTCACCGGCGCCCAGGTCTACGTCGTCGTCGGCTTCAAGCTCGACATGATCCTCGAGGCGCACCCCCGTGCGCTCTTCGTCTACAACGAGGAGTTCGACGTGACGAACACCTCGAAGTCGCTCCTGCGGGCCCTGACGGCCTCGGGCGAGGGTGGCGTGGTGTGGCTCAACGGCGACGTCGTCTTCGACCCCCGAGTGCTCGAGCGCCTGCGCCCGCACATCGAGGCGGACCAGTCCGTGATCGCCGTGAACACGGCCGCGGTGGGCGACGAAGAGGTCAAGTACACCGTGGACGACGACGGGTGGATCGACGCCCTGTCCAAGCAGGTGACCGGCGCGCTGGGTGAGTCGATCGGCATCAACTTCGTGGCGGCCAAGGACAAGGGCGAGCTCGTCCGTCACCTCGAGGAGGTCGACGCGCAGGACTACTTCGAGCGCGGCATCGAGCTCGCCATCGAGCGCGTGGGCCTGCAGGTGCTCCCCGTGGACATCTCCGACCTGTACGCCATCGAGGTCGACTTCGCCGAGGACCTCGAGCGGGCCAACGCCCACGTTCCCTCCGCCGGGGAGAGCCGCGCGTGAGCGTCGAGGGCGGCACCAAGGCGATCGTCGCCGCCCTGCTCGCCAACGCGGGGATCGCGGTCACCAAGTTCGGCGCCTACCTGCTCACGGGCTCGAGCTCGATGCTCGCGGAGTCGGTGCACTCCGTGGCGGACTCGGGCAACCAGGCGCTCCTCCTGCTCGGCGGGAAGCGGGCCCGACGCACGGCGACCGAGGCGCACCCCTTCGGCTTCGGGCGCGAGCGCTACCTGTACGCCTTCATCGTCGCGATCGTGCTCTTCACCGTCGGTGGGCTCTTCGCGCTCTACGAGGCGTGGCACAAGTTCTCCGAACCGCACGGCATCGACTCGTGGCAGTGGGTGCCGATCCTCGTGCTCGTCGTGGCGATCGGGCTCGAGTCCTTCTCGCTGCGCACCGCGGTCCGCGAGTCCAACCACGTGCGCGGGCGACGCACCTGGGTCGAGTTCGTGCGCAGCGCCAAGGCTCCCGAGCTGCCCGTCGTCCTGCTCGAGGACATCGGCGCGCTGCTCGGCCTCGTGTTCGCGCTCGCGGGCGTGAGCCTCACCCTCGTGACGGGGGACGGTCGCTGGGACGCGGCCGGCACGGCGGCCATCGGGCTGCTGCTCGTGACGATCGCCGTGATCCTCGCCGTCGAGACCCGCTCCTTGCTCCTGGGTGAGTCGGCGACTCCCGAGACCGTGGCGGCGATCCGCGCGGCGCTCGTGGGCGGCTCCGTGGTGTCGGTCATCCACCTCAAGACGCTGCACGTGGGACCCGAGGAGATCCTCCTCGCGGCCAAGATCGAGGTGCCGGGTCCGGTGACGGCGGCCGAGGTGGCGGCACAGATCGACGAGGCGGAGGCCCGGGTGCGTGCCGCGGTGCCCGAGGTGAAGTTCTCCTACCTCGAACCGGACCTGCGGCGTACGGTCGCAACGTGACCTCGAGGCACGCCAGCGGTCTCGTAGCATGGTCCCCTGGTGGTGGCGCCGAGAGTGACCCGCGAGGGGTCGGCGCTCCCACCCCGAGCACCACGCGGGTGCCCGGACGGAACGGAGAAGCATGACCGCAACGTCTGCTCCGTTGCCACCGCCGGACAGCCCGGAGGCGGCGGCAGCACTCGCCGAGGAGCACGGTCTGCGCCAGGTGGGCGTCCGGCCTCCGCTGCGCGACTACATCCGCGACACGTGGCGACGTCGCGAGTTCGCCAAGACTCTCGCGACGTCGTCGGCGTTCGCGGAGAACCAGAACAGCTACCTCGGTCAGCTGTGGGCCATCCTCAACCCGACGATGAACGCGTTCGTCTACTTCCTCATCTTCGGCGTGGTGCTGCAGCTCACCCGCGGCCAGGAGAACGGGATCGGCTTCATCGTCGTCGGCACGTTCATGTACCGGTTCTTCTCCGAGTCCGCCACGGGCGGTGCCAAGTCGGTGCAGAAGAACCTCAACCTCGTGCGCGCGCTGCACTTCCCGCGTTCGCTCCTGCCGATCTCCACCGTGATGGCGAACCTTGCGGGGCTCGTGCCGGCGGTCTTCGTCATGTGCGCCTTCGTGCTCGGTAGCGCGGTGCTGCCGAGCGTGACGTTCGGCGGCGTCGACTGGGAGTGGCTCCTCATCGTGCCCGCCGTCGGCCTGCTCTACGTCTTCTCGACCGGTGTCGCCTTCATGCTCGGCCGGGTCGTCGAGCGCGTACCTGATGTCGGGAACCTGCTGCCGTTCGTGCTGCGGATCCTGATGTACGCCTCCGGTGTCATCTTTCCGATCGACCGGTACATCTCGGAGCCGGTTCTCTCGGCGATCATGGGCTACCAGCCCGTCGCGGTGTACCTCAACCTGGCCCGCCAGGCGCTGCTCAACGAGCCGAACATCCCGCTCGACTGGTCGCTGTGGGCGTGGGGCGCCGGGTGGGCCGTGCTCTTCTTCCTCGTAGGCTTCGTGTTCTTCTGGCGTGCGGAAGCGAGGTACGGACGTGAGTAAGGCCACGGAAGAGATCGACTTCGAGATCGATCCGGAGGACCTGCCCGATCGCGACGACTCGGGAGCGGTGCTCGGCGCACCGTCCGTCGTCGTGCACGACCTGCACGTCACCTACCGGGTGTTCGGCTCGAGGCGCCGGCCGGTCACGGCCGAGAAGCCCTCGGTACTGAAGCGACTGCTCAACAAGGGGTCCGCCTACACCGGGGCGGTGACCGAGGTGCGCGCGGTGCGCGGGGTCTCCTTCGTGGCGCACCACGGTGAGTCGATCGGCATCATCGGCACGAACGGCTCGGGGAAGTCCACCCTGCTGCGCGCCGTCGCGGGGCTGCACCCGCCCACCCAGGGGAGCGTCTACATCTCCGGGGTGCCGAGCCTGCTCGGTGTCAACGCGGCCCTCGTCAAGCAGCTCTCTGGCGAGCGCAACATCACGATCGGCGGGCTCGCGCTCGGGCTCACCAAGGCCGAGGTCGAGGAGCGTTTCGACGAGATCGTCGACTTCGCCGGGATCGGTGACGCCGTCCAGCTGCCCATGAGCGCCTACTCCTCGGGCATGGCCGCGCGGTTGCGGTTCGCCATCTCGACCGCAGCGGTGCCGGACGTGCTCATGATCGACGAGGCGCTCGCGACGGGTGACGCGGCGTTCCGCAAGCGGTCCAAGTCCAGGATCGAGGAGATCCGCCACGCGGCCGGCACCGTGTTCTTCGTGAGCCACTCGCTCGCCTCCGTGCGCGCGATGTGCAACCGCGCGATCTGGCTCGACAAGGGGCTCATCCGCGCGGACGGACCCGTCGAGGAGATCGCCGACCAGTACGCGGCCTACGTCGAGGAGCTCCACTCCGCCGGGCAGGACGACCGCGACACCGCGCAGTAGAGGACACCGCGCAGTAGAGGACACCGCGCAGCAGAAGGCGCCGTGCAGCAGCGCTCCCGGCTCCGCGGCCGTCTGGCGAGGGAGCGCCCACGGTAGGATGTGGCTCTGAACGGCGTGGGTGATGACCAGGGCCTAGACGGGCCGCGCCGCAAGGATCGGCGAGAGCGCGAGCCTGCCACGCCGAACCCGTGACCCCCTGCGTCCCCGAATCACGAAACCCCGCACCACGAGCCCGAAGTACCAGGAGAACCGCATGACGTCCTTCGACCACGCCCCCGGGCAGTACAAGGTCCGCGACCTGTCCCTCGCCGAGGCCGGCCGCCACCAGATCCGCCTCGCCGAGCACGAGATGCCCGGCCTCATGGCCCTGCGCGCCGAGTACGGCGAGTCGCAGCCCCTCGCGGGCGCCCGCATCGCCGGCTCGCTCCACATGACCGTCCAGACGGCCGTGCTCATCGAGACCCTCACGGCGCTCGGCGCGCAGGTGCGCTGGGCGAGCTGCAACATCTTCTCGACGCAGGACGAGGCCGCCGCGGCGATCGCCGTCGGCCCGCACGGCACCCCGGAGGCGCCGTCGGGCATCCCCGTCTTCGCCTGGAAGGGCGAGACGCTCGAGGAGTACTGGGAGTGCACCGAGCAGATCCTGATCTGGCCGGACGGCGGGCCCAACATGATCCTCGACGACGGCGGGGACGCGACGCTGCTCGTGCACCAGGGCGTCGAGCACGAGGCCGTGGGCGCCGTGCCCGCCGCGCTCTCCCCGGGGGAGGCCGGCTACTCCGAGGAGCACAACGTGGTCCTCGGCGTGCTGCGCCGCTCGCTCGCGGCCGACCCGCAGCGCTGGACGCGCATCGCCGCGGAGATCCAGGGCGTCACGGAGGAGACGACGACGGGTGTGCACCGGCTGTACCAGCTCCACGAGGCCGGCGAGCTGCTCTTCCCCGCGATCAACGTCAACGACTCCGTCACGAAGTCGAAGTTCGACAACAAGTACGGCATCCGCCACTCGCTGCCGGACGGCATCAACCGGGCGACCGACATCCTCATGGGCGGCAAGGTCGCGTTCGTCGCGGGCTACGGCGACGTCGGCAAGGGTGCGGCCGAGGCGTTCCGTGGCCAGGGTGCGCGCGTGATCGTCTCCGAGATCGACCCGATCTGCGCGCTGCAGGCCGCGATGGACGGCTTCCAGGTCGCGCACATCGAGGACGTGCTGGACGTGGCGGACTTCTTCATCACCACGACGGGTAACAAGGACGTCATCACGGCCGAGCACCTCGCGTCGATGAAGGACAAGGCCGTGGTGGGCAACATCGGCCACTTCGACAACGAGATCGACATGGCCGGCCTCGCCGTGCTGCCCGGGGTCACGCGCACCGAGATCAAGCCGCAGGTCCACGAGTGGGTCTTCCCGGCCGACGCCGAGCGCCCCGCGCACTCGATCATCGTGCTGTCCGAGGGGCGTCTGCTCAACCTCGGCAACGCGACCGGGCACCCGTCCTTCGTCATGAGCAACTCGTTCTCCAACCAGGTGATCGGCCAGATCGAGCTGTTCACCAAGCGCGAGGAGTACCCCGTGGGCGTGTACCGCCTGCCCAAGGTGCTCGACGAGAAGGTCGCGCGCCTGCACCTCGACGCGCTCGGGGTGCGGCTCACGGAGCTCACGAAGGACCAGGCCGAGTACCTCGGCATCGACACCGCCGGTCCGTTCAAGCCGGAGCACTACCGGTACTAGGAGTTCGTTGCCCATTGAGCAATCTTGCGCAATGGGCAACGAAGCGCTTACCGTGGCCCGGTGACCGAACTCAGCCTGCGCGAGCGCAAGAAGATCGCGACCGGGCGTGAGCTCGCCCTCGCGGCGCTCGACCTCACGCTCGAGCGCGGGCTCACCGAGACCACGGTCGAGGACATCGTCGAGCGCGTCGGCTACTCCCGACGCACCTTCGCCAACCACTTCTCCTGCAAGCAGGAGGCCGTCGTCGACGGGTTCTTCCTCCGCCTCGGCATGCCCGCGGGGCGCTTCGGGGCGGCTCCCGGTGACCTCACCGCCCCGGTCACCACGGACACCGTCATCGACGCCACCGCTCGTGCCTACGAGGACGTCTTCACCGCCGACGGCTCGGCCCTCGTCGCCGACTTCGGTCGTCTCCTGCGCGATGAACCCACGCTCGCACCGTTCCTCCACCAGACCGTGTTCGAGGCTCGCCGCGAGTTCCGCGCGCACCTCGTCGACGCCGGCATGCCGCCCCGCACGGCCGTGCTCCTGCTCGGCGCGCTGCTCGGCATCGGCGGGGTCGTCATCGAGGAACTCCTCGAGGGCGACGCCGGGCCCGACGATGTCGCAGCCCTCCTCGCCGACGGACTCGCCCACGTCCGCCGCGGCTTCGCCGATCCCGACGCCTGACCGCACCCCACGGCGTTCATCGCCCCGACCGCACCCCGACAGCCCCATCGCCCGCCGCACCGCCCGCCCCACAGGCCAAGATCGCCTGCCAGCCCCACCCCAGCTCTCCAGCCGAACAGGACCCCCCGTGCACCAGCTCGCCAGACTCAGCCTGAAGAACCGGGCGCTCATCGCCCTGGTGACCGTCGTCGTCGCGCTCTTCGGCGTGATCTCGTTCGGCTCGCTCAAGCAAGAGCTCATCCCGTCGCTCGAGATCCCGCAGCTCGCCGTCATCACGGTGTACCCGGGCGCCTCGCCCGAGGTCGTCGCGCAAGACGTGACGGGGCCGCTCGAGCAGGTGCTGCAGACCGTGCCGGGCCTCCAGGGCACCACCGGGACGTCCTCGACCGGGATCTCCGTGGTCATGGCGGAGTTCGAGTTCGGCACCGAGGTCGCGAACGTCGAGCAGAAGATGAACCAGGCGATCGGCAGGGTGCGGGCGCTGCTGCCCGAGAACGTCGAGCCCACCGTCATGGCGATCTCGCTCGACGACTTCCCGATCATCCAGATCGCCGTCTCGGCACAGGACACCGGGGCGCTCGCGGGCCGGCTCGACGAGATCGTGGTCCCCGCGATCGAGCGGCTCGACGGCGTCGCGGCCGCGCAGGTGGTCGGGGCGGCAGGGCCGCGCGTCTCCATCACGCCCGACGACAGCGCACTCGCCGGGCTGGGGCTGAGCCGCGCCGCCGTGGCACCGCTGCTGATGGCCAACGGCATCGTGACCTCGGGCGGCCTGCTCGAGGACGACGGCCAGTCGCTCGCCGTGCAGCTCGGCTCACGGATCGAGAGCGTCGACCAGGTCGCGGACCTCCCGCTCGTCACCGCCACCGGCCCCGTCCGCCTCGGCGACGTGGCCGACGTCGAGCTCACGACGGACCCGCAGACCTCCTACTCCCTCGTCGACGGCGTGCCGGCCCTGACGCTCTCGGTCACGAAGCTGCCCGACGCGAACACCGTCGAGGTGTCCCAGGCGGTGCGTGACGTGCTGCCGGAGCTGCAGTCCCAGCTCGACGGCGCCGAGCTGAACGTGCTCCTGGACCAGGCGCCGTTCATCAGCGAGTCGATCTCGTCCCTCGCCATCGAGGGCGGGCTCGGGCTGCTGTTCGCCGTCGTCGTCATCCTGCTCTTCCTGCGCTCCGCGCGGGCGACCCTCGTCACGGCGATCTCCATCCCGCTGTCGATCCTCGTCGCGTTCGTCGCGATGAACGGTGCCGGGTACTCGCTCAACATCCTGACGCTCGGCGGGTTGACGATCGCGATCGGGCGCATCGTCGACGACTCGATCGTCGTCATCGAGAACGTCGAGAGACACCTCGAGTACGGCAAGTCGCGCACGCGCACGATCGTGGACGCCGTCCGCGAGGTCGCTGGCGCCATCACGGCCTCGACCGTGACCACCGTCGTGGTGTTCCTGCCCATCGCCCTCGTGGGTGGCATGGCTGGCCAGCTCTTCGCGCCGTTCGCGTTCACCGTCGCCATCGCCATGGGCGCCTCGCTGCTGATCGCGCTCACGATCGTGCCGGTGCTCGCCTACTGGCTGCTCGCCCGCAAGCGCGGGACGGCGGCGCGGGCGGTCCCGACCACGCCCGCCGAGCGGCTCGCCGAGCTGCGCGAGACCTCCACCCAGGACGACGCGGGCCTGCAGCGCGGCTACCGGCGCACGATCGACTGGGTGCTCGGGCACCGCTGGATCACGATCGGGATCTCCGCAGCCGTGCTCGTGGGCACGCTCGGCATGGCGCCGCTGCTCAAGACGAACTTCCTCGGCGACATGTCCCAGGGCACGCTCGGCGTCAGCCAGTCCGTCGCCCCCGGCACGGGCCTCGACCGCCAGCTCGCCGTGGCCGAGGAGGTCTCCGCCCTGCTCGCGGACGTCGACGGCGTCGAGCTCGTCCAGGCGACGCTCGGCTCGAGCGAGATGTCCGCGATCTTCGGCGGCGGCGACGCGATCAGCTACTCGCTCGTGCTCGCCGACGGCGCCGACGGCGCCGAGGTCGAGGCGGACGTGCGCTCCGCGCTCGACGGCGTGGTGCCCGAGGACGAGCTCTCCGTCTCCTCCTTCGGCGGCATGGGGCTCAGCAACGACGTGCAGATCCTCGTCACCGGCCCGGAGCAGGAGTCGATCGACGCCGGGACCGCGGCGATCGCGGCCGCGATGTCGACGCTGCCCGAGGCCGTGCAGGTGTCCACGTCGCTGACCGAGGCCCGGCCCACGCTGCAGGTCACGGTGGACCGCGAGGCCGCCGCGGCCGTCGGCTACACCGAGGCGCAGGTCAACCAGATCCTCGCCGGGGCGCTGACCCCGCAGCAGATCGGGCAGGTCACGATCGACTCCACGAGCGTCGGGGTGTTCCTCTCGCCCACGGCGCCGCCGTCGTCGGTCGACGCACTGCGGGGGCTCACGGTGCCGACGGCGACGGGCCTCGTGCCGCTGACCGACCTGGCCGAGGTGACGACCGTCGACGGTCCCGTCTCGATCTCGACCCTCGACACGCGCCGCAACGCCTCGGTCTCCGTGACGCCGGGCTCGGACGACATCGGCCAGACGAGCACCGCGGTGCGCGCGGCGCTCGAGACGGTCGCGCTGCCGGACGGCGTGCAGGCCGAGATCGGTGGCATCACGGCGGAGCAGGACGAGGCGTTCAGCCAGCTCGGTCTCGCGATCCTCGTGGCGATCCTCATCGTCTACGTCGTCATGGTCGCGACGTTCCGCTCGCTGCTCCACCCGCTCCTGCTGCTCGTGTCGATCCCGTTCGCGGCGACCGGCTCGATCATCCTGCAGGTCGCCACGGGCATCCCGCTCGGGGTCGCCTCGCTCATCGGGGTGCTCATGCTCATCGGGATCGTCGTCACGAACGCGATCGTGCTCATCGACCTCGTCAAGCAGTACCGCGAGGTGGGGCTCGGCATGGACGAGGCGCTGCGGCTCGGGGCCACGCGCCGCGTGCGGCCGATCATCATGACGGCGCTCGCCGCGATCCTCGCGATGACTCCCATGGCGATCGGGATCACGGGGCACGGTGGCTTCATCTCGCAGCCGCTCGCGCTCGTCGTCATCGGCGGGCTGTTCTCCTCGACCTTCATGACCCTCGTGGTGCTCCCGACGATCTACCACCTCGTCGAGGCCCCCCGCGAAGCCCGCCAGCTCCGCCGAGGTGAAGAGCAGATCGTCGAAGCAGAGGGGCCGACCCGAGAGGCCGACGTAGAGTCGGTCGCAGTCGGCTAGAGGGGCCATGGTGCGGGTGGATCGAGCGCTGCGGGTCAGGGTGTCAGCGGCGATCGGCCTGGTCCTGTCGACCTTGCTCGTCGGGTGCAGCGGGCCGGGGGAGGACCCGGGGCCGGGCGGGACGGCGGACCTGCCCGCGCAGGGGCCGCTCGAGGTGATGGTCGGGTGGGCACAGCCGGTGGAGGGCATCGCGGGGATGCTCGAGCAGCTGCGGCTCCGGGAGTCCCGGATCGCCGCGTGCATGACGGAGCTCGGTTTCGAGTACTTCCCCGACGTGCCCGCGCCTGACGAGGTGATCGAGAGCGACGGCCCGGCACAGGGCACGCGCGAGTACGTCGAGCGGTATGGGTACGGTGTCTGGACGCCGGTCACCGACGAGGCCGGTGCATTCCAGTTCGACTACGAGGGGTCACCGGAGCGAGAGGAGTACCTCGCCTCGATGTCGCCCGCCGAGTCGGAGGCCTACTACACCGCGATGTACGGCCCGATCACCGAAAGCCATCCGGACGGCTCGTGGTCCCGGTCAGGGGGCTGCATGGCGGTGGGCTACGACGGGATCGGTGACCAGGACGAGTACCTCGCTCAGGTGCGCGACGACGCGATCGCGTTCCTCACCGCCCTGCCCGAGGATCCCGCGTTCGCCGAGCTGGACGCGCGGTGGTCGGCGTGCATGGCCGGGGAGGGCATGAGCTTTGCGTCGCCCGGTCGTGCCCACGAGTCGGTCTACGAGGGTCACGACGAGGCCCTCGAACGAGCAGCAGACGCTGGGATCGACCACTTCACCCTGCCCGAGGTGCCCGAGCGGGCCGCGGAGGAGAAGCGGGTCGCGCTGCTCGACTTCGAGTGCCGCGAGTCGCTCGGCTACGACCGGCAGCACACCCTCCTCGCGCACGAGCTCCAGGAGCGGTACGTCGCCGACCACCGGGAGGACCTCGACCTGCTGGCCGCCGCGCAGGCTGGCTAGTGGCGCACGCTGGCTAGCCGCGCACGCTCCCATCGCGGTCCTGCGGGACGTGAGGTGCGCATAGCGTCCCGCAGAGCACCTTTTCGGTGCGTGGTGTCCCGCAACGGTTCGTGGTGTCCCGCAACAGTGCGTGGTGTCCCGCAACGGGGGAGGGCGGAGGGCGGGGGAGGGGG
>CAZECM010000001.1:0-148245 GCA_964510785.1 uncultured Cellulomonadaceae bacterium | reverse complement strand
GTCCGTGGTGCCGACGGCGGGTCGCGTCAAGCGCGGCAAGACCGACAAGGTCGCGACGCTCACCCAGCGCCTCGACGAGCTCACCGAGCACCTCGACAGCCCCGTGCGCGTGGTCATCGAGAGCCTGCGCACGTCCTACACCTTCGGCTCGGGCTCCAAGGCGCAAGAGCTCTCGCCGGGCCCGCTCCTCGAGCGGCTCGGCTTCACGAACGCCCAGCTCTCCACCCCCGTGAAGGACCTGTCCGGCGGCCAGAAGCGGCGCGTCCAGCTCCTGCTCGTGCTGCTCGACCAGCCCAACGTGCTCATCCTCGACGAGCCCACCAACGACCTCGACACGGACATGCTCGCCGCGATGGAGGATCTGCTCGACTCCTGGCCGGGCACCCTGCTCGTGGTCTCGCACGACCGCTACTTCCTCGAGCGCGTGACCGATCAGCAGTACGCGATCCTCGGCGGGCGGCTGCGGCACCTCCCCGGCGGCGTGGACGAGTACCTGAAGCTCCGGCGCGCGGAGCAGCGCGAGAGGGGTTCGGCCGGGACGGGTTCGGGGTCTGGCGGTGGCGGATCGGGTTCTGGAGCCGGCGGCCGCGGGCAGGGTTCCGGTGCCGGGTCCGACGGCGGGAAGCTGGCCGACGGCGAGACAGGGGCTGGTGGGCCGCCGTCGGCCCTCGCCGGTGCCGAGCGCCGGGCGGCCCAGAAGGAGATCTCAGCCATCGAGCGGCGGTTCGAGAAGCTCGCCACGGGCATCGAGTCCCTCCACGGGCGCCTCGCCGCCCACGACCAGTCCGACTACACGGGCCTGGCCGCCCTCACCGAGGAGCTGCGCGCCCTCGAGACCGAGGTCACCACCCTCGAGGAGCGCTGGCTCCACCTCTCCGACCAGCTCGGCTGACCCGGCCAGGACTGGCCGCAGCCCGACCAGCCCCACGTCGTTCCCCCAGCCCGGCCCAACGTGGCCCTCCCCCCCCCGGGCGCCCCCATCCCGGCGAGTTCGTGAACAGTGCGCGAGTTCGTGAGTCCGTGCTCACGAACTCGGGGAAGATTCACGAACTCGGCGGATAGCGAAGGCGCCATGGGCCGAGGTGGCCTCGAAGCGCGACGGCAAGCGGTGGGAGATCCCCTCGAGCATGTCGGCAATGCGCTGGTCGGTGCGAGGCCCTGCGGGACACCCTCCCGTTGTGCGGAACGTCCTCCCGTTGTGCGGGACGCCATGTACTCGAATGACGCGTTGCGGGACGTTATGCGTCCATAGCGTCCCGCAACGGGAGGCGGGGGTTGTGGCGGAGTGGGAGGGGCGGGGAGGTGGTCCGCCGCGCCGGGGGTGTGGGAGCGGTACCAAACCTGGCATGATCATGCCCGTCACCCGCCAGCGAGAGGACGCAAGGATGCGTTACGGCCACTTCGACGACGAGGCCCGGGAGTACGTCATCACCCGCCCGGACACGCCCCGGTCCTGGTCCAACTACCTCGGCTCGCGCCTCTACGGCGGCATCGTCACGCAGAACGCGGGCGGCTACTCCTTCTTCCGCTCCGGCGGCACGGGCCGGTTGCTGCGCATGCGCTTCAACGGCGTGCCCGTCGACGAGCCCGGACGCTTCGTCTACCTGCGCGACGACGCCGACGGCGATTTCTGGTCCGCCTCGTGGCAGCCGGTCGGCAAGCCCCTCGCCGGGCACTGGGACGACGACGATGCCCCCGGGCCCGAGGGCGGCACCGGGTCCGACGACGGCACCTCGGGTTACCGCGCCCGCGTGCGCCACGGCCTGGGCTACTCGGTGTTCGAGTCGCGCTACCGGGGCATCCGCACGGAGATGACGCAGTTCGTCCCGCGGGGTCAGGCGTTCGAGCACTGGTCCGTCGTCGTGCACAACGAGACCGACGCGCCCCGCACGATCTCGGCGTTCTCCTACGCCGAGCTCGCCAACGAGTGGAACTACCGTCAGGACCTCGAGAACCTGCAGTACTCCCAGTACGTGGTGCTCGGCACGTACCGCGACGGCTTCATTCACCGTCGCAACTCCACGCGCGATGCGTTCACGGAGTGCTGGTTCGCGCTCAGCGGCGCCGAGGTGACGAGCTTCGACACCGACCGCGACGTGTTCCTCGGCCCCTACCGCACGCAGGCCAACCCGATCGCCGTCGAGCGCGGCGAGTGCGCGAACTCCGAGACCACGGGCGACAACGCGGCCGCGAGCCTGCACACCCGCCTCGAGCTCGCACCGTGCGAGTCCCGGCACATCGTCTTCACGCTCGGCGTCGGCTCGCCCGACGAGGAGTGGACCCGCGACGACTTCACGGCCAGGCCGGGGCGCGCCGTCGTCGGCGAGTATGCGACCCGGGAGCGCATCGAAGCCGAGCTGAACGCCATCCGCGACGAGTGGGCCACGGCGCTCGCCCCGCTGCAGGTCACCACCCCGGACGCGCAGCTCAACTCGATGGTCAACGTGTGGCACGCCTACCAGACGCACATGACCTTCAACTGGTCGCGCGGGGTCTCGCTCATCGAGGCGGGCGACCGCGACGGCCTCGGATACCGCGACACGGTGCAGGACATGCTGGCCGTCGCGCACGCCATCCCGGAGGCGACCCGCGAGCGCCTCGACCTGATCCTCACGGGGCAGACGGCGGCCGGCGGCGGCATGCCGCTCGTCAAGCCGCTCGAGCACCGCCCCGGTCACATGACGGCGCCCACCACGGAGCAGTACCGGTCCGACGACGCGCTCTGGCTGCCCATCACCGTCGCCAACTTCGTCTACGAGACCGGCGACCTCGCATACCTCGACGAGGTGCTGCCGTACGCGGACCACGGCGAGGCGACGGTGTTCGAGCACCTCGTCCAGGCGCTGCGGTTCTCGATCGAGCACACGGGCACGCACGGCCTGGTGCAGGGCCTCGCGGCGGACTGGAACGACTGCATCCAGTTCGGCGTCGAGGGCGAGTCGATGTTCTCGACGTTCCTGTTCGCCAACGGGCTGCGGCTCGTGCGCGAGCTGGCGCTGCTCAAGGGCGATGCAGCCACGGCCATGTGGTGCGAGGAGCGGTCCGCGATCGTGCGCGCCGCGATCGACGAGCACGCGTGGGACGGCGCGTGGTTCATCCGCGGTATCTCCGCGACGGGTGCCGCACTCGGTTCCGCCGACGCCGAGGAGGGCCAGATCTACCTCGAGCCCAACGTCTGGGCGGTCATCTCCGGGGTCACGTCGCCCGAGCAGGCCAGCTCGGCCATGGAGTCGGTGCACGAGCACCTCGCCACCGAGCACGGCGTCGAGCTGTGCAGCCCCCCGCACACCAAGCCGCTGCCCGGCGTCGGCCTCTCGCTCCTCGTGTTCCCGCCCGGGCACAAGGAGAACGGCGGCATCTTCTGCCACGCCAACTCGTGGGTCGTGGTGGCCGAGGCGATGCTCGGCAACGGCCAGCGCGCCTACGACTACTACCGCTCCTACCTCCCGGCGCGGTACGAGGACACCGCCGATGTACATCAGGTAGAGCCCTATGTGTACGCACAGTTCACGCACGGTTCGTACTCGCCGCGGTTCGGGCAGTCGCGCAACCCGTGGCTCACGGGCACCGCGTCCTGGACGTACACCGCGGTGACCCAGTACCTGCTCGGCATCAAGCCCGTGCTCGCTGGCCTGCGCATCGACCCGGCGATCCCGTCGGCGTGGGACGGCTACGAGGTCCGACGGCGGTTCCGGGGCGCCTGGGTGACGGTGCGGGTGTCCAACCCCGACCATGTGGAGACCGGCGTGCGCTCGCTCACCGTGGACGGACGGGCGGTCGAGGGCGACGTAGCCCCGGCCGAACTGCTGCGGGACGGCGCCGTGGTCGAGGTCGTGCTCGGGTGAACGCCGCGAGCGGTGGGTCGGGCGCTTCCGTGGGCGTCGAGGCGGTGTCCGACGGCGGGGCACGGGCTGGTGTCCAGACGGTGGCCGACGGCGCACGGGACGCGCGACCCGGCGAGCTGGTGCTGACCTCGGAGCGCTGGCGGCTCGGTGTGCTGCCGGACCTCGGCGGCTGCTGGTCGTTCGGCCAGGTGCGTCTCGGCGACCGCTGGGTGGACCTGTTGCGCCCCACGCCCGACGACGCCCTCGCCAACCCGGAGCAGACGGCGAGCTTCCCGCTCATCCCCTGGTCCAACCGCATCCGCGACGGCGTGCTCGAGTGGGCGGGCGAGCGGCACCAGCTGGTGCGCAACGGTGCTGACGGCACGGCGATCCACGGTGCGGTGCGCCAGTACCCGTGGCACGTCGTCGGACACGGCCCCGACAACCTCGAGCTCACCTTCGCCTCGCGCGACGTGGTGGGCGCCAACTGGCCTTGGCGGTTCTCCGCGCGGCAGGACCTCACGCTCGCGGGCGACGCGCTCGAGGTCCGCCTCGAGGTCACGAACGACGACGACGTCGCCTTCCCGGCGGGGCTCGGCCACCACCCGTACTTCCAGCGCCGGCTCGGTGTCGCGGACGCCGTGCTGACTGTCGACGCCGGCGCCGGCTACGCGCTCGAGGCGGGCATGGCCGGCGGTCCGCCCGGAGTCGTCCCCGCCCAGGCCGACTACCGCACGCCGCGCCCCCTCGGCCCCGACTTCGTCGACGACGTCCTCACAGACCTCGGGCCGACGGCGGCCCACTGGCACTACCCCGACACCGGCGTCGAGGTCTCCCTGGTGGCCGATGAGGTGTTCTCCCACCTCGTGGTCTACCTGCCCGTCGGCAAGGACCACTTCGCCGTCGAGCCCGTGACCCACACCAACGACGGCATCGCGCTGCACACTCGCGGAGTGCCCGGCACCGGCGTTCGCGTGCTCGAACCGGGCGAGACCCTCACCGGCACCTTCACGCTGACGCTGCGACTGCTGTAGGCGCGGCGAAGTCAGTCGAGAACGGCGGCCACCTGGTCAGGACGCTGTGTAGCGCTGTCGGACCGCTTCGCCACTCGTGCCGATGGCCTCACCGAGTTGTCGCCACGACAACCGGGCACGCCGGCCAGCCGCGATCGCCTCAGCGAGCTCCTTCTCAGCCGTCGCCCGACGGAACGCGGCGAGCTTGACCGCCAGCAGCGGCGGCAGCGGCGCGTCGAAGTCACCCGCGGCGGGCTCGTGGTTCTCGAACGCATCAGCCAGTCGGTCGGCGTTGTCGATCAGGTCTGCCAGGGACGGTCGCATCGTTATCACCGCAGGTACTTGGCTCGGGCTGGTTGCAGAGCGTGGGCAATGGCGAACTCGCCACCCCACCAGATCACGACCCCCACCTCGACGAGCGTTCCCGCTCGATCTGGGCCGATGAACATGACCATGTCGTCGTCCTGGCGGACGTGACTGATCGAGAAGCGCAGTGCGTGAATCATGTCTTCGTCGCTGACGCCGTGACGTCGGGCCGAGTCGAGGATGATCGGCTCACCCACACCCTCGGTCACCTTCGCAAGGTTACTTGTCACAAGATTTCTTGTCAATGACGCCTGCGCCCTGCAACCTCGTTGGCAGCGCGAGCGTCACGGTTAGGGTGCCAAGAGGCACTGGCACCAGCGCCGCGACGAAGGAGATCCACCATGCCCACCACCCGGTTCGACACCGCACACCAGCCCGAACGGTCCCGCTACGTGCTCATCGACCACGGCGAGGATGGCACCGGCGCCGAGGAGATCGGCGAGGAGCGCTACCTCGACGTCGAGGGCACCGACCGCACCGAGCGCGTCTTCTTCCACACGGTCGTCTCATCGGCCTACAAGGGCCAGGGCCTCGCGTCGGTGCTGGTGAAGTTCGCCGTGGAGGACGCGATCGCCCAGGGGTACGCCGTCGTCCCCGTGTGCCCGTACGTCGCGGCCTGGCTGCCCAAGCATCCCGAGTACGACGCGCACGTCGTCGCCCCCACGCCCGCGCACCTCGCCGAGCTGAAGTCGCGCCTCTAGCGTGTCCGACGGCGGGGAGCGGGCAGCGTCTCGTCCCGCCGACGACGGCGCCCCTTCGCCGCGAGAACTCCCCAGCGAATCCACGAGCACGGGGCAGCGAATCCACGAGCGCACGTCTACTAGTTGACACTTCAACCATCAGGCGCGATGGTAGAACCGCACCAACGACAGGAGCGAGCGCACCCATGACCACGCCTGAGACCATCGAGTTCGGCCTCGACACCTTCGGTGACATCCCGCGCGACGACGCCGGCGCGCTCGTCTCGGGCGCCCAGGCGATCCGCGCGACCGTCGCGGAGGCCAAGCTCGCCGACGAGGTCGGTGTCGACGTCTTCGCCGTCGGCGAGCACCACCGCCCCGACTTCGCGATCTCCTCCCCCGAGACCGTCCTCGCCGGCATCGCCACCGTCACGGAGCGCATCAAGCTCGCGAGCGGCGTTACGGTGCTGTCCTCGGACGACCCGGTGCGGGTGTTCGAGCGCTTCTCGACCGTCGACGCGCTGAGCAACGGCCGCGCCGAGGTGGTGCTCGGCCGTGGCTCGTTCACCGAGTCCTTCCCACTGTTCGGCTTCGACCTCACGGACTACGAGATCCTCTTCGAGGAGAAGCTCGAGCTGTTCCACCAGCTCCTCGACGAGAAGCCCGTGACCTGGGCGGGCACCACCCGCCCACCGCTGGTCGACGCGGACGTGTACCCGAAGACGGAGTCCGGCCGCTTGAGCACCTGGGTGGGCGTGGGCGGCTCGCCGCAGTCCGTGATCCGCACCGCGAAGTACGGCTTCGGCCTCATGCTCGCCGTCATCGGCGGTTCCCCTGAGCGCTTCGCGCCCTACGTCGACCTCTACCGGCGCGCGACGGCGGAGCTCGGCACCACCCCGCGGCCCGTCGGGATCCACTCCCCGGGCTTCGTCGCGGACACCGACGAGGAGGCCCGCGAGATCACCTACGGTCCCTTCAAGGAGAACCGCGACCAGATCGGCGCCGAGCGCGGCTGGCCCCCGATGCAGCGTCGCGAGTTCGACGCCGAGATCGCCCACGGCTCGCTCTACGTCGGCTCGCCCGAGACGGTGGCCCGCAAGATCGCCGCCACGATCCGCACGGTTGGCGTGGGCCGCTTCGCCCTCAAGTACTCGAACGGCCCCGCCCCCGCGAGCGCTCGCCTGCGCGCCGTCGAGCTCTACGGCACCAAGGTCATCCCGATGGTGCGCGAGCTGCTCGCCGACGAGCCCGCCGCGGACCGCGCGTGACCGGGAACGGGCGCGCCGACGACGACGGGGAGCGGCGCGACTCGACCCAGCACGTCGACGACGGCGGGACGCGCCACAGCATGGTGCGGCCCGGCGGCAAGACACTGCCCGACGACGGCGGACGCGACACCCTCGGCATCCTCGGCGCGGGCAAGGTCGGCACCGTGCTGGCCCGCCTCGCCCTCGCCGCCGGCTACCGCGTGCTCATCGCGGGCTCCGGCGACCCGGTGAAGATCGCCCTGACCACCGAGGTCCTGACCCCGGGAGCCACGGCCGTGTGGGCGCACGACGCCGCCCGAGAGGCCGACGTCGTCGTCCTCGCCGCCCCGCTCGGGACGTTCCTCGCCACCCCCGCCCCCGACCTGGCGGGCACGCTCGTGATCGACGCGATGAACTACTGGTGGGAGACGGACGGCATCCGCGAGGACCTGGGCGGACCCGGCGTCTCCACGAGCGAGCTCGTGCGCGCGCACCTGCCGGGCGCCCGCGTCGTCAAGGCGTTCAACCACATGGGCTACCACGACCTCGAGGACGAGGCCCGGGGCGTCGGTGCCGCCGGCCGCAAGTCCATCGCGATCGCCGGCGACGACGCTGCGGATGTCACCGCCGTCGCCGAGCTGGTCGACCAGCTCGGCTTCGACCCGCTCCCCATCGGGGGCCTGTCCGACGGCGTGCGCCTGCAACCCGGCCAGCCTGCCTTCGGCGCCAACGTGCCCGCAGGCGAGCTGTCCGCACTCGTCGCGAGCGGCGAGGCGCCTGTCGCGACGCGCCGGTAGCACTTCCTCTTGTCGGTCTGGAGCGACCAACGGTTCAGCCGCTGGGCCGAACCGTCAGCCGTCCGCAGGAACGAGAGTCAGACGCAGCCCAAGGCCTTCTGCGAGCCGGAGCAGCGTTGTCGCTGTGGGGTTGCCGACACCGCGCTCGATCCGACTGATCTCGGCCTGCTGGATGCCGGTGAGCTCCGAGAGTCCTGGTTGAGTCAGTGACCGCGCTCTGCGCGCGCTCGCGAGCATGGCACCGAGCTCGGCCCGGTCGTTCGCCTCTGCGACGAGTTCCACCGTCGCCGCTTCGTAGACGCGGCGCGTTTCATCCGTCCACGTCGCCTTGATGCGATCAGACAGTTCACCGAAGTCCTTGGCCATCTCCAACCTCCCTAGCCACCAAGTATGTGTTGCTACACATACACGGTCAACCTCTTCGGTCGCGTCTCCATCGGTCGTGGATTCTTCGAGCCTTCGCGATCTCCTTCTGCTGGCGCTTCTCTGACGGATCCGTCCGCTTGTCGTAGCCGTGATACAGCAGCACGATCTTGTCCCCGTGAAACGTGCAGAACACCCGCAGCAGCACGCTCCGGTCCGCACCCGCCCCCTCCGTCGGCTCGAGGCCAGCACTTGAGAGGACCGACTGCAGTGAGCGGCGAACCCGGAACTCGTAGAGCCCGCCTCCGAGCGGCTTGCCCCACTCCCCAGAGCAGATGTCGATTCCGTAGACCTGGAGGACGTGTTCGATCGCCGCGACGAGGACCGCCTGCTCGTAGGGCGGCAGTGAGCGCAGGAACCGCTCGAACCTGTCGCCCTCGTACTCAACCGACCAGACCGCCATGGGAACCCTCTCGTGTCGCCGCCAGGCGTAACCCCTCGGACCGAACGGTATGGGTGGGCTCCGACAGTGCTGGTGAGGTGGGGTGGACCAAGTCGATTGACCCTGACCTGGTTGCCCGGCTGCGCGAGGAGTCCGAGCAGACCAGGACACTTCGTATCCCGAAGGCGCCCGAACGGAGTGGCATTGCGCTGAAGACTTGTTGCCCTGGGAGGGATACAAGTCTCCACGTTCACGCGGGAGCCTGCACCGTGGCGGTCACCAGTCAGCGTTCCGGGCAAGCTCGAGCGCGATCTCACCGAACCACTCACCGGCGGCGGGTCCGCCGTTGCACTCGCCGTCGGACTCCCCGGGCAGCTTGACCCACAGCAGCGCGTCGAGGTGGGCGGCGTCGCCGTCGTCGGAGGCGAGCCTGGGGCGCTCCCCGAGCGCTCGGCCGCGCGGGTTGCACCACTGCCCATCGGACCCGTTGCCGTTGCGGGAGGTGTCGATGATGTAGCGGGCGCCGCCCGTGAGGGAGGAGACCCGTTCGCCGTAGGCCACGGAGTCGTCGGTGGTCTGGTAGTTGGACACGTTGAGGGCGAAGCCGGCCGCATGGTCGAGGCCCACGAGCTCGAGGCGTCGGGCGGCCTCCTCGGCGGACAGCCACCCCGAGTGACCCACGTCCACGTAGACGCGGGCGCCCGCCGCGGTGAGGGCCTTCGCCGCATAGGCCAGGTAGCCGACGCGGTCGCCCTGACCTTCGCAGTCGCCGAGCATGGGGAGCGCGTCCGGTTCGAGAACGACCCACGGTTCGCCGACGACGGCGCCCGCCACCGCATCGACCCACCGCGTGTAGGCGGACTCGCCGACCCCTCCGCTGGAGTGCTGGCCGCAGTCCCGGCCGGGCACGGCGTAGATGACGAGCACGCCGAGGGTGCCGTCCTCGTGGGCGGCGCTGGTGTAGGCGCGCACCGCTGCGGCGGCTGCCGTGGGGTCGGCGCCCGTCACCCAGAACGCCTGTGGCGTGCTCGCGATCTTCTCGAGCAGGTCGCGCTGCTCACCGGTCGCGGCCGCGGCAGCCGCCGCCGCGCGCGTGGTCGGGTCGAGGTAGAGATCGCTCGCGGAGGGGGTGGGGCGGTCGCCGGGCTTTTCGCCGTCCGACAAGGTCTCGGTGTCCGACGGCGAAACCCCCGGGCCGCTCCAGCACGCCCGGCCGTTGAGCTCGAAGGAGACGGGCTGGACCGCCGGCTGGCCCGAGCCGACGAAGCCGAAGGTGACCGTTCCACGCCGCGCCACCTCGGCGTTGTGCCCGGCGTCGCGGACCAGCACCTGCGGCCCGCTCTCGCCGTCGGCGGGCTGCACGAGCACGGCGTTCCAGAGGTCCACGATCCGCTCGTCGCCCTCGAACCACCACGCGAGCTCCCACCCCTCGAGCGCCGTGGCTTGGTTGCGCAAGGTGACGTCGACCGTGAACCCGTCGGCCCAGGAGTCGCGCACCTCGTAGCTGACGGTGCAGGCGGCCGTGCCGTCGGGCTCGGGGCTCGCGCCCTCGGTCGCGGACTCGCCCGGAGTGGCGGGCGCCGAAGCGCTGGGCGGGGGAGTCCGGCTGGCCCCAGCCGCCGTGGCCGGACCGCCGCGGCCGCCAGCCAGAACGCCGACGAGCACACCGACCCCCACGAGCACGACGCCGAGCGCCACACCCACGACCCACCACGCCCGCTTGCTCATCCGTCCATCCTGCCCAACCGGGTCAGCGCACCTTCGCCGTCTTCTTCGACGTCTTCACCACGGAGGTGTACCCGGCCTTCTTGCCCGTCACCTTCACGGTGATCCGCTTGCCCCGGTGCGCCTTCGTGAGCACGAGGGTGCGCTTGGTGGCCTTGGCGATCTTCTTGCCGTTCACGAACCACTGGTAGCTGAGCTTGGTGCCCTTGGTCCAGGAGCCACTCTTCGCGGTGAGTGTCCGGCCCACCTTCGCGGTCCCGGCGACCTTCGGCTTGGCGGACTTCAGGGTGCGCGCGAGCGCGCGGGAGCTGACGCTGTGCGAGCCGTCGGACCACACGAAGGTCGCCAGGCCCCCGGACCGGACGGCGATCGACGGTCCGACGTTCTTTGGGAAGAAGCCCTTCGACGGGCTCATCCCGCTGCTCTTGGCGATCACCGCGCGCTTGGTGAGCGAGCTGGTCGATGACACCGAGCGGGCGGCCACCCGACCCGCCTTCTCGAGCCAGGCCACCAGTGCTCCGCCGTCTCCGGACATGGCGATCCGCGCGTTGCCGGTGGCGGTCTGTGCGACGGTGACGGGGGAGCCCCAGGTCCTGGCACCGTTGGCGCTGCGCCACAACCGCACCGTGTCTCCCTTCGCGCCGCCCGGCGTGATCGCCACGAGCGCGACACGGTTGCCGCTGGTCACGATCTGCGGCTCGAAGTCGAAGCCGGGCTCGCGTTCGGTCGTGTAGATCACGCGCTGCGTCCACTCCGCGGTCCCGGCGTCCCAGCGGGAGACGACAACGCCGTTCAGCGCGGGCTTGTTGTCGAGATAGCTCTGCCACCCGGCCCACGAGACCGCGATGGACCCGTCCGGGAGGAACACCGGGGTGGGGGAGGAGATCATGGAGAACCCCCAGTTCTCGGGCGAGATCACGGTGGGTGCGGTCCACGTCCCGTTCGGTCGGCGGATGCGCGCCTCGATGTCTCCGGAGGGGGCCGAGGTCAGCACCGCGCGCCCGCCGTCGGCCACCGTGAGCTCGAAGTCGACGTACCCGTCGTACCGCTTGTCGACCACCGTGGAGGTGACCTTCGCGCCTAGCTTGGTGGGCTTGCTCACCCGCAACCGGGGGGAGTAGCGATCGTTCTCGCCGCCCGCGGTCCACGCGACGGTCAGCAGGCCGTCCGAGTCGAACAGGGCCTTGACCCGCTCCACGCCTTCGTCCTTGCCGGTCTTCTCGAGCCGCTGGGGCTTGGACCAGGTGGCGCCGCGGTTGGCGCTCCAGCTCAGGTACGGGTCGCCGGCGTGGCCGAACTTGGGCGAGCTCGCCCAGACCACCGCGAGGTTGCCCTGCTCGCTGACGGCGAGGGCGTAGGCGGGGGCGGACATCCGCTGCGCCTTGGTGGTCGAGATCGTCACCGGCGCGGACCACGCAGTGGCCGATGCGTCCCGGTAGGCGTACTGCAGCTCGCCGTCCTCGCGGGAGTAGTCCCAGGTGCGCCAGATCGCGTGGGCGCGCCCGCGAGCGCCGACCTTGACGATGGGGTCGAGGCCGCGGCCCACCGCGCTCGGCGACTGCCACGATGGCGCGGGCGCCTTCGCGGCGGGGCTCGCGCCATGCGCCGTGCTCGTGACGAGGCCGCCGAGGGCGAGCGTCGCGGCGGCGATGAGGGCGGCAGCACGGGGGAACGTCACGCGCATGGGGATCTCCAGGGGGTCGAGCCAGCAGTGTGGACGATACCGGGCGCTGGGGTCCGGATACGCGTAACGTTCGGGGCCGACGACGACGAGTCCCGGGCTGTTCGGCGCGCGAGACTGCTGCGTGCGTAGCGACAGGCCAACGAGTTCGCCGCTGAGCTACTCGTGCCCGCGTTCGAGGTCAAGCCCATGCGCCGCGCGCCTTCTCGCAGGGCACCCCTACTCGCACGCCACCCCGTCACCGTCCCGGTCCAGGTGCTTCGCGTAGCCGGGGTCACCTCGGTAGAGCGGTGTGACTCCAGCCGCACGCGCTTCGGTGCAGTTCTTGTAGTACACGTTCTCGGGCGCGGAGGTGGGAGTCGGGCTGGGCTCTGCCGTCGGTGTCGGCGTCGGTTCTGGCTTGGGTTCCGGCGCGATCGTCTCCGACGGTGTCGGCACGTCCGGCACGGTCAACGCCGTGGGCAGCGGCTCTTCCGGGCACCCGCCCAGCACCCGCTCGATCGCGTTCTTCTCCGCCTGCGCCAGCCACAGCCCATAGGCGTACTTCACGGCCACCTGCCGCGCGACGTACGCGCACCGGAATGCCTTGTTGGCCGGCAGCCAGGTCGCGGCGTCGCCGTCACCCTTCTGACTGTTGGCCCTGGCGTACACCGCGAGCAGGTTGAGCGGGTCGTTGCCGAGCCCGTGCAGGGCGTCCTCGTCGAGGTGCTGGGCGCCCTTCTGCCACGCGTCGCTCATGGCCACCACGTGGTCGATCTGCACCAGGTTCCCGCCGTCCCCGCGCTCGAACACGACGGCGTTCGCGGTGTAGGGGTCGAACAGCACGCCGCTCATCACTACGCAGTCCCGCGTCCCGGGCTTGAAGACCACGCCGGTGAGGTCGCGCCCGAGGATGTCGTTGCGGGTGTCGCAGCCGTTGCGGTCCAGGTCCACCGCGCGGTAGCCGAACAGGTCACGGTCGTAGCCCGTCTTGGCGTCGCGGGGGCGCACCTCGAGCAGGGCGAGCGCAGCGAGCGCCGTCGTCGGCTCGCTCTCGACCACCTCCGGTACTGCAGGCTCGGGCGTCGTAGGCGTGGGGGAGGGACTCGGGGACGACGACGGCGAGGGGCTGGGGCTGGTCTCAGGTCCGACGACGACGGCGGGCGCCGGGCTGCTCGCCTCCTTCGGGCTGGTCGCGGGTGTCGCGGTGACCGTCGGTTCTTCCCGCGCCTCGGTGGGCACCGACGACGTCGCCGCGCCGACCACGGCGCCGGTCAACAAGAGGCCGAACCCCACGCCGGCCAGCACGCCGCCGGCCTTGCGCCCGACCCTGCCCACCCAGGTCCGCCCGGTGAGCGCGGCCCACGCTCCCGCGCCGATCACCACGAAGCTCACGCCCATCAGCACGCCGCCGATGCCCGACGTCGCGCCCATGAGGATCGCGAGCAGCGCCAGCGCGCCCATCCAGCCGAGGCTCGCGCGCGAGACGCTGCGAGTTCCGATCGTCAGCGCCGGGGGCTTCGGTGTACGCGGCGGTGGCTGCGGTGCGGGGGCTGCCTGTTGCGGTGCTGGCGGAGGAGGAGGTGGCGCGGGTGCTGTCGCTGGTGCGGCCGACAGCGGCGCCCCGACCGGGGCCGTGTGCTGCGTCCACACCGCACCGTCCCAGTACCGCAACTGCTCGGCCTGCAGGGGGTCGGCGTACCACCCGTCGACCGGGAGCAACGGGTCTCTGCCGTCTGGCCGTCTGCCGTCGCTCACCTCGTCGAGATCGGCGGACTCTAGCGGAAACTTGAGCACCGCAGATCGAACCGACGGCGCCACCCGCCCTCTCCGGCGCATCCACCACGGAACTCGCGGCCTATCCCCGTTCGCTGGTAGCTCTGAGAATCCCGCCACGCGAGCTTGAGACAACGGTCCGTCGCTCTGCCCACTTCGTGCGCAGCACTCCCCACGACTGGGACCTGGCTGAGCGCATACACGCGTCGCACAGCCGCCAGGGTCCCACGTGTAAGCGTGTCTAGCCCTATCGATATACCTACGCGCATCTACCATCGAGCGCGTGAAGACTATCATTCTTGACGCGAACGAACTAGTGAGTGACTTGATGCTAACTGGTCTGAAGTATCAGCTGCTCGAGCAACTGAATGCCGACCCCTGGTTCGATGTGCGAGTGCCAGCTGCGGTCCTCGAGGAAGTCGTCGCTGTGCACGCAAGGAGGATCGCCCGAGCCAGCTCGGAGCAGTCAGCCCTCAACAAGACATGGCGTCAGCTTGGCCTCGAAGCGCCGGAGCAAGAGCCCCAGCACCCGTTCGACTACCGCGCCTATCTTCTCGAAAGCCTCGAGGAACGGCTTGGCTTCACCCTACTGCCTTGGCCGACTGTCGACCACGCCGAGTTGGTCCGACGAGCGGTCTCTCGGACGCCCCCATTCGACCAGAAGGGCGGAGGCTACCGCGATGCGCTCATTTGGCACGATGTACTTGCGCTTGGACGCGATGGCAGGGACGTTATCCTGGTGTCCAACGATCGTGCGTTCTACGGTGAGGATGGTCGCCTGGCCGACTCGCTCGCCGCAGAAATCGCACCGCTCGCCGGAGCTGTCGACGTGACACGTGACTTCAGTTCCTGGTTGCTTCGCGCTCTACCTTGGGAGGGCGTGGGAAACATATCCGCTGCCATCGACCAGGGCCGCCAGGACTCCTTCCTCTCGTACTACCTACAATCTGACTTCCAGGACGACCTCTTCCCCACAGTGGAAGACCTCGGATTCTGGCGGTCCCCCGTGGCTCTAGACGTGATGGACGTGACTTGGGAGGGAGGGATCGCGTCTGGGCGGACAGCAAGTGTGAGCGATTCCGAAAGTGCCGTCATTGTCGAGTATGACCTGGGGCAGCGTGTTGAGTTCCGCGCGCGCTTCTCCACCTACGATTCCATAGAGCCTCAGTGGCGGGAACTTGCCGAGTCCGACCTAGGCGACGTGGTGGTGGAGGCCGCAGTCGATATGGTGGTCCGCGTTGCCGTGCTGTTCGGAGGTGAGTATGGGTTCAGCATTGAGGAGGTCGCATGGCGCCGTGCGGACGGCACAGGTCCCGGGGCGCCCCTGTACCGCCCGCACGAGGATCCGAATCAACCCTCCCTTTGGGAGAGCTGACCAGAGTAATTCGTGTGAGTCTCCCTCGGTTCTGTGATCTGCAACTAGGCCCGTGGTGACCAAGCCTCTGCCCCTAGGTCCCAAGCCCTATAGGATCGCTGAGAAGTATCCGAGTCTGGGGTCTGCGAATGTACCCACAACCAACCCCCGGTCCAAGAAGCGGTTGAACTCCTCGCAACTAGTCTCAGGTAGCAGTGCACAGCCATGACAGGCGGCAAGGTTGCAGGAGTCTGGCCCCTGCCCCTTCTCACCAGCATCCATGCAGACCGGATCCGTCGAGCACCAACCAGCGCCGGAGATGGCGGATACGAACACTGACCGCAAGTTGTCAGGCCTGGCCATACGCACAAGGCCCCCCATGGTGCCCTCCGAGTCGCCAGCTGCGGTGTAGATGAGGAGACCCGCCATTTCTCGTCCGACAGTTGTCGAGACGTAGAGCCGCTCGCGGAGTGATGCGGAGGAGTACCCGCACGTGAACACCAGCTCGTTGATCAGCAGGTGGCCAAGCGTGTGCAGTAACACGAAGCGGGGGGTGAGCGTGCGGCCTTGAACGCCACGCTGGGAGGTAACCCGCCCATAGTGGTCGGTGATCTTCTGAGTACGGGCTTGAACCTCGACGCGTGTTTCCCAGGCCGCCAGTCGGTCCGGGGCAAGCTCGAAGTAGACGCCCTCGCCCTTCACGACGTAGGCAGGCAACCAGTCCTGTACCACCGGCAACGGCTCACGCCGCAGTAGGGCCTTGCCGGCGCTGAGCTTCAAGACGTCGTCTCGCACGCGAGTGAAGCCACGTAGCGCCCTGGTCTCGCGCAAGACGTCGACGGAGCGCACCCGTTCCAAGTATGGCTCGAGACTGGGGTGCACACCTGGGTTGGTGGCGGTCAGGTAGTCGTCCTTCGGAGTCTGCCTGATATGTTGGAACTCCGGGTGTCGCCACTCGTCATCGCCAGTGAGCAGCTCTGCATCCAATTCCTCACTCGACTCGGGCTCCTCTTCCCCGACGCCAAGGAGGTCGCGATACCCCGCGATCAGTTCTTCGTCGGAGACGGGGCGGAACAACTCCGGCGGCACATTCTTGAGCAGCTGCTCACGCAGCCTCTCAACCTCAAGCCCCGCACCGAAGACGCTGTGTAGTGTGCGCATCGTCGTGCTGACTGCTGGGTGGCGCATCAGGTCGTGCATTTCGACACTCACAGCACCCTCACTGCGCGGCAAGTAGATGGACGACTCGACCCTCGGAAAGTAGACGTTGCCCGCAGCGCGGAGGGCTCCACGCATTGGTTGGCCGCAGGCTCCTTCGAGTTGGGCAAGCCACGGGCGAGCTCCAGTACAAAGGAAGGGGTCGTCAGGCGACGACAACTGGTCGCCGAGGTTTGTGTGCTCTTCCCCGTTGACGAAGCGCGCCTCGGTAATGCCGCGCAGCGTTCGCTCCTTCTGACAACCGGTGCAGACAACTCGTTGTCCCTCGAGACCGCCGCCGCCCAGGGACTTCAGGCGAAGTGTTCCGTTGCAGGAAGGTCGGTGGGCACGGTGCACCCACTTGTCGAATGGGAAATCGTCGAGGTGTCCGTTGGTGCAGATGGCAACGAACGGCACTTGCGACATGCGTGGCTTGTACTTCCAGTCGGCGTGCTTCTTGTCTCTGCAGATCACGGCCTGCTGCATGGTGAGCGTGGAGAGTTCGAGACGCTTGCAATACATGCAGAAGCACCAACGCGGGAACCGCAGCACCGGGACGGTGAGCTTAACGTTGCGGTTGTCGTTGCCATTTGCCTGGTATCGGTGATCCGGAGGCAGCCGGAACTCCGAGACGCGCAGACGGGCCTCTAATCGCCAGTCATGCTCCTGATATTCCTCCAGAGCCAGGCTGCTGGTTTCGCCAGGTTCATACCAGTGATCCAGCCCCGCCGTGATCACGGACGTGCCGTTGACGAGGACGCTCATCGCACCAACGCCGAATGGAGTGACGAGCTGGGCTCGCCTCATTGGCCCGCTGCTCATGGCGCGTCCTCGGTTTCGGTGTCGGCGTGAGCGTAGGCCAGCGAGATCACTAGCCGGCATTCGGCATCGACGTTACGCATACTGGTAGGCACATCCCAGATCGTGGCTCTCCTATCGAGATCAGGCAGCGTTCCGGCGAAGCGCATCAGACCCTGGTGGGGATCGCCCCATGGAACGGGGTTTGCATTCCACATGGTGCGCTCCCATCCATCCCACTGTCGTGCTCGCTTGTCTGCCATTCGTTCAAACACAGGGAGTTCGACGTCGTCGACGATCAAAGCGCGCTCACGAAGTAGCGCGATGGCTCGCTCGTACTCGACTGACGGGAACGGGTATGGCGACAAGTCCTCCGGAGTGGTCTGCCGGACGTAGGCCACAGCTGCGGCATGCAGCGCTCGTCGAAGCACCGGGGTGGCGAAAGGCGTCACCGAGGTGGGCTCGACCTGAGCGTAGAGCTGTTGGTGGTAGGTCAGGAACCGCTCATAGTGGCTCCGGTCGCGGGGCTTAGCTGCGCCGTAGATCGTGATCACCAGACCGGGGCTGACGTCGGCGCGGCGTCCGACCCGACCGGATACCTGGATGTACTGAGCGGTGGTCTTGGGCTGTCCGACGATTGTCATCAGGCCCAGTCGGTCGATATCAATGCCAACCTCGATGATGTTCGACGCCAGGCAGATGTCGATGGCGTCCTGACGGTCCTGCCCCGGGACGTAGCGGGCTTGGAGCTGCTCGATGGCTCTGGGGATCTCATCAGACCGCCGGCGCGAGGTGAGCTCCATCGTGCGGTTTGGCCAGCGCGGACTGATGCCATCTCGGCGTACCAAACCGGTTAGGTAGTCAGGTACGTCGGACTCCAACAGCGAAACGGTGTTGCCGAGCTCGCGAAGGGAGTTGAGGAAGTTCAGGTTCGTCCAGTATCCGTCGCGGTCCGCTTCGGGAACCTCTGTCGCCGCCTGCAGGGTCGCGGCAGCGACACGGGTTTGAACGGTCTGCATCGAGCCGAGTGAGGCGCTCATGACTCCGATGTATCGGCGGCCCGGCTCAAGGGACCCATCCGCCAGTCGGGCGGGTTCGGCGAAGAAGGAGCGGCCCTCCTCCAGGCCGTGCGGTGGGAACAGCGCGACTTCCGTGCGGCCAAAGAGCGCCCTGACCTGGTCCTCGAAGCGGCGGATAGTTGCCGTGGAAGCAATTATCTTCGGCGCGATCGGTACTTCGCCTCGGCGATCGGTACACAGCTCGTCGATGACAGGCTCGTACAGACCGACCATCGACCCGAGCGGACCGGAGATAAGGTGCAGCTCGTCCTGAATGATCAAACCAGGTGGAGAGAAGACGCGCTCGCCCTGCTCGTCTATCCCGAAGAGGTTCCGGGCCTGGGGACTCCACGCCATCATGGCAAACTTGTCGACGGTTCCGATAACGATTGAGGGACGCACTTCGTAGATATCCTCGTCGATCACATGCACAGGAAGCCCTGGGCGCCGCCAGTAGCGACACTGCGAGTCGACGCAACGCAGCTCGACACGGTCGCGCCCTATCTGCTCGTAGCCGATCACATCCTGCCCACCCCTTCCCTTCGGCTTAGTACCCATCTGGGCACCGCACCAGGGGCAGCGCAGCAGGAGGAAGGGGTTCTGCTCTTGGGGGTTGCGTCGGAGACGTGCCAGCGCTTCGACGGCCGTCGACCATCGGTTGGGTGTCGAAGAACTACCCAGCCAGATCCCGATACCGAAAGGCGAGGCGCCCAGCACATCGGAGTGATCGTCACGGATCGCTTCCAGCACGCACACCAGGGAAGCGGCACGGAGGAACTGCTGCGCAGTCAGAAGACGTAGCGTGTAGCGCATCAGCGTGTCCGTGCCCGCGTCGTTCGGATTGCGCAAGCGACGAGCCAGCAGGCTGATCGCGGAGGCACCGAGGTATGCCTCGGTCTTGCCGCCACCGGTCGGGAAGAAGATCAGATCGACCAGTGAACGGGTCTCGCGAGAAGGATCCACCAGCTCGGGCAGAGTGGCGAGGATGAAGGCAATCTGGAAGGGGCGCCAGTAGCCCTTGTCTAGAGGGATGACCGGTGTGGGGTGCGCGCCCTTGACGCGGAGGACATCATCCTTTCCCCGTTCGACCTCACGCAGCGGGAAGTTGGAGCGTACCTGCTGGAAGAGCATAGCCTCGTTGGCCCAATAGAACGCTTGCTGGGCGACCTGATCCGAACCGACCAGGTACCAGCCGGCCTTCATACGGTCTAGAGCGCTCTCTGCTAGAGCCATGTGTCGTCGGGCAGCATCACGGAAGCGCTCCGGCAGATCATCGATCTCGGCCTTCCGTGCACTGATCCATTCGCCATAGAGGCGTAGCACCGTTTCAACCTGTCTTCGCCCTTCGGCGGTCCCGTCGGCCAGTTCTTTCATGCTGACCGCGGCCGTACTACGCCTCCCATCCGCGTCAAAAAGGTAGCGCCCGTCGTCGTCGGTTAGGTAGATGTTGGGAGTCAAGCTGACCACCTCGTAGGCAGGCAGGGCGACGGCGCTCACCAGTGGTACAGGTGTGCCGACACCGCCTTCCCATTCCGCAGCGCAACCGTGCCCGATGGCGTAGGTGCGCTTGTTGCGGTAGAGCAGGTCGATCGACTGCTCCTCATCGTCACGGTCGGGCAGCTCGACTTCGGGGTATGGCTCGATGACCAGGCCGCCAGCGGCAGCAACGGTGAAGCCCATCTGGAACAAGGCGCTGGCCGGCCCTGTGCCCGCCACCTGATTCACCACCGCCACCGTCACCAGGCGCAGTTCCGGATCGTCGGCTCCCGGCACCGGACGGCTGAAGACACGCGTCGTAGGTGCAGCACCAGGCGGATCGCCATCCGGCTTAGTGTCAACGATCTTGAGCCGGTTGGTCTCATTGACAAGAATACTGCCCGGCACCAGCCCGGTGAGCGTGAAGGCCCTGCGACGCCACCAATCGACCGGCTTGGAGATCCCGGATATGTGGACGCTGATCCTTTCGTAATGCGCGCCGGTCACAGCGACGGTGAGCGAGCCGCCGGCCGGCACGCGGCACTGAAAGGAGATCGCCATCGCCGAGGGCTTAAAGCTATTGGCGTCAGTCAAGTCGAAGTCGTCGGAATCGGCCTCGTCGTGCCGCTGGGAACCTTGGATGTCAACTGGCCGGCCGTCTGGATCGTCCTCATTGAGCGCTACACCGGGGATGCCGGTGAGATCGATATCCTCTTCACCTTCCTCACCGATCGCCGTGCCACCAATTGAGGCACCGCTATAGAGCACGCCGACACCGTAGCGCGTTAGCGGCGTGCCGATAGTCAGGATCTCCTGCAGCGTTGAGCTGTCGTGAAACTGTCCTCGACTCTCTTCAGCCGTTGCGAAGGTGAGCGTGCCATGCGAACAGTCGACGGGCTTGCCGACGGGTTCCTCCGGGCCGAACGGTCCGAACAGTTCGCGCCGGATTCCGGCTTCAACGATTGCGCGGGCTTCGTGTCCGCTCATGCGGTGCCTCCTACGGCGTGACGGAACGTCGTGGCTTCAATGAGTGCGATGAGGCGGTCAGTGGCGCGGGTTAGCCCGACGTAGAGCAACGAGTCGAAGTTGTCGGCCGTGACGGTCTCATCGAGATCGGTCACCACGATGGCAGGGGAATCGAGTCCTTTGTACGCGTGGATGGTTGAGTAGTGCACCTGACCGGGACGGGCGGCGAGGCCATCGGCAGGCTTCAGGATCTGTCGGAGCCAAGGATCGCCCGTGGTAGTTGCGGTGGAGGCGTCGCGAAGAGGACTCAGGACGACAATCTCGTTGAGCTCAAAGCCGTCGCCCTTGAGTCTGCGGATCGCCGTTGCGAGGAGCATCGACTGGTCCTGTCCCGCCTTGTACTTATGAAAAACGGGGTCGACGCCGTCATCTTGACGACGAAACTGGTGGTATCCGGGCTGCAGGTGGCTCAGCAGATTCACCTGATAGCCGATTCTCGGCAAGTTGCGGCAGTTCTGCATCAGCTTGTGGGTTGACAAGTAGGGAGAGCGCTCTCGTAGCCGATCAATCCCTGTCTCGTCGTCGAAAATTGCCTGGCGGTCGAAGTCACCGTAGAGGAGCAGCCGCCCTTCCTTCAACCCGCCGGCGACCATTAAGTCGAGCACATCGAGGTATGAGTCTGTGGCAATGTCCTGAATTTCATCGACGATGAGAAAGTCGGAGAGCCGCGAGCCGCCACCATCGATGAGAGCTTCCATTGCCCGTTCCGGCAGCTCCTTCTTCCAAAACTCGGGTCCGGCGCCCTCCGGGATGCGGTCGATCTTGGCCAGGCGCAGCATTTCGTGGTGGAGCGTACTGACGCTGAGCTCCTTGAATTCCACTAGATCTTTGGCGAGTCGTTTACCGAGGAAGCGGTTAAAGCACAGCAACCGGCCCTGCATGCCGGTGGCGATCTCGCGTCGGGCGGACTCCATTGCCAGGAAGGTTTTGCCTGATCCGGCTGGTCCCGTAAACAGGACAGAGTGATTGTCCGACGAGGCATCGAGCGCCAAGAACTGCTCTCCTATGAAGGCAATGAGCTGCGACTCCCGGGCGCGTCGGCGGTCCCCGGCAACCGTAGCCAACTCAAACTTGGGGCGGAGCACGCTAGCGATCAGCGCAGATGTCTCGCTGTCCGGTCCAACACCGCCGTACGAAAAATGCTTGATCTTCTCGGCGAGATGCGTGGTGCCGGCTGAAAGGGTGCGCAGGATCGCGGAAGGTGCGGCCTTGACATCTTCAGAGTCCATGAGCTGCCAGTCGTGCCACTCTGGGCTCGAAAGCAGCATGGTGCGGGCGCGGACGCCGGTGAACCAGACTGCCGAGAGCATTGGGATGGAGCGCAGGTTGACATTCTTCTTCTCCAGGTAGGACCGCAGACTGTGCATGGCTTCGCTGGATTGCTGGAAGGGTCCACGCACGGTGGGGGCGTTGTTGCCGAGCTTCCAGGTGCCGTCGGACCTCCGGTCGATTGACTGGTGCGACTTGACCTCGATGACGAGGATGCCAACATCCGGAACGATGACAACGAAGTCGGCTTCGCCCTCTACCTGACGAACGTGGTTAGCGATGCCGAGAGAGTGGAGCACCAGCCACTCGGCGGTGTCCTCACTGTCGCGCAGCACCGCGTAGACGGCCCTCTCTCCCGGTGGGGCATCGTCCGGGCAGAAGGCGGGCATCATTCGAGCCACTGCCCACCCCGATCCGCGAACGGCACTCTCGCATCGTGCCGTGGCACGATCTCGGTGAAGGGCGATACGGCCAGAACTCGAGTGGCGAGGATGCCACGGAACCCTTCGGTCCTGATGTCAATACTAAGGTGGCCAGTGGCTTCAAGCTCCGACAGGTCCGCGGTAGAGACGGCAGCTTCGAGCTGCTTCCCGATCTCAGCGCTTACTTGGTAGAGAGTCTTGCGGAGCATGGTGGCGTAGCCGAAGGTCGGCTGACCGGGGACGCCGAGCCACCGCAGTAGGCTCTCGAAGTCCTGATCGCTCGCCGGCCGGATCAGGCTGGGATCAGTCCAGGCTCGCGCTCGGTCAGCCGTCTGGACTCCCGCTTCACGCAACTGCCGTGCCACTTCCTCGAAACTAGCCTCGTGAATCCGTTCCGCGAGCAAGTGCTTCCATGCAACCTGCGCTCGGTCTACAGCATCGCCGCTCGTGAGCCGCGCGATGGCTGCTAGGTAGAGCGCGCTGCGCTCGGTCTCACCTTGTCGAAGCAGTAGGTACGTACCCGTGCGGACCGCTGGGATATCCGTGTAGGTGACACGCTCGCCGACGGGCTGGTCGGGGTCGAGGGAGCGAATACGATCTCCGTCATCAAGCCACATCGCGAGGTTTCCGCCGAGGAGCAACTGTCGCGCCTCGACCTCTTCACTAGTAGGCTCACGGTCGCCGTCGCGTCTACCCCCCCACGCTGGCTGCGGCAGATACTCGTCCTCGTTTTCACTGTCGTCTGGCAGATCAGTCACCGGTTCAGAGGTATCGCCTTCCACGAACACTCGTGGCTCTGGACGAATGGCTCCTTCGGCATAATGCGAGATTGCTGACCAGGGAACTCCGCGATCTCCAAACCATGCAGGTATCAGGAAACTCACTTCTTCCGTTACGGGAGCCGTCACCAGCGAAGAACGGAAGAATCTCGGCGGTCCGACAACGTACGCTTGCTCGCGCTTGAAATGCTCGCGCTCTAGCTCACCCACCGTGAGCACCCGGACTCGGTGGCCACGAAGCCACGCCCCCAACCCAGCAACGGCTGGTTTGCTCGCGGCAACCACTACGCAGTTGTCCGCACCAACTTCGTCGATCGATCTCAAGAGAGTGAAGCCAATCTCAGAGTCGGTCTCGGCCAGAACCTTCGCCGAGGACACCAACTCATCGAGCAGCGCTTGGTCACCGATCGCGCCGTGCAGTCGTTCGGCGTGTTTGGTGACCTCAGAAGCGAGACATTGATGGCTGGAGTTGAACGGGACTGGCTGAGGCTGGGTGATCCGACGCCAGCGCAGCGCCTTGGCCGCACCGATGAGGTCATCGAGATATGAACTGGACCCTTCCCTTGCGACTCTGATGAGGCGACGGACTGCGATGTTGAAGCGTGCACCGGCAGGATCGCCGACCACAACAATCTCGACGCCGTTGCGGGCGACGCTGGCGGAGGCCGCGTAACGCTGATTCAGTGCGTCAATGCGGCTCATAGGGGCACCGTGAACGCTAGGGCTTCAACACCTTCTGGCGGTGACCATTCAAGATCCCTCGATAGCGACAATGGTTCGCCGCGCGTGTTTCTCAGTTGAGTTATGAGTTCGGCTCCCGTCTCGTCGGCCACCGAGCGATCGAGCACGCAGATCACAACCGGGGCTTCGATTTCCCCTAAATACTTGATCGCTCCGCTACCGTCAAGAATGACTGCGTTCAGACCCTTCGGAAGTGGCAGTTGATCGGCAAGGCGCGCTGAGGCAAACAGACGCGTATACCATGTCGCCACCCTGGCCTCCTTCGGCTTCAGCATCACCCTGATCGAACTCGGCGTCAGGACGTCCGCATCAATGGCCAGATAGGCATCGAGATCCTGCTCCAACCACTTCAAAGTACCGACGATTGCGAGATCAGCGGCAGGGTACGCAAGTCGAGCGTCCCAAGTCAGATCCAGACGGGCCAAGTGCTCGATGCTCCCTGGCTCCGGTCGAGACTCCCGTTCTGAACTGTCTAGTTCATCTAGGGGAGCGAGGGCCCGAATACCATCGACGCGCCACTTCCTCCCCGCAAACAACGCTTGAGGCGAGCTCGCGGCTTCGTCGAGCATCGAGAACCGTCCCGTCACTACGTGACTGCTGTTAACTGCACGCAGCGGCCGACCGGGCTCCATCTCTCTGAGCGTCTCCAGGGGGGCAGGCAGCGCTGGCGCGTCGCTCGCGAGCACCCACCCACAACCAATCAGGGCCGCCGCAAAGTCCCGTATCGGTACGGAGAGTGCGATCACCAGCTGGACATTGCTGAGCGTCCGGTGATAGCGAGCGGCTCGAGTTCCCATGGCCAACATGGGGCCGATCCAGCGGGCAGGGTGGGCAGGACTATCTGGGTCCTCAGAGAGCACGAGCCGGGTTGGCGCGCCAAGAGATGACTCCACGACCGATTCCTCCCCTCTAACCTAGACCACCTAGCGGATACTAGTGAGCTCCTCCGAGACAGATCGCCGACTGGTCGTTGTTGGCTGAGCTCCGCGGGCCGACGGGCACCCATGGGCTCTCATGCGGACCGGTCCTCGCGTGCAGTTGGGGGTTCATCCAACTCACGCAATGCTGTCTCGATGGCTACGGCAAGCGCCTGAGCTAGAGGTGGCGGGACGGCGTTGGAAACCTGCTCGACCTGCGCAGAGAGCGTTCCCTCCAGAACGAAGTCGTCCGGAAAGCCTTGTAGGAGCATGGCCTCGTAGATGCTGAGGCGGCGACGGCCCTCGGGGTGCACATGGATCTCTCGATGCCCGTATGCAACAGTCGGACTAGGCTTCTCCCAGTCCAACCGCCTGAAGCTGCGACCCGCGCGATCGGCTCCTTCGGGCCGGGAGAACCGTCTTGACATCGGACGCATTGTCCAGTGATTCTCATGGTGGGGAATCGTCGACCTATCAAGATCACGGGCAAAGAACACTGGCTCGGGAAGATCGCCTATGACCGAACGCACCGTCAAGTCGCTCGGTTTAACCTTCGATGGTTTGAAGTTTCGGGCGACCACTTCGTCTCGGAATCCAGAGATGATGACGCGGGTCCGGGTCTGGGCGACGCCATAGTCTAGAGCTGAGTATTCGGTGACGTCTGAGGTGAGTTTCATTTTCTTGAACCTAGAGAGGATCTCGCGGAAGGTCACGGAGTGCTTGGCGTCACGAATTCCCAAGACATTCTCGAAGAGGACGAACTCGACCGTGTACGTGCCCTGGAGCGCTTCGACAATCTCGAGATATAGTGAGGGCAGTAGGTTGCGAGGGTCGTTCACAGCCGAACCGACATTGGCGCGAGAGAATCCCTGGCATGGCGGCCCGCCGATCACTCCAATTGATTCACCTGGTTCTAGAAGACTCTCCAAGTGCTTGAGAACTCCGTCAGGCCCGATTGCAACAAGGTCTTCCACTACCGAGGTTGCTTCCTCAAAGTTCCTCTTATGTGTCTGGATCGCCGCGGGTGACACGTCTACAGCGAACGTCAGCGGGAACCCGGAGCTCTTGAACCCGAGATCCAAACCTCCCGCGCCCGAGAATAGGCTGACAATCTTTGGCAACGCCATACTTGCTCCATTCTCGACGTGTGCTCACGCGGAGGCGGGCAGTAGACGGTCCTGCCTCATCGGCCTAGACCTGCCTCGTGTCGGACGCGGCTGGCACCGGCAACTCTAGCGATCTCGGAGGACGCTGAGGTAGCGGATCGGGATCTGACTTGCCCGCGTCGAGAAGTGAGTAAACGTACCGGGGGCACGTCCGCCAACGTCATCCACGTCGAGGCCGACCGCCTGGGCACCTACCGGCGCAAGATCGGCACCCACCGTCACACGCGCGCCCCGAGGGCATGATCTCCTGGTGCTGATCGCCCTTACTGCAGCCTCAATGGTGACGTGTCCTCTACGCCGTCCTCAAGTGGTAGTGGCATCTTGAGTGCGATGTCGCTCGGACCTCGGTGGGTGCTCCAGTGTTTCGCCAGCCAAGCCACTTGCTCATCCCGAACGTCCACAGCCAACCTCTGGTCATGAAGGCGCGCGTACTGGGGGTATGGCTCAAGTTCGGAGGCGACGTCCACCCGCAGCCGGTCAGGGTCTACGGCGAGGACGCCGTCGTCGAACAACCGATGGATGTCGCGACGGAGCATGAGCCCGCCGTAGTCCTCGTGTCGCCCGCGCTGCGCGAAGCTGTAGAGGTGCCCCGCCTCAAGGACACGGCGCGGGGCGCCGCCGGTGAACGCGCACACGCTCCCCTGGTGTGCCAGCAGGTGCTCGCGGAACTGGCGCTGGCCGCGCCTGACACGAACCAAGGCGTGTCTGAACCCGCTTGGCACTTCCAGAGAGATGCCTGTCGAGGCTGCGTGATTGACCTCGATGCGGGCTGTAGCACGCGTGACTGCGCGGATCGCACCCTTTTCGACGAGTAGTCGCTGCAACTTCGCCCAGTCGATCGGCCGCATCGCGTTGATGTCGCCAGGGTTCACGGCGAGCGACCGAATCTCCTGTCCATCAAGGAGACCATCGAGGTCAGTCCACGCGGCGTCGTATCGAGCGCGGAACACGTCAACAATCTTCACATCGAGCCGCGGCTCCACGAACTCGTACTGGCACTTCATGCAGCGATACCTCGCCGCAGCACGCTTGCGCTCGCTGATTCGCGTCGTGCTGCAGCGGGGACATCGATAGAGCAGCTTGGACCCAGGTGCTCGCTCGATCTCCTCGATCACGGAGATGCCGAGGAGCGCATGCTTGTCCCACACCGCAACAGGGTCACCGACTTGTATCTGCCTGTGGTTCGGAACGTTGCTGTCCCAGGAGTAGTAGCTGTCGATCTCGTCGTCGTACCCAAGGTTGCCGCCGTGGCCGCGGTTCTCACCCGCAGCCATCAACAACCATGCACGAGCGTCGCCTCCACTGGTCACACTCAGAGCTTGGCAGAGACTCAGTGTGAAGCCGACTCCGACGCTCCCCCCGGCGCCGGACCAGGCAAGTCGCTTGGGTCGGTGTCGCCAAACGTGGGCACGTTAGGGGAGTTGGGAATGGAGGCGCGGAACACGCCTCTTGCTTCAAGCTCAAGTGCAAGGTCACGAAGCGCACCAGGGATCGTGGGCCCACCGCCGACCCCGACGATGTCAGACACTCCGTTCCTCAGCTGCCAGAACGCCGAAGCGGTCCACGGTTCGGAGAAGTTGTCCGGCAGGTCGACGTCGTCGACCTTGATGACAAGCGTTCCCGTCGGCAGCCTGGGCCCTTCCCCCGACCAGAAGGCAAGAGAGGTCTCGTACGCGCTGCCGTGGAGAGAGCCGCCGGGGTGCGGGCGTCCTGTCCCGCCGACGACGCCCGCCACGTACTCCAGGGCGTCGGCGTTCCAGACCATGCCGTTGAGCTCGATGACCAGGTCATTCAGAGCGCGCCAGTCTCGTGCGGCGATGCCGTCGTCAGGCGCGCACGGATGGGACACCTCGAACTCGTCGAGGAGGTGGCGGACGGACCCGCTTTCCGCGCTGTCGTGGGGACGCGGGCGTCCCGTGGCTGCGATGGCCCGCGCGATCTCCTCGAAGTGGTCGGTGAAGGCGCTCCAGCTCCTGGGGCGTCCGAGTGTCAGCGCAATCTTGTTCATTGCCTTGGAGTCGGGGTGCACCGGCGCGGCGGGGGCGCCACCTTCGGAGACAGTCATGGTCCTCTCCTCGTGTCGTTCAGCCGCGACGCTACGCGCCACCTCCGACGTCGCTAGGAGGGTCGTTGACCACGCACACTTGGCGGGGGAGTGGCCCGTTGACTCACGCTCGTTCGCGCAGTGCCCGGGGTACGTCGTCGGACAAGGCCTCACCGCGGTGCGACCAAGCACGCAACCTAGCGTGGGGTCTGTGATCTCGCTCGGGGCGGACGCGCTCGACCAGCCCAACGCCGCGCTGGCTTGTAGTCGACTACAAGAAACTTTTGTAGTCCAGTACAAAGAATCGTTGTACTATCCTGCGTATGGGTGAGTCGAACTATCTACCACGGATCCTTGACGACCAGGTGTCCGCTGCCCTCAGAAGGGCCGGCGCCGTACTGATCGAGGGGCCCAAGGCGTGCGGCAAGACATCGACGGCCTTGCAGCACGCCCAGTCACACGTTCGTCTGGACGCCAACCCGCGCTTGCGTCAGGCCGCGCTCAACGACGCGTCGGTCCTGCTCCCCGGTGAGACACCTCGCTTGATCGATGAGTGGCAGCTGGTCCCCGATGTGTGGAACCTCGTGCGCGCGGAAGTGGATCAGCGGCAGGAGGACGGCCAATTCATCCTGACCGGATCAGCCACTCCGGCGGACGATGCGACCCGTCACACCGGGGCCATGCGAGTTGCCCGACTCCGCATGCAACCGATGAGTCTGTTCGAGTCTGGCGGGTCATCGGGACACGTCTCCCTGCAGTCCGTGCTCGACGGCGCTCCCCCTGCGAGCAGCGGGTCCGACGCAACGCTGCTGGACGTCGCCGACGCGCTGTGTCGAGGTGGCTGGCCCTCGAACCTCAGGCGGAGCACGGCCGATGCCCTGGCCGCGAACAACGACTACCTGCGCGCCATGGCCGCGGCAGACCTCCCGGGTGAGCCGCGTCGCGACCCGGTCAAGCTCATGGCACTCATGCGGGCAATCGCGCGGTCAGTCGCGACCTACGTCACGAACACCACGCTGATCAGAGATGTGAGCTCGGACGGCGAGACCCTCAACCCCCGCACGCTCACGGCATACCTCGACGCGCTCACCCGCCTGTGGGTCGTGGACGAGCAGCGCGCCTGGGGCGGACACCTCCGATCGAGCGCACCCGCCAGGAAGTCCCCGAAGCGTCACCTCGCAGACCCCGCGCTCGCCGCAGCCGCGCTCGGCGCGACACCAACAGCGCTCGTCGAGGATCCCGAGACGTTTGGGCAGCTCTTCGAGTCGCTCGCATACCGAGACCTCTCGATCTACGCCCAGGCGAACGGCTGGCAGCCCTACGCGTACCAAGACGCGACGTCCGAGGTCGACGTCGTCCTCGTCCGGGACGGCCGATGGGCAGGATTCGAGGTGAAGCTCACCGGCGGGAACCCCGACGTCCTTGACGCAGCGGCGAACGGGCTTCTCCGAGTTGCCGGGTCCATGAGAGTGCGACCCGACGCCTTGACCGTCATCACTGCGACCGGTCCGTCCTACCGGCGCACCGACGGCGTCAACGTCGTCGCACTGACCGAGCTCGCTCCGTGACGCCCGCCTGGCCCGGTCCTCGACCCTGGGCCAGCTCGTAGAGTTCCGCTGGATTCCCTCGCACTCCCCGTCGCAGGACTCCGGCAGGCCGCAGGTGATCCAGCATCTGTCGGCGCAACGTGCCCGCGACCTAGAAGGCGAACTTGCTCAAGCCGCCATCGACGGAGAGGTTCTGACCAGTGATGTAGCCGCTTCCCTCGGAGACGAGGAAGGCGACAGTACTCGCGACATCGACAGCATCTCCGAGCCGTTGAGCGGGAATGGTCTTGATCACCTGAGCTCGGGCCTCTTCTGTCGGGAGAATCTTGTCGAGCAGCTGCTCGCTGTTGACGCGCCCCACCGGAACGACGTTGATCGTGATCCCGTACTTCGCGATCTCACGCGAGATCCCCTTGGCCCAGACGGCTGCTGCCGCCTTGGCAGCGAGGCCCACGCTCATGTGATCGGGCTCCCACTTGCCACTGATCAAGACGATCCTCCCGTAGTTGCTCTCGATCATTGCAGGCAGGAACGCATCCGTGATCCTCCGGATCGGCGTGAAGTTGATGGCGAAGGACGCATCCCAGGTCTCTTCGGGAATGTCGAAAGGATTCCCCCACTCGTCCGGCGCCTTGATCGGCTTTCGGAACCAGTAGTTCGACTTCCCTGCGTTGTGGACCAGGATGTCGAGCCGACCGAACCGCTCGAGGACGGCATCTCGGATCCGAGCCGGGGTCTCCGGATCGGTGAGGTCGTAGGGGAGGAGTAGTGGCGCCTTGCCCCCGGCCTCCTGGATCGTCGCCGAGACTTCCTCGAGCAGTTCTTGCCGCCGTGCGACGAGGGCCAGCTGGAGGCCCTCGCTACCGAGAAGCTCGGCGATGCCTCTTCCGATCCCGACGCTACTTCCGGTGACCAACCCCACTCTGTCCGTGAATCCGTAGTCCATCTTGATCTCCTCGCTAGATTGCTGCACTTTCAACTGAAGGTCCATGGGGTGCCCTCGGCGGTGGTGAGCGTGCACGCCCGGTTCGGACGGTGCGCACACGAACCGGGAGATCAGTCATGGGGCCCCGCCACAGCCCTGGGGCGCGCACCGTTCCACGCCCCCGACGCGACCATGAGCACTGCCTGGCCGATGAACAAGGCACCCACGCCCCAACGGCTCGCCGCCCCGCCGGCGAGCAGTGGAATCGCCAGCTGACCTGTGCGGTTGCCGACGAGCCGGAGCGCAAGGGCCGAGGCCCGCATGCTCGCGGGGGCGATCGACACGACCAGCGCCATCGTCAAGGGTTGCCCGATCCCTAGCAGGAAACCGCCAACCACCATGAGGCCGGCGAGCATGACAACGGACGGCACCACGCCGGTCAGGCCCAGGCACAGGCCGGCACCGAGGGCGCTGACCGTGACGAGGCGCTCGCGGCTGGCCCGCCGGCTCAGCGTGCCGAGCAGGAACCGCGACGCCATCGACGAGAAGCCGCGGACCGCGAGCAGCATGCCGACGGCGGCCGGTCCGATCCCGCGCTGCTCGGCGAGCAGCGGCAGGTACGCGGTGAGCAGGTCGACGGCGCACAGCAGCAGCGTGCTCACCACGAGCGCCGAGCGGATGCCAGGCCGCCCCAGGAGCGCGACGAGTCCGGGAGGGCCGACGACGGCGGGCTCCGGCTCGGTCGACCCCGGCTCGGCGTCCTCGACCTCAGCGGGCCGAGTGGCCGCACGCCCAAGAGGCACGGAGCCCGGACGCGCTGGGTCGTCAGGCCCCGAACCGTGAAGCCCGGCAGAACTTGCCGCCGGGAACCGGACCATCGGCACCGCAGCGCCTACGCAGATCACCGCGGCCAGGACCAGCGCGGGCGCCGCCCCGTGGCCAGGCGACTCCCCGGCCACGGTGAGCACCCAGCCTCCGATCGCCGGGCCCAGCCCCTGACCCAGCGCGGAGCACGCCGAGAACCAGCCGAAGTCCCGGTCGAGCGTCCCGGGGCCGGAGCGGTGGGCCACGCTCGCCTGGGCGGCCACGAGCAGCGCCAGGTTCGCGGTGCCGAGCCCGGCGCTCGCCAGGACGAGGCCCGGCACTCCGGGGGCGAGCGCGGCACCGATGCACGCCGACGCGAGCCCCACGGCGCCGCTGGCGACGACGAGCTCTACACGTCGCAGTCGGTCGATCCTGCGGCCGAGCCAGAGTGCAACGAGCACGGGGACCGCCGCATGAGCGGCCGTCAGCACGCCGATGTCGACAGCGGTTCCCTCGAAGTCGAGCACGCGGTAGGTGAGCACCGGGCGCGCGAGGCCGAGGCCGGTGTGCGCGAGGGTGATGCAGACCAGCAGCCGCCACAGCCACGACGCGTGGGTCGGCTCAACCCGCCGCATCGACGACTGGCGCGAGCCACTCCCACTCGGGCAGCGCGACGTAGCTGCGTTCGTCGCCGATCACCTGGAGGCACACGTGGTTCGCCCCTGCGGCGCGGTAGGCACTCACCCGTGCGAGCACGTCGTCCACGGAACCGGAGGCGAAGAGTGCCTCCACGAGCCGCGGGCTGCCGCCGTTGCGGAAGTCGTCGTCGTCGAACCCGAGCCGCCGGAAGTGCGCCACGTAGTTGGGCAGCGCGAGGTAGTAGCCCAGGTGCCGTCGGGCGCGACGAGCCCGGTCCTCTGCGGCTCCACCGAGCACCACCGGAAGCTCGACCGCGAGCATCCGGTCCTCACCCAGGATGGAACGAGCCGAGCGCACATGCTCCACGCTCGAGAGGTAGGGGTGCGCCCCGTCCGCCTTGTCTCGGGCGACCTCGAGCATCTTGGGTCCGAGGGCGGCGATGAGGGTGCGCGGCGGCCCGGGATCGTCGACGACGTCGTACGCTGCGTCGGCGAGCCGCTCGAGGTAACCGGACATGGCGGCGAGCGGGCGCTCGTACGTGCCGCCGCGCCGTTCCCGCACGAGCCGCGAGTGGCTCACGCCCAGCCCGAGCACGAAGCGCGAGCCGGACGCCGCGTCGAGCGTGCGCGCAGCTGCCCCGGCCGCGAGCGGGTCGCGGCCCCAGATGTTGGCGATCCCCGTAGCGACAATGATGCGGGACGTCGCAGCGAGCAGGAGCGAGGCCGCGACGAACGGCTCGCGTCCGGTGGTCTCGCCGAACCACAGCGCGCCGTAGCCCAGGGCTTCGACCTGCGCGGCCACGTCCTGCGCCTGCGAGACGGTGAGCGAGTCGAGCCCACGCGTCCAGATGCCCACCGGACCGAGTCCGGGACGCACCGCGCCGAGTCCGGTGCCCGAGAGATCAGTCACGTCGTCCTCCGCCGTCGGGCACGTACACCTCGCCCGCCATGAGGCGCCGCGCCGTGCGCGTCACACCCACCGCCCGCAGGCCGCCGTCGGCCAGCTCCGCCAGGACGTCGACGCTTCCCATGGGGGTGCAGATCCGCAGCCCGCCGTCACCGGGTCTGCCGCGGCGCACGGTGTCGACGATGGTGCCACCCAGCTCAGCGGCGCCACCGAGCGCGAGCGCCGCCGTCATCATGAGGCCGCGGTGCACGCGGCCCATCGACACCCCGAGCACCTGCAGGTCGTCGTTCGGCAGCACGGGTGCCTCAACGAGCGCGAGGCGCGGCACGATCGGGCTGGTGTTCTTGGCCGAGGCCACGTCTGCGGCGGCTCCGACGCGCACGCTCGCCGCAGCCCGCAGCTCCTCGAGCCGCGCGAGCAGACCGGCGTCCGCGTTGAGCTCGTCCGGCGGCGTCATGACGTCCACGCCGACGTCCCTGGCGCGTACCACCACGAGGGGGTGGGTGATGTCGAGGATCGACACCTCCACCGTGCCGCCCGGGACCGTGAGCTCCTCCCGGAGCGCACCGGTGGGGAACGCAGACCCGAGCACCCCGCCGCAGGGTTCCAGGTACAGGGTGCGGATCGGCGAACCCGCGAACGGCACCCCGGGCGTCAGGAAGTCGCCGTCGGCCCGGGACACGCCGTCGGCCACCTCCACGTGGGCCTCGACCGCGACGCCCGTGCCGACGTTCCGGAGCCGCACGACGACGACGGACCCGTCCGACGGCGCGAGCCCCTCGTCGACGCAGAACGCGGCGACGGCAGTGGTGAGGTTGCCGCAGTTGCCCGACCAGTCGATGCGCGCCGAGTCGATCGCGACTTGGCCGAACGCGTAGGGGATCTCTCCGCTCGCCGTCGGGCGGTGCACCACCATGGCCTTGCTGGTGCTCGACGTGCCGCCGCCCAGCCCGTCGAGCTGGAGGGCGTGCGGGCTGCCGAGAGCTCGGACGAGCAGGCGGTCGCGGTCCGGCCCCTCAGAGGGGAGGTCCGCGTCGTGGAAGAACAGGCCCTTGCTCGTGCCGCCCCGCATGAGGACGGCACGAACGGCGCGCTGCCCGCCTGCGCGCCGTGTCACGCGTAGCGCTCCGACAGCGCCATGTACTCGGGGGTTCCTACGAGCCGCTGCCGCTCGTCCCAGCTCGCGTTCTGTGCGCCCGACTCCGCCGTGGCTCCCGTCTTGAGCAGCTCAGCCAGCACGCGCTGCATCGCCCCCACGCCCGCAAGGAGGGCGAGGTTCGCGTAGAGCGCGACACTGAAGCCCAGATCCGCGAGCCGCTCGTGCGGGAGCGCCGGCGTGCTGCCACCCTCGACGTAGTTGATCATCTTGCGCCCCTCGACGTGGCGCGCCACGTACTCGATCTCGCGCTCGTCCAACGGGGCCTCCACGAAGAGCACGTCGGCGCCTGCGTCCCGGTAGAGGTTGGCCCGCCGGCACGCCTCTTCGATGCCGTGGACGGCGCGGGCGTCGGTCCGGGCGATCAGCAGCAGGTCCGGATCCTCGCGGGCCTCGACGGCGGCGCGGATCTTCTGCACCATCTCGTGACTCTCGATGACGTCCTTGCCGTCGAAGTGGCCGCAGCGCTTCGGGAACGTCTGGTCCTCGAGCTGGATCGCACTCGCACCCGCACGCTCCAGGGTGCGCACCGTGTGACGGACGTTGACGGCGTTGCCGTAACCCGTGTCGGCGTCGACCACGAGCGGGATACTCACCGCGGCGGACATCGCGGCGACGTGGTCGGCCATCTGCGTCAAGCTCAGCAGCGCGAGATCCGGGGCGCCGAGGAAGGTGTTGGCGACCCCGGCTCCCGTCACGTACGCCGCGTCGAAGCCCACGTCCTCGATGATGCGCGCACCCAAGGCGTTGGCAGCGCCGGGGAGGACGATGAGCTCGTCGCCGTCCAGCCGCTCGCGAAGCTTTGCTCTCATCACGCTGATCTCTCCAACCGTCGTTCCGGGTCGAGCCGAGTGGTGCTCATGACCGCATCAGTGCCGTGAGGTCCGAGATGCGTGCGACCTCGTCGAGGTCGCGGAACCCGCGCACCAGCTGTGCGGCCCGCGCGGCCCCGTACGCGTCGGCGAAGGTCTGCTCGGCCGTGACGTACACGTCCTCGTCCGTGAGCTCCGCCCCGCCGGTGAGCTCGCTGGCGATGTGCCGGCCGTCCCGCAGGGCGATCTCGACGCGCGCCCGGCTCTCCGCGGGGTACACCTCCGTGCACCACGGGTCCTCCACGACGCTCACGAGCCCTGCCGCATCGCGGATCTGGGGGTCGTCGTGGCGCCGGTAGTCCGAGACCGTGGGATGGCCACCGGTCGCCACCGCGAGCACGAACGCCATCTGGTTGCTCATCTGCGCCTGGGTCACCGAGCCCCAGGGCCCGGCGTGGTCGCAGCCGGGGTTCGTCGTGCCGTGCGCGTGGGTGCGCACCGTCGCGGACTCGACATCGGCCAGCTCGAAGCGGTGAGTCTGCGCGAGCTCGCCGACGAGCGTGATCACCGACTGCACGGCGCCGCACGCCGGGTGTCGCTTGAAGTACACCTCGAGCACGCCGCTCCCGGACCTCCACCTGTCAGCGAGTCCCGCAGTCGCGGCGGGATCCCCCGCGAAGGCCTGGGAGAGCCCGGCGGCTCCCTCGAGAACGCTGCTCGGACCCGAGACGCCCGCCGCCGCGAGCTCCGCGGCGCGCACCCCGTTGCGAGCGGCGAAGGCGTTGTGGAAGAAGACGTCGGTGCTGCCAGCGTTCGCCCACTCCCGCAGCCCACCGGACGTGCTCGCCGCGATGCCGATGGCCGCGGCGAGCCCGGCGCGGTCGAGGTCCAGGAGCAGCGCGGCCGCCGTCGCGGCGCCGAGCGGACCGAACACGCCGCTCGGCCGGAACCCGCGGGCTGTGAAGTGCTTCGTCTTGAGCTGGCTCCCCAGGACGCACATCACGTCGTAGCCCGCGACGACGGCGTCGCGGAGCGCTGCGCCGTCGGCCCCAACCTGCTCGCCGACGGCGAGCGCCGCGGAGACGACCACCGAGCCCGGATGGCTCAGGCTCGGCGCGTGCATGTCCTCGGCGAGGGTGCTCTGCGCGAGGGCGGCGTTGACGAACGCCGCCTCCTCCACGGGCAGTCTGCGTCCGTCTGCCCAACCCGTGGCCGGGCCGGCGCCGACGTGCTCGCTCAGCCCCGTGGCGATGAGGCTCCAGGGCAGCTCACGTCCGGCGACCGCGCAGTGCAGGGCATGCGCCGTACACGCGGCGGCGCGTGCCCGCACCTGCGGCGCGTGCCCGCGCTCGCGTGCGTCCCAGACGAGATCGGCCACCTGCTCCACGAGCGGTCGCGGCGTCGTCACCGCCTCGACCCCGCTCACGATGTGACGAGCAGTGGGGCGAGGTCGCGCACGTCGTCGAAGTCCTCGAGCGAGGCGACCGCCTGGATGACGTCCGAGGCCCGCGACTCGCCGAGCACCGGGGACACGAGGTCGACGAACTTCTCCTCGAGCTCCTGGGCGCTCATCGGCACCTCGAGGCCGCCCTTGGGACCGGGCACGCTCGCCGAGAGCTCGCGGCCGTCCTTGAGGAAGACGCGCACCGTGGAGGGCTCCTCGGTGGGCCAGACCTTCTCGATCTCGGGGTCCACGTAGAACTCGACGAGCGCGGCGACCTTGCGCACCTCGGGGTCCGCGATCGTCTCCTCGTTGAACTCGTTCAGCAGAGCCTTGCCACGCACCGCCATGACCGCCACCGCGTAAGGCAGGGAGAACTGCGCGTCCACCGTGGTCTGCGGGGCGATGCGCCGCTCGCGCGGGTTGGTCATCTCGGTAACGATGGTCGAGCTCGTGTGGACCACGATGCGCTCGATGTCGCGGTAGTCGATGCCGTTCTCGGTCATGACCTTCTTGGTGGACGTGATGGGCGAGTGGAGCACGCCCGAGCACGAGAAGGGCTTGTACATGATGTGGCGCGAGACCCAGTCCTCGCCGAGATCCTTGAGGATGAGGTCCGAGTCGTAGTTGCCCGGCCCGAAGTAGGAGTTGAGGAAGCCGTGCCGGCCCTCGATCGCGGTGTGCGGGCCCGTGTAGCCGCGGTGGGCCATCAGAGCGGCCATCAGTCCGTTGCGGCTCGAGTGGCCCGCGTGCAGTCGCTTCGTCCACGCGCCGGACTTGTTGTACTCGAACGAGCCGGACGTCATGGTGCCGCAGATCCCGATCGCCGAGGCGATCTGGTCCACGTCCGAACCGAGCAGCTTGCCGGAGAGCGCCGCGGCGCCGAAGGTCCCCGTGATGGCCGTGCCGTGGAAGCCGCGCGTGAAGTTGTCGAAGCCCGTGGGAACGACGTCGTTGAGCCGGCTCGTGACCTCGTAGCCGTGGATGTACGCGGCGATGAAGTCCTTGCCCGAGGCCCCGACGGCCTCGCCGAGCGCAAGGGCGGCCGGCAGGCTCACCACACCGGGGTGGCCGAGCGAGCGCTTGTGGCTGATGTGGTCGTCCAGCTCGAGCGAGTGGGCCGACGTGCCGTTGACGAACGCGGCGCTCAGCGACGGCACCTTCTCGCCCGTACCCAGCAGCGTGGACTCCTCCTTTCCGCCCATCTCGACCGAGATGTCACGGACGATGGCGGTGCTCGCCTGGACGCTGCCGCGCACCGTCACCCCGATCGTGTCGAGGATGGACAGCTTGGTCTGCTCCACCACGTCGGTGGGGAAGCGCTCGTAGTCCCACTCCGTGACGAACTTGCCGAACTCCCGTGCAAAGACGATCTCGTCGCTCATTCATTCCTCCCAAGGAACAGTTCCAAACCGGCATTTCCATAGAGAACGTCCGCGTCCATGACGTCGACGTGCCGCACGAGGACCCCTTCCGGGGTCTGCGGCAACGTCCTGGACTGCGGCGTGTGCGTGAGGATCATGTGCTCGAGGTCGAGCGAGAGCTCGAGCTCGCGAGCGAGGTAGGCGCCGATGACGCCGTGGGTGAGTCGCTCGCCGATCGCGCTCTTGACTGCGCGCCCGGCGTTGTCCGGGTCCGGGTCCGACTCGAGGAGCTTGCACACGTCGTGCAGCACCGCACCCGCCACGAGCGTGTCGAGGTCGTAGTCGATGCCGTAGAGCTCGCCGATCGAGCGCGCGTGCCCCAACGCGGTGCGGGTCACGGAGCGACTGTGGCCCACGAGCGACGCGGTGGCGATCGAGGTGTTGTAAGGCACGGAGTCGAGCCCGGCCATCCCGGCCCACGCGCTCCGCTCGAAGGCGACCACCCAGTACCGCAACACCTGCTCGCGCACCGTGGTGTCGCGGATCTCGCCGATCTCCGGCACCAGCTCGAGCACCGACCGGGGGTCCAGCACCGGCATCACAGCACCTCGGAGAGGAAGGAGCGCAGGCGTTCGCTGCGGGGGTTGTCGAACAGCTCGGCGGGCTTGCCCTGCTCGACGAGCCGGCCGTCCGCCATGAACACGACCTTGTCCGCCGCCTGTCGCGCGAACCCCATCTCGTGCGTTACCACGAGCATCGTGATGTCGCGGCTCGCCAGGTCCCGCATGAGGTCCAGCACGCTGCGCACGAGCTCGGGGTCGAGGGACGACGTCGGCTCGTCGAAGAGGATGATCGCCGGGTCCATGGCGAGCGCCCGGGCGATCGCCACTCGCTGACGCTCACCCCCGGAGAGCTGCATGGGCCGGTTCTTCGCACGGCGCGACAACCCCACGAGCTCGAGCTTGGCCATGGCGATCTCGTGCGCCTCGGCGCGGGACATGCCCTTGGCGTGCACGAGCCCGGACATCACGTTCTTCACCACGGACATGTGCGGGAACAGGTTGAACTGCTGGAACACCATGCCGAGCCGCGAACGGAGCCGATCGAGATCCTTGCCGTCCTTGGGCATCCGGCGACCCTCGACGAGGATCGACCCGCCGTCGGCTACCTCCAGCCGGTTGATGCACCGCAGCATCGTCGACTTGCCCGACCCCGAGGGGCCGATGACACAGACGGTCTCGCCGGCGTAGACGTCGAGGTCGAAGTCGGCCAGCACGGTGCGGCCGTTGAACACCTTGGTCAGACCGCGGATCTCGAGCACTCGCTCCGGCGTGGGCATCGGTGCTCTCCTCTCGTCTAGCGTGAGCTCGGTCATCACGACACCTTCGTCAGGGGAGCAGGGGCAGCGGGCTGGTCGTCGACGTCGCGCGGACGCCTTCCCTCGCGCAGGCTCCGGTCCCACGCGTTGACCAGGTAGGTCGTGGGGATCGTGATGGCGAGGAAGAGGATCCCGGCGGCGACCATGACCGAGTAGTTGCCGTTGGCCGCTGCGGCGTCGTGGCCGATGCTGAACAGCTCCCGCCGCGTGGCCACGAGGCCGAGGATGTAGATGAGCGCAGTCTCCTTGAGGCAGATGATGAACTGGTTCATCGCTGCCGGCATCACGCGCCGCAAGCCCTGCGGCACGATGAACAGCGCCATCGTCTTGGCTCCGGAGATCCCGAGGCTGCGTGCCGCCTCGGTCTGACCGACCTCGACACTCTGGATCCCGGATCGGAACGTCTCGGCGAGGAACGCCCCGTTGATGATGCCGAGGGCGGTGATCGCATAGGCGTAGGTGCTCCGCCCAAAGATGTCGAACCCCGCGAGCGGCAGCCCGCCGCCGATGATGAGGATGCTCAAGATCGCCGGCAGGCCGCGCCAGATGTCCACCCAGATGCGGGCAGGCGTGCGCAACCACCAGAACTTCGAGACGAGCGCCATGGACAGCAGCAGCCCGAGGATCACTGCGAGCGTGAAGGACGCGGCGGTCAGGAGGAGAGTGTTGGGCAGTCCCACGCGCAGCAGCTGCGGGAGTGCCGCGAGCATCTGCTGCACGTTGAAGAAGGTGTCAAGGACGTTCTGCATCATGAGTCCTCTGCATGGGTGGCGAAGTCGGACCGGTCGGGTCTACTGCCGGAGGGCCGGGAAGGTCTCGAGTGCCATCTCCGACGGCGGGAAGGGGACCTCGGCGTCCCACAGCTCCATGAACGTGCCGTCGTCGATGATGTCCTGGATCGCCGCGTTCACGGCGTCAGCGAGGGCGGTGTTGCCCTTCGGCAATACGAAGCCGCTCGGGGTGGTCTCCTCGACCTCGGCGCCGAGGATGATGCTGGCCTCCTCCTCGGCGACGGTGCGCGAGTTGACGCCGCCCAGCAGCGCGGCGTCGACCTGCCGACCCTTGAGCGCCGTGACCGCCGCGGTCTGATCGGCGAACACCTGAGCCGTGATCTCCGGGAAGCGCGCCTTGAGCTGCGCCTCCTGCGCCGTGGCCTGCACGACGGCGACCGTCTTGCCGAAGAGGTCCTCGATGGCGGGGTACGGGTTCTCCTCGAGGCTGATGATGAGCGACGGTGCCCAGTACCAACCCATGGAGAAGTCCATCGTCTCCTGACGCTCTTCGGTCTGGACGACGGCGGCGACCATGATGTCGTACTTCTCCGTCACGACGCCGCTGATCGCTGCCGCGACGTCGTCGAGCGTGAACTCGATCTCGAGGCCGAGGCGGTCCGCGACCTCCTTGGCGAGCTCGACCGCGAAGCCGACCGGCTCGCCGTCGGCATCGACGTAGGACATGGGCACCTGCGAGCGCAGCGAGGTCGCGGTGAGCTTCCCCGGGATGAGGAGGCCAAGGTCCGGGCCAGGCGTGGACTCGGAGGCACCATCGGACCCCGGTCCAGGGTTGCTCGGCTCCGGGCCCGCAGCACAGGCGGTCAAGGCAAGCGTGATGGCGGCGAGCGAGAACGCGGCCGCACCCATCCGTGCTCTCAGGACCCTCGGGGAACGCAGAAGTGACTTGGACATCAAGGTCTCCCAACTGATTGGCGTGCGCGCTTCGTTGCGCGCCGCGGGTACCGCTGGCTGAACTTCAGGTCAGGCGTGACCCTCCGAGGTCACACCGAGCACCGTCGCGGCGTGCTGCTGCGAGGTGAGAAGGTGGTCGTGCATGAGGCGCTCCGCGAGCGCCGCGTCGCCCTGCTCGATCGCACGGACGATCTCTAGGTGCTCCTCGTGCGCCTGGTGGGCGCGCTGTCGGATCTGTCCCGAGCGAGCACGGGCCAGGAGGAGCTTCGCGTTGACGTCCACGGCCGCGGCACGGACGAACTCGCTGTGCGCTGCGCGCATGACGCGGACGTGGAAGTCGAGCTCAGGGGTGTAGGGCGCCGGGTCCTCGGAGTCAGCCGCAGCGAGCGCGGAGTCGAGCACCTCCTTCATCATGGCGATCTCGCCCGGAGTCGCCCGCTCTGCGGCGAACCTCGCTCCGGCCCCTTCGAGGACGCGCCGCAACTCGTAGAGAGCAGCGATCTCGGCCTTGCTGAACTGCTTGACGATCGCCCCGCGGTGGGGCACGACCTCGAGGAATCCCTCGCTCGCGAGACCCTGGATGGACTCACGCACCGGGCCACGGGAGATTCCGAGGGCGGCGGCGATCTCCACCTCGTTCAGCCGCTGCCCGGGCTCGTAGTGCCCGTTGACGAGCGCCTGCAGGATGGCGCGCCTCGCTCGTGACGAGAGCGTCTCGCTGGTCAGGGTGCTGAGCGGGTGCAGTTCAGCTGTTTCGACGACGTTGTCCACGTGACATGTCTACTATCAACTGTCAACAGTTGTCAACATTGCTCATCTGCTCCTCAGGAGGCCCCGTGGCTGCGCGAAGCTCCGCCGTGACCGCACCAGCCGTTGCGGCGGTGGCTCACACCACGGTGGTGGTGCTGCCCGTGTACCTCGTCGGGGGACTGTCCGTGCAGGTGAGAGCAGAGTTCGGCCTCACGCTGGCCACCGTGGGGATTCTCGTGGGCGTGCACTTCTGCACGGCCGCGCTCTCCTCGGTCTCGCTCGGCCGCTTCGCGGACACGTTCGGTGCGGCGAGGCTCATGCGCGCGTCGTCGGCGCTCACGGCGCTCGCCATGGCCACGGTCGCGCTGGCTCCATCGACACCACTCGTCGTGGCTGGGCTCGCCGCGAGCGGCATCGCGAACGGGGTGGGCCAGCCCTCGGCGAATGCCCACATCGCCGCCGTGACGCCCGAGCACCGCAAGGGCATCGTCTACGGGATCAAGCAGGCCGCCGTGCCCCTCGCGCTGTTCATGTCCGGCGCGGCGGTCCCGACCTTCGGCACCGGTCCGGGCTGGCGCTGGGCCTTCGCCACGGGGGCTGTGCTCGCACTGGGCATCGCCGCGTTCCCGCTGTCCGCAACGAGGCGAGGCGGTCTCGGCAGCACCAGCACGCAGGTCAGCACCACCGTAAAGACCGACTCACCCTCCACGTCCGGTCGCTCGCGGAGCGTCGCCGCGGGCGACTTCCATCTCGGCCCCCTCCTCCTGCTCGCGCTCGGCGTCACCCTGGCGTCCGCGGTCTCCAACACCTTCGGCGCGTACTACGTCGAGACCGCGGTATCGACCGGTGTGACGCCGTCCACCGCTGGGACGTACGCGGCGATCGCGAGCGGCGGTGGCATCGTGGTCCGGCTCGTCATCGGGCTGCTCGCCGACCGCTTCTTCGTCGCCTACCTCAAGATCGTCGCGGCCATGATCGGTGCGGGCGCGCTCGCAGCGTTGCTCCTCGCCCGCGGCGAGTCGACATGGATGCTCGCGGCGATCGTCGTGGCGTACGCCCTCGGCTGGGGGTGGGCGGGACTGTTCAACTTCGCAGTGACCCTCATGCACCCCCGGGACCCGGGCCGGTCGACCGGTATCACCCAGGGAGGCATCGCCACAGGTGGGGTACTCGGTCCCATCGCGTTCGGCCAGCTCGCGGCTGCCAGCTCGCTCTCGCTCGCCTGGGGCGTCTTCGCAGGACTGAGTGCCGTCGGTGCGGTACTCGTGCTCCTGGCGCGCACCCGCCTCGTGCGGCACCGCCCGCTGCTCGCCGAGACCCTGAGCCGGAGCTCGCTCTTCCGGGCCCGTTCCCGAACGCGTCGGAGACGCGGAGGGACGTAGCTCCAGCTCGTCAGACCCGCCGCTTCGTCCGGAGACGCACCTCGCCACTCCCGCCCCTTGACACCCGCGCGCCCCCACGTTAGTTTCCTTCTAAATAAAGGTGTGAACAAAGGAGTCACCTGGTGAGCAGCGACCGTCCCGCCACGCGCGGCGACCTCGTCCCCTCGGCGATCCTCGGCCTGCTCGGCACGAGGGGCCCCACGTCCCGCGCGGACATCGCCCGTGCCCTGGACATCTCACCGGCCACGGTCACCCAGCTCACCAAGACCCTCATCGCCCGCGGCCTGGTCACCGAGCTGGACCACGCCCCGTCCCAAGGCGGCCGCCCGGCCAGACTCCTCGGCCTGGTCCGCACCGGCATCGGCGCGATCGGCGCCAAGGTCACGGCCAACCACGTCGCGATCGTGGACGTCGAGCTCGACGGCACCGTGCGCTCCACCACGTCCCACCCGTTCAACCCCGACGCCCCGGACGCGCTCGACGCCCTGGGCCACATCCTGGGAAGCGCCGTGGACGACCACCCCGGCAACCTGCTCGGCGTCGGTATCGGCATCCCCGGCTCCGTCGACTCCCAGGCCTCCGGCGTGGTCGACGCCCCCACCCTCGGCTGGACGGATGCCCAGGTCGGGCCCGTCCTCCGCAGCGCCCTCGGCGTCCCGGTCCTCGTGGAGAACGACGTCAACACCCTCGCGGTGGCAGACCGCCTCTACGGCGAGGGCCGCGACCACAACACCTACCTCGTGGTCACGATCGGGCGCGGCATCGGCTGCGGCGTCGTCGTCGACGGCGCGCTCTACCGGGGAGCAGCCGGCGGCGCGGGCGAGATCGGCCACCTGCCCATCACCATGGACGGCCCGCTGTGCGGCTGCGGCGCCCGCGGCTGCCTCGAGGCCTACGCAGGCGAGGACGCGCTCGTGCGCCAGGCCCTCGAGCGCGGTGTGATCGGCCCACGCGGCACGGTCGCCGGGCTGCGCCAGGCCGCCGACACCGGTGACGCCACCGCCAGGGAGATCTACCGCGAGGCCGGCACACGGCTCGGTCGCGCGCTGGCCGGCGTCGTCCACACCCTCGACCCCGAGATCCTCATCCTCCTCGGCGAGGGCATCGACGCATGGCAGCACTGGGAGCCCGGCTTCGAGGCCTCCTTCCGCGGCCACCTCGTCCCCAGCCGCCGCGGCCTGCCGTTCGTGGTCGAGCCCTGGGACGAGTCCAAGTGGGCCCTCGGCGCCGCGGCCCTCGTGCTCGCCTCGCCCTTCGACTCCACGGGTGCCACGGGGGACCAGGGCAAGCTCGTGCGCGCCCGGCTGCACGCCGGCGTCGAGGCGGGCGCCTGACCGTGGCCGGCATCCAGACGCTGCCGCCGGCCAGGGCGACGCTTCCCCGAACTCCCTCACGGACCGGGGTACGACGACGACGACGCAACACGGCATGGGTGCTGTTCTTCCTCGCGCCGTCGGCCATCCCCCTGCTGCTGTTCACGGCCACGCCCATGGCGTCCTCGCTGTGGGTCAGCCTGCACAAGTGGAACCTGCTGTCGCCCATGGAGTGGGTGGGGCTCGACAACTACGTCAAGCTCTTCACCGACCCCGCCACGCACCGCGTGTTCCTGCACACCGTCGGCTACATCGTGGGCTACCTACCGCTCGTATACGTGGGCGGGCTGGGCCTCGCGCTCGCGCTCAACCAGCACTTCAAGGGCCGCAGCTTCTTCCGCGCCGCCTACTTCCTGCCCGTCGTTACGAGCTGGGTGGTGGTCGCGCTCGTGTGGCAGTGGCTGCTCAACCCCAACTATGGGCTCGTCAACACCGTGCTCGGCGCGCTCGGGCTGCCGGAGCCCGGCTGGTGGACAGACCCGACGTGGGCGCTGCCGTCGATCATCCTCGCCTCGGCGTGGAAGGACCTCGGCTTCGTCATGGTCATCCTGCTCGCCGGGCTGCAGGCCATCCCGGGCGAGCTGCTCGAGGCCGCGCGCGTGGACGGCACGAATGCGTGGCAGAGGTTCTGGCACATCACGCTGCCGCTGCTCTCCCCGTCCACGTTCTTCGTGATCGTCATCTCGCTCATCAACGGCTTCCAGGTGTTCGACCAGGTCTACGTGATGACGGGCGGCGGACCCGCGGGCTCGAGCCAGGTGGTGGTGGGGCAGATCTACGACCTCACGTTCCGCTACGGGCGGGCCGGCGAGGCCTCCGCGCTGTCGTGGCTGCTGTTCATCGTGATCCTCGGGGTCACCGCCCTGCAGATCCGCGGCCAGCGGAAGTGGGTGAACCATGCGTAACCTCACACCCCGCCGCATCGCGCTCTACGTGGGCATCACCATCGGTGCCGCGCTCATGCTCTTCCCGTTCCTGTGGACCGTGGTCACGTCGATCACGCCGGGTGGCTCGCTCGCGGGCGGGCCCAGCCTGATCGTCGAGAACCCGACCCTCGAGGCGTACCAGAAGCTGCTCGACTCGATGCCGATGTGGCGCATCGTGATCAACTCCTTCGCCATCGCGATCGCCTCGACGCTGCTGCAGCTCGTCACGGGCTCGATGGCCGGGTACGCCTTCGGGCGGCTCGCCTTCCGCGGCAAGAACGTGGTGTTCGCGCTGTACCTCGCGACGCTCATGATCCCGCTGCAGGTGCTCATCGTGCCGCTGTTCATCCAGATGACGCGGCTCGGGCTCAATGACACCTACTTCGCGCTCGTCGCCCCGTCGATCGCCTCGGCGTTCGGCATCTTCCTGCTCAAGCAGGCCGTCGAGTCCGTGCCGCGCGAGCTCGACGAGGCCGCCACGATCGACGGCGCGGGGCACGTGCGGATCTTCGCGCGGATCATCCTGCCGCTCATCCGCCCCGCCATGGCCACCCTCGCGGTGCTCGCGTTCATGGCGAGCTGGAACTCCTTCCTGTGGCCACTCGTGGTCATCCGCTCCACCGAGCTCATGACGCTCCCCCTCGGCCTGGCCACGCTCCAGGGCCAGTTCACCTCCGAGTGGAACGTGGTCATGGCCGGCTCGGTCGTCTCGATCGTGCCCATCGCGATCGTCTACCTGCTCGCCCAGCGGCACATCATCGCCGGCATGGCGCACACCGGGATCAAGTGACCGCACCGTCACCCACCCCGACCTCCACGAAGTAAGCACGGCGGCCCAGGCCGCTCCCGATGAAAGGAACACCTGATGTCTCAGTCCACCACCGCGCGCCGTCGTCGTCGCCCGGTACTCCTCGCGACGGGAGCCGCGCTCGTCCTTGCGCTCGCCGCGTGCACGCAGGGGTCCGCGACGAATCCCACCTCGGACCCCGCGCCGAGCGACGATGCGACCACCGAGACCACCGACGCCCCCGCGGCCGAGGACGTCACGGTCACGTACATGAACTTCTCGTCCAACGACGGCCAGGAGGAGACCCTCGCCGCCATGGTCGCCGCCTTCGAGGCCGAGAACCCTGGCATCAAGGTGGCCGTCGAGACGCTCCCGTACGCCGACTACTTCACGAAGCTCCAGACGGCCGTCGCGGGCAACACCGAGGCCGACACCTACGAGCTCAACTTCGAGAACTTCGTCACCTACGCCACGAACGGCGTGCTCGGCGAGCTCTCGGACATCCCGGGCGACGTCTACAAGCCGGCCCTCCTCGAGGCGTTCCAGCTCGACGGCACGCAGTACGGCTTGCCCGCCTCCTTCTCCAACGTGGTCCTCTTCTACAACAAGAGCCTCTTCGACGCGGCGAACGTCGCGACGCCGACGGCGGACTGGACGTGGGACGACGTGCGCACGGCCGGGGAGGCGCTGACCGACAAGGACGCCGGCGTCTGGGGCATGTACCAGCCCGTCTCGTTCCACGAGTTCTACAAGGTGCTCGCGCAGTCCGGCGGCGAGTTCTTCAACGCCGACAAGTCCGAGGCGACCTTCGCCTCGCCCGCGGGCATCGAGGCCGCGACGTGGCTCGTCGAGAAGTCCGGCGTGACCATGCCCACGGAGGCCGACGGCGCGGGCACGCCCGACTTCGACTCCAACCTCTTCAAGGAGGGCAAGCTCGCGATGTGGACCACGGGCATCTGGATGTTCGGGGCCATGGCGGACGTCGACTTCGAGTGGGACATCGCCGTCGAGCCCGGCAACACCCAGAACGCCTCCGCGATGTTCGGCAACGGCGTGGTGGTGTCCGCGCGCAGCGAGCACCCGGTCGAGGCGCAGAAGTGGATCGAGTTCCTCACGGGCTCGGACGCGTCCACCGAGCTGCGCGTGGCCGCCTCGTGGGAGCTGCCGCCCGTGGCTGACGAGTCGCTCCTCGCGCCCTACCTCGAGGTGACGCCGCCCGCCAACCGGCAGGCCGTGTTCGACTCGCTCGCCTCCGTCGCCCTGCCCCCCGTGATCGAGTCCCAGCAGGAGATGCAGGACATCGTCTCCGAGGAGCTCGGCAACGCGGCCGCCGGTCGCAAGTCCGTCGAGGACGCCCTGACCGACGCCCAGGACCGCGTCAACGCCCTCCTCGGCTGACCCTCCCCTCCCCTCCCCGGCCGCCCCTCCCACCCACCCCGCCCCGCCGAGTTCGTGAAAATGTCGCGAGTTCGTGAGTGCGGACTCACGAACTCGCGCAGAAGTGACGAACTCGCGGGACGGGTGGGCGGGGCGGCCCGCACCATCCGCCCGTCTCGGGGCGGCCCTTCTGCAGGAAGTACCCATGACTGACGTTCCAGCGCCCGCCGCTGCCCCCGCCACGACCATCCTGTTGTCCGACGGCGAGCGCGCGCGACTCACCGAGCTCGCGACTCGCTCCCACGCGGTGATCCTCGAGCACCAGGACGCGGGCGGTGCGTACCCCGCCTCGCCCACGTTCTCCGCCTACCAGGGCTACTCCTGGTTCCGCGACGGCGCGTTCATCGCCGAGGGTGTCTCGCGCTGGGGCGACCTCGAGAGCGCGAACGGTTTCCACACCTGGGCGGCCACGGTCCTGACCGACCGCACCGAGCTCGTCGCGAACTTGCGCACCGTCCGCGAGCGCGGCGAGACCCCCACCCACGACCAGCTCTTGCCGTGCCGCTTCACGCTCGACGGCCGCGAGGGCGACGACCACTGGTGGAACTTCCAGACCGACGGCTACGGCACGTGGCTGTGGGCGCTCGCGACGCACGTGACCCGCCACGGCCTCGACCCCGAGCCGTGGCGCGCGGGCGCCGCGACGGCCGTCGACTACCTCGCCGCCTCGTGGGACCTGCCGTGCTTCGACTGGTGGGAAGAGCACGACGAGCACCGTCACACCTCGACTCTCGGCGCGATCTACGGTGGCCTGCGCGCCGCCGCCGACGCCGGGCTCCTCGACCCCGCCCGCGCCGAGCTCGCCCTCGCGACCGCCGCCCAGGTCCGCGAGCTCGTCCTCGCGGAGGGCCTCACCTCGGGTCGCGCTCCCGAGTCTTCGCCGACGACGGCGTCCGCCGGCGGCTCTGCCGCAGCCCCTGACTCTGCAGCGGTCCCGCGCTCGGACGCGCGGCACCTCGCCAAGTGGTTCGGGGCGGACACCGTGGATGCCTCGCTCGCGTCCTGCGTGGTCCCCTTCGGGCTCGCGGAGCTCGGCTCGCCGCTCGCGACCGCGACCCTCGACGCGATCAGCGCGGACCTCGACGTCGAGGGCGGTGTCTACCGCTTCCGCGCCGACGTCTTCTACGGTGGTGGCCGTTGGCCCCTGCTGTCGTGCTTCCTCGGTTGGAACCGCGCCGTCGCGGGCGACCACGCCGCCGCGCTCGAGCACCTGCGCTGGGCCGCCGCCCAGGCCGACGCCACCGGCGAGCTGCCCGAACAGGTCCCCGGCCACCTCCTCGCGCCCGAGCACCGCCAGGAGTGGCTCGACCGCTGGGGGCCTGTCGCCCAGCCGCTGCTGTGGTCTCACGGCATGTTCCTCGTGCTCGCCGACGAGCTCAACCTTCTTCCCCAGGAGCGATGAGATGACACCCCCGATCCAGCCCGCCGTCGTGCATTCTCCCGCCGTCGTGCACCGCCCGAGCGGCACGGGCCATCCCTACGCGGCCTCCCCGGACCAGCGCATCCCGCTGCGACCCGAGGCCGGCACGGCGGCCCGCCTGGGCGTCGTCGCCACCGACGGCGTCACCGCCGTCACGTGCGAGTGGGTCGACGAGACCTCCGGCACGACGACGACGCTCCCCCTCGCCCCCGCGCAGGTCTCCGCCGCTGACGCCGCCGCGCTCGCCGGCGGGGACGGCCACCTCGCCGAGGCGCAGGCCGCGGTCGCAGGGGCCGACGGCGGCTGGTCCGTCGAGACTCCCGTCCTCGAGGCGGGCCGCTCCTACCGCTACCGCTTCCTCGCCGAGGGTGCCCCCGGCGCGTCGTCGTCGGCGAGCGAGTGGTTCGAGGTCTCGGCGGCCGAGTGGATCAGCGACGGCGGCGAGCTCGTTCTCGACGGCGCGGACACCCTCGGCGAGCGGCTCGTCCCGGGGCCCGTCGCGTGGCTCCGCGACGCGGACGGCGTGCACCGCGTGCGTTTCGCGCTGCGGCTCGACCCGGCCGAGCACGTGGTCGGCTTCGGCGAGCGCTTCGACGCCGTGGACCAGCGCGGCCGAGCCCTGGACGCCGTCGTCTTCGAGCAGTACAAGTCGCAGGGCGAGCACGGCCGCACGTACCTGCCCATGCCGTTCGCCCACGTGGTGGGTGGCGACGGCTGGGGCTTCCACGTCCGCACCTCGCGGCGCACCTGGTTCGACGTGGGGGCCAGCACGCCGGACGCCGTCGTCGTCGAGGCCGCCCTCGGTGGCGCGCCGCACGAACGGCTCGAGCTCGCCCTCTACTCCGGCGCCCCGCACGAGGTGCTCGCCGCGTTCGGCGACGAGGTGGGGCGCGCCGAGGAGCTCCCCGAGTGGGTGTTCCGGCTGTGGGCCTCGGGCAACGAGTGGAACACGCAGGCGCTCGTCGTGGAGCGCATGGACGCCCACCGGGACCTCGACATCCCCGTGGGGGCGATCGTCATCGAGGCGTGGAGCGACGAGGAGGGCATCACGATCTTCCGGGACGCGCAGTACGAGGTCACGCCCGACGGCGCAGCCCACGGCGCGAGCGACTTCACGTACCCGGCGGACGGCGCGTGGCCGGACCCGAAGGCGATGATCGACGAGCTCCACGCGCGCGGCATCAAGGTGCTGCTGTGGCAGATCCCGCTGCAGAAGACGGAGTTCGACCTCGGGCCGGACGTGCCGCACGACTCGCAGGTGCTCGCCGACGGCCGGGCGATGGTCGAGGGCGGCTTCGCGGTGCGCGAGGGCGACGGCTCGACGTACCACAACCGCGGCTGGTGGTTCCCGCAGGCGCTCATGGCGGACCTGTCGACGCAGGCCGGGCGGGACTGGTGGACGGCCAAGCGGCGCTACCTGGTCGAGGACCTCGACGTCGACGGCTTCAAGACCGACGGCGGCGAGCACGCGTGGGGTGACGAGCTGCGCTTCGGCGACGGGCGCCGCGGCGACGAGGACAACAACCTCTACCCCGTGCACTACGCGCGGGCGTTCGGTGACCTGCTGCGCTCGGCGGGCAAGGCGCCGGTGACGTTCTCGCGGGCGGGCTTCACGGGTTCGCAGGCGCACGGCATCTTCTGGGCCGGTGACGAGAGCTCCACGTGGCAGGCGTTCCGCAACTCGGTGACCGCGGGCATCACCGCGAGCGCGAGCGGGATCGTCTACTGGGGCTGGGATCTCGGCGGCTTCTCCGGGCCCGTCCCCGAGCCAGAGCTCTACGTCCGGGCGGCCGCGGCGGCGGCGTTCATGCCGATCATGCAGTACCACTCCGAGTTCAACCACCACCAGCGCCCCCTGCGCGACCGGACCCCGTGGCACGTCGCCGCGACGCACTCCGCGCCCGAGGTGGTGGACCAGTTCCGCTCGATCGCGCGCCTGCGCGAGCGGCTCGTGCCCTACCTCGCCGAGCAGGCCCGCCGCACCATCGCGAGCGACCGGCCGCTCATGCGCGGGCTGTTCTTCGACTGGCCCGCCGACGCGCGGGCGTGGGACTGGCCGGGCGAGTTCCTGCTCGGCGACGACCTGCTCGTGCACCCCGTCACGGCTGGCGGGGCCTCCTCGTGGGAGACGTACCTGCCCGAGGGTCGCTGGGTCGACGTGTGGAACGGCGAGGTGCACGACGGCGGCCAGGTGGTGGCTCGCGAGGTGCCGCTGACCGTGGTCCCGGTGTACTGCCGCGAGGAGCGCTGGGCGGCGCTGCGGGAGACCTTCCAGGTCTGAGCGGTCGGCGCAGAAGCGTGGTCGGAGTGGGCCCTACATCCGTGGTGGCGGGTGCCGTGGGGCGAAACCATGGTGGTGCCAGGAAGGGGCAACCATGGACATCGTCTACCTGCACGCATCGAAGTTCGGCAACGGCACCGCCGTGGCGGCACATGTGAAAGATCAGCTGACCGCCCGCGGCGCCACGGTCCACGTGCACCACATCGCGAAGACCGCACCGCAGCACCCGCCGAAGGCCGACCTCTACGTCTTCAGCGCCCCGGGACGCTTCGGCAAGCCGCTCGGCGCGATGCGCCGGTTCCTCGACGAGCTCGACCTGCCCGCGGGGACCCCGTACGCCGTGCTCACCACGGAGATGGCCCCACGGCCGGACCGCAAGACCGGCGCCGTGCCCAACGACGAGGAAGCCGAACGGATCAACCGGGTGCTGCCGCTGATGGTCGACGCGCTGGATGCCAGGGGCTTGTCGCGGGTCGCCGCCAGCCGGGTGTACGTCAGCGGCCTCAAGGGCCCGCTCGAGCCCACCTGGCGTGACAAGGCGGCGCAGTTCGCCGACGCTCTGCCGGTCTCGGCCTGACGAGCCCGGGGGTCGGTCTGCGAGGACTGAGCGGGCCTCAGGAGTAGTCGACGAAGTCGAGCTCTTCGAACTCGGTGACCTCGGCGTCCCAGCGCGTCGCGACGAAGCTGCGGTGGTCCGGGTGATCGTTGTACGCCGCGTACGCCTCCTCGCTCGCGAAGGACATCGCAAACTGGAAAAGGTAGGTGCTCTTCGGGCTGACCTGCCGCGACACCGTGAAGTCCTCGACGCCGGGGATCTGGCGCAGCAACGCCGGGCCGGTCGTCAGGAAGTCGTGCTCTGCGTCGGAGCCGGGAGCGTGCCGGAGGCTGAAGGCGACGGTGTGGCGAATCATCCAGCCACCCTATCCGCGCCGTCCCGCTGTCAGGGGCTCGTGCCAGGGTGAGGAGACTCGGCCGACGGTCGAGGTCTCTCGAGGAGGAGCGCATGGCAGCGAGCTTCAGCCGGTCCGACGATCTGAAGGGTGCCCCGTTCGACAGGACGGACCTGACGGGCGCGCGGTTCGTCGCGGTCGACGTGTGGCTCCGCAAGGCGATCCAGGGGGTCGCGCCGCCGTACCACCCGCTGGGTCAGGCCAATGCCGACGCCGCGGCCGAGGGCGTGGACATGTCGGCCTTCGTCACCACCACCCCGCCCTACGCCGAGGTGCTCGCGGAACGAGTCGCGATGGTGCGCGACTTCCTCGCCACCGTCACGCCCGAGGAGCTCGACGAGCCACGCACGAACCCGTGGTCGAGCAGCCACCGGGTGACCGTACGCTCCTGTCTCCACACGATCCTCGAGGAGGCGTGGGAGCACCACCGGTACGCCGTGCGCGACCTGGATGCGATGTCCGCCGAGCCCCACGCGATCGGGTGAAGTCTCACGCAGCCACAACCGATCGGCGCCGGGCGACGTTCTGCTGGCAGGCTTTGCCCGATCGGAGGTGGGTGCGTGCAGCACGGGTGCGGTTCGGCGCGGCGGTGCGGCAACCACGCGCGCGCCGTCGGTCGCCCCACGTGGGACAGCACCTGGGCTGGCGTCGTCGGGCAACCCGAGGCGGACCGATGAGCCGCTGGGAACCGATGCTCGAGCTCGTGGCGCGCGAACGCTACCGCTCTCTCGTCGCGCACGCGATGCTCCTCGCGGGTTCGCTCGCCGAGGCGGAGGACCTCGTCCAGGACGCCCTCGTGACGAGCTTCTCCGCACGGGCGAAGTTCGCCTCGATCGGCGAGGCCGAGCACTACGTGCGCCGCGCCGTCGCGTCGCGGTTCATCGACGCGACGAGGCGCAAGGCCCGCGAGCGCACTGCCCTCGTGGCGGCGTTGCCCGACGGCGGACGTGTCGGGGTGGCCGACGGCGCGGACGTCGCCGCACTCGGCCTGAGCACCCCTCTCAAGACGGCGCTCGCCACGCTGAGCCCACGCCAGCGCGCGTGCGTCGTGCTGCGGCACGTCGAGGACCTCTCCACGCGGGAGACCGCCCGCGTGCTCGGCCTCAGCGAGGGCGCGGTGAAGCGGTACCTGTCCGACGGCGTCGCGGCCCTCAACGCCGCGCTCGGCACGACTGCGGCCACCGAGGAGCCGCACGTCGTACGCATCAGCACCAAGGGGGTGCGCCGTGGCTCATGACCTGTCCGAGGTGATGCACGCGGAGATCGCCGCCGACGAGTCCCGCCTCACCGGTGTGGATCTCACCGCGGGCGAGCTGCGCGCCGTCGTGGGGCGCACCCGGCGCAGGCGGGCGATCCGGCACACGGTGACGACACTCGTGGCGCTGCCCGCCGTCGGCCTCGTCGGTGCGGCCGTGTGGTTCGGGCTCGGACAGCTCGAGCGACCCGAGCCGGCCGTGTCGCCCGCCCCGAGCCCGACCGAGGAGGCGCCGACGCCGGGCCCCTCGCCGTCGTCGTCCCCGACGCCCTCCCCCGATCCCACCCCCGGCGACGTACTGCCCGAGGCCGAGGCGCTGCCGGAGGGCTGGCTCGACCTCGTCGAGCCGGGCTGGGCGTTGTCGAGCATGCGGCCCTCGCGCTTCGCCGCCGACGACAGCCGCGTCACAGCCGGCAGCGCCGTGTACCTGTCCTCGCCGGACGGCGGGCTCTACCTCGTGTCCCGCCTGCCCGACGACGTGCTCCTCGAGGTGGTCCGGTGGGAGGTGGGCGAACCGCGAGCGCTCGTGAGGCAGATCGACGTCGACGAGAACGGTCAACCCGCCTGGACCGACGTGACCTGGGCGCTGCTCGACATCGGCACGGGCACGCTCGAAGGGCTCGGCGCGGGGTGGGGCTCGGGGCCGCTCGGGAACGCGGGTCACTACCTGGGCCTGACCGCCGACGGCCGGCACCTGTTCCGCGAGTATGCCGTCGAGGCGGAGGACAACGCCCTGGTCGGGTGGACGGCGAGCGGCGAGGTCTCCGTGCTCGCGGAGCTTCCCGGCGGCTGGTCGTGGCCCGGCACGCTGGACCCGAGCGGGCGCCGCCTCGCGTACATCGCCGACGACGACGGTCGCACGATCGGAACCCTCGACACCGGGGACCCGTCGGCCGCGACACCCGTGCTCGACCTGCCCGACAAGCGGTGCGACCTGGTCGCGTGGTTCGACGCCGAGTCCCTCCTCGCGCTGTGCGAGAACGCGGACCGCCGCTACGGGCCTGTCGTGGACCCCGACGCGGAGCCGGGGTACTACCGGTTCGACGCGGTGACGGGTGAGGTCGAGCTGGTGCTCGCGATCACCGAGGGGGTCCCCGTGGTCCAGAGCGGTGGCGGTGCGCACCTGTCGGACGGCGAGGTGGTGCTCAACGCGCTCGACAACGGCGGCCCCGAGGGCTACGACCCCTCCAGCGTGGGGGTCTACGCGTGGGACGGCGCCGAGTTCCGGCTGCTCTACCAGCCTGACGGCGCGGCATTCGAGACCTTCGACGTGCGTGCCGAGACTGGCGAGGTTTTCCTCGTGTCGAACCTGGCGTTCGACACCCCCGCGGGCTGGCTGCGGGTGCTCGACCCGGCGGGCGGGTCGCCGCGCGTCCTGATGCCGGGGCTGCAGGACGGCGCCGATGCCGACTGGCTCGATCTCGACTTCTCGTGGGCCCCCGTAAGCGAACCGCTCCCGGGCTAGTCACACGTCGGCCAGCGGGAGCGTGAAGACTTGTGGCCCTGGCAGGGCGACAAGTCTTCACGTCGACGCGCCCACGGGAGAGGGGCATGAAGGCCCGGGACGGCTCGGTGTGACACGATCGGGCCCGCACCCGAAACCAGCAGCAGGGCGAGACCATGGTCAAGATCCCCGAGCTACCCGGCAACTACCGGCCCGGCGACGTCGTCAACGGCTTCGTCCTCACCACACGTGGGCACTGGGTCCCGGTCGACAACGCCCGGGCCGAGGGGCTCAAGCTCCGCTACCTGGGCTCCGCGGTCTCCACGGTCCACGACCCGGACAAGCCGAGCAGCGAGATCCCCCGCCGCCAGGCCCAGGGCCCGGCTGCACAGCGCTCGCCGTCGTCGGCCACCCCGCCGTCGAACCCCTACCTCAGCGCCAGGGGCAAGCCTCCGCCCACCCAAGGCGGCCCGACTCCGCCGCGACGCGGTTGTGTCGGTTGCCTCGCGGTCGGGATCATCGCCATCGCGGCGGTGGTGGTGTTCGGCCTGGTGGCACGCACGTGGTTCGCGGACCTGTCCGCGCCGGCGCCCACCCCGGAGTGGAGCCTCGACCTGGACGAGGACTGGGCCGACGTGGACGTCGAGATCCCCGTGATCGCGCCCCCCGAGATCCCGAGCCCCGAGGAGACGCCGTCGTTCCGCCTCAGCGAGGAGGAGTCGGCACTGTTCGAGGTGACCGAGTGGGAGGTGTGGCACTCGGAGTACTCCTCCCACTTCGTGCTCACGGTCGCCGCACCCGGCCTCGAGCGCCCGCGCGCCGGGGTGTCCGTGCACATCGAGGCCGTGGACGCGACCGGCGTGACCCACGAGGCCTCCGACTTCATCGCGCTGCGCCACGGCGAGCCCACCGTGTCGGTCGGCTTCTTCTCCGAGGCCTTCGACGCCGAGATCACCGAGCTGCGCGCCGAGTTCGTGCCGCTCGGGGTGTGGAACGAGCCGGAGGACTACGAGGTCATGGTCCTCGAGGGGTCGGTCGACACGACCGCCTCGCGCCCGCAGGTCGAGGTCACGATCGCGGCCGAGGGCGCAGGAGAGCCGCCGTCGAACCTCCGCCTCACCGCGGTGGTGCGGGACGCCGACGGCGCCATCCTCAACCTCGGCGTCGCCTACCCCGCGCCACCCGAACCCGGGGCGAGGGCGCTGATCGAGTTCCCCCTGTGGGGGCCCGAGACGGTCAGCGGGACGGACGACTGGCAGTTCACCGTCCTGTACCAGTGACCGTCCCGGGTCGTGCGGGGCGGGGATGTGCCACGATGCACGTGACCTGACCGACCCGCAGGGAGCGCACGTGGTGAAGATCCCCGACCTGCCCGGGAACTACCGCACGGGTGATGTCGTCAACGGGCACGTGCTCTCGCCGCGCGGCCACTGGGTCTCCCTCGCCGACGCCGCCTCGCGGGGCGTCCGTCCCCGCCGCTACCTCGACACCCAGGTATCGACCGTCCGCGACCCGAACGCGCCTACCCAGGTGATGCGCGGGCGGGCGGCGGCTCCACCACCCGTCGCACCCCCCGGCCCGACGCACGTTCCGGGTCCGTCCTACGCGCCCGGGCAGCCGCCAGCTCCTCTGCCGCGCATTCGCGCGACACCCAGTGCCTCCGGTCCGGTGGCCGCGCCGCCGCCGGTCGCCGCACCGGCCCGCGTCCCGCCGTCGGGCACCGCGGCTCGGCCCAGCCGCGGCCCCGGCGGCCCGACCACCCCGCCTCCCACGTCGAACCAGCGCTCGGGGCGAGGCAAGATCTTCGGCTTCCTCGTGGTCGCGTTCATCCTGTTCCAGCTCGTCTCCGGGTTCCTGCGGAACGCCGGAGACCTGTTCTCGGGCGGGACACCATGGGACTCGGACGTCGCCACCACGACCACCGCCGTGCCGATCACTCCGGTCGATGCCGGGCTCACGCACCAGGAGTGGTGGGTGGGTCCGTGGGCCACGAGCTACCTCGTCGAGGTCGAGGCGCTGAACGAGCTCACCACGCCCGTCGCGGTCGAGGTCACGGTCGAGGCGTACGACGCCGAGGGCACGCTGCTCGGCACGGGCAGCAGCTGGGTCGCCCTCACGAACGACGAGCCGGCACGAGTGGTCGGCGAGCTCGAGACCGTCGACGACGGCGAGGTGGCGCGGCTCGACGTCTACCTCGACTCCTACGACTACGGCGCGCCCGTCGAGTCACCACACGTCCTCGACTGGGTCGTGGACGAGTCCGCTGAACCACCGACCGTCACGGCCCGCGTGAAGGCGGGCGACCACGCCGACCTCGAGTTCGGGTTCGTCACCGTGGTGGTGCGCGACGAGACCGGGCAGATCGTCACGGGCACGCAGGAGTCGATGTGGGAGCTCGCCGCGGGTGAGACCGGCTCGGTCGAGGTCCCGCTGTGGGAGATCGAGGAGCTCCCCACCGGCTACGAGATCGAAGCCACCGCCGCCACGCAGTAACCCGCCCGCCCGGCCCCCCGCCCGGCCCCCGCCCGCCCGGCCCCCCACCTTCTGCGGGACGTCATGGACGCCAAACCCCCTCTGCGGGACGCTATGCGCACATAGCGTCCCGCACAGGGGGTCGGGGGAGGCGCCTTGCCGCGGGTCAGCGAGTCAGCGGCGCAGCCAGCCGCGGACCGCCGCGATGCGCGCGTCCACCTGCTCCTGGCTGGCCTGCGCGACGGGCGGCCCGCCGCACTCCCGGCGCAGGTTCGCGTGGATGTGGCTGTGCGGCACACCCGCCGAGCGCGCGTACTGCGCCACGAGCGAGCTGAGCTCCTTGCGCTTGCTGGCCAGCGCGCGGTGCAGGGCGACGGCGGGCTCGGCGCGTTCGCGGCGGTCCTGCCGCTCGCGGCGTCGCAGCTGACGACCCTGGCGCTCGGCGAGCAGGGAGCGCACCTGGTCCGGCTCGAGCAGCCCGGGCAGGCCGAGGAAGTCCTGCTCGTCCTCGGAGAGCGGCTCGGCGTGCATGCCGAACGCCTGCGAGTCGAACAGCACGTGGTCGAACGTGGCCCGGGACTCGAGGGCCTCGAACTCGCCGAGCAGGTCGTCCGACGCCCCCTCGCTGCGGTTCGCCTCGGCCATGAGCGCGTCCGCCTCGGTCCACGCGTCGTCCCCGCGCGGCTTGCCGAGCACGTGGTCGCGCTGGCGCTCGAGAGCGGCGGCGTGGCTCAGCAGGATCGGGACGGTCGGCAGGAAGACGGTCGCGACCTCCCCGCGCCGTCGTGAACGCACGAACCGCCCCACGGCCTGGGCGAAGAACAAGGGCGTGGAGGTCGCGGTCGCATAGACGCCGACGGCGAGACGCGGCACGTCGACTCCCTCGGAGACCATCCGGACGGCCACCATCCAGCGGTCCGCGGACTCGGCGAACTCCTCGATGCGGGAGCTGGCCCTCGCGTCGTCGGAGAGCACCACCACGGGCTTGTCGCCCGTGATCGACGCGAGGATGCGCGCGTACGCCCGGGCCTGGGTCTGGTCGGTCGCGATGACGAGGCCCCCGGCGTCGGGCACGTGCCTGCGGGCCTCCTCGAGGCGTGTGTTCGCGGCCTGGAGCACGGCCGGGATCCACTCGCCCGTGGGCGACAGGGCCGTGCGCCACGCGTGGGCCGTGAGGTCCTTCGTCAGCGGGGTACCGAGGTCCACGGCCACCTCGTCGCCCGCCTTGGTGCGCCAGCGCATGGGTCCGCCGTAGTTCATGAAGATCACGGGGCGCACCACGTGGTCCGCGAGCGCCTCGGCGTAGCCGTAGACGTAGTCCGGGCGCGAGGTCTTCACGCCCGGGGCCGTCTGCTCGTAGGTCACGAAGGGGATCTGGTGCTCGTCGGAGCGGAACGGGGTGCCCGTCAGGGAGAGTCTCCGGGTGGCGGCCTCGAAGGAGTCGGTGAGCGCATCGCCCCACGAGCGGGAGTCCCCGGCGTGGTGGACCTCGTCGAAGATCACGAGCACGTCGGTCGAGTTGCAGATCGCCTCGTAGGCGTAGGCACGCAGCGCGACCCCCGCATAGGTGACGACCGAGCCGTCGTACTCCTTGGACCGTCCGCGCCGCCCGCCGCCCGTGCCGGGGTCGAGCTGGATACCCACCCGGGCCGCCGCGTCCGCCCACTGCACCTTGAGGTGCTCCGTGGGGGTGATGACGATGATGCGCTTGACCGTGCGCGTGCTCAGCAGGTGGTGGGCGACGCGGAGGGCGAACGTCGTCTTGCCGGCGCCCGGTGTGGCGACGCACAGGAAGTCTCGCGGCGCCTGGTCCACGTACGCGTCGAAGGCCTCGCGCTGCCACGCGCGCAGGCTCGACGCGGTTCCCCACGGGGCCCGCAGTGGATACGCGGGTGGCAGGGAGTCGAACGGGGAAGATCGCATGCGAAGCGCGACTCTACCTGCACGTTCGGACACGACGGTCGAGGCTCTCGCCGTCGGACACAATCGTCCCGCGAGGTAGTGCCGGACGCGCCGACGTAGGTCCGCCACAGCACTACGTCGCGCACTCAGACCTACGTCGCGGGGTCGTGGCGGCGCGCCGAGCGGGTCCTCGCGCGGCTACCTCGCGGTGCCGCGGTGGCGCGCCGGGCCGAGCGCGTACGGCTCAGCGCATCACGTAACGGGCGGGGCAGTCGAACGGGTCGCGGGCCTGGAGGCCCACCTCGTTGAGGTAGCGCACGACGATCCCGTAGGACTCCATGAGCGACGTCTCGGTGTAGGGGACCTCGAGGGTCTCGCAGTACTCCTTGACGATCTCGCGGGCACGCGCGAGGTGCGGGCGCGGCATCGTGGGGAACAGGTGGTGCTCGATCTGGTAGTTGAGCCCGCCCATCGCGTGGCTCATGACGTGGCCACCGCGGATGTTGCGCGAGGTCACGACCTGCTTGGTGAAGAAGTCCACGCGCGAGCCGGCGGGCAGGATCTTCATGCCCTTGTGGTTCGGCGCGAACGAGGCACCCATGTAGAAGCCGAAGACGGCGAGCTGCACACCGAGGAAAGCGAAGGCGAGACCGGGCGAGAGCACCCAGAAGATGACACCCACGTAGATGGCCAGTCGCGTCATGATGATGAGCGCCTCGCGCAGCCGCGGCCACGTCAGGCCCGCACCGAGCAGCGATCGCAGCGACGTGATGTGCAGGTTGAGGCCCTCGAGCGTGATGAGGGGGAAGAACAGCCAGCCCTGGTTGCGCGTGAAGAGCGACTTGCCGCGGGTCTGGATCTTCGAGGCGTCGTCCTCGGTGAAGCGCAGCACCCCGGGGTCGATGTCCGGGTCCTTGCCGACGACGTTGGGGTTGGCGTGGTGGCGCGAGTGCTTGCTCATCCACCACGTGTAGGAGATGCCGACCACGCCGTTGGCGAGCAGCCGGCCCACGCGGTCGTTCGCCTCGTGCGACTCGAAGACCTGGCGGTGCGAGGCCTCGTGCGCGACGAACGCGAACTGCGTCAGGACGACGCCGAGGAACCCGGCGATGAGCAGCTGGTACCAGGACTGGCCGAGGAGCACGAATCCCGTGATCGCGCCGAGGGTGGCGAACGCCAGCGCGCCAAGCACGATGAGGTAGAAGCCCCGGCGGCGGCCGAGCAGCCCCGCGTCACGGATGGTGCGCAGGAGCTCGCGATACGTGCCGGTCGAGGCGATCGCCGGCCCTTCACGACGGGGGGTGGTCGGGCGGAATCCTGAGTCGACTGCTGATGAAGTCATGAGCCCTTCACTGGGTCGGTCGACTTCTCAGCCGTCGGGGAGGGAGCGGGCGCTCGCTAGATGCCCGTGAGCCTACGGGACCGTAGGTTCGATGCGGGTATGGACGGCGGGACTTGTACGTCTGGATATGATGTCCCGGTACGCCGCTCCCCCGCGGGGGTGGCGATGCGCGGGTGTAGTTCAATGGTAGAACTTCAGCTTCCCAAGCTGATAGCGCGGGTTCGATTCCCGTCACCCGCTCCGGTGTTTCCGCAGGTCAGCGACTTGCGAAGTGAATGTCAGACCCCTCTGGGATCCTCTCGTAGGTCGGCTCGTGCCATAACGTGCCATAACTTTCCGCCCAGGGAGGTCCGACCATGACCGCTCGTCGCACCGCACACCGACGCACCAGCGGCTCGATCCGCCGCTTGTCCTCCGGCGCCTGGCAGGCCCGCTACACAGGCCCGGACGGCCTGTCACGGTCGCTGGGCACGTTCGCGACCAAGACCGAGGCCGATGAGGCGTTGGCTCACGAGACCTCTCGGATGGCCCGCGGCGCCTGGCACGACCCGAATCGCGGCCAGGAACGGCTCGGGGACTGGTTCCGCGACTGGATCACCACCCGCGGCGACCTCGCCGAGAGCACCCGCGCGCTCTACCTGCGGCTGCTCGGCACCTGGATCGATGTCCCGCTGTCGGTCGACCGCCCGACCGGCCGCCCGCGGGTCGTCCACCTCGGGGCGCAGACCCTGGCGTCGGTCACGCCGGCAGACGTGCGGGAGTGGGACAGCACCGTGCTCGCCGAGTCCACGCGCCGCGCCTCCGAGCGGTGGGAACGTGCTCGGTCCCACCCGCGCCAGGTGAACGCCGCGATCCGCCGGTGGGCGGCCGCGAACGGGACAACCGTCGCGGCAACGGGTCGCATCCCCGCCTCCCTGCGCCAGGCGTGGGTCGACGCGACCGGTGGAACGACGGCCGCCGACCGCCCGCGCGACCGCAACGCCGGGCGCACCGAGGCCGCACAGGCCTACCGGCTGCTGCACACCGGGATGGCCCAGGCGGTGACGGACGGTTTGATCGCCGCCAACCCCTGCCTAGTCAAGGGGGCGAGCCAGCGCGACACCCGAGGCCGCACGGAGCGCAAGGTCGCCACCGCACCGGAGATCTGGGCCCTGGCCGACGCGATGCCCGAGCGCTACCGAGCGGCCGTCATCGTGGCGTTCTGCAGCGGGCTGCGTGCGGGTGAGCTCTTCGCCCTGCAGCGCCGCCACGTCGACCTGAAGACCGGGACGGTCCGAGTCGAGCAGTCGCTGACCCGACCGGGGACCGGGGTCGACCGGTTCTCCTCGACCAAGACCATCGCCGGACGGCGCACCGTCGCGCTGCCGACCGTGGCCGTCGACGCACTCACCGAGCACCTGGCGCAGTTCACCCCGCCGGGCAAGGACGCGCTCGTCTTCGGCACCGTCAACGGCACGCCACTGTCCGCCGGCAGTCGCTCGGTCATGTTCGCCCGCGCACGACGCGCGATCGGGCGCGACGACCTGACCTGGCACGACCAGCGCCACTCCGCGATGACGGTCGTCGCCGCGACCGGGGCGACGTTGCCCGAGCTGATGGAACGGGCAGGGCACGCGAGCCCGAGGGCGGCGCTGCACTACCAGCACGCTGCGGACGGGGCGCAGCGGCGGATCGCGGACCGGCTGGACGCGGCGCTGGGCCAGACGGCCGGCAGTGTCTGATCCGAGACCCTATGCGTGGGCCGCTACCGGTCGTCGGAGCCGCGAAGCGACGAGTCAGGCGCGCTATCCAGGTGGAGGCCAGCTCAACACGCTTTCCAAGTGGCCTGGAGGGGTGTCGGGCGGATGTGTGTGGATGCGTTCGGGCAGGTCAGCGGGGTGAGCGGACGCAGGCGGTAGGGCACGGTAGCCTCGGTCTGGAGACAAACTGCTACCGAAACTGCTACCAGCGCGCTGCCGTCCGCCGGGGTCGCCGACGCCCACTTTCGGCGGCTAGGCCCGAACCCGCGCGTCGGCGAGGATCGCCCAGGTGTACGGGGCTCCCTGACGTCCCCTCAGCCCACCTGGGCCGTCGGTCGGCATCATCTCCGCGGCCTGCCGGAAGTTGGTCTTGGAGAAGGAGCGGTTGATCTCCTCCCCGTCCCGAGCGACCCGTAGGTAGTCGCCGAGCACCGTGTACGTGAACGGCAAGCCGGTGATCGTGTGGAACGTCTCTCCCGCCTGTCGCTGGATCCGCCGCCAGACGTCCTTGAAGTCGCCCATCCTGACGTCTCGTGACGCCTCGGGCCCGCTGGCAAGGGCCGCGCCGATGTTGTCAGGCCGTCAGGGAGCGTGAAGCTACCCGCGAGCCACCAGGCGCGTCGGCGGCCCCGAAGCGGATCTTCAGCTTGGGCTTTCGCGCGCTCCCGTCTGGTTGCCGGCCCTGCGCCATGACGGCGAGCTCTCCCCGCTGCATGGCCGCCTCGAGGCTGTTAGGTCCTGCAGGTGGTAGGCGTCGAGGCGAAGTGGTGTGAAGCCGGACTTGAGCGCACGAGAGCGCTCATCGGCGGGTCCGGCGCTTCGCTGTGCACGATGCCAGGCGTCGAACGCGGCGCGGTCAGCACGATGAAGCCGAGGCCACCCGGCTCGGTCAGGCCGGTCTCGATCGCATCGAGGTCATTCAGAATCGCGGCGTTCTCGCCGCCAGAGCTGTGCGCCTTCAGGTCCCAGGTGGTGCGCAGCGAGTAGTCGAACGAGGTGTTGAGGACGCGCTTGGGCCCGCCCCCGAAGGCGTTGACGAGCGCGGCGATTCCGACGTACTCGAAGTGCCAGCCGATCCACTCCGTCTGGCGCCAGTGGCGGAATTCGGCATCACGCATGGTCTCCACGCAGCGTCGGCCATCCCATGTCGTGTCGATCGCGGCGGCGAGGGCCGTGAGGAGCGCCTCCGCCTCCTCGCCCGGTGTCGTGAAGGCGTCGGCCGCGCTCTGCCCGAGGAGACCGAGGTGCCGCTCGCCGGCGGCCAGGAGAGCGTTGAGACCTTCGAGAGTGATGGTCTGGCCGGTGGACAAGTGCCGCGGGCTCCAAGGAGCATGGAGCCGTCCTGCTACGGCGGCGCCGAGGTCGACCTTGTTGAGCGTCGTGTCGACGTCTAGCCCGAGCCTGGTGGCCAGGTCGACCAGAACAGACTTGCGCTCCTTGCTGCCTGGCCCACCGGGTTGCCCTTGGAGCCGACGTACGGACCGGTGACGGCGTCGGCCCGGGCCACCGACTGCGCGTGGTGGAACTCCGTACCGGCCTCGGCCGCCCGGAGGTCGTCGCGGCCGTCGATCGCGTACAGGTGCGGCGCCTCCGCCCACACCGCGTTCTCCAGCGCACCGTGCCAGACCACGTGCTCGGGCCCGGTCAGCCTGCCGGGGAAGTACTCGAACGTCGAGGTGACGAGGTAGTAGTCGTCCCCGATCCGGCGGATCGAGGGGTCCGGGTAGCACCCGGGCAAGATCGGGTTCTGCGCCCTTCCCATGGGTCTGACCTCCGCTGGTCGTGTGGGCTCAGGATCGAGCCTCGACGAGGCTAGTGTCTGATCGCCCCTGCCCCGGCACCGCGTTGGTCGGTCGCGTAGCGTCGGGTCATGCCATCCTGAACGACGGAGCCCACCTGCCCGAGATCGGCTTCGGCACCTACCCGCTGCGCGGGGACGCCGGGACCGACGCGATCCTGAGCGCGCTCGACGTCGGCTACCGGTTGATCGACACCGCGGTGAACCACGGCAACGAGGACGCCGTCGGCCGCGCGATCGGGCGCACGGACGTCCCGCGCGCCGACATCGCCGTCACGACGAAGATCCCGGGTCGGGACCACGGCTACGAGGAGGCGCTGGCGTCGTTCGAGCGGTCCAGCACCCCGTTGGGGCTCGACACGATCGACCTCGCCCTCATCCACTGGCCCAACCCGAGCGTGGACAGGTACGTCGACACGTCCCGGGCGATGGTCCGCCTCCAGCAGGATGGTCGCGTGCGCTCGGTCGGCGTCTCGAACTTCACCTCCGCGATGCTCACCCGCGTGGCGGAGGCGACGGGCGTGATGCCGGCGGTGAACCAGGTGGAGATGCACCCCGTTCTTCCCGGAGCGCGAGCTCCGGGCGTTCCACGTCGAGCACGGCATCCTGACCGAGGCGTGGAGCCCGCTGGGTAAGGCGGCACCGGTGAAGGAGACGACGCCGATCACCGCGGCGGCCGCGCCGCACCAGGTGACGCCGGCGCAGGTGATCCTGCGCTGGCACGTCCAGCTCGGCGCGGTGCCGATTCCGAAGTCCGCCGACCCGGGCCGTCAGCGAGAGAACCTCGCTGTCGACGGGTTCGCGCTCACCGACGACGAGGTCGAGGCGATCACCGGCCTCGGGCGACCGGACGGGCGGCTCTTCGGCGGGGACCCGGAGACCCACGAGGAGATGTAGCGCGCCGGACTCGCCCGGGCTCGAGACCCCGGGCGACCGCGCTCGACGTCGCGCGCCGTCCGGCGTCCGCTCCTGGGGCCTTACCGCGCGACGTCCGGCGTGCGCCGTCCGCTTACGGCGCGTCGGCGACACCCGAGAGCGGCACGTGCACGGCCTGGGGTGCGTGACCGGCCTTCCGCTCGGAGCGCTCCCGGACGTCGAGCAGGCTGGCGCCGTCGTGGACGAGTCGGACGGCGGTGGGGCCGTCGACGGTGGGCCGGAGCGTCCCGTCGTCCGTGCGGCGCAGGAGACGGTCGAGGGCGTCGCGGAGGCTCATGCGTGGGCTCCTTCGCGGGTGCGGACAAGTGCGGGACGTTCGGGCGCCTCGAGGTGGCCGCGCTCGAACTCTGCGTGGGACCGGACGTCCGGGACGAGGCTCGTGGCCAGGAGGTCGTCGACGTCCGCCGCCTGCCACTGGGGCATCCTGCCGTCCAAGACGTTCAGCGCGACGAAGCCGAGCATGTTCACCGGATCCTTGGCCGAGCCGTACGGCCGGGCGTAGGCGAGCTCCAGCTCGGCCAGGTCGGCGCCCGTCATCCCGGCCCCGGGGCCAGGCGGCGGCGCTCATGCCGCCGGCGACACCGCCGACGACGACGACGCGCTGGGGCGCGGTGGAGGACGCTGCTGCAGGCATGGTCGCAACAGACCCCTAGGGGTATCTGATGACGACCGCACAGCGCTGTGCCGCGCGTCGCGGGACCACGGCTCCAGCCCTCTGCGGGAACACCCGTGCATCTTCGGCACATCGGGAGCAGCCCGTCTGTGCGGTTGTTCACGTGGGCCGGCAGCGCGGACGGCGCGATTGACATCGCCCTCCGGCCGGCCTAGCCTCGCCGCAGATTACCCAGCAGGTGAACGAGGTTCGCATCTGTGAACTTGGAGGTCACGGCATGGACGAGCACGACCTCGACGCGCGTCTCCGGCGCCTGGAGCAGTGCGAGGACGCCGAGGACCTCATCCACGCGGCGGGGTTCCTCTGCGACGCCGGCCCGTACCCGCCGGAGGAGCTGTCGCAGATGTGGGCCGTCGACGGCTACTACGACACCGGTGGTGCTCAGCTGCGCGGTCGGGAGGCGCTCTATGCGTTCTACGACAGCCTGGCTGCCCAGTACACGATCCACTTCTTCACCAACCCTCTGCTGGAGCCGCTGGAGGGCAGCGACGTCACACTCGCCCACTGCTACTGCTTCGAGGCGCCCAACCTCGACCAGGCCGCCCACTTCGGCACCTTCCAGCACGACATCCGCATCCGCACCGACGGCGCCAGGCGGGAGTGGCTCGAGCGGAGGCAGCAGATCAGCTTCCTGGTCCCGTTCGACAGCGGTTGGGGCCCGACCGAGGCGGTCGCCGACCAGTACAAGCCTGAGTAGAAGGGCACGATGACGATGCCGGAGCACGAGCCGGACGGCGACCAGCGCGGGACGGGCGCGACGAGGGACGCCCTCGAGCGCCGCATCGTGCGGCTCGAGGCGAGAGCCGCGGTGCGCGAGGTGAAGGCGAGGTTGCTGCTCGCGGTCGACGACGCGGTGACCAGGGGCGGCGATCCGGCTGCCGTGCGCGAGCACCTGATCGCGGACTACCGGTGGACCGCGACGCCGTTCGGGACGGTCGACGGCCGTGATGCGTACGTCGAGCACGTGCGCGAGCTCGGCGAGCGGCTGTCCTACACGATGAGCTTTGTCAGCGGGCCGGTCATCGACCTCGACGCCGATGCCGGCGAGGCGACCGGCACGTGGGCGCTGTGGCAGCCGCTGACGCGGGGCGGAGAGCCGTGGATCCTCATGGGGCACACCGTCGACCGCTTCGTCCGCCACGAGGCGCGCTGGCTGCTCGCTGCCACGGCTGTCGACGTCGAGGTCCTCGCGCCGTGGGGCACCGACTGGGGAGCCGAGCCGGTCTCGGCGCGCTGGACCTGGTAGCCGCGCGGGCGTCAGGCGCGCAGCGACGCCGAGCTGGTCAGGACCGCCTTGGCCTTGAACAGCTCGGTGAGGATGTGCTCCTGCTTGTCGGGGGCCATCCGCGAGGTCGGGACCGCTACCCCGATGGCGATGCGCTCACCCGCCACCTCGGCGGAGACGGCCGTGCAGGTCGCTCCGGCCGAGGTCTCCTCCCACTCCCGGGAGTAGCCCTGCTCCCGGATCTCACGGAGGGCGACCATGAGCGCGTCCTCCGTGGTGATCGTGTGCGGGGTCAGCCGCTCGAGGGGGAAGTCGAGCAGCTCGCGCACCTGTGCCGGCTCGAGCTCGGCGAGCAGCGCCTTGCCCAGCGCCGTGGCATGAGCAGGCAGGCGCAGCCCCGGCGAGGAGAGGAACTGGAAGGCGTGCGGGGGACGACGGACGCCGAGATACAGGACGGAGTCGTCCACCAGCCTCCCGATGTTCACCGTCTCGCCCAGCCGGGCGCACAGGTCCGTCAGCAGATAGTCGTAGGAGCCGCGCCCGGGCGTCCGCAGGAAGGCCGCCCCGATCTCCACCGCGCGCGAACCCAGCGAGTACACCGCTCCGGGCGCCGAGGCGACCAGCCACTCCCGCTGGACGAGCGTGCCCAGGAGCGCATGGAGGCTGCTCTTGGGGATGCCCGTCTCGTCGAGCAGCTGGACGAAGGTGCGCGGCCGGGGGTCGCTGCTGAAGACCTCCAGCAGCACGAGCGCCCGGTCCGCGGACTTCACCACCGTCGGGGCCATGACCATGGACGACCTCCTCGGACGCCGGCGACATCGCGCGGCAATTGACATGCGTGCGAGCGCCAGGTTAGCGTCCTACTGCATTCCGAACAAGGTTCATATACATGAACTTCCGCAACGGAGCGGTGACCGCGGGCAGCGTCGATGTGACGCGGTGGACGCCCTCCACGACGACGAGGTGGTTGAGATGGCGATTCCGTCCGGAGCGCCCCGCGCGACCAGAGGAGGGGCGCACGTGACGACGATCGCCAGTGTTCAGGTGTACGTGCTGACGAGCGACCTCGAGCAGCCGTTCAGGATCTGGGGCGGTCCGGCGACGCGCCGCGACTCGGTGGTCGTGCGGATCGAGACGGCCGACGGGGCTGTCGGCTGGGGAGAGTGCGTCTGCCACGGCACCCAGCGTGGTGACACGGCCAAGGCGTTCATCGAAGGCGTCTACCGCCCTCTGCTGATCGGCCGCTCCCCGTTCGAGATCGACGTGCTGTGGGAGCTGATGTACAACACCACGCGGCCCTACGGCGGTGGCGCAGCCGTCCATGCGCTGAGCGGGGTCGACGTCGCCCTGTGGGACCTGCAGGGCAGGATCCTCGGGCGTCCGGTCCACGAGCTCCTCGGTGGCGCCCACCGTTCCGAGCTGATCCCGTACGCGACCGGCTTCTACCGCGTGGAGGGCCGGACGTACCCGGAGGCTGCCGTGGAGGAGGCTCGGCGGCACGTCGTCGACGGCTTTACGAGCTTCAAGGTCAAGATCGGGTACGGCATCGCCGACGACCTGGCCGTCATCTCGGCGATCCGCGACGCGGTCGGCCCGGACGTCCTCATCGCCGTGGACGCGAACTGCGCCTACGACGCCCCGACCGCTCGCCGGCTGCTGCTCGAGATGGAACCCCTCAAGGTGCACTTCTTCGAGGAGCCGCTCAAGGCGGACGACATCGAGGGCTACAAGACGCTGCGCGGCACCACCGGCACGTTCATCGCCACCGGGGAGAACCTGTTCGGGAAGTTCGACTTCGCTCGCTGGATCTCCGAGGGCGCGGTCGACATCTACCAGCCGGACGTGTGCAGCGCCGGGGGCCCGACCGAGCTGCGGAAGATCGCCGCGATCGCCCAGGCGCACAACGCGACAGTCATCCCGCACGTCTGGGGCACCGGCATCGGCCTCGCCGCGGCGATCCAGGTGACCGCGACGCTGCCCCCCACCGCACGCGCGTTCCAGTTCACCGGGCAGCCGACGCTCGAGCTCGACAGGTCGGCTCACCCGTTCCGCGAGTCGATCATCGGCGACACCATCCGGCTGGAGGACGGCGTCGTGAAGGTGCCGACCGGCCCCGGCCTGGGGATCGACGTCGATACCGACGTCGTCGCGGAGTACGCCCAGACCCCCTGAGTCCCGCAGACCCGCGGCACGCACGCGGGCCGGCGCGCCACGAGCTCACGTCACAGCAGAGAAGAAGGCAGAAACCATGGTCGAGATCCGATACGCGACGCACCCCGAGCACGTGAAGAGCATGGACACCGAGGAGCTCCGTCAGAAGTTCCTGGTCGAGGAGCTCTTCGTCGACGGCACCGTCCAGGCGGTCTACACCCACCACGACCGGGTCGTCCTGGCCGGTGTGGTCCCGTCGGGTCAGCCACTCGTGCTGGAGGGCTTCCCGGAGCTGCGTTCCCAGGACTTCTTCGCCAACCGCGAGGCCGGCATTGTCAACGTCGGGGGGCACGGAACCGTGCGCGTCGGCGACGAGACCTTCGAGATGGCCAACGGGTCGTGCCTGTACCTGGGCCGGGGCAACGACAGCCCGACCTTCACCAGCGGGTCGGCGGACGAACCGGCGCAGTTCTACGTCTTCTCGGCGCCCGCGCACCTCACCTACGACAACGTGCTGGTCGAGCCGGGCGGCGGGAACGTGCGCGAGCTGGGCGACGCCTCCGGCTCCAACCGCCGCACCCTGAACCAGTACATCCACCTCGACGGTGTCCGCAGCTGCCAGGTCGTCATGGGGGTGACGACCCTGCACGAGGGCAACATGTGGAACACCCTGCCGGCGCACACCCACGACCGGCGGACCGAGTGCTACCTGTACTTCGACCTGCCCGTGGACGCGCGCGTCATCCACCTCATGGGTGAGCCCCGCGAGACCCGGCACCTGGTCGTCGCTGACCGCCAGGCGGTGATCTCGCCCAGCTGGTCCGTGCACTCCGGCTTCGGCACCAAGGCGTACAGCTTCGTGTGGGCCATGGCCGGGGAGAACCAGGCTTTCGACGACATGGACACCTTCGCAGTCGGTGACATGCGATGACCTTCCTCAATGAGCTGTTCCGCCTGACCGGCCGGCGCGCCCTGGTGACCGGTGCCCGGCGCGGGATCGGCCAGGCGCTCGCCGTCGGCCTCGCCCAGGCGGGCGCGGACGTGGTGCTCGCCGCGCGCGGCGATGCGCCGCACGAGACCCTGGCGACGATCGAGGGCCTCGGCGGCACGGCCTCGCACCTTCGGCTGGACCTCAACGACATCGCGACCGTCGAACGGGAGCTGCCTGCCTTCTTCGAGGCCAACGAGGTCGACATCGTGATCAACAGCGCCGGGGTCATCCGGCGCGGTGACTTCGCCGAGGGGGTCCGGCAGGACTGGGACGAGGTCCTCACGGTCAACCTCGAGGCGCTGTCGAAGGTGTGCCTGTTCGCGGGCCGCCAGATGACGGCTCGGGGCAGCGGCAAGATCATCAACATCGCATCCCTGCTCTCGTTCCAGGGCGGGATCCGGGTCGCTTCCTACGCCGCCGCGAAGCACGGCGTCCTCGGTCTGACCAAGGCGCTGTCGAACGAGTGGGCTCCGCTCGGGGTGCAGGTGAACGCAATCGCCCCTGGCTACATCGCCACGGACAACACCGCAGCCCTTCGGGACGACGCCGAGCGGTCCGCGTCGATCCTCGCGCGGATCCCGGCCGGGCGCTGGGGCAACCCCTCTGATCTCGTCGGTGCAGCCGTCTTCCTGTCAGGAGCGGCATCCGACTACGTGACCGGCGAGGTACTCACCGTGGACGGGGGCTGGATGGTCCGATAGAAACCCGCGCCTCCGTCAAACCTTCGTCCTCATGACACCACCCGTTGCATCCACCCATCATCCGAAGGCAGGTTCAATGTCGAACAGCAATCGGCGCGGAAACGCGCTCGCCATGGTGGCCCCACTCGTCGGTGTGAGCCTGATCCTCACGGGCTGCGCCGCCGACTCCGCCGGCTCAGGCGGCGGTGAGCTAACCTACTGGTACACCGAGATCTTCTCCGAGGAGGCGAACAGCGTCCTCGAGGAGCAGGTCAAGGCATGGGCCGAGGCCAACGACGTCCAGGTCGAGCTGGTGCCGGTCAACGGCAACGACACGACGACCAAGGTCAGTGCGGCGCTCACCGCCAACCAGCTCCCTGACCTCCTCGACATGAGCGACAACCTCCTGATGCAGCTGAGCGCTCGAGGCGTCATCGCCGATGTCACGCCCCTCTACGAGGAGGTCGGCGAGCAGTACGGCGGTTGGCAGGACATGCTCCAGGAGCCTGACGAGTATCCGGCGTACGGGTACGGGATCCCCTTCGGCGTCTACGGCAACATCCTCTTCGCCCGGCAGGACCTCCTGTCCGAGGCAGGTTTCGACACCCTGCCGGCGACGTGGGAGGAGCTGGCCGAGATGGGTGCCGAGGTCGACAGCCCGCCCGACACGTACGCGATGGGATTCGCCCTATCGAACGTGGCGGACGCCGAGTACTTCGTCGAGAGCGTGCTGCACTCCTACGGCGCCCGGGTGGCCGACGACGAGGGCCTGCAGTGCACGCTCGACTCGCCGGAGACGGTCGCCGCGCTCACCTTCATCAAGGACGGCGTCGATGCCGGGCTCTTCCCGCCGGACGTCGCCGTCTGGGACGGGGCCGGGGACAACAACGCCTACCAGTCCGGCCAGGCCGCGTTCATCCAGAATACCGGCAGCGTCGCGCTCTACCTGGAGGAGAACGACCCGGAGCTCGCCGCCAGCACCGCGTACAGCGCGCTGCCCGCCGGGCCTGAGCACGCGATCTCGCCGGCGACCATCTGGACCCACACCATCCCGGAGAGCTCGGACAACAAGGAGCTGGCCGAGAGCCTCATCCGGTACCTGTCCGAGCCGGAGAACATCGAGGCCTACCTCGCGCACTCCATCTACGGGCCGGTCACGAAGGACTACGCCGAGTTCGAGATCTTCGACCAGGAGAGCTCTCCGGCGCTGGCCGGGCTGAAGGAGCTCGCGGAGAAGGGCACGCTCCTCGCGTACCCGGACACCTACAACGAGGCCTACGCGGACTACCACACCAGCTTCCAGGCCTCCACCCTGGTGCAGTCGGTGGTCGTCAACGGGGTGAGCATGCCCGATGCGATCAGCACCGCTCAGGCCGCGTGCCAGAAGATCTACGACTCCTACAAGTAGGAAACCAGCTGTCACATGAAGCCTCGAGACCCACGAGCGACCCCATCCGAGTCACAGCCTGAGGAGGTGTGCACATGACAAGCGACACGGTCGTGGCGGAGCCGCGCAGTTCGGACCGGACCAGCCCGGCTCGGCCCAGGCGACGGCGACGTCGATCAACCACCGACGCGACCCCGCTGGGGTACTCGCTGGTCGGGCCGGCGCTCCTCATCATCGCCTTGATCATCGGCTTCCCGTTCGTCTACGGCGTGTGGATCAGCGCCACGGATACGACGATCGGGTCGACGGGACAGTTCGTGGGTCTCGAGAACTACATCGGGATGCTCGAGGACGCACGCTTCCGGAACGCGTTGAAGAACACCGTCGTGTACGTCGCGGCCGCCCAGGTCACCAAGCTCGTGCTGGGCCTGGCGGTCGCGACGCTCCTCATGCAGAAGTTCCGGTACCGCAACCTCTTCCGCGGCATGGTCATCCTGCCGTGGGCGGTCCCTGGCTTCGTCGCCTTCATCCTGTGGCGGCTGATGTACGACCCGTCCTCAGGGCTCTTCTCGATCATCGCGACGGCACTGGGTCTGGGTCCCACCAACTTCCTGGGGGACCCGGACACAGCGCTCGGGGCGGTGGTGCTCGCCACGGTCTGGCAGGGGTTCCCCTTCTGGGTGATGATGTTCCTCGCCGCGATGCAGAAGATCCCCGAGGAGCTGTACGAGGCGGCCAGGCTGGACCGCGCCAACGGGTGGCGCCAGTTCGTCCACATCACCTTCCCGTCCATCCGGACGACCGTCTACACGGTGACGATGCTCTCGACGATCTGGACGACGAACGCGTTCCAGTCGGTGTGGCTCACCACGAAGGGTGGTCCGGCCGGGGCGACGGAGACCCTCCCGGTCTTCTCCTACCTGCGCCTGCAGAGCCTGAGCTTCGGCGAGGCAGCAGCGGCATCGCTCTTCCTGGTGCCGCTCCTCGTCGGGTTCCTCACGCTCATGATCATGGGAATGAGGCGTCATGCCAAGGACTGACAAGCGGATGCCTCGGCCCTCGACGGCGCTGCGGACCACCGCCCTCGTCGCGCTGGCTGTGTTCATCCTGCTGCCCATCTACTACATGGTGATCACGTCGCTGAAGACCCAGAACGAGGTCTTCAACCACGCGAGCCTCCTCGTGCGCGAGCCGGTCGTGGGCAACTACTCGGCGATCTTCACCAACGGGGTGGCCCGGGGGCTGTTGAACAGCCTGGTCGTCGCTGGTGCGTCCACGCTCATCGCGCTCTTCCTCAGCATCGGCGGGGCGTACTCCATCGCGCGGATCAAGCTCCGGCTCAACGGGAGCTTCCGCGGCGTCCTACTGGCCTCCTACCTCGTGCCGTCCACGATCCTGTTCATCCCCTTCACCGTGCTCATGGGCAAGATGAGCCTCATCGACACCACGCTCGGTCTGATCGTGGTGTACCTGAGCATCACGACGCCGATGGGTACGTGGCTGCTCATCGGCTTCTTCGAGGCACTCCCGGCCGAGCTCGAGGAGGCCGCTCTCATCGACGGGGCGAGCCGTCTGCGGGCCCTGTGGCAGATCATGGTCCCGGTGATCTCTCCCGGCATCGCGTCCGTCGGGATCATCATGTTCACCACCGTCTGGAACGAGTACCTGTACGCCTTGGTGCTCACCATGTCCCCTCGCACCTTCACGTTCCCCATCACGATCAGTGCGCTGATCTCCGGTGACGTTTACCAGTGGGGCCAGATCATGGCCGGGTCGCTCGTCGGGTCCCTGCCCATCGTGATCCTCTACTACATCAGCCAGCGGATGGTCGTCGAAGGCCTCGCCGGCTCGGCGGTGAAGGGCTAGGCCCGTCCGTCGTCCTCCAGCACGCTCAGGTGTCAGCAGCCTGCGGTCGTCACCGCCGGCGTACGTCGTCGCAAGGATGAAGGTGTGAGCTCGATGGAGATGCGAGACCGGCGCATCGCGGTGGTGAGCAGGGCGGCCGAGGAGGCGGCGGGCCTCCCGGTGACCCGGACGGGTCTGTGGTTCGACGACGACGTCCGCCGCACCTTCTACCTCGCCGTCCACCTCTTCGCTGCGAGCGCCGACCTCCAGGCCGGACCGAGCACCGGCCAGCTGTCGCCCGAGCAGGGACGTGAGCTGGCGTGCTCGATGATCTCCAGGGTGCTGCGGCTGCAGCGGCAGGACCCGGACGATCCGATGTACGGCCACTGGCCAATCTCGGTCTCGCCCGAGCACCCCGCCGGGGTGGCGAACCTCCAGCCGGGCGAGCTGATGGTGTGCATCCTCGTGCTGTTCCGGCGCCGGTACGCCGACTGGCTCCCGTTCGAGACGCTCGACGGGATCGACCGGGCGGTCCGTCGCCAGTACGAGAGCTCGTACGCGCGGACGTCGTTGTACGAGATGCACCACCACGACGCGACGCACGTGGCCCAGCGCCTCCTGCTCGGCCAGCTGTACGACGACGCCGACCTGACCAGGCGAGGCCTGGACGGGACAGCGCGCCTCCTAGCGCACCTGCGGAGGTTCGGCTTCAAGGAGTACGGCGCCCTGCCGTGGTTCTGGCACTGGATCCAGGCTTTCGCCTGCGTCTGGGAGGTGTCCGACGACGGCGAGGTCAAGGACGCCGTGGCGGAGATGCTCGAGGTGCTCTGGGACCTGCGCGTCGACAGCTACCTCGCCGGCGCGTGGGTAGGGCCGCGCTCGCGGCAGTGGCCGCACGACATGCCGACCGACACCAACGTGGCGATCGACTTCATCCAGTTCGGCGACTTCCCGCTGGGCAGCGCGCTGCCGCGCCTCGAAGGGGCGGCGCTGTTCACCTACGAGGTGCCGCCACGGATTCGTGACCGGGCGCTGGACCGGAACGAGCCCTCGGTCGACACCAAGCGCGTCCTCCTGGCGACGGCGGAGCAGCGCGTCGAGGGTGTCGTGAATCTCTACACCTACATCACCGCGACGCATGCCGTGGGCGGGGTGTGGGAGCGCAGGCGGCAGTTCGACAACGAGCAGCACAGGTGGGACGTCGCGCTGCCGATCACCGAGCGGAACGTCGACCGCAACGTCAACCACGCCTACTTCTTCCACCCGGGGCCGATGTACTCGGCTGGGGACCTGCGGCACCAGAGCACCTACGGCGACGTCCTGTTCCTCAAGGACACCGTGATGGAGCTGTGGAACGTCCCGGCCGATGACACGACGGCTCACCCCGAGGTCCTGGGCTGCCTCCCGCTGGGTGAGTGGGTCGTCGAGGACCGGCACGGCTACGGCCGGGTCGAGGACACGTTCATGAGCTTCCACACCATGGGCGACGTCACCTGGACGGCGGAGGCCGACCGCATCGTCGTCCGCGCTCCCCTCGACCAGGGCCGGCAGGGCGTGATCGTCGAGGTCGTCGGGCGGGCGGAGGCCGAGAGCGCGGAGGTCCGGACGCCCGAGGAACTCAAGGCCTTCCATGAGCTCGTAAACCGGAACATGTACCGGTCGATGATCACGAAGACCCCGCCCTACTTCTCGACGGGCAGGGGGGTGGCAGCCGGTGGGACCAACAGCCACGGGGACGACGTCGCCAAGACGGTCGCGTCGTATGTCACGTTCCGCGGCGCCCACCTCCTGCTCGAGGTGGACACCCTCGGGCGGTGTGAGCGCTTCGTCGACGGGTCCGTCCTGACGCTCGACTCCTACCTGGCCGGCTTGTGACCCGAGCCGCTCGGGCAGGCGCCGCCCAACCCGTCCCCACCGCAGGCTCGCGACGTCGCGACCCGAGAAGTAGAAGGGAAGTGGAGCCGAGATGAAGATCGTCGACGTGAGGGCGCACTTGCTGTCCGCGCCGCTCGAGCAGCCGTTCCGTACGTGGAGCTCCAGGGAGGCGCACGTCCGCGACAGCGTCGTGGTCGAGGTGACCACGGACGAAGGCATCGTGGGCTGGGGCGAGTGCGTGTGCCACGGGACGCAGCGCGGCGACACCGCGCAGGCCTTCATCAACCGGGTGTTCCACCCGCTGCTCGTGGGCCGTGACCCCTTCGACGTCGAGGTCATCTGGGAGGACCTGTACAACGCGTCTCGTCCCTACGGCGGCGGGGCGGCAGTCAACGCCCTGAGTGGCGTCGACATCGCGCTGTGGGACGTGATCGGGCGAGCCACCGGGAAGCCGATCCACAAGCTCATCGGCGGCGCGTTCCGGTCCAGGGTCCGGGCGTACGCCACCGGCTTCTACCGGACGCGCGGAGCGACCTACCCGCAGGCGTCGGTCGACGAGGCGGTGGACCACGTGCAGAACGGGTTCACCGCGTTCAAGGTGAAGACGGGCTACGGGATCGTCGAGGACCTGACCCTCCTGGAGTCCGTCCGCGAGGCCGTCGGGGACGAGATCGCCATCTCGATCGATGCCAACTGCGCCTACGACAGCCGGGCAGCCGCACGCTTCCTGCGGCAGGCCGAGGGGCTGTCCCTCCACTTCGCCGAGGAGCTGATGCGCCCGGACGACCTGGAGGGCTACCAGCGGCTCCGCGGCCTCACTGGCACCTTCATCACCGCCGGCGAGAACCTGTTCTCGAAGTTCGACTTCGCGCGCTGGATCGAGGCGCAGGCGCTCGACATCTACCAGCCCGACGTGTGCTCGGCCGGGGGGTTTACGGAGGTCAAGAAGATCGCAGCGATCGCCCAGGCCCACCACGCCTGGATCGTGCCGCATGTCTGGGGGACGGGTCTGGGCCAGGCAGCCGCGCTGCACCTGCTCGCCTCACTGCCCGGACCGAGCTCGTCGCCCTGCGACAACGGCTTCCCGCAGTTTGAGCTGGACCGGTCTGAGCACCCGTACCGCGACGAGCTCATCGGCTCGACCATCGGGATGGAGGAGGGCTTCGTCATGGTCCCGGACGGGCCGGGCCTCGGGGTCGAGGTCGACCGGTCCGTGCTCGAGCACTTCGCGGCCTAGCGTACGGAGCGGGCTCGTCGGCCGAGCGGCCGGGTCAGGAGCGCGAGCCGTACTTCGCGTCAGGTCCGGTCATGGCCCAGCCGTTCGCCGCCGTCCGCCACCGTGTACAGCTGCCACGGCCGTCCCGAGGAGCAGGTCGCGGACCGTCGCCGTCGTCCTGACCTGCCCTGCCTCGGCCGTCGCCGCGACCGCGCTGCGACGTGCACGGCGACCCCACGCACCGAGACCGGACCCCTGACCACCTCACCGCAGTGCACCCCGGCTCGGATCGTGAGCCCGCCGGCGGCGAGGCTGTCGCGGATCGCCACCGCGCAGGTCACCGCCCGGCTGGGCAGGTCGAAGACGGCGCGGAACCCGTCACCGGCCGTGTCCACCTCCTGCCCGCCGTGGTGGGCGAGCAGCCGCCGGACCTCCCGGTGGTGCCAGGCGAGCAGTTCGGCCCAGCGCTGGTCGCCGAGCCGGGCGGCCTGCTCCGTCGAGGCGACGACGTCCGTCACCAGCATCGTCAGCAGCCGTCGGTCGGCGTCCGAGCCCGTGCGCGTCCCACCGAGGAAGTCCTCGATCTCGTCCATCAGCGCGTCGGCGTCGCCGAAGAACGCGGGCACGTCGCGTCAGGGTCCATGTCGAGGCGCGCGCCGAGGGCCGCGAGTTGATCATCCTCAAGATCGAGGTACACGGGGAGGGGGCGAGCGAGTTCAGGGAAGACGACGTCTGCTATCGCTTCGTTCCAGATGTCGAAGTCGATCCAAGTGGACTGGGACACCATGGCGAAACCACTACCTTCGGATAGAACGAGCGCGTAGTAACGAGTTGTAGCGCACGTCACTTACACGGTCTGGCCGCGGCTCGCAGAGGCCCAGGGTGAGATGGTCCGACCTCAAGGGACCAGCCAGACTCCTTCTGCACCTTGGTGCAAGAGGAGTCGTCCGCCCGTCATGGCCCGTCATCGGCCTTCGAACCGTGATGACCGACCGATGGGTGTCAGGCCTGGCGCTCCGGCGTCGGTCGCTCGTTGAGGATTGCTTCGCACGCGGTCCGGAGGCGGGCGATGGGCTCGCCGATTGTGGCGCGGACGATCTGCGGGTCCAGCTTGTAGTAGTGGTGGCCGATGAGGTCGCGCATCCGGGCGATGTCGGACCAGGGCACCTCGGGGTGGGCGTCGCGCAGGCCGGACGGCAGCGCCTTGACCGCCTCGCCGATCGTGAGCACGCGGTACTGGATTGCGTCCAGGGCGACCTGCTCAACCGCAGGATCCTGTGGGTAGCGGCGGAGAGTTGCGTCCGCGCGGTTGACGGCGTCGATGGATTCGCGGATGTCGCGCAGCCGCTGGTCGTCCGTGCGGCTCACAGGGGCACCGCCTCGGCCAGAGCCTTTCGCGCGACGTGCGGGGCCAGAGCGTCCTGTGGAACGACGTCGACCCGCTCCCCCAGCAACTCCGAGAGCTCGTCCTGCAGGGCCGCGATCGGGAACAGGCCTCGGGTTCGTACGTCGAGGTCGACCAGCAGGTCGACGTCGGACTCGGGCCGATCCTGACCGCGGGCGACGGACCCGAAGATCCGGACGTTCGATGCCCCGTGACGGTGGGCCGCGCGGCGGATCCGGTCCCGGTTGCGCCGCAGCTTGGCCATCCTCGGCGTGCGCAGGTCCAGCTGGCGCGGCGAGGTTTGAGCGACGAGCTCGAGCCGGGCTCCCATCGCAGCCAACAGACGGTCGAGTGTCTCCACCGACGGCGAGCTCGTGCCGGACTCGTAGCGCGACACCGCCGGTTGTGACGTGCCGGCGCGCGCCGCCAGAGCGTCTTGGCTCAGGCCAGCCCCCTCACGCGTCGTCCGGATCAGCGTCGCAGCATCCACGGGTTGACTATACCGCTACCGGTATCTCGCGCACGCGACGGTGCCGAGGTTGAGCACCTCCGTCCCTACCTGCTGATAGGGCAAACGCGTCCGTGGCCCCATCTTCTCGCCTCTTTTGCACACCTGCGGGTAGAGGCACAGATGAGTTTACGGGCAGGCCAGGCAGAGCGGAGGTCACCACCCATGATGTCGATGCACAAGCTGGTGGCCGGTGAGGGGTATGCCTACCTGACCCGTCAGGTAGCTGCCGGGGACGCCGACCTTGAACCCGGCGCGTCGCTGACCGCCTACTACGAGGCCACCGGTAACCCTCCGGGCCGGTGGTGCGGCGCCGGACTCGCCACCCTGGGCGATAGCCCGGCCCACGGGGTCCGGGCCGGCGACCGAGTGACCGAGGCCGCGATGGCCGCCGTGTTCCGTGACGGCCGCGATCCGGTGACCGGCAAGCCGCTCGGACGGGCGTACCAGGGCGGGCGCGCTGTCGTCGGGTTCGACCTGACCTTCACGGCACTGAAGTCGGTGTCGGTGCTGTGGGGGTTGGCCGACGACGACACCCGGGCGACGGTCTATGCCGCACACCGCGCTGCCCTGGACCAGGCGCTGGCGTTCGTCGAACACGCGGTGGTCCGGACCCGGGTCGGTCAGGCCGGCTGCCGCCAGGTGCACACGCGCGGGATGATCGCGGCGGCGTTCGACCACTGGGACACCCGGACCGGGGACCCGAACCTGCACACCCACGTCGTGCTGGCCAACAAGGTCCAGGGCCCCGACCGGCTGTGGCGCTCCCTGGACGGCAAGACAGTCCACGCCGCCGTGGTGACCGTGTCCGAGCTCTACGACACGATGCTGGCCGACGAGCTCGCCCGCCGCCTCCCGGTCGCGTTCTCCCGGCGCGAGCGCGGACCGCGGCGCAACCTGGCGTTCGAGCTCGACGGCATCGGCGACGACCTGTTGGCGCACTTCTCGGCCCGCTCCGAGCAGATCCACTGCGCCGAGCTCGACTGGGCCACCCGGTTCCAAGCCGACCACGGCCGCGCACCGACCCGGGACGAGACGACCAAGGCGCGCCAGCACCTGGCCCGGAAGACCCGCCCGGCCAAGGTCGTGCGCCCGCTGCTGGACCTGCGCGCCGACTGGGCCAACCGCGCCCGCACCCTGACCGGCCTCGAGCCGGTCGACCTGGCCGCCCGCGCGCTCGCGGGCACCTATGGCCGCCCCCTGCACGCCCACGACGTCGGGCCCGAGGTCCGCGCGGCGATCGTCACCCAGGTGCTCGACGACGTGTCGACCAAGCGGTCGGTGTGGACGACCTGGAACCTCGGCGCCGCTGCGCTCCGATCCTCCAAGCCGCTGCGGATGGCCTCACCCAAGGAGCGCCTGCGGCTTCTCAACGACCTCACCGGGCAGGCCGCCGCGGCGTGTGTGCATCTGGACGACACCCGCGACCCCGAACGACGCCGCGTCGGTGAGTCCCTGTTCACCTCCACTGAGCTCCTCGCCGCCGAGAAGACGCTGATCGACGCCACGGAGACCGAGGGATTTCCGTTCATGAGCCGGTGGGCGCTCGATGACCCACGCCGGGTCCCCCACCACCTGCTCGAGGCCATGGCCCCGGACCAACGCGAGGCCGTCCGGACGATCCTGACCTCCCAGCGCCTGCTCGACGCGCTGGTCGGACCGGCCGGGTCCGGCAAGACGACCACCCTGGCCGCGCTGACCGACCTGTGGCAGCGCGCCGTCGGGCCCGTCGTCGGCCTCGCACCCTCGGCGACCGCGGCCCATGCACTGTCCGCCTCCTTGGGCGTGCAGTGTGAGACGACCGCGAAGTGGTTGTACGAGACCGTCGGGCTCGGCGCGCAGGCCCGTGGCGTGGCGTTCGCCGCCGCCCAGGAGGCGCTCGCGGCGGGTGGTCAGAGCTGGGTTCAGGCCCGCAGCACGGTGATCGGGCTCCAGCGCCAGCAGGGCCAGTGGTCCCTGGCCCGCGGGCACCTCGTCATCGTCGACGAGGCCTCCCTGGCCGACACCCGCACGCTGGCGGCCCTGGTCGAGCAGGCCCGCGCCGCCCAGGCGAAGGTGCTGCTGGTCGGGGACCACCTGCAACGCGGCTCGGTCGACGCCGGCGGGGCGTTCGCGATGCTGGCCCGCCGCGGACCGACCGCCGAGCTCACCAGCCTGTGGCGGTTCAGCCAACCATGGGAGGCCCGGGCGAGCCTTGAGCTGCGACGCGCCCACCCCGAAGCGCTCGACACCTACGAGGCGCACGGCGCCTTCACCGGCGGCACCCGCGACGAGATGCTCGACGCCGCCCTGACAGCCTGGACCGAAGCCGGCGACCAGGGTCAGATCGCCGTGCTGCAGGCCGTCGACAACCACACCGTCCGCGACCTCAACCACGCCGCCCGCGCCGCCGGCATCCGCGCTGGGACCGTCACCGCCGGGGGCGTCGACCTGCACGACGCGCTGACCGCCGGCATCGGCGACCGGATCGTCACCCGCCACAACCACCGCCGCCTGCACACCGCCGAGGGGTTCGTCCGCAACGGCAACCTGTGGGACGTCACCGCCATCGGACCCAACGGATCGCTCCAGGTCCGCCCCGCCAACGCGGCCCGGCCCCGGGACGACGGCGCCGCAGCAACCGTCCGACTGCCCGCGGCCTACGTCGCCGAGCACGTCGAGCTCGGCTATGCCACGACCACCGCCCGCACCCAAGGCATCACCGCCGACCAGACCCACACCATCGCCGCACCCGGCATGGCCCGCGAAGACCTCTACGTCGCGATGTCCCGCGGTCGGCACCTCAACCGCACGTATGTCATCACCGAGCCCGACGGTGACGACTGCCTACCCAGCCAGGCCTCGCCGGCGTCGCTGTCGACCCGCGACGTCCTGAACACGATCCTCACCACGTCCCGCGCCGAGCAGACCGCCACCGAGACCTGGGCGACGTATCACCCCGACGAGCCCGCGCCCGTCCCGCCGCTTCGCGCGCCGCACGAGTTCGGGCCGACGCTTCCGCAGCGCCCCTATGGCCGGCCGGGTCAGCAACACCACCCGGCCTCGCCGTACCCGTACCCGTACCCGCCCGCACCCGCACTGGGTCGTGAGCCGCCGGCTCTGGGCTTGTGACGCTTCGACCGGAACGAAGGAGAGGGACATGTCCACCGCCACCAACGCCCCGCCGCAGTCCGAGTTCCTCACGGTTGCGGAGGCCGCCGAGGTGCTGCACGTCACCGAGCGATTCATCCGGAAGCTCATCGCCACCGGCGAGCTGCGCGCGGTGAAGGTCGGGAGCCGCCTCGTGCGCATCCGACGATCCAACCTCGAGGACCTCCTGCGCCCTGTGCGCGTCACGGCCATCCCGAGGCGTATCGGACGGCGGTAGCCGCGGGACTACATGGCTCCAGCGTCGGCTACCGCATCACACGCACAGGTGAGCCGCGGCATCCGCTCTACGTCCCCGGCGACACGCCCCTAACGCCATGGTCCCCAAGAGCCGGACCTCGCTCACCACTGACCTCTACGCGCGGATCGCGCGGGCGGTCAGTACTCGCGGGAGGACAGCACGCAGAACTCGTTTCCGTCGGGGTCCGCGAGTACTTCCCACGTCGCGCCGGCGCCCTGCCCGACGTCGACCCGGGTCGCGCCCAGTGACAGAAGTCGCTCGATCTCTGCGTCCCGATCAGCACTCACGTGCGGTGCCAGGTCCAGATGCAAGCGGTTCTTGCCGTGCTTTTCGTGCTCAACGGGCACGAAGACGAGACCCGGCGGCACCTGCTCGAATCGCAACGTGGGCCCCAGCTCACCAGCCCACTGCGGGACAAGGACCACTTCGTCATCCGTGTCTACCGCTGCCTCCCAGCCGAGCGCACCAGCCCACCAGCGCGCCAGGGCGCGGTGGTCGCGGGACTCGATGACGACGGAGTACCAGCGAAGCGCCACAGGTGTGTCCCCCTCTGGTCGGACTCGTGGGATCACGGTGCGCGACATGCGCCGTCGTGTCTACCCCAGCGGCCCGCACACTCACCGCCGCAGGCGATGTGGGGGGTGAATCGTCCCCCCACGGCACGGCCGCTGAATCCCAGTCCCGACCTGGGCGCGTCAGGGTTCGAATGCTCTCTCGCCGGCATCCGCTCATCGGAACGAGCGTTGCAGCCGATGACCGTGCGGAAGGGTGGTGTCAGGAGGCGTTGGTGAGGCGGCGGACTACGTACTGGTTGAGGCTCAGATGCTCCTGGGCGGCTTCCATCGCGAGCTTGCGGTGGAGCTGTTCTCCGATGCGGAGGTTGAACTTGCCGGAGTAGGCGCGCGAGGACAGGGGCTCGGGTACCGCCTCTGCGTTGTCGGCCATGTCCTGGACCGCTTCGGCGACGATGTCGCGTAGTCCGCGCAGGGCGCCCTCTTGGGTGTCGGCAAGCCAGGAAAGGGACGGCAGCTCCAGGCAGGTGGCCACGTACTCCTCGTCCTCGGCGGACCAGGTGACCCGGTAGGTGTAGCGGGCGGCGATGTCGACGCTGCTTGTGCTCACTCCTCTCCCTCCTTCTTCTCGATCGCGGCGAGAACCTGCCTGACTTGGTAGGCCTTCGCCTGTCCGTGATCGTTCTGGATGTTGACCCGCGGGTCGCCTGGCCACGGGGTCTTGAACACTGCGTGCGAACCGCTGCCGGTTCGTGGTGGACCGAAGTAGTGCTCACACACCTTGGCCAGGTCGTCATAGCGAATGTTGCGCGGGTTGGCGCGCATCGCGGCGATGATCTTCGCTACCGAGGGCACATCACCATGGTACCGTCCGCGGTACCGCTCCGCTACATCAACGGCACCCGTCTCGCCCGCCCGTGGGGGACACATGCCCCGCCCACGCAGGCGCAAAACCCGCACTGTCAGCCTCTACTGGCATGCCATAACGTGCCATTAGGGGGTTCAGATCCGTGCATCTCGGTTCATCGTCAGGTAGGGTCGCAAGCGTCTGACCTGCAGTTATACCTTCGGGACCAGGGCCGGAATCCCCCTCCTAACAGCTTCCCAAGCTGATAGCGCGGGTTCGATTCCCGTCACCCGCTCCATCGGGTGCTGGCCCACCGGCCTCCTGCCCTGCAGGCTGCGGGCGCGTCGTCGCAGCAGCACGGCATCCAACATCGCTCCTACTGCAGGGCCGCTACGTATCGCCCAACTTCGAGTAATCGATTACAGTAGTGAGATCGTACGAATGCTCGACGACGAGCAGGATGGAGAGCCGACACATGGTCGCAGCGGGCAGCCAGGACCGACGCCGACGGCGGCCGGCGCACCTCCTCGGCACCGGCGCAGCGTTGCTGCTCATCACCGCCGCATGCTCGGGTCCGGTGCCCGACGACGCCCCCCTGACCGGGACCATCGCCGACACCCCCATCTACGCCGCGGTCGCCGACGGTGATCTGTGGCCGAGCTGCTGGGCGGACGACGATGCCCTGTACGCCGCCAACGGTGACGGCGCTGCTTTCGGTGGCGAGTTCTTCGATGCTGCCGTCAGCCGGATCGAGGGCCCCCTCGACGATCTGAGCGGTGAGACGCTGGCCGGCGGGGAGGCGCTGGGAACCATCTGGTCGGGAGAGGGCTTCACACGCAAGCCCACCGGGATGCTGTGCCGCGACGGCGTGCTCTACCTGGCGGTTCAAGATCTCGCGACCGACTTCAACGAGGTGCCTGCGGCGACGATCGCCACCTCGACGGACCACGGCCGCACCTGGTCGTGGGACACCTCGGCACCGATGTTCGACGCCCACGTGTTCACCACGGTCATGTTCCTCGACTACGGCAAGGACGCCGAGCACGCACCTGACGGCTGGGTCTACGCCTACGGGCTGGACGGCAACTGGCGCGACTCCTACTCCGACGTCGTGCTCGACCCCGAGGACCTCTACCTCGCGCGCGTCCCCGTCGGCTCTGTGACCGATCGCGCCACGTGGGAGTTCTACACCGGCCTCGACGGCACCGAACCCACGTGGAGCGCAGAGATCTCGGACCGCGTCCCGGTGCTCAGCGACAGCCGACGCGTCCACACCGACGACGGCGGGTTCTCGGTGATCTCTCAGGGCGGCATCGTCTACAACGCCCCGTTGGACCGGTACCTCTACACCTCGTGGACCGAGTTCACCTACGAGTTCTACGAGGCGCAGGACCCGTGGGGACCGTGGACCCTGTTCCTGTCCCGCGACTTCGGGGGCTTCCCCTGGACCGAGGACGCCTTCGGCGGGTACGCCACGACGATCCCTTCGAAGTTCATCTCCGAGGACGGCAAGACGATGTGGGTCCAGTCGAACGTCTGCCCGTGCGCCCCCGCGGGGATGCACTCCTACTACTTCGGCCTGCGGGAGCTGACGGTCGACCGGGCTACCGAGGGCTCCTGATAGCGGTCGGGGAGATCTCGCCCCACCGGCAGTCGATCTCGACGCCGTCCGGCGTGCCGCGCACGAGCCCCCAGCCCGTGGGGGTGAGCAGGGGCCACGACTCGCCGTCGGCCAGCCGTCGCACGGTCAAGGTGCCCGACGGCGCGTCCCAAGCCGCGCCGGACAGCGCGTCGACGACGCTCCAGCCCGCGAGCGCCCGCACGTAGTGGTCCCCGCACTCGATCTCGTCGTAGGGGTTGCGCCGGGTGCCGTCGTACCGCCCCCAGAGTCCCTCGAGCACAGCCGCCCCTTCCTCGTGCAGGCCTTCGAAGAAGCAGTGGGCTGCCACCTGGTACTCGCTGCCCGTCCACACCTCGTCGCAGTAGCGCGTGGGCTCCTCGGGGCGACCGCCGTCCGGCCAGGTGCACATGAGCAGCCCGGTGTCGTCACCGTCGGCGAACACGCGGAAGCCGTGGTCGAAGTCCCGGAACCCGTGCCGCAGGTTGGCGCGCACCACGGTGCGCAGCGCGGTCCGCACGTGCTCGCGAGGCAGCACGTAGCCCAGGTCGAGCACGTGGGCCCACCACTGGCCGAACAGCTGGTCGGCCAGGACACCCGTCTCCCACTGCCAGCGCCGGGGCTCGTCCGGCTCGAGCACCTGGGCGAAGTGCTCGCCGGTGAACATGATCTCGTCGTAGCTCGCGCTGCCGCGCTCGAAGAGATCGTGCAGCTCGCTCGCCAGCTCACCCTTCCCGAGGAGCAGCGCCATCTCCTCGGTGGCCCGCAGCGCCGCGAGCCAGAGCCCCCCGATGAACGGGTTCACACCGCGCAGCTCGATGTCGTGGGTCGAGGGCTGGATCCCCCGCAGCACCCCCGTGCCGCCCGGGTCCCAGCCGGCGCGGACGTGGGCCAGCAGCCGCTCGAGCCGGGGCCATGCCGCCGCGAGCCAGTCGAGTCCCGCGCCGTGGCGCACCTCCCGATAGTGCTTGAGGAGGACACCGAGCATGCCGTCGAGCGCCGGCTCGTCCGGCCCGCCGATCGGTCCGTCCCAGAGCTGGGGCAGGTACGGGGGGACGATGACCCGGTGCGGCACCGAGCCGTCGGGGGCCTGCATGACGCCTCGTTCGGTGTCACGCATGCTGACCTCGAGCTCGGGGAAGAGCCGGGCGAGCCCGTGCGCGTAGTTCCAGACGTGCGTGCAGTTCAGCGGACAAGAGCCCCCGACGTCACCGGCATGGCCGCGCGTCGACGCCCCGTTGACGCCCTCGAAACCGTAGAAGGCACCGTCGGCCGCACGGAAGCAGGAGGGGCTGCGCACGATCGACGCCTGTGCCGCGAGGTGTTCGACGGCGACCTCGTCGAGGGAGGAACTGCTCAGCACCGCGGTCCATGCCCGCGTCGTGTCCACGAGCTCGTCCCAGCGCGCCGTGACGTCGTGGGCAACGGCGAGGGCGTCGGCGTACGGGGCCGTGTAGTGGTTCCCGAGCCAGAACTCGGTCGGCCCCCACTCCGGGTGGGCGGGCCCGAAGTGCGTGAAGTTCACGTAGCGGTTCGGGAAGTGCCACGCGAGCAGGAAGCGGACGGTGGTCTTCTGCCCCGGTTCGAGGGCGAACGGGACGGCGATGCCGGTGTTCCAGGTGCGGCCGGCGGGGCTCGGTCCCACGGCGGGGAGAGGTCCGCCCGCCTGTGCGTCCGCGAGGTACGGGGCGTGCCGGGCGCGCTCGAGATCGCCGCCGAGACCGCGGCCCCGCAAGAAGGCGATGAAGTCCTCGGGCTCGCTCCAGGTCAGGTGCACCGGGGCGAGCGGATGGTCGGTCGCGAGCACCATCTGGCCAGCTCCCGGGTGGTGCGCGGGAAGGGCGTGGTTCTCGAGCACGGCGTGGGTCCAGCCACCCGCGCGCAGGACCCGGTTCGTGTTGCCGCCGTACGACGGCGAGCCGACGCCGTCGATCTTCGAGACGCCGTCGTACCCCACGGCGTTCTGGAGCGCTGCGGCGACGTGCCCGTGCACGGGAAGGTCCGACGGGTTCTCGAGCGTCAGCGTGACCATCACCACGGGCAGCGAGGACGCGGCCGTGTCCAGCGGCACGAGGGGGTTGAGCGCCTCGAGCCGAACCTTCACCGGCAGGTCGTCGTCGTGGAACTCGACCTCTGCCGCGGGGTAGGTCCCCCTGAAGGTCGTCGCCGGGACGCCGTAGCGGTCGGCCAGGTCGCGCTGCCAGCCCGGGAGCGCGTCGTCGTCGACCAACGGCGTGGGCTCTCCGCCGACGGGCCGGGCCTGGAGCACCCGCACCTCGTCGACCGGCGGTTCCCACCGGGTGGCGCGGACCGCGAAGAACGAACCGGGCAGGTCCCCGCGGTGGTTGCCGATGTTGTGCAGCTGCCACTGGCGCAGGCCGCCGTCCGCCCCGAGCGAGACGGAACCCGTGCCGATGCCGCCGAGCGGCATCGCGACGAATCGATCGGTGTGCTCGTGCCTCACGCGGAGAACACCTCCAGCTCGCTGATCGCGGTGTACCGCTCGTAGCCTCCGGGCACGCCGACGAGGCGCACGCCGTCTGCCACGGTAGGCGCGAAGGTGAACTCGTACGTCCGCGGCTCTCCGGGCGGGGCGGCCCGCACGTACTCCGGCGCGACCTCGGCCTCGAGCTCGTGCCACACCCCGTCGCGACGCACCTCGACGCGGGGGGTCGTCGCGAACCATCCACCGGCGAGGTCGTAGGGGCCCACCGTGTACCGGAGCCTTGCCAGGCGGAGCTCGAAGGGCCAGGCGTAGCCCCAGTGGTGCTCCTCGACGTGCTCGCCGGTCCAGCTGTCCTCCGCCCGGTCGGTCGCACCGTCGTTCATGACCTCGAGGTGGCCGGACCGCGCGCCGGTGCTGATCGGCCAGGTCCCCGCGAGGTGCGCGAGATTGGTCCCGTCCGGCACGTCGGCGGGCGCGGGCCCCAGAGGCTCGAGGCGCACGGGGCGCAGCGAGAACTCGTACGTCCTGCCGGCGTACGTGCTCGCCGTGACGAACCAGTTGGACTGGAGCCACGCCGAACGCCCGTCGGGCGAGATGAACTTCGAGGGGATCGTCGTCCCGTAGCCACCGTGGCGGGGATGCTCGCCGCGTGGCCCGACCCAGGGAAAAGGGCCGAAGGCGCGGCACACGACGTGACGCCAGGGTCCCCACGGGCGGGGCGCTTCGTAGAGCTCGAGGGTGAACTCGCTCCAGCTCGAGTAGACGAACCTGTCGAAGGCCGGGACGTAGACGACGCCGCCCTGCGAGATCGTCCCGCTGCCGCCGGAGGCGGGGTAGTGGGCAGGGTGGTGCTTCGTGCCGTCCTCGAGCACAGCGACGCGGTCCCGGGTGTCCGCGCTCCAGGTCGGCTCGCCGTCGACCAGTCCGGCGAAGAACTGCCAGCTGTCCCGGTCCATGATCGAGTCGGCCCGGACCCTCGCGAGGTAGAGGCTCTCGGGGTTGGGGACCGACGCGCTGTACGACGTGCGCCAGTTGTGGTCCAGCCCGACGGCGTAGACCATGCCCGGCTCGCCGATCCGCGCCGAGTGCTCGTTGCTCTGGCCCAGGTCGACGAACATCACCGTGGTGAAGATGTGGTCGGTGAACTGCGGGGCGTCCGGGGCGGTCCAGGTCCGGCCGTGGTCGAGCGACCGGACGATCCCTGCCGCGGGCGCTTCGTTGAAGATGCCGTCCCCCGGCACGCAGTACAGGTCCTGCACCGCGAGATAGAGCTCGTCGCTGCCGTCGCCGTCGCCGTCCACCGCGACCATCCCCGTGGGCTTGCGGTTGAACCTGCCGGGCTCCGTCCACACCGGGGCGACGTCGTCCCCGGCCGCGAGACGCTCGCCGGTCAGCCCTTCCTCAGGGGTACCGACGATCCGGTTGACGACGATGTCCCCCCACGGTGCGGAGAGGTCGAACCCGAGGCCGTCGCCGCACGCGGCGTACAGGTGCCCGTCGTCGGCCCAGGTCGAGGGCCAGAGGTCGCCGTCGCTCGGGCTGCCCACGGCCTGGGCCTGGCCGATGTCGGCGACGGCGAAGAACGTGGTGGGCTCGACGTCGTCGTGCGGGGCGGGGGTCACACGGGCTCCTTGGTTCGGGACTCTCGATGGATGTGACGTGGTGCCCGGACCGTGGGGTCCGGGCACCACGTCGTGGCGGTCGTACAGACCGGTCCTCGTCTACCGGTTGAGCTGCGCCGGGAGGTCGAGGTCCGTGATCGCCTTGGTGATGGCGGCGTCGGCCTCCGCGATCGCGCCGGCGACGTCACCACCCTGCATGACCTTCTCCAGGCCCGTACCCATGGCGATGCTGACTGCCCAGTCGTACGTCGGCTCGAGGATCTGGTGCGAGGACACCTCGAGGACCGTGTCGTACCAGGGGTCGACCGACGTGTCGGACTGCGCGATGAGCTCCGTCACCGAGATGCGCGGCGACAGCTTCGTGAAGTTGGTCTTGACGAAGTAGTCCATCGGGATCGCGGGGTCCTCGGCCGTCATGAACGAGATCGCCTTGGCCGTGGCTTCGGCGTTGTCGCTCTTGGCGTCCATCACGAGAGCCCAGCCACCGAGCGTGCCCGTCGTCCGGGTCACGTCCCCGTCGAGCGAGGGAAGCGGCGCGACGCCGATGTTCGCGACCTCGTCGGGGTACTCGTCGAGGAGCTGGTTGATGGCCCACGAACCGCTCGCCTGCATGGCGATCTTGCCGTCGGCGAGCGCGGAGAGGTCGCCGTATCCCGTCAGCGCCTGCTTGGCGAGCAGGCCGTCGTCCATGAGCTGCTTGTAGGTGGCGAACAGCTCGGTGTAGTTGTCGCCGCCGGCGAGCGAGGTGGTCCAGTCGTCACTGATCGGCAGGTGACCGGCCGCGTTGACCTGCATGCCCCACGTGGTCCAGGAGAGCTCGACGGCGTTCTGCGCCGTCTGGAACGGCACGACGTCCGGCAGCTCGGACTTGAGGGTCTTGCCGGTCTCGATCAGATCTGTCCAGGAGGTAGGAAGCGCAGACTCGTCGATACCCGCTTGCTGCAGGAGGTCCTTCCGGTAGAACAGCAACGAGCTGGGCTCGTAGTAGATCGGGTAGGCGTACTGCTTGCCGTCCACCGTCACGGCGTCGAGGAACCTCGGGTCGAGGTCGTCCCAGATGGACGCGTCGACGTGCTCGGTGAGCGAACCGAGCTCGCCACCACGGGCGGCCGGCTGGATCGCCGAGTAGTTGCGCGTGTACATGTCCGGCGTCTTGCCCGCCGCCTGGGCCGCCTTCATCTTCTGTTCCCAGGCGTCGCCCGGGACCACGACGAGCTTGATCTGCACGTCGTCGTTCGCCTCGTTGAAGGCCTTGACCGCACCCTCGAACCACGCGTTGTCGTTCGGCTGGAACTGGTTCTGCCAGAACTCGACGGTGACGACGTCGTCACCGCCGGTCGGTCCGGCGCCGTCCTCGCTCGACTGAGCGTCGTTCGGCGTGCTGTTGCCGCATGCCGACAGTGCCATGAGCGTTGCACTCGCGAAGATCGCGACTGCGGCAGGCGTCCGCAAATAGCGCTTCATCTTACCCTCCTATGGGTTTATATACGTGACACTTCTCATTACTGATGGTTTATCGGAGACCCGAGATCTTGATGCCGCCGATGATGTACCGCTGGAAGATGAGGAAGATGCAGATCACCGGGAGTGCGGCGAGAGCAGAACCCGCCATGAGGAGACCCAACTCGCTTCCTCGTTCCGAACGGAAATTCGCTAGGTACTGCTGGATCTGGAACAGCTCTGGGCTGGTGATCGTCATGATCGGCCACACATAGGAGTTCCAGAAGGCTAGGAAGCTCGTCATCCCGACGACGACGAACACCGGCTTGCTCATCGGCACGAAGATGTGCCAGAAGATCTTCCACCGGCTCGCCCCGTCGATCAGAGCCGCCTCTTCGATCGCCATGGGGATCGCGAGGTAGAACTGGCGCATGAAGAAGATCTGACCCGCGGCCGCAGCCCCCGGTAGCACGAGCACTGCGAGGGAGTCGAGCATGCCGAGCCGCGTCACGACGACGAAGCTCGTCAGGAGGATCGACATGCCGGGGATGAACATCGTGGTGATGACGACCACCCACAGCACGCGCTTGAACGAGAACTCCAGGCGGGCGAAGACGTAGGCGGCCATCGTGTTCACCGTGAGGCTCAGCATCGTGAACAGCACCGCGCCGCCGAAAGTCACGGTCAACGTACGGAGGAACAGGGGATCCTGCAGGATCTGCTGGTAGTTCTCCCAGCGCCAGACCTCCGGGAAGAACTGGAACGGGGTCTGGACGACCTCTGTCTTCGACTTGAACCCCGCGATGGCCATCCAGCCGAGGGGGAACAGGGCGGCGAGCACGAAGATCGAACCCGCGACGAAGCGGAAGGCGGTCCCGGTAGCACCCCCGCCGTAACGACGGGTCGAGCGGACCGGCGTCATCGGTGCAAGGTTCTCGGCCATCAGCCGTCCACCGCCTTCTCAGAGCGAAGCGTTCGGAATATCCCGGCCGAGATCGAACCGAGCACGACGAAGAGCAGCAGCGCGGCAGCGATCGAATAGCCGACGTAGATGTCGTACCTGAAGTGGTTGAAGATGTAGAGGTTCGGCAAGAGGGTCGAGTCCAGCGGCCCACCGTTCGTCATGATGAGCGGCAGCTCGAACTGCTGGACGGCTCCGACGAACCCCGTGATCACGAGATAGAGGAAGATGTTCTTCATCAGCGGGATGGTGATGAAGATGTTCTGCTGCCACCAGCTGGCGCCCTCGAGCCGCGCCGCCTCGTAGTACGACTCCGGAATGTCGAGCAGTCCCGCGAGCATGATGAGCGAGGTGATGCCGAGACCCAGCCAGATCGCCGGCACGGAGATCGCGGGCAGGGCGAGGCGTACATCACCGATCCACGCCTGCGCCTCGAGCCCGAACAGGCCGATGAACCAGTTCGCCAGGCCGCCCGAGTACTCGTAGATGAGCGCAAAGATCAGCGACGTGATGACCCCCGAGATGACTGTCGGGATGTAGATGGCCACCTTGAGCACGGTCGCCACTCGCTGCCCCATGTGCTTGACGAGGCTTGCGAACAGGTACGCGATGACGATGATCGACGGCACGACGATGAGAGCGAACCTGAGACCACGCAGGATCGAGTCGATGAACTGCGGATCGCTGAGCACCACCCGGAAGTTCTTGAGCCCGACGAAGACCGACTCCTGGTAGAAGCTCCAGTCGTAGGTGGAGATGTACATCGCGTAGATGAGAGGCCAGATCACGAAGATCGCGAGCAGGATCACCGCGGGGGCGAGCATCAGGTACGCGATCAGGTTGTCGCGCCTGACCGAGCCCCCGGCGACCCCGGCGCCTCGTCGGCGCGACCTGCGTTGCGCAAGGGCCCCGCGGGCCGCCTCGGCGAACCCGATCTGTGTCGTGGACGTCGCCATTGACGCTCACCCCTCCCTTTCGGCCGGCGGATCCGACGGACCGGTGTCCCCGGTCTCGAGGTCGACGCGGTACCAGTAGACGGAGTAGGGGCCCCAGACCGAGAGCGTGAAGAAGAGCCGCCGTCCGTCGTGCGAGACGTACCTGGAGTTCAGGTACGGCGAGTAGAGACCGGGCGTCTCGGCCTGGTCGGTGAGGACGAACGGCTCACCCCACGGCCCCCAGGGGCTGAGGCCCTCGCGGAGGATCGCCTCGCCGCCGCTCGTGTACGTCACGACCCATCTGTCGAGGTAGTCGCTGAACATCACCGAGAACTCGCCCACCGTGCCCTCGAGCACGACCTTGGCGTCCGTGATCACGGCGCTCCACACCGGCTTGCCGTCGTCGTCCACACCCGCGAAGTAGCGGTAGGCGGCGCCGTCCTCGACGGTCGCGCGCGTGGCCGGCACCTTCATGAGCGACATCTCGCCGAAGCGACCGGCGGGGATCCCCCACAGGTAGACGAAGTCCTCCCCGTCCTCGCGCACGGTGAGCGCAGAGACCTGGACGAAGCCGCTGTCACCGGGCCAGGTCGGAGCATCGAGCAACGTCCATGTCGCGCCCTCGTCGTCCGAGCGGACCAGACCCGCGTAGTTCGCCGTCCAGACACCAGGGTCCCCCCAGTGATCCACCGACATGTAGGCCGCGTAGATCGACCCGTCGACCTCGAAGGCGTGCGTGGGGATCTTGGTGACCTCGCCCGCACCGTCGGCCTCGTGCCGCCCGGGCGCGATCTCCCGGGCGAGCCCGAGCTCGTCGGTGACCCAGCCGTCGAACGTGACACCGTCAGACGGGTCCTCGTCCGTGCTCCAGGCCACGACGTTGGAGCGCCAGAAGCCGCCCTGGGCGCCGTCGACCTCCGGGTTGCGGTCGGCGAAGGTGTCGCCGAAGAAGAAGTACGTGCGATCGCCGACGGTGAGCATCGAACCGAGGTCCGTCCCGGACACCCCCACCGCGTCGGTGTCGTTGACGGCACCCGCGCCCGTGAGCTTCGCGACCTGGGTCACGCCGGACACGCCGGTGAGCACGAAGTCATCGCCGCCCGCCGTCGCCTCGAGCGCTCCGCCCGCGGGGCCTTCACCCGCACAGCCAGCTGCCAGTGCCGTCATCGCCATCGCCACCACGACCGCCGCCTTCCTCACGCCCGCGGGAGCCGCAGGCCGACGGGCAGCAAGGTCAGGCCATGGGCCGGCTCCTCCGCGTACCAGTACGCGACCGAGGACACGTCGTCGGAGCGGCGGTTGTCGTGGCCGTGCTCGATCGTCACACGGATCGACTCGTTGAACGTGACCGGGTCCTCGACGTGGAAGCGGTACATGCTGATCTGCCCGCTCCAGTTCGCTCCGCCCGGCAACGTGATGCCGTGGTACGGGGACGAGTAGGACTCCGACGGGCACCACGCGGTGTTGAAGTAGTCCTCGGTGCCGGTGCCGTGGAGCGCCGGCGGCCACGACTCGCCGTCGACGAAGATCATGTCGTCGCCCTCGCCGTACCAGTTCCAGGCCGTCGTCTCGCGCAGGTTGTGCACGTTGAGCACGCAGCCGACGTAGTGACCCCGCCCCTGGGTGTCGAGGATCACGTAGTTGCCGTCACCGGTGGTGTTCTGTCCGCCGAACTCGAACTCCGCGTTGGTCATGCCCGCCTCGGGCCTGCCCTCGGTCGGGTTCTCTCGGTTCCAGCTCGCGTGGAACCGACCCAGACCGTCCTCGAGCGCATCGAAGGCGTCGTAGTCGATGTAGTAGTAGAAGCGCATGTCCTCCGCCTCGCACTCGCTCGTGAGCTCGAAGCGCGCGCCGGCGGCGAAGGGCATGTGGAAGAAGGAGTTGAGGCCCTTGCCGTCCTGGGGACTCATCTGCAGCGGCGCCGAGACGAAGTTCGTCGAGCGTGCGTGACCGACGCCGAAGAAGTCGCCGAGCGGCACGAGGATGCTGGGCCGGTCGCTGCCGTCCCAGTACGCCTTGAGCACCAGCTTGCGCAGGTAGTCCGGGTCGAGGCTGTCGGGGCCCGGGGGCGCCTCGGGAGCCACGGTCATCCAGATGTGGTTGACCGAGCCGGCACCCTTGAGGTTCGCGAGCTCGACCGTCTCACCCGGCCTGACGGTGACGAAGTCCGCGTTGCCGCCAGCCTTGTCGAAGCTCGAGGCGCGCAGCCGGCGGTGGCTGCGCAGCCGCGGAAGGTCGCGCAGGCTGCTTCCGTAGGTGCCGTAGTTGCTCACGGTCGGATCTCCATCTCTCTCAGTTCACGGACGTGTGCGTCCGTCTCGTGACGGTGCGGTGCAGATGCGGCTGAGCCGTACCTGGTGACGGCGACCGCCGCGGCGCGGTTGGCCCACCGGGCGGCGTCGACAAGGTTCGAGCCTGCGGCGAGCCCCGCTCCGAGGTAGCCGCAGAAAGTGTCACCCGCGCCGACGGTGTCGACAGGGACCACGGACACGGCCGCAATCTCGGTGACGGTGCCCTCGGGTTCGACGACGACGGCGCCCTTCGCACCCAGCGTGACGACGATGCTCGTCCGGTACCGCGACTGAAGGTCCCGCACCGCCTCGTCGATCTGCCCCGTGGCCGAGCGGCCCGTGAGCTCCCGCAGCTCGACCTCGTTGGGTACGAGCACGTCGACGAGCGCGAGCAGCTCGTCGGGGATGATCGCCGCCGGGGCGGGGTTCAGCACGACGGTCGTGCCAGCGGACTTGGCCACGCGCGCGGCCGCAGCAGCGACCTCGATCGGCAGCTCGAGCTGCAGGAGCAGCACGTCGGCCGCAGTCAGATGTGCGGCAGCACGTTCGATCTGAGCCGTCGACATCTGCTCGTTGGCGCGCGGCACGATGATGATCGAGTTCTGACCGTCGGGGTCGATGACGGGCAGACCGACCCCGGTGCCGGACGGCTCGTCGACGTCGACGAACATCCCGTCGACGCCCTCGTCCGCGAGCGCGGCGCGGAACGCGGCACCGAAGTCGTCGCCCCCGAGCAGGCCGACCATCGAGACGCGGGCACCGGCCCGGGCCGCCGCGACCGCCTGGTTGAAGCCCTTGCCGCCGAGCCTCATCCCGAACCCGGTTCCCCGGAGCGTCTCGCCCGGCAACGGGCGGCGGGGCGCGAATGCCACGAGATCCATCATGAACGACCCGACGACGCACACCTGACCGTTCACTGTGCCGCCCCGTCCCCGAGGAGCTGCACACCGAGCGATCCGCCCGGGTGCCGCTTGGCGAAGTCGTCCGGGCTGAACTCGGACCACGTCATGAGCGCTGCCGCGAGCCCGTCTCCCACCGCGAGCGTCGAGGCCGTCGAGGCCGTCGGAGCGAGGTTGAGCGGATCGGCCTCGCGCTCGACCTCGATCGAGAGGTGGACCTGGGCGAGCCGGGCGAGCGTCGACCCGGGGCGGCCCGTCATCGCGATGAGAGTGGCGCCCTGCGCCACGATGATGCGCGCGAAGTGGCACACCTCGCTGGTCTCGCCCGAGTAGGAGATCAGGATGGCCACGTCGTTCGGCGTGACCATCCCCGAGTCGCCGTGCAGCGCCTCCGTCGAGTGCACGAAGAACGCGGGGGTCCCAGTCGAGGCGAGCGTCGCTGCGATCTTGGCGCCGATGTGACCGGACTTGCCCAGGCCGGAGACGATCACCCGCCCGCTGGCTAGCCTCAAGTAATCGATTGCTCGGGGGAGCGCCTCATGGACGACCTGCCGCGTGCGAGCGATGGCCTCCGACTCGATCTGCATCGCGCGGTCAGCGGCGAGCAGTGCCTCCCGACGAATAGCGTCCTCGCTGGTCACTTCACGATGCCCTTCTGAAGCAGGATGTTTGCGAACTGGCCGGTCTCGCCCGTGCGCACGGCCACGAAAGCCCCCTGGGCCACCGAGTAGAACTCCTGACGCGGGAGGGAGAGAGTCTGGTTGCCGACGCGGTCGAGTCTGCGCACCAGCTCTTCAGCGACAGGAGCGTCGACGCCTTCGGGGTCCATCGCGTAGCCGGACACCGGCTCGTCGAGGGGAAGAACCGTGAGCACCGAGTCGAGGACGTCGAGAGCGCCGGCGGCGGGGAACTCCACGACGCGGGCGACGAGACGCTCCGCCGGGAAGTGGGCGTCGCACACGAGAACCGTGTCGCCGTGTCCCATAGCGTCCAGGTGCCTGAGCAAGGCCCCGGTGAGCAGTGGGGGAAGTCCGAGAAGCATCGTTGCAACCTTCGCCGATCGCCAGTAATCGATTACTCAGGATCGTAGGCCCCAAAGCTCAGACTGTCAACAGGCCTGCCACGCTTCGTCGACAGAACGCCTGGCGAGGTCAGGCGCGCGTCACCGAGGACCCACGCACCGCAAGCTGCGGCTGGAGGATCAGGTGCCGCTCCTCCGTGCGTCGCTCCACCGCTCGAGAGAGCAGGAGCTCCGCGGCGAGCTCTCCCATCTGGGCGACCGGCTGCTGCACCACCGTGACCATCGGCGTGACCATCCGGGTCCAGAAGTCGTCGTCGACCCCCACGAGCGCGATGTCCTCGGGCATCCGCAGGTCGTGGGCCTGGACAGCCCGGAAGGCGCCGGCGGTCAGCGGGCCGTTGGTGACGAAGACGGCGTCCGGTTGCTCGGGTGCGTCCAGCAGCTGCGCCATGGCACGTTCACCACCCTCGGCACGCAGGTTCGCCCGCAGCAAGAACTCCTCGGACAGCGGCCGACCCGCCTCCGCGAGGGCTTCACGGAACCCGAGGAGCCGGTCCTCGGTCGTCGAGACGTCGGGGGGTCCGCCGATGCAGGCGATCTTGCGATACCCGACATCCACGAGGTGCTCTGCGACCAAGCGTCCGGCACGACGGTTGTCGACGAGGATGGAGTCGCCGGAGTGGCCCTCGATCCGCCGGTCCACCACGACGGTCGCGATCTGCGCGGCCTGCAACGGCGTCAGGTCCGACTCGCTCTCCGATGCCGCCGCCACGACCACGCCGGCCATCTGCTGCGCGATGGCCGCCTGGACGTAGTCCCGCTCGCGTGACACCTCTTCGTCGGTGTTGCACAGCATGACGGAGTAGCCATGGTGCACCGCGACGGACTGCAGGGCCGACACCATCGTGGTGAAGAAGCTGTTCTCGACGTCCGAGACGATGGCGGCCCAGACGTCCGACACCTGCCGACGCAGTGCCCGACCGTTGGTGTTGAGGACGTAGTCGGTCTCCGAGACCGCGTCCCGCACGCGTCGCGCGAGCTCCGGGTCGACCGACGGCGCACCGTTGAGCACGCGGGAGACGGTCGCCGTCGAGACGCGTGCCTCCCGGGCGACGTCCTGAATCGTTACCGGTCGACGCCTCACTCCGTCATCGTGGCACACACCGGGCAGCCCTCAACCCGCACGTCCATCCCTGTCCCACGGCGCTGGGCTCCGGCACGTCACGCCGACGTGTTCACCCCATGTCGGACAGAAATACCCGTGCGAGCCCCGGTCAACCATCCTAAGGTGGCGCAATTGGGCTGGTCAGGAGGCGCAGCTGCGCCGGTGCCGGCGTCGGCAAGGAGGCCGTCTCGTGTCCAGGCTCAGTTCTCGGCGACGCGCGCTCGGCGCCGTCGGCCTCGTGCTCGTCCTCGCGCTCGGACCCCTCGTGGCGGGACCGGCCGTCGCGGCTCCGCCCGGATGCGATCCGCTCGTCGAAGATTGCGACGGTGGTGGGCCGGTCTGTTCCTTGTGGAACCAGGTGCCGCCCACGATCAGCTCCGGCGGCCAGACCGGCCGATACGTGGGGGAGTACCTCACGGCGGACTCCGGATCATGGACCGCCGAGCCCACGCAGCTGACCTACCGATGGCTCCGGGGCGGCTCTCAGATCTCGGGGGCCACCTCGAGCACCTACCGTCTTCAGCCTGGCGACATGGGCGCGTTGGTCACGGTGCGCGTCACGGCGAGCAACCCGCAGTGCGAGCCGTCGTCGGACAATGCGACCGCCGTGCCGCGGGGGCCCATCCTCGAGAGTCCCGACCTTGGTTTCACCGAGTTCCCCTCGATCGTCTGGAGCGGGATCTTCGGCCACCAGATGAGCATGTACCCCGGGGCGTGGACCTCGGCCGAGGTCCCGACGTTCACCTACGTCTGGTTCCGGGACGAGGTCGCGTCGGCGAACCAGGTGGGGACCGGACAGACCTACTCGCCCCAAGAGGCTGACCTCGGCCACACGATCATCGGACGAGTGCACGCAGCCACCCCGGGGTATACCCCGAAGACCGCAGCGACGACGAGCCGAAACGTCGTCGAGGGTTCACCGACGACCTACGAGGTCACGCCCGTCGTTCTGGGTGACAGGCGTGTGGGAACCACGATGTCCGTCCTGGACGGCCGCTGGTTCGACGCCCCATACTGGCGCATCACGTATGCCTGGACCCGCAACGGCGCCACGATCGAAGGCGCGACGGATGACGAGTACACCCTGAAGGCGATCGACCTCGAGACTCAGGTCGCGGCGAGGCTCCACCTCACGCGCACCGGGTACGCGTCCCGCACGTTCACGACGGCGGCGGTCCCCGTCACGACCGGCCCCGCACCAGTCGTGGAGACGGCACCCGTCCTCGAGGGCACGGGCGGGGTCGACTCGTTGCTCACGGTCACCCCGGCACGATGGGTCGCGCCGGGGCCCGCGACGGTGAGCTACCAGTGGCTGCTCGACGGCGAGCCGTTGCCGGGGGCCACGTCAACAACCCTGCGGGTCGAGCAGCGCGACCTCGGAGCTGCGATCGCGGTGCGCGTCACCGGTGAGCGCGAGGGGCACGAGTCCACGGTGATCACGACGTCGGCCAAGCGCGTCGTCGTCGGGAAGGCACCGACCGCGACCACGAAGCCGTTCGTGTCCGGCACCCGCAAGTTCGGCAAGACCCTCACCGTGGACACGGGCGTGTGGGACATGGCCTCGACCTTCGCGTACCCGTGGTGCCGCGGCGGCGCAAAGGTCGCAGGCGCCGTGGGTACGTCCTACCCGCTCGGCGCCGCAGACTTCGGGAAGGTCATCGAGGTCGAGGCGCACGCACGCGCGAACGGGCACGCCGTCGGCCACGCGAAGATCGCCACGGGCAAGATCGCCTACACCGGCACGCTGAAGTACTCGAAGGAGAAGATCGAGGTCAAGGGCGAGGCGAAGGCCACCTGCAGGCTCACCAAGGCAGACCGCCGCAAGAAGATCTCGGTACGGGTGACGGGAGCCAAGAGCGGCTACGTCACGGGCGTCGTCAGGTCGAAGCCCGTCGAGGCACGCCGCTAGCGGGCGAGGGGCTCCCGGACGGCTGATCGGGTCGGCGCGCGAGCGTCGGACCCGCTCGCTACCGTCGTGCCATGGCTGCCATCGACCTGATCCCCTGGCTCCTCGACTCGGATCCCGCCCTGCGTTGGCAGGTCGAGCGGGACCTGGCGGGCGAGCCTCACGCGGTGTGGGAAGCCACCCGAGCGCGAATCGCGACCGAGGGCTTCGGCGCGCAGCTCCTGGCTCTGCAGGACGACGACGGACAGTGGGCCGGCGGCGCGTTCTTCCCCGCCGGGTTCGACTTCCACGGCCCGGAGGCTGCTCCAGACATGGGCCAGCCCTGGACTGCGACGACCTGGTCGCTCAACGCGCTGCGCGAGTGGGGGCTCGACCCCGCCGTCCTGCGCGAGCGCCGCACCGCCGAGCTCATCGCCGAGAACTCCCGCTGGGAGTACGACGACCTGCCGTACTGGAGCGGTGAGGTCGACTGCTGCATCAACGCCTCGACCCTCGCCAACGGGTTGTGGCTCGGGGCCGACGTCGAGGGCATCGCCACCTGGTTCGTCGAGCACCAGCTGTCCGACGGCGGATGGAACTGCGAATGGGTCGAGGGTGCGAGGGTCGGGTCGTTCCACTCCACGCTCAACTCTCTCAAGGGACTGCTCGCGTACGACGTCGCGACCGGTGGCTCCGCGGCGACCCGCGCGGCCAGGCGCGCCGGCGAGGAGTACCTCCTGAGCCGGTCGCTGTGCCGTCGACTGTCCACCGGCGAGATCGTGGCCAGCTGGGTCGACGACTTCACGTACCCGTTCCGCCACCGCTACAGCGTGCTCAACGCGGCGGAGTACTTCCGCCAGGCGCCCCTCGTGGACGGACCCGAGCACGACCCCCGGATGGTCGAGGGCATCGAGCTGATCCGCTCCGCGCGTCGACCCGACGGCACGTGGATCCAGGGCAAGCCCCTGGCCGGGCGCACCTGGTTCGAGGTGGACGTGCCCGAGGGCGAGCCGTCCAAGTGGCTCACCCTGTTCGCGGCGCGCGTCCTCGGCTGGTGGGACGTCGCAGACTCCTGAGCGGGCACATGCCACGACTTGCGACGGTTGCGACAGTTGTGGCAACTCTTCGGGTGCGATTGGATGACACCCATGTCGAACCACCTTCCCGCAGCCCGCCTCGCTCGCGTCCTGCAGTACGTGGACTCTCGGGGCCACGCGAGCGTCACGGAGCTCGCCGAGGAGTTCAACGTCTCGCGGGACACGGCGCGCAGAGACATCGACAAGCTCACCGAGCAGGGTCTGGCGTCCCGTACCCACGGTGGGATCGTCGCCGCCAAGGACCTCGCCGGCCTGACGACGTCGCACACCTACCGCGCCACCGAGAACATGGCCGCGAAGAAGCAGATCGGAAAGCTAGCTGCCGACCTGATCCACGACGGGGAGACCATCTTCGTCGCCGGTGGGACGACCACCCTCGAAGTCGTCAGAGCGCTGCACCCACGCCGGGAGCTGACCATCGTCACGAACAGCCTCCTGGTTCCGTCGGAGGTGCCCGCGGGCGTGGCGCGGGAGGTCCTCCTCATCGGCGGACGTTTCAACACCTCGACCCTGGCCACGTCGGGGCCGCTGGAGCTGCCCGGTCTCACCCGGCTCATGGCCGACCGCGCTTTCGTCAGCGTCGGCGGGATCAGCGCCCACGGTGACTTCTCGGTTGCCAGCGCGGAGGACGCCGTCTTCGTCCGCAAGATGATCACCAACGCCAAGGTCCCGGTCATCGTGGCGGACTCGGCGAAGTTCAACCGCGAGGTGTTCGCACGCACGGCGACGCTCGAGGACATCGCGGTGCTCGTCTGCGAGGAGGAGCCCACCGGCGATCTCATGGCACGGGTGACCGAGTCCTCGGTGCAGCTCGTCACGCCGTGACGCCCTGACCTCGCACGTGCGGGGGCGCACGGGCCAGCCGTACGCCGTCGGCCACGCTACGGCGCGTCGTGCCGAAGCTGCTCGCGCACCGCGGCCCGAGCCTGTCGCGTGCGCTCGCCGACCGCCGCGTACGCTGCGGCGTTCGACCCCTGCGGCTCCCACACCCGGTCCACCTGAGGCGGCGGGAGGGTCGCCCCCGTACTCGCGGCCGCGAGCCCCGCGATCCCCAGGACGCCGGACTCCCCGTCCGTCATGACCCGCACCGGTACGCCCGTGACGTCCGCGGCGATCTCGGGGAAGATCGTGCTGCGCGCCCCGCCGCCACCGAGGGCGATGCCGGTCACCGGAGGAAGCGCGTCGAGGCACTCGGCCAGGACGAAGGCCATGCCCTCGTAGACCGCTCGCGCGAGATCCGCCCGGGACGTCTCGAAGGTCAGACCGATCGCCGCGCCACGCATGGCCGGCTCCACGAACGGTGCGCGTTCACCACCCTGGGACAGGTGCGGCAGGAACATGAGGCCGCGAGCGCCGGGCGGCGACTGCCGGGCCAGCTCCTCGAGGGCGTCGAAGGACATCCCTGGCCCGAGCAGGTTGCGCAGCCAGTCCAAGGTCGGGGCACCCGACGCTGGGGCGAGCGCTGCGTGGTAGCTCGAACCGACCCCGTTGGGCAGGCACACCCCGATGACCTGGTCCATGGTGGGCCGCACCGGGCTCACGCACCCATAGCTGCCGGTGGTGCCGAGGATCGCAAAGCCGTCGCCGTCGGCCGTCGCGCCCATGCCCATCGCCACCGCGACGCCGTCGATCACGCCCATCACCACGGGCGTGCCGGCGGGGATGCCCGTGAGCCGAGCGGCATCGGGGGTGACCTCGCCACGCACAGCGTCGGAGGGCAGGATCGGCGCGAGCCGGTCGACGAGGCTCGCGACCCCGACGTCCGCCAACAGCTCTCGGTCGTAGTCGAACGGCCCCTCGGGCCACTGCGCCATCGGCATCGCCACCCGCGCCGCCTCCGTGGGGTCGGTGGCGATCTGGCCCGTGAGCCGGAACCCGATCCAGTCCTTCACGTTGAGGTGCCAGCGCGCTCTCGCGTACTCGGCGGGTCGCTCGCGCTCCCACCACGACGCGAGGAGCGGCAGCACGCCCGGGAACACGGAGCTCCAGGTCGTCGCCTCCATCCGGGCCACGTTGCCGTTGGCCCGCCACTCCTCGAGCAGCCCGCGGGCGCGCCCGTCCATCCACGTGGCAGCGGGGCCGACGGGCGCGCCGTCCCGGTCCACGAACCAGGCGCCATCGCCCTGTCCCGTGACACCGACCGCGAGCACTGCAGCCTCCCCGCGCGCCGCCATCGTCTCGGCTATCGCCTGAGACACGGCGCGCCAGACGGCGTGCAGGTCCTGCTCGGCACGACCCGAAGGGCCGCGCTCCAGGGGGACCGCCTGCGAGACCAGGGCGATGATCCGCCCGTCGGTCCCCACGAGGCCCGCCTTGACCGACGACGTGCCGACGTCGACCCCGAGGAACGCTCCGTGCCCGCTGCTCACACCGTACGCACGCTCTCGTCCGGCATGTGCTCGGCGGGAAACAGCGCGCTGCCCCGGCCCAGCGCCATGGCGGAGAGCGTCGCCCGCGCGGCGTCCTCGAGGTTGAGCGCGCGTCGGTATGCCATGCCGACAGTGTCGCCGAGGGTCGAGCAGCCGTGGTGCGCCATCACGATCGCGTTCGAGGTCGTCGCGGCACGGGCGGCGTGCTCGCCCAGGTCGTCCGAGCCGTTCGGGAAGAAGTCGATCCGGCCGATCTCGCGCAGGTACGCGGCCTGGTCGAGCGTGAGCGGCTCGATCCGTCCACCGACGGCGTCCACGAGCACCGTGGTCTGCGGGTGCAGGTGGATGACGCTGTTGATGTCCGGGCGCACACGGTAGGACATCATGTGGACCTTGTACTCGCTCGACGGCCGCGCCGCCCCACCGACGATCTCGCCCTCGAGGCTCATGATCGTGAACGACTCCGGTGTGAGCTTGCTCAGCCACGTCTCCGAGGCGGTGATGAAGAACCGGTCGCTGCCCGGGATGCGCCCCGACAGGTTGCCCGCGGATGCGGCCACAAGCCCGTGGAAGTCCGAGAGCCGACCGACCTCGATGAGCTGGGCCAGCAGGTGCTCGTCGTTCTCGGCCGGCACGTCGAGGTTGATTCCGGCGGTGACACTAGACATTTTGCCTTCTCTCTTCTGGGTTCTTCCATGGCTCGCCGGACGCAAGACGGCCGGAGACGATGAGCGACACGAGATCGGCGTGGCTCTCCGGGGCGACGGGCAGCTGCCCTACGCAGCGTCCTTGTCGAAGGACGACGGCGCGGTCCGCCACCTGCATGACCTCTTCGAGGTTGTGGGAGATGAGGATCACCGAGATCCCAAGCTCCGGGAGCCGCTCGACGAGCCGCAGCACGTTCGCCGACTCCCGCAGCCCGAGGGCCGCGGTGGGCTCGTCGAGGATGACGAGCTTCGAGGCGAAGGCCACGGCGCGCGCGCAGGCGATCGCCTGCCGCTGACCGCCGGACATGACGCCGAGGGGTTCGGTGAGGCTCGGGACGTGGACCTCGAGCTCCTTGAGCCGCTTGGCGGTCTCCCGGAGCATGGCCTTCTTGCGGACGAACCCGAGCGGACCGAGCCACCCCGGTGTCGAGAGCTCGCGCCCGATGTAGAAGTTCGAGGCGGGGTCGAGGTTGTCGAACACCGCGAGGGACTGGTAGACGGTCTCGATGCCGGCCGCACGGGCCCCGTGGGGCGTGTCGAACTCGCACTGGGCGCCGTCGAACCACATCTCGCCCGAGGTGAAGCGGTGGACGCCGCTGAGCCCACGGATCAGCGTGGACTTGCCGGCACCGTTGTCACCGAGCAGCGCGACGACCTCGCTCGGCGCGACGGTGAAGCTCACGTCCTGCAGCGCCGTCACCGCACCAAAGTTCATGCTCGCGTTGCGGACGTCGAGCAGCGGAGCCGCGTTGGACTCGATCATCTCAGGCCCCCCGTCCTTCGAGCGCTTGGAACCTGGTCTCGATCCGCGCGCGCTGCACGTCCATGAACACGGCGAAGAAGACGATCAGACCGAGCGCGACGTACTGCGCATAGGTGTCGACGCCGATCATGTTCAGGCCGTTGCGCACGGCCGCGACGATGACCGCTCCGATGACGGCGTTCACCACGGTGCCGCGACCGCCCAAGAAGCTGGCGCCGCCGATGATCACGCCCGCGATCGCGTCGAGCTCGGAGAGGTTTCCCGCCGTCGGGAAGCCCGAGTTCGTCCGGCCCGCCGTGATGAGTCCGGCCACGCCGGCGCACAGGCCGCTGACCACGTAGACGGAGATCAGCACGCGGGCGACGGGGACACCGACCTCCCGCGCCGCGTTCGGGTTGCCGCCGACCGCGTAGATCCAGCCGCCCCACACCTGCTTGGTCGTGAAGACCCAGGCGATGAACGCGAGTGCCGCGACGATCAGGGCGGGCACGGGGAGGGGCCCGAGGTAGCCGCCGCCAGCAGTCTGGACGACGTCGGGCATCCCGGCGATGGCCGTCCCGTCCGCGATCAGTAGGGCTGTCCCTCGCGCGACGCTCATCATGGCGAGCGTCACGATGAACGGATGGGGAATCTTCCCCTTGACGTACGCCAGCCCGTTGATCAGACCGACCAGGCCGCCCGTCCCGATGATGACGATGACGACGACCCACCCGGGCGCGTCGAGGTCGTGGAAGAAGACGGCACCCATGACGGTGCTGAGCGCCACGACGGCGCCGACCGACAGGTCGATCCCCTGGGTCAGGATAGGCAGCAGCACCCCGATCGCCAGCGCCGCGATGAGCGAGCTCTGCACGGCGAGGTTCTGGATGTTGCGTTCCGAGACGAACAACGGGTTGATCGCCGAGAAGAACACGACGAGCGTTGTCAGGATGATGAGCGGACCCGCGTTGACCAACCGCAGGGCCAGACGCAGCCGGGTGTGGCTGCCGCTCTGCTTCACGCCGCCGGTGCCCGGGCCCGGGGTCCCGCCGGAGCGGGACCCCAGACCCTCGACCGTGGCAGCAGTCGCGCTACTCGTCTCGCTCACGAGGCGTTGCTCCACATGGTGTTGATCCAGACCTTGACTAGTCGAGGAACTCGGCGACGTTATCCGCCGTCACGACGCGGACACCCGGGTCGACCCGGGTGTTCTCGATCTCCTGGCCCAGCGCGGCCTTGACCGCGGCCTTGAGCGACTCGGTCGCCATCGCCATCTGGTCCTGCGCCATCGTGGCGCGCTGCTGGTTCGCCGCGATCGACGTGAGCTCCTCGGGCATCGCGTCGAAGCCGACGAGCACGAAGTCGGCCCAGTCGATGGGCGACGCGTCGACGGCGCGGATGGCACCGGCCGCAGCACTGCCGCAGGCGACGAACATCGCGTCGAGGTCGGGGTGCGCGCTCAGCAGGTCCTCGGCGGCACGGATGCCGTTGTCGGCCGTGCAGTCGACGGCAGCGGTCTGACCGACGATCTCGACGTCGGTCCCGGTGACGGCCTCGGTGACGCCCGCGATGCGGTCCTCCACCGCGGAGACACCTGGGGTTCCGTTGACGAGCCCCAACTTCCCCGCTCCGCCGAGCTCCTCGACGATGAAGGCACCAGCGGTGAGCCCACCCTGGTGGTTGTCGGTGCCGACGTAGGCGGACTGCTCGTTCTCGAAGCCCTCGACCCGGGAGTCGAGGACGACGACGGGGATCCCGGCAGCGACCGCGCTCGAGAGCGGCGGCTGGAGCTGGACGGGGGCCACGGGGGCGATCACGATCGCGTCCACGCCCTGCGCGATCATGCTCTCCACCTGGTTGACCTGCTGATCGACGTTGGCTTCGCTGTCCGGTGCGTGGACCACGAGCTCCACGTTGCCCATCTCCGCAGCGGCGGTCTCCGCGTCGGCCGCGACCTGCTTCCAGAAGTCCGTGGCGAGCGACTTCACGAGGAACGCGATGACGACCTTGTCGCCGTCGGCGGTCTGGCCACCGTCCGTCTCCGAGGGCGAGCTGCTGGGCGTAGGGCCGGCCGAGCATGCGGCGAGGGCCACCACTCCGAGAAGAGCGGTGACAACCACCTTCCAGTGCTTTGAGTTCTTCACTTGCGCGATCTCCTTTGACGTAGCGAAGCGTGGTGCAGGGATCGAACCTGCACGCAGAGTGTTGCACATAGTTGCAAAGAGACGCAAATAACAGCAGTGAAGTGCGCCTTTGTCTCTCGAGCCCGGCCGAGACAGCATCAGGATGCGGCACACACGGCATCGGGGCACGCCGAGGCCGTGGTCACTGCGGTCTCGGGGAGCTCTCCGGATCAGTACAGCAGGCCACCGAAGCTGATCGGGAGCGAGAAGGTCACGACGGAGGCGAAGAGGAACATCGCGACGCTCAGCCCCACCGCGAGGCGGGTGCCGCGCACGCTCGGCATCTTCGTGGCGATGCCCGCGAGGAAGAGCACGGAGGCGAAGAGCACGGCGGTCAGCACGTACCGATCGCCCACCTCACCCGCCTCGGTGGCGCGGTTCGCGGCATCTTCGGCGAGGGCGACGAGCCGCTCGGCCTCGACCGTCTGGGGCAGCACGTACTCGGACCGGTCGAACGGTGAGCCCGCCGGGACGTCGTCGTCGACGGCCCCTGTCGCCCGCCACGCCTCGAAGGCCGACAGGAAGTCCGGGCGGAACCGCTCCGCGACGGCCGTGGCGAGGGGCTCGTCACCCGAGATCTTCGCCTCGAGCCAGACGCTGAAGGTCAGCAGGTCGCTCGACAGGTGCCGGTTCGCGAGCGAAAGCTGGGCGGTGTTGTCGAAGAGCGCCGTAGTCGACTCGTTGGTCCACTTCGCCTTCTCGCTGCCCCACCGCGCGGCCTCGTAGCCGCTCCACGCCGAGGCGAGCGTCGCAAGGCTCAGGATCAGTGCCGCGACGAACGCCCACCGGTTCGCCCGCGGGCTGTCAGCTTCTGCTTCCATAGGACCTCCTCACCAGCACCGATGCCGCCAGGCTACTCACTGTCAGTGCGGCCAGGCGGGCGTCGGGACACGCGCCGCGGGCGGGGGAGCTGCCGAGGTCCCGGGGTCGGCGCGCAGTTGCTCCACGACCCAGTCGAGCCCCTCGAGATTGTCGCGCAGCCGGTGCTCGACGTCGTCCATCGTGTGACCCAGGATGCTCACCGGCCCGCGCCAGCCGGACGTCGCGATCACGCGCGCGAGCTCGACGTCCCGCGGCCCGTGCCCGTACGGGTGCACCTTGCCGTCGCCCCAGTGCGCGCCGGGCAGCATCCCGTTGATGCCGAGCGCGACGAGCGGCCCGCGCATCGAGGCGAGCAAGGCCGGGAACTCGGAGACGTGCGCGTGCCCGTGGTGCTGCTGGTAGACGAGCCCCGTGCGGTCGAGCCCCCGGTCGGCGAGCACCTGCAGCACGGCGATCTGGTTGGCCGGCTCGCCGAACCAGCCCAGGTGGTTGTAGAGCGCGAGGGTGTGCCCGTCGAGCCGGGCGCGCTCCGCGAGCGGGCCGAGGTGGGCGGCCGTGCGCTCCACGCGTGCCCGCTGCTGGTCCGCCGACAGGGGCGCCACCGGGCCGGGCGCCCCGAACTCCGCGCACGTCCACAGCTGCGTCGTGAGCCCGCGGGCCGAGAGCACGTCGAGGAGCACCCGCACGTCGGGGTCGATCCGTCCGAGGCCGCCGTCGTCGTCGGAAGAAGCAGGACCGGGCACGACGGCGGGCACCCACAGCCCGGTGAGCTCGATGCCGAGCTCGTCGAGCGCGTCGAGCTCCGCCTCGAGCTGGCCCACGTGCTCGGGCCGCCAGTCCCACGCGAGGCGGCGCAGCCCGAGCTCGGCAAGCAGCTCCGCGCGAGCCCGCGGACCCCGCCGCCGCGAGTCGTAGGGCACCACGCACCAGGCCACGAGGTTCTCGCGCGCGAACAGGTCGAGGTCGAGAGGTGCCGGGGTCATGCGCGACAGCGTACGGCCGACGGCGATCGACCTCGCCACCTTGACGTCAACTTGGGTTGACGTCTTTCAGGTTGTCAACTAAGGTTGCTCGCATGTCCACGAAGCACTCAGCCGTCGCCGCCGACGAGCCCATCAACACGGCCCTGAGGTCCGCCGTCGCGCTGCGCCAGCTCGCCGACCATCTCGAGGACGAGAACGTCGAGGCCGCACTGTGGGCCGGCTGGTCGTGGGCCCGGATCGCGGAGGCGCTCGGCGTCACGCGCCAAGCCGTCCACAAGAAGCACGGAGCGCGGGTGCGCGCGCTCGGGCTGCCCGCAGGAAGGAAGTGACCATGTTCGAGAGGTTCACCAGGGAGGGCAACGCCGTCGCGCTCCGCGCCCAGGACGTCGCCCGGCTCGCGGGCTCGACCACCACGGAGGCGGAGCACCTGCTCGTCGCCCTCGCCCAGGTACCGACGTCCCCCGGCGGGCGCGCGCTCGCCGAGCTCGGCATCACGGAGGACGCGGTGCGCGAGGCCGTGGCCGCCGAGTTCCGGGCGGCCCTCGCCGTGGCGGGCGTCGAGCCGCCGAGCCTCGCGCCGCGCCGCCCCACCACGAACGTCCGCTGGGGGCAGTCGGCCAAGCTCGCCCTCGAACGGGCGGTCGCCGAGACGCTCGCCGGGCCCGGACGCTCGATCGGCAGCGCGCAGGTGCTGCTCGGCGTGGTCGCCGCGGAGGCCGGTGCGGTTCCCGGCGTGCTGCGGGCCCTGGGCGTCACGCCCGACGACGTACGCGCCGCGACCCTCGCCCCGGCCTAACCGAGCAAGGTAGCGGGCGTGAACGTGAAGAGTTGTGGCCCTAGCAGGGCCATAAGTCTTCACACTCACGCATCCGGCCGGCGACGGGCGCGCGCGGGCGGGATCGCGCTACAGCGGCGCCATCGGGGTGACGCGCGGCTTGAGCACCGTCCTGCCCGGCAGCTCCGGCGCGGGCAACGGGTCGCCGCCCGGGTAGCCGGGCTGGATGCCGAAGCGTTCCTCGAGCGCGGGCCCGTCGGCGTCGGGCGCACCGATCTCGCGCTGCCACTGTGCGCGGCTCTCGACCACGTCCTCGTGGCTGCGGCCGATGAAGTTCCACCACATGACGATCTGCTCGGTGAACGGGATGCCCCCGATGAGCAACAGCCGCCCGCCGCTCGCGCCGGCCCGCAGGTGCACGGTGCGCCGGCCCGTCGGGACGTAGAGGAGCTCGCCGCGCTGCGGGCGCTGGCCGTCGACGGCGATCGCCCCCTCGTCGAGCAGGTAGCCGTGCTCGAACGAGCTCGCGAGGTCGAGGTGCAGCTCCCCACCCGGCGGCATCGATACCTCGGCGCCCACGAGCGAGGAGAACACGCGCACGGGCGAGACCGCACCGGCGAGCGCGCCGAGGAACACGCGCACGCGCGCCCCGGGAAGGTCGACCGGCTCGGGGACGTAGTGCTCGAACTGCGGGTCCATCGACATGAACCGGGCGGGCAGCACCGTCCAGAGCTGGGCGCCGTGGAGCACCGTCGTCACCGGCGTGGAGTCCTCGGAGTGGGAGATGCCGCGACCGGCCGTCATGAGGTTGAGCTCACCGGGGCGCACCATGACGCGCGTGCCGAGGGAGTCGCGATGCTCGACCTCGCCGGAGAACAGCCACGTGACGGTCTGCAGGCCCGTGTGGGGGTGCGGCGGGAGCTTCATCCCGCCCGTCATCGCGACGTTGTCCGGCCCGTAGTGGTCCACGAAGCAGAACGCTCCGATCGTGGAGCGCACCCGCTGCGGGAGCGTGCGGCGCACCGTCATCGAGCGCAGACCGCCGAGCGGGACCTGGCGCGGCTGCAAGACGAAAGCGCCGTCCGCGGGCGCGACGACGTCGGGTCTGTGATCTGCCGGAGTGCTGCTCATCTGCGTGGTTTGTCCCTCCGGCCCGATAGTAGCGGGCGCGGCACAGGGCGCGGCGGACGTTCGTACCGATGGCGCTCCGGCGTCCGGCGGTACGGGCGGGGTCCCTAGAACGCGACCGCGCGACTCACGATCTCGTCACGGCTCAGCACGAAGCCGTCGGCGTCGACGACGGCGCCCGCCGCGGCGCGAGTCATCGCGAAGGCGACCCGGGCGACCACGGGCCGCACCCGGGAGCGCGCGATGCGCAGCAGCTGTTCGTCCGGCTCGTCCCCGAGCTCGTCCGACGGCACCCACACGACCCGATAGCCGAACGGGCCGTACTCGCGCCAGTCGAGCTGCAGCAGGCTCACCGGGAGCTCGCCGGCGCGCGCGAAGCGCAGCTCGACCGAGCCGTCGAACTGGGTCGGCAGCTCGAGCGTGTACGGGGCGATGCCCTCGTCCGCCCCCGGTGCGGAAGCCGCACGGGCCCCGGGGACGACGGCGCGCACGAGCCCGAGCGAGACCTCGGGCGACACCGGCACCGGGGAGTAGATGGCGAGGTCCACGGCGGACTCGGGCACCCCCTGCTCGACGGACTCCGCGCCCCACCGCACCGCCCCGCCGGAGCGCCTCGCCGCCGCACGCAACCAGCCGGTCAGCCGCGGGTCGTGGGGCGCGCCGGCCTCGATCACCAGCCGGTAGACCATCGTGCTCCGGGTGCCCGGCATCGAGACACCGTGCTCGGCGAGCGCCTCCGCGTCGAGCGGGCCCTCGAGGTGGGACGCCCACGTGAGCCGCAGCTCCCCTGGCAGCGCCCGGCTCTCGGTCACCATGCCGCGAAAGCGAGCGCCGACGGCGGCCTGACGGGCCGGTGCGCGACCCGGCTCACGCACCCACGCGGCCTCGGGGAACCACGCGCGGGCGAGCTCGGACACATCGAACCGCTTCGGGAGCGCCAGGAAGGTCGGGAGCGCTGCGCTCGGCCCGGGGGCGAAGGGGGTGGCCGTCATGGGCTGACGGTAGAGAGGTGATGCTGCGGGCTTGTTTCGCGCGGGCGCACTCGCTGTTTCGCACGGCCCATCACGCGTCGACTACTCTTCGCGTGTCGTTCACGAGGACGGGGAGCATGCGGCCCTACCTTGGTGGGCAACAGCGAAGGCCCCTCGGAGTAAGCGTCCGAGGGGCCTTGCTGCGATCACCCGTCGCTCAGATGCTGGTTGCCCAGTGTCCTCGACGCCGCTGTTGACGGTGCGGCTCGGCCCCTCCATACACGCGGTCGGCAAGCCGACTGCCTGCGGTCAAGACCTCAGGTGATACACCGCCCGGGCCCGTATCGAACGCCTGCGTCGTCATCCGCAGCCCTCCGGGTTGCCCCTTCGAGATGGTTCGCCGTTCTCCGGTCGATCTCGGTACCTCGGTCTCCGATGCTTCCTTCGAGTTGCCTCGAGTTCCGCTTCGGTCCGTCTGTCCCGATGGCTTATTTCTACTCCGCTCTCGTGGGGCCCGCAAGCCGCGTTCTTAAACAACACGAGGGGAATTCTTTACCCACAGTGTCGTCCACAGCGTGGTGTGCGTCACACGCCGGATGCGCACAGGGGTGTGGACAAAAGTTGTGCATGGATCGCCGGATTCGTCTCGCCACTTGAGACGAGGATCGGGCTACGCACCGACGTCGACCAGGTGGTGCAGGTTGTCGTGCAGGTAGTACTGCAGCAGCGAGCGCACCGTGAACTCCGAGCCGTTGGAGCGCAGCCCGCGCCGAGACTCCTGCTCGGGTCGCACGGCGGCGGCGGTCGCGGCGAGATCTTCGGCGTCGCGCGCGAGCTCCTCGGCCACCGCGGCCGGATCGAGCTCCGAGTACCGGCCGGCGACGGCGGCCTCGTCCTGGTCCCAGTTCGCGAAGCGTGCGCCGTCGTCGTCGAGCATGAGGCGCAAGCGCTCGAGGAACACCCTGTGCACGTCCCGCACGTGTGCGCCGTACTCGAGCGGGGACCACGTGGTCGGTGCGGGGCGGGCCCGGGCATCCGGCGCCGCGAGGGCTGCCCGCCAGCGGGGGATCGTCGCGCGCACGAGCGCCGGGACGTCGGTCACCTCGATGCCGCCCACAGCCTCGCCGCACTCGGGACAGGGTGCGTCGAGCACCCAGGTCCAGTCCTTGGTGTCGGGGGGGATCTGCGTCGCGTCGTCGGCCATGCGCAGCAACCTAGACCCGGGCCGACGGCGGGCACCAGGCACCGTCCGCCGTCGTCGGCCATCTTTCCTGACGCTCCGTGCCAGAATGTCACCATGCCGAAGATCATCGGGGGGTCGCTCCAGGAGCACCGCGCCCAGACCCGCCACAAGCTCTACACCGCGCTCTCGACCCTGATGGCCGAGCGCGGCTTCGACTCCATCACGCTCGCGGACATCGCGACGCGCGCCGGCGTGGGGCGCACCGCGGTGTACAACCACTTCACGGACAAGGACGCGCTGCTGCTCGGCTTCATCGCGCACGAGACGGAGCAGTACGTCGCGACCCTGACCCGTGCGCTCGACGAGATCGAGGACCCCGTCGAGCAGCTGCGGGTCTACGTGCGGCAGAACGCGCGGCTGCGCACGGCGTTCTCGTTCGCGCCCGGACCGGACCTGCGCTCGGTGGTGGGGCGCGGGGCGCGCAGCAAGCTCGGGGACCACGCGCTCGTGGTCGAGAACGTGCTGCGGCGCATCATCCAGGCGGGGATCGACGACGGCGTCTTCGCTGCTCAGGACCTGGACATCACCGTGCCGCTCGTCAACGCGTGCCTGCGCAGCCACGTCCTGGACGGCAGCGGCGCGCCGCGCGCGGACCGGGAGGCCGTGGCGCAGACGGAGGGCTTCGTGCTGCGCGCCGTGGGTGCCCGGCTGCCCGTCGACGCCGGCGTCTGACCTCAGAGCCCTGGCGAGTTCGTGAATAGTGCGCGAGTTCGCTGGTCCGGACCGACGAACTCGCGCAGCACTCACGAACTCGCGAGCTCGCACGGGAGTCCACGGGCCGACGCGCAGGGTAGGCAAACCTAACTACGTGGGTTAGTCTGTGCGGGCGGTCGATGCTGACCGACTGTCAGATCCGCGTCGCACCCGCGACCCACCGTGTTGGAGCCCCCGCGTGACCACTGTTGTCGAGCCACCCGCGTCCGCCGTCGTCACCGATGACACCCCCACGACCCTGTCAGCCCGGCTGCGCGCCGGCACACGCGTCCAGCACGAGACCGCCGAGACGCAGGGCTTCATCACGGCGCTCATGAAGGGCGAGCTGAACCGCGAGGCGTACGCCGACTTCCTCGCGCAGCACTACGCGATCTACGTCGCGCTCGAAGAGTCGGGCGAGGCGCTGCGCGCGGCGGGGGCCGACGACGGCATCGTGCTCGACGAGCTCGTCCGGGTGCCCTCCCTCGAGCGCGACCTCGAGTTCCTGTTCGGGGCGGACTGGCGCACCACGATCGAGATCCTGCCCGCCACCGAGGCGTACGCCGCGCGGCTGCGCGAGCTCGACTCCTGGCTCGGCGGCTGGGTCGCCCACGCCTACACGCGCTACCTCGGGGACCTCTCGGGCGGACAGGTCATCCGCACGATGCTGCAGCGCCACTACGGCTTCGAGGCCGACGGCGTGACGTTCTACCACTTCGAGGAGATCCCCAAGCCGAAGGTGTTCAAGGACACCTACCGGGCGCGGCTCGATGCCCTCGAGCTCCCCGCCGGCGACTCCGAGCGAGTCGTGGCCGAGGCGCAGCACGCGTTCGACCTCAACACCGCGCTCTTCCGCGAGCTCGGCACGCGCCACCTCGGGTAGGTCCACGGCCGGAACCTGGAGCCACTGTCAGGACTTCGGCTCCACTCGAGCGATCTGGACGAGATTGGCTCCACTCCGGGCGACACACCGAGGGATCGGGTGAAATTTCTGCCCATTCGGGATGTTAGGCATCTATCTCTAGCGGGCATGTCGGATATGTCTGACCCGCGTTTGCTCCGACCGGGTGAGCGGCCGATAACAGGTGGGTGCCGACCCCTCGCCCGCGCCTCCGCGCGCCCCTCGCCGCCGTCACGGCCGTGACGCTCGCGGTGCTCGGCGCTGCGCTCGTGGGGTCCGGTGGGTGGGGAGCCGCCCCGGCCGTCGCCCAGGAGCCGGCCGCCGCGCGCACCACGCCGGTGCGGGCCGGCGTGGTGCCCAGCTCCCTCAACTCCGGCCTCCTCGCCGCCCGCGCACAGGCCGAACGCGACCTCGAGGTGCGCGCCCGCTTCGAGGCCACGGCGCCCGGTGGCTCGACCACCGACACCGACCCGGTCGCGACGCCGGGCGAGACGGGGTCCGACGTCGGCCCCGGCACGGACTCGAGCCCCTCCCCGGCCGACGGCGGCGACCTCGACGTGCGCGCGCAGGCCGCGGCCGTGCTCGCCTCGCTGCCCGGGGGCGACGCCGTCGAGATCGCGTGGGACCACCCGGACATCGGCAACCACCTGGGCGGCGTGCGGCTCGACCGGCCTACCGTGATGATGCTCAACTCCCATCGCTTCGAGGCGCAGCCCGAGCGGATCGCGGCGACCATCCAGCACGAGATCGGCCACTTCTACCAGGGCTCGGTCATCGCCGCGCACGCCAAGGCCGCGGGCGGGTGGTGGGACGCCTACTGGCAGCTCGATGCGGCGCTGAGCCCCGTGTTCGGCTCGAAGTGGATGGAGCGCTCGGCCGACTGCGTCGCCCTGCACCTCGGCGCGGACTGGACCCACTACACGTCCGACTGCTCGGGCTCCGGCGCCCAGGCCGCCGTCGAGTCCCTCCTCGCCGGCCGCATGCCCTGACGAACCCTCCCGCGACGTAGGTCCGAGTGCGCGAGGTAGTGCCGCCACGGACCTACCTCAGCGCCCTCCGACCCTCCTCGCGGGGCTGGGGCTAGCCCAAGAGGGGGAGGGCGAGGGTTGCGGGGCCGTCGGGGACTATCCGGACGGGGACGCCCCAGTCTTGTTGGTTGAGGTGGCACGCCGGGAACTCGATCGCCGGGTCCGCGTCGCACGAGGCCGCCTGCGCCGTCACGTGCAGCACCCCTTCGCCGACGTCGGGGTTGATGCGCAGCGTGCGCCGCAGCTCGATCTCGTCGCCCGCGCCGTCGAGGAGCAGCTCGGGCGGTGACGCGGAGACCTGCAGCCGGGTCGAGGGGCCATAGCGGTCGTCGTACTTCTGCCCTGCGGCCGGGGTGAACACGACGTCGAGCAGCACCTCGCCCGCGCCGATCTCCGAGACGGGCCGCTGCGTGCGGTGCGCCCCCGCGTCGAGGATCTCGCCGGCGAGCCTCGCGGGCAGCCGCAACCGCGTGATGCGGTGCGCCGCCGACTCGACCACGAGCAGGTCGATCACGCCGCCCTCACCCACCTCGACGAGCAGCCCGGACGGTTCGGCCAGCCCGCGGGCGAGCGTCGTCACCTCACCGCGGTCGCCCGTCTCCGTGCCTTCCGCCGACGACGGCGCCCACCGGCGGACCGCGCCGTTGTAGGTGTCTGCGACCACCACGGACCCGTCGGGCAGCACCGCCACCCCGAGCGGATGCTGCAGGAGCGCCTGGTCCGCAGGCCCGTCCCGGTGACCGAAGTCGAACAGCCCCGCGCCGACGGCGGTGCTGGCCACGACCTCGCGACCCGCACCCGGACCGGACGCGAGCGGGTCGAGCCAGCGCAGCGCGGAGACCTCGGAGTCGGCGAGCCAGATGCGCCCGCCGTCGCCGACCGCGAGTCCGGACGTCTGCGCGAACCACGCCTGCTCGCCCGGGCCGTCCTGCAGGCCCTCGTTCATGGTGCCCGCGAGGCGGCGGATGCGACCCAGCCCTGCGTCGAGGAGCCAGATCGTGTGGTTGCCGGCCATCGCGACCACGAAGCCGCCGAGCTCGGCGGAGTAGGCCACGTCCCACGGCGAGGTCAGGCGGATGCGCAGGGGGTCGCCGTCGTAGTCGGCGCCGGAGCGGTCCGGTCCGCCGGGGGAACCGTTCCCGGGGGGAACGCCGTCGGCCAGGAGACCGCCGTCGGACACGGCCACGCCGCCCCCGAACGAACCCACCCCGACCCCGCCCAGCAGGCCCGGGAGCGCGACGAAGCGCGGCGCGGCGGGCGACAGCACGTTCTCGGCGCCGCCCACCATGAACTGCTCGCCCGTGCCGGCGACGGTGCGCACCGACCCGTCGGCGAGCCGCACGGCGCGGATCGCGTGGTTCACGGTGTCGGCCACGAGCACGTCCGCGTCGAGGCGCGCGCGCAGCTCGTCCGGGATCAGGCACAGACCGTTCGGCTCGCTGAACCGGGCCGCCTCCGGGCCGCCGTCGGACAATCCTCGTCCTCCGGAGCCGATGCGGCGCACGAGGGTCTCGCCGTCGGGCGCGAGCTCGGTGAGGGTGTGGTGCCCGGCGTCGGCCACGAGGAGGTTGCCGCCCGACAGCCGGATGGCCTTCGCGGGGAAGCGCAGCGTGGTGGCGGCCGGCGTCGGCGGGACGTACGGGCCGTCGCCGCGGTGCAGCGTGCCCTTCCCCTCGTGCTCGGCGATCAGCTCACGGACCAGCACGGCGACGTTGTTCTTGTGGCCCTCACCGGCCATGTGCGCCACGACGTAGCCCTCGGGGTCGATCACCACGAGCGTGGGCCAGGCGCGCGCCGTATAGGCGGACCACGTGACGAGCTCCGGGTCGTCGAGCACGGGATGGTGCACCTCGTAGCGGTCGACCGCGGCCGCGAGCGCGACGGGGTCCGCCTCGTGCACGAACTTGGGCGAGTGGACGCCGACGACGACGAGCACGTCGCGGTACTGCTCCTCGAGCTCGCGCAGCTCGTCGAGCACGTGGAGGCAGTTGATGCAGCAGAACGTCCAGAAGTCGAGCAGCACGATCTTGCCGCGCAGCTCGGCGAGGCTCAGCTCGCGCCCGCCGGTGTTGAGCCAGCCGCGGCCCTCGAGCTCGGAGGCGCGGACGCGGGGAAGTCGTTCACTCACGTTGTCAGTGAACACCGCGAGTGCCGCCCGGGCCGTAGCGCGTCCGGCTGGCGGGACCGCGGGTGCGGCGCGCGTCGCGCTCCTGGCCGACGACGGCAGTCCGCCTACTGGCGCAGGCGAGCATCCATCGCGTCAACGAGTGACGTCGCCTGGCGAACCATGCTTCGCACTGTCGCGTCGGAGAGGTATGACGTCCCATAGTGTGCGACCGCCTTGTGCTCCAGAGCATGGGCCAGCCTCTTGGCGAGCTCGGGGCCGTCGGGCTGTACCGTGCGCAACAGCTCGGGCGCCTGGTCATGGTCCTGCCCGCGCGCGTTCACACCGAGTGCAATGCCGCAGATCGCGTCTGAGGCGGCAATCGCGGCGAGCACTGCGAGACCACCGGCAACCTGCCGCTCGGCCAGCTCCTCTCCCAGCACGAGCTCGCTCACCTCCAGATACTTGCGTGCCGTCGCCGCCCGCACGCGAATCTCTCCCGCGGTGATCGGCCTCGTGCGCGGCAGACCCTTTGGTGGTGTCATGGATGCTCGTCTTCCAGGTAGTCGCTGACCGGCGGCCCTGCGATCGTGACCGCGTCCGCTCGAAACGACTCAATGATCGGATCCCCCTCTGACACCGCCCGTGTGAGCAAGGTCGGCGTCGTGAGATAGATGCCGGCGGCCTGGCCCGTCCACGTGCGGACAGCCGCTGCGAGGTCGCTGCGAAACTGCTCGGCCTGCTCGTCGATGCGCTGAACGATCACCAAGAGATCGATGTCGGAGTCGAGCTCGGCGTCGCCGCGGGCGACCGATCCGTAGACCGCGATGCTCAGGTGATCAGTCAGTTCTCGGTCGCCGACGAAGGCGAGCACACGCGCTGTCAGGCGCCGCCATGGATCCGCGAGACGAAAGGCGCCGTCGATTGCCTCGAACATCAGGTGGTCGCGGTTGATCTCGTACAAGTAGGAAGCGCCGACAGTTACCTGAGACACCAGACCTTGTGCCGCGAGTCGACTCAGCACATGGCCGACCCCGTTCGCCGATCCACCGGCCACGCGCGCGACCTGACGGCCCGTCATCGGTTGGTTCGCCCCCCACAACGCCTTGAGAACCAAAGGCGTGAGATCAGCTCCGAAGACTCGTTCCGGGCTTCGCCAGTACATGAGGGCACCTCTCGTCGATGTGCTCAGTTTATCTCACATACGCGCAGTATGTTGCGCATCGGGCACCTCATGGCGGCCAGGGTTGAGGGGTTGCGCACGGATGGCGTGCGCAACCCTTCAAGCAACCAGCCGAGCAGAGGCGGCCGGCGGGTGGGCAGCGCAGCAGGGCTCAGTTCGCGGCGGCGACGATCCCGGGCAGCTCGAGCAGGCCGACCGGCGTCACGCCGTCGTCGTGCGATGCGACCCACGCGATCTCGCCGATGCGCTCCTCCACCACGCGCTCGCCGAGCACCGCGTCGAGGAAGAGGAAGGTCACCTGGCCGCGGTCCTCCTCCGGCAGCGCCGCGAACTGCGGGTGGGCGACCTGGACGTGGACCCTGGGCGGCTCGGGCACGGCAACGACGGTGGTCGACGCGAGGTCGAGCTCACCGCCCTCGAAGCGCAGCGTCAGGCTCGTGGGGTCGGGGTGGGCCTGGCGGTGGTCGGCATACTCGAAGTCCTCGTCGACGGGCGGGGCGGCGGCGAGCCAACGGGCCGCGACGTCGCGCAGGACCGGGTCGCCGCCCGCGGTCAGGACGAGGCAGTGCTTCGCGTCATGCCCCGGCCCGGTCGCCACGGCGAGGTCGGCGATCGCGCGCACCCGGGTGCCGAGCGCCTCACCGAAGGCGTCGAAGCGCTCCTGGTCGCCGCGGCCCGCGAACAGCTCCGCGGCCTCCGCCTTGCCGCCGGTCGACCACCAGTCCCAGAAGGCGGCGATCGCCTCGCGTCCGCCGTCGTCGGCCTGCGCCGTCTCGTCCTTGTCACCTCGCCCGAAGAATCCCATGGGCGCAGAACCTACCGGAGCGAGTTCGACGCTGCCCGCTCGTTCGCTGAAGCTCGAGTCGTGCGAGACGTCATCGCAGGATGGTTCCGCGCCGCAATCAGGACTGGGCAACTCACCTTGCCCGGATGGGACCTTGATGGTTACGGGTCACCACCGCGCAGGCTACGGGGCAGATATCTCTTCGACGCCGCCGTCCACGTCGATGACGTAGACGTCGATGCGGAGAGCCGACCGGACCGCCTTCGGGACTCTGAGCGCCGCCGCTCGTGCCTCACTCGGAACGACGATCCCGAACCGGGTGCTGCGGTCTGCCGCGACGGCCATACGCCGCAAGACCTGCCCGTACATCGTGTCCACGTCCAGCCCGATGGCCGCCGTGCGCCCCTTGGCCTCGGCGTAGATGGTGTGGTCGTCACGCACCGCAACGACATCGCAGAAGTCGACCTCTGTGGAGACCTCCCAGCCGCGCGCAACGAGCCAGGTGCAGAAGGCCGCGACCACGCGCGCTTCGTCGCCTTTCAGGGTCCACCTCGCAGGTGGAGGCGGCGTGGGGTGAACACCCTCCGATGATGGCAGCAAGTACCGACATCGCGACCAGCCGTCAGCGCTCCCCGCGCCCGAGCCGCTCGAGCATCGCGTTGTACTCGTCCATCTCGATGTCGCCGTCGCGCTCGACCTTGCGGTCGCGGCGTCGGGCGGTGCGTTCGTCGTCGCGCGTCCAGGAGATCGCCACGAGCACCGCGAGCGCGAGCACGGGGATCTCGCCGATCCCCCACGCGAGCGCGCCACCGCGTTGCTGGTCCACGATCGCGGACGGCCCCCAGTCGCGGCCGAGCAGCCCGAACCAGTCCGGCACGAGCAGCAGCTCGCCGGACATGAGCGCCACCCCGAAGAACGCGTGGAACGCCATGGTCGCGAACAGCAGGAGCAGCCGCTGCGGGTAGCCGATGCGTCGCGGCCCCGGGTCGATCCCCACGAGCGCGTTGGCGAAGAAGTACCCCGCGAGCAGGAAGTGCACCGTCATCGCGAGGTGCCCGGCATAGGTGCGCAGGGCAAACTCGAACGCGGGGGAGTAGTAGAAGACGAACATCGAGCCAGCGAAGTTCACTGCCGCGACCACGGGGTGGGCGAAGAGCTGCCCGTACCGCGAGTGCACGATGGTCAGGATCCACTCCCGCGGGCCGCGGCCGCCGTCGTGGCGCGCGGGCAGGGCGCGCATCGCGAGGGTCACGGGCGCGCCCAGCACGAGGAACAGCGGGATCACCATCGCGAGCACCATGTGCTGCACCATGTGCGTGCTGAACAGGATGTGCCCGTACATCGCGGGCCCGCCGTTGCCCGTCCAGACGAGAACGACGACGCCGAGCACCCAGCTCACCGTGCGCCCCACGGGCCACGCGTCCCCGCGCCGGTGCAACCGCACCACCCAGCGCAGGTAGACGAACAGCGCCGCGGCACACCCGAACGCGATGAGCACGTCCCAACGCCACTGCACGAACCACTGCGCGAAGGTCAGCTCAGGTGGCAGGAGGTGGCCCGTGACGATCTGGGCCGGCGTGGGTGCGGCGGGGGGTAAGTCCGGTACCGGGGTGGGCGTCGAGGCGAGGGCCGAGGCGACGCCGGAGACGGCGCCCATGACGGCGAGCTCGACGACGACGAGCCGCCACAGCAGCACGCGCACCCGGCCGCCCTCCTCGAGCCGCCGCACCACCGCGAGCCGGTGGGCGAGCCCGATCGCACCGAGCACCGCGAGCAGCACCACCTTGGCGAGCACGAGCAGCCCGTACCGCGAGCCGAGGTCCTCGAGCGTGCCGACGCGGAGCACGGCGCTGACGATCCCGGAGACGCCGACGGCGACCAGGCACCACCCCGCGAGCACCGAGAACCGTCGCACCGCGGGGGCCACGTCCCGTCCGAGCCGCCCCGCGAGCAGCGCGAGCCCGAGCAGCGCCCCGATCCATACCGCCGCCCCGAGCAGGTGCAGGAACAGCGAGGACAGCGCGAGCTCGTGCGAGGAGTTCTGCGAGGCGTGGCCCGTGGCGGACTGGAACGCGAACGCGCTCACCGCGAGCGCGAGCGTCCATGCCGCACCGGTCGGGGTCGCGACCGCGAGCGCGAGCACGGCCACGCACGCGGCGATGATCACGGTGGCGAGCAGCGACCGCCCGAGCGTGACCTCGGTGGCGAAGGAGAGGAGCTGGTCGCCGAACGTCGGGTCGTCGAGGCGGGTCCGCCCGGCGCGCGCGTACGTGAGCGCGAGGTGGAGCGCGCCCACGAGGGTCCACGCCACGGCGAAGCCGCCCGCGAGGAGAAGTGCCGTGGGATAGGCGCGCCCGTCGACCTCGGCGGTCTGCCGCGGGCCGGGTGCTTCGGCCTTGCGAGGCAGGACGCCGACGGCGAGCACCAGGCTGCCCACCACCCCCGCCGCGAGGAGGTTGCGCAGCGCGCTGACCACCGGGGTGCCCCACCGGACGAACGCGCCCGGGTCGCCGAGCGCGAGCGGCAGCGCGGCACCGGAGAACCACACGGCCGCGAGCGCGGCGACCACGGCGGCCACGAGCAGCACGGCGAGCCGGCCCGCCGCCCAGAACCACCCTCGCCCAAGCACGCGCCCAGCCTAGGCCCGCCCCGGCGAACCCCCGCCGGCCGTCCGCACCCGGCCGCCCGCCCCTAGCCGCCCGCCCCTGACCGTCCACCCTGGGCCGTCCGCGCACTGCTTGGTACAGAAGTGAAGCCCTGCACGCCGACACGCCGGGCGACACGCCGAGGTTGAGCGACGTTATGTCATCTATCTACCAAGGAGTGCGCGGACGGACAGGAGGGGCGGGCGGGGGTGCCCGGCTGAGATACTCGCCCGCATGACCAAGGACACCGTGACCATGAAGGACCGCGAGCGCGCCGTCGAGCTCGTGGCGCGCATCGACGCGTTCTTCCGCCAGCGCGTCGTGGGACAGGCCGCGCTGCGCCGTGCGATGGTCTCGACGCTCATCTGCTCGGGGCACATCCTGCTCGAGTCGGTACCGGGCCTCGCGAAGACCACGGCGGCGCAGACGCTCGCGGGCGCGATCTCCGGCAGCTTCCACCGCATCCAGTGCACGCCGGACCTCATGCCCAACGACATCGTCGGCACGCAGGTGTTCAACTACGGCACCTCGGAGTTCTCGACCCAGCTCGGGCCCGTGCACGCCAACGTGGTGCTGCTCGACGAGATCAACCGCTCGAGCGCCAAGACGCAGTCGGCGATGCTCGAGGCGATGGCCGAGCGCCAGACGTCGATCGCCGGGGAGATCTACCCCGTGCCGAGCCCGTTCATGGTGCTCGCGACGCAGAACCCCATCGAGGAGGAGGGCACCTACGTGCTCCCCGAGGCGCAGATGGACCGCTTCCTCATCAAGGAGGTCATCACCTACCCCGCGCCCACGGAGGAGGTCGAGATCCTCAACCGCATCTCCGACGGCCGCCAGGCCGCGCCACTCACCTCGGAGCCGCTGAGCCTCGAGGAGGTGTCCTGGCTGCAGGGGCTCGTGGACCAGGTGTACGTCGACGCGTCGGTGCGCAAGTACATCGTGGACATCGTGAACACGACGCGGTTGCAGGGGCCGACGGCGGTTCCCGGGCTCGAGCAGCACGTGCGCGTCGGTGCGAGCCCGCGTGGCTCGATCGCCCTCATGCGTGTGGCCCAGGCCGTGGCGCTCCAGGACGGCCGCTCGCACGCGACTCCGGACGACGTACGGGTCCTCGCGTACTCCGTGCTGCGACACCGCATCGTGCGCACCTTCGACGCCCTCGCAGACAACGTGTCGCCCGAGTCGCTCATCGACTCCGTGTTCGCCGCCGTGCCGGTGCCCTGAGGTGCGCTGACCGATGCCCCAGGCCTCCCGGCTCACCCAGATCAGGGCGCGCCTCCAGCTCCCCGCCGTGCGACGCGCGACGGGGCTGCTCGAGGGGCGCCACCGATCGGTGTACAAGGGGCACGGCCAGGACTTCGACGACCTGCACCAGTACTCGCCGGGGGACGACGTCGGCGACATCGACTGGCTCGCCTCCGCGCGCGCGGGCAGCCCCGTGGTCAAGCGCTACGTCGCGACGTCCAACATCACGCTCCTGCTCGTCGTGGACACGGGGCGGCACATGGCCGCCACGGCCGCGAGCGGTGAGCCCAAGGCAGAGGTCGCGACGTTCGCGGCCACCGTGCTCGCCCACCTGGGCCAGGTACGCGGCGACCGGGTCGCCCTCATGGCCGGGGACGCGGGGCGCCTCACCCGGATGCCCGCGCGGGCTGGCTCGGGGCACCTCGAGCTGCTGCTGCGCGCCGTCGAGCGCTCCTTCGACCCCGACGCCCCCGCGGGCGACCTCACGAGACTCCTCGACCAGGTGCTGCGCACCACGCCACGGCGCTCGCTCGTGGCCGTCGTCACGGACGAGGCGCGCCCCGCCGAGGCGGACACCCGCGCGCTCGCCCGCCTGCGGACGCGCCACGAGGTCATGGTGATCCAGGTGGCCGACGCCGACCCCTTCGCGACCGCCCTCACCGACGGCGCCCCCGGTCGGCTCGCGGGGGCCTCGTCCGCGCTCGCCCGGGGGCGGGCCGTCAACGGCGTCAGCTCTCGCGACGCGCGCGACATCGAGACGGGCCGGTCCCTGCCCGCGTTCCTGCGGGGCCGGCGCAAGCTGCACGCCGCCGTCCAGGTCGCGCGCGAGGAACGGCACGCGGCCACGGTCGCGCGGATGCGCTCGCTCGGCATCGAGTCCGTCGTCGTCGAGGGCACGGACGACACGGTGGACGAGATCGTCGCGATGCTCGGGAGGCTGCGCCGTGCCGGGCGTTGAGCTCGTCGACCCCGTCGGCTACTCGGCGGTGTGGACGTTCGTGGGCATCGTCCTGCTGGCCGCCGTCGTCGCCTGGTTCTTCTGGGTGTTCTGGTCCACGCGCAAGCGCGGCGAGGAGAAACCCGCCACGAGCGCGGCCGTGCGGAAGCGACCCGCGTCGACCATGCCCGGTGTGAGCGACCCGTGGGCGGCCGTACGCAACATCTACCTCGACAAGCTCCGTGAGCTCGAGTCGAGGCACGCGCGCGGCCAGCTCGACGACCGCGCCGTGCACCTCGAGATCCGCAACGTCATGCGGGACTTCACCAAGGCCCGCACGGGCATCGACGCCGCGACGTTCACGGACCTCGACGCGGCCAAGGTCTCGCTCACCGGCCCGCTCGCCAAGACCCTCAAGAACCTGTCCTACCCCTCGTTCGCGCGGGCGTCGACCGCCAAGGCGCAGCGCTCGATCGGCCAGGCGCAGGACGTGGTGCGTCAGTGGTGACGACGACGACGGAGGCCGTGCTGAGCTGGCCCTGGCTACCGTGGGCCGCGCTCGGCACGGTGGTGCTCGTGCTGCTGCTGGGGTGGCTGGTGCCGCGCCGGGTGCGCTCCGGCACCCCGGTGGCCAACACCGAGGAGCTGTGGCGCTCACCGGCGGTGCGCCCGTGGGTGCGGCGGTACCTCGTGTGGCGCGTGCTCGCGGTGGTCGCCGTCGTCGGCTCCCTGCTTGCTGCGGCGACGGTCGCCGCGCGGCCCGTCGTCGTGGAGGAGCGTGCGCGGATCCTCGCCAACCGGGACATCGTGCTGTGCCTCGACGTCTCCGGGTCCATGTCGGACTTCGGCGGCGAGGTGGCCGACACCTTCCTCGCGCTGGTCGACTCCTTCGAGGGGGAACGCATCGCGCTGTCCGTGTTCAACTCGACGTCGCGCACCGTGTTCCCGCTCACGGACGACTACGAGCTCGTGCGCGAGCAGCTGAACGAGGCGCGACGCGCCCTGGGCAACCCCGGCTCGGAGCGGTACTGGGAGTTCGTCGCCGGTGTGGACGGCATCCCCGACGAGGCCTCGCTCATCGGCGACGGGCTCGCGACGTGCGCGCTGCTCTTCGACCAGTTCGACGCGGAGCGCTCGCGGTCCATCATCTTCTCGACCGACAACGCGGTGTGGGGCGTCCCCGTCTACACGCTGCCCCAGGCGATCGACCTCGTCATGGCGCGCGGCGTCGTGGTCCACGGGCTGTTCGGCTACGACGTGCGGTACACGGGCCAGATCGAGCAGCTCGAGTTCCAGCGTGAGGTGACGCGCAGCGGCGGGCTCTACTTCGAGCTGTCCGACCCCTCGGCCGTCGAGGGGATCATCGCGGACGTGCAGTCCCACCAACGCGTCGACATGGACGCCGAGCCCGAGCGCGTCGAGGTGGACGCGAACGACTCCTGGATCCGGTGGCTCGTGCTCGGGGTGCTCGGCGTCGTCGTCGTGCAGGGGAGGTTGCGCTCGTGATCTTCCGACAGGTCTTCCCGGCGTGGCTCGTGCTGCTCGTCGCGATCCCGGTCATCGTGTGGCTGCTCGTCGCGGCCGCGCGGGGACGGGGGTTCCGGCTCGCGCGGCGGGCGCTGCTGGTCGCCGTCGTCGGCGTCGTGGCTCTCACCCCGGCGCAACACGTCTCGCAACCCTCCGCGAACGCCGTCGCGGTGCAGATGTTCTTCGTCGTGGACCGGACGGGTTCGATGGCTGCCGAGGACTGGGGGCCCGGTCCCGCGCTGTCGCCCGCGCCCGGCGTGGCGCCGCTGACCACGGTGCGGCGGCTCGACGGCGCGCGGCTCGACGTCGTGTCCCTCGCGGGCGACATCCCCGGCGCGAGCTACTCCGTGATCGGCTTCGCGGGGGAAGCGGGGACGCAGCTGCCCCTCACGGGGGACCGGGTGGCGGTGCGCTCGTGGGCCGAGACCGTGACGCAAGAGGTCACTGGTGGCTCGACGGGCACGCTCACCGACCGGCCGCTCGGCATCCTGCAGCGCGTGCTCGAGGACGCCGCGCGGCGCGAGCCCGGCTCGATCCGGCTCGTGTTCTTCCTGTCCGACGGCGAGCAGACGGCGGAGGGGGAACCCGCCTCGTACGCCGCGCTCACCGGGCTCGTCGACGGAGGGGCCGTGCTCGGATACGGGACCGAGGCCGGTGGGCAGATGCGCTCGTACGACGGCGCGTACCGGCCCGACGCGCCCTTCATCCCCGACCTCTCGCAGGCCGGTGAGCCGCCCGCCGTCTCCCGGATCGACGAGGCGAACCTGCGGGCGATCGCGGAGCAGCTCGGCGTGCCGTACGTCCATCGCGCGGGGCCCGGGCCGACGGCGGAGCTCGTGGCAGGCATCGACTTCGCGGCGCTCGCCGCCGACGGGCGCGGAGACGTGGAGTCCACCCGGGACCTCGTGTGGCCGTGGGCTCTCGGGGCGTGCGCGCTGCTGCTGTGGGAGGCATGGGACTGGGTCCGTGCCGGGGCGAGGCCGCGCCGGGGGGTGGCGCGATGAGCACTCCCGGACCGTCCCGGCGTTCGATGCGCACCCAGGACATCGGGCGACCGCCCGTGCGCGAGCGCAAGGTCACCCCGCCACGGATCCGCCGTCGGCGACTGCTGTTCTGGCTCTCGGTCGTACCGGCCCTCATCGTGTTCTTGTACGGGGTGCACTTCGCCCGCCTGGGCGCCGTGTTCGACCGGGCGATGGGCGAGTACACGGCGGGCGACTACTACGACTCCTACCGGGAGTTCCGCGACATGCGGAGCCCGAACGTCGTCGATCCGTGGAAGGCGCACTTCAACGCGGGGACGGCGGCCTACCGGGCGGACTCGCTCTTCGCCGCGCAGCGAGCGCTCGAGACCGCGCTCGAGATCGTGCCGGAGGAACACCGCTGCGACGTACAGACGAACCTGTCCTTCGTGTACGAGGCGTACGGTGACCTCTTCGATGCGAACGCCCAGGAGGAGTACGCGTGGGCTGTGGCGCAGGCCGAGGCGGAGATCGCCCGCGAGAACGGCGAACCGTACGACGCCTCGTTGTTCGAGCTCGACTACAACGACGAGGAGGTCACCTCCGCCCAGCGTTTCGACTACGCGGCGTTCGACTTCCGGATGGCCGCCGACTACTACTCCCTCGCCGCCGACGCCATCAACGACCCCGCGTGCCAGACGCCGCCCGAGCCCGACGCGAGCGAGGAGGAGCAGGAGCAGGCCGAGCAGGAGCAGGAGCAGCGCGAGGCCGAGCAGGACCGCCTCGAGGAGCAGGCCCTCGAGGCCGAGCAGCAGCGCCAGGAAACCGAGCGCGCCGCTGCCGGTGAGGACCCCTCGGAGGCCGAGCCGGAGCCCGAGGGCGAGACCGAGGAGGAGCGGGCCGCCCGCGAGGAGGCGGAGCGCCAGCAGGAGATCGAGCAGCGCAACCAGGACGCCCAGGAAGAAGCCAGCGGTGGCGAGGGTGACGGCGGCGACTCAGACACCCCCGGGACCGACCCCGGTGCCCCGCCCCTCTCCAACTGGTAGCCCTCCTCGGTCGAGGCCCGCTACCAGGACGAGACGAGGAACACCTCGCCGTACGAACATCCCTCGGGCGGAGGTTCCGCCCCGAAGAAGCCCTCGTCCCCGTCGAAGCGCTCCCCGCCCCCGAGTTCGACAGGCCCGTCGAAGGACAGGACCCCGTGCTCGCTCGACGTGACACCACCGGGATCACCGGCGACACGCTCGGTCCCCGCGGGCCAGATGATCAGGAGCGGCGCGGCATCGTTGCCGCTCCAGGTGAGGAGGACGCACCCCGAGGGATCGAGGACAATGTCCCCGCTCATGAGCGCTTCCCAGTGCGGGGCGTCCGGGTCGGCCACCATGAGCGTGGCCGAATCTGCCGAGGCCGAGCACGCCGCGAGCAGCGCCGTCCCCGCTGCGCACATCGCTCCCCGAGCAAGCCCCATGCCCCGTGAGGATACCTCTCAGGCCCAGACCATGAATTGCGAGGGGTCGGAGAGGACCTTGGCGACGTCGGCGAGCACCCGTGAGCCCAGCTCGCCGTCCACGAGCCGGTGGTCGAAGCTCAGGGCGAGCTGCGTCACCTGACGCACCTTGATCTTCCCCTTGTGCACCCACGGCTGCTCGCGCACGGCACCGAACGCGAGGATCGCGGCCTCGCCCGGGTTGAGGATCGGCGTGCCCGTGTCGATGCCGAACGCGCCCACGTTCGTGATCGTGATCGTGCCGTCCGAGAGGTCCGACGGCGAGGTCTTGCCCGATCGCGCCGTGAGCGTCAGCGCCGTCAGCTCCTGGGCGAGCTCCTTGAGCGTGAGCCGGTGCGCGTCCTTGATGTTCGGCACCACGAGTCCGCGCGGCGTGGCGGCCGCGATGCCGAGGTTCACGTAGTGCTTGTAGACGATCTCCTGCGTCGAGTCGTCCCACGACGCGTTGATCTCCGGGTGGCGATGGACCGCGAGCAGCAGCGCCTTGGCGACGATCAGCAGCGGTGTGACGCGCACGTCCGCGAACTCGCGGTCCTCGCGCAACCGGGCGACGAGCCGCATCGCACGCGTCACGTCGATCGTGTGGAACACCGTGACGTGCGGCGCCGAGAACGCGCTCGAGACCATCGCCTCGGCCGTCCGCTTGCGCACCGACTTTACGGGCACGCGGGTCTGGCGGCCGTCCGGAGAGACGGCGCCGCTCGCGAGCCACGGCTGGTCGTCGCCCGGGTACGTCGCGAGCGCACGCGGCTCAGCGGCCCGCGAGTGGGCGAGCAGGTCCTCCCGCGTCACGATCCCGCCAGGGCCCGTGGGGGTCACCGAGTCGAGGTCGACGCCGAGCTCCCGCGCGAGCTTGCGCACCGGGGGCTTCGCGAGCGTGCGCGAGGCGTGCGCCGACGCTTCGGGAGCTGCCGGAACGGCCGGGCTCGCGGTGGGCGGGGTCGCCGGCGTCGCGGCGCTCACCTCGAAGCCCTGCGCCGGGCTCGCGGCAACGACAGGGGCCGACGACGGCGCACCCTGGGGCGCCTCGACAGCGCCGGTGTCCGACGACGACCCGCCGCCCGATCCCGCACCGCGCCGCAGCCGCCGCGCCGAGCCGGCGTCCTGCGTGCCGTAGCCGACCAGGACAGCACCGGAAGCGTCATCACCGGCCGGCGCTACGCCGTCGTCGGCCCCGGAGACCTCGACGCCCTCGCTCCCGGCGTCGTCGGACGAACCGCCGCCCTCACCACCCGGATCGGTGTCGATCACGATGATGGGCGTGCCGACCTCGACGGTGGCACCGGGCGCGACGAGGATCTCGGACACGACCCCCGTGAACGGGCTCGGCAGCTCCACGAGCGACTTGGCCGTCTCGACCTCGACGATCGTCTGGTTGACGGTCACGGCGTCACCGACGGCGACGCGCCACTCGACGATGTCGGCCTCGGTCAGGCCTTCACCGGCGTCGGGGAGGCGGAACTGTTCGAAGGTGGGCACCGGGCGCTCCAGGGTCAGTAGTCGAGCGTGCGGTCGACGGCGTCGAGGACGCGATCGAGGCTGGGCAGGTAGTCGTGCTCGATCTTGGCGACGGGGTAGGGCGTGTGGAAGCCGCCGACCCGCAGCACGGGCGCCTCGAGGGAGTAGAAGCACTCCTCGGTGACGCGCGCGGCGAGCTCGGCGCCCGCCCCGAAGTACGTGGGGGCCTCGTGCACGACGACGAGCCGGCCCGTGCGACGCACCGAGGCGCTGACCGTGGCGAAGTCGAGCGGAGAGACCGAGCGCAGGTCGATGACCTCGACGCTCGTGCCCTCGCCGGCGGCGGTCTCGGCGACCTTGAGCGCCGTCGCGACCGTGGGGCCGTAGGCGGCGATCGTGACGTCCGTGCCGGGGCGCAGCGTGCGGGCGAGGCCGAGTCCCGCGATGGCGCCGTCGTCGGGCCCTGCCGTGAGGTCGACGTCGCCCTTCTCCCAGTAGCGGCCCTTGGGCTCGAGGAAGATGACGGGGTCGGGGCTCGCGATCGCGGCCTGGATCATCGTGTAGGCGTCCTGCGGGGACGACGGCGAGACGACGCGCAGCCCGGCGGTGTGCGCGAAGAGCGCCTCCGGGGACTCGGAGTGGTGCTCGACCGCGCCGATGCCGCCGCCGTAGGGGATGCGGATGACGACCGGGACCGTGAGCGCGCCGGACGAGCGGTAGTGCATCTTGGCGAGCTGCGTGGTGATCTGGTCGAACGCGGGGAACACGAAGCCGTCGAACTGGATCTCGCACACGGGCCGGTAGCCGCGCAGCGCCATGCCGATCGCGGTGCCGACGATGCCAGACTCCGCGAGGGGGGAGTCCACGACGCGGTCCGCGCCGAAGTCCTTCTGCAGGCCGTCGGTGACGCGGAAGACGCCGCCGAGCCTGCCGATGTCCTCGCCCATGAGCACGACCTTGGGGTCGGTCTCGAGCGCGCGGCGCAGGCCGGTGTTGATCGCCTTGGCAACCGTGAGACGTTCCGTGGTGCTCATCGGGCACCTCCCGCGGGGAGGAACGAGTCCTCGAACTCGGTGAACCACGCCGATTCTGCCGCGACCACGGCGTTCTCGCTCGCGTAGACGTGCTCGAACATCGAGCCGGTCTCGGGGCGGCCGAGCGCCTTCGTCTCGTGGCGTACTCGCTCGGCGAGCTCGGTGGCCTGCGCCTGGATCTCTTCGCTCTGGGTCTCGTCGAGCTCGGTGGTGTGCTGCAGGTGGAGGCGCAACCGGTCGATCGGGTCGCGCTGGCGCCAGTACTCCTCCTCCGCCGCGGAGCGGTACTTGGTGGGGTCGTCGCTCGTGGTGTGCGCACCCATGCGGTAGGTGAAGGCCTCGATGAAGGTGGGGCCGCCGCCGGTGCGGGCGCGCTCGAGGGCCTCGTCCATGACGGCGTAGCTCGCGATGACGTCGTTGCCGTCCACGCGCACGCTCGGGATGCCGAAGCCCGGCCCGCGCTCGGCGAGCGTGACGCGCGCCTGGTGCGTGGTGGGCTCGGAGATCGCCCACTGGTTGTTCTGGCAGAAGAACACGACGGGCGCGTTGTTCACCGCGGCGAAGACGAGGGCTTCGTTCGTGTCGCCCTGCGCCGTCGCGCCGTCACCGAAGTAGGCGACGACGGCGGTGTCCCGGGCCGGGTCGCCTGTGCCGACGAGCCCGTCGCGCTGCACCCCCATCGCGTAGCCGGTCGCGTGGAGCGCGTGCGAGCCGATGACGAGCGTGTAGAGCTGGGTGTTGTAGTCGGCGGGATCCCAGCCGCCGTGGTCGATGCCGCGGAAGAGCCGCAGCACGCGCGCCATGTCCATGCCGCGCGCGAGCAGCACCCCGTGCTCGCGGTAGGACGGAAACACGTAGTCCTGCGCAGCGAGGGCGTGGGCGGACCCGATCTGGGCGGCCTCCTGCCCCAGGCACTGAGCCCACAGCCCGAGCTCTCCTTGACGCTGCAGGCTTGTGGCCTCGTTGTCGAAGGCACGCACCAGGACCATGTCGCGGTACATGGCGCGCAGTGCCGGGCCGTCGAGGCCGGCAGCTCGGGGGCTGTAGTCCGGGTGGTCCACGCGCTCACCGGCGGGGGTGAGCAGCTGGACCAGGCCCGCATCGGCGAGCGGTCCGTGCTGGGTCACGCGAGTCTCCTCGTCGTCTCCGGGTCTCTGGTTCGCCCTGGGTGCGCGAACCTACGACAGCGTAGGCTACGGGACCGTAGGTTGCGCGGGAAACCTTTCGCCACACTCGGGACAATCGTGTTGTACAAGTGCGCCGCACGGTCGCCGCGCGCGCAACCCGAAGGGCTGCGCACGGATGTCGGTCGCAACCCTTCAAGTTCCGAGCGGCGAGAGGGCGAGCGGCGATCGTGTGGGTGCGTCAGGACCAGTGGGGCGGGTCAGGACCAGTGGGTGGCGAAGGTGAGGAGCGTGTCGGTCGCGTCGGACTCGCCCACGGAGATGCGCACGCCGTCGCCCTGGAAGGGGCGGACGATGACGCCGGCCGCCGACGCATCCGCAGCGAACCGTGCGGCCGAGTCACCGAGCGGGAGCCACACGAAGTTCGCCTCGGAGTCGAGCACGGGCAACCCGGCGGCGCGCAGGCCGTGCAGGAGCTGGGCACGCTCGGCCAAGAGCGCATCCACGCGCGCCAGGAGCTCGCTCTTGGCTCGCAGGGAAGCGACCCCGGCGAGCTGTGCCACGTGGGACACCCCGAACGGGGTCGATGCCTTGCGGATGGCCTGGGCGATCCGCGGCCGGGCAACCGCGAAGCCGAGCCGCAGCCCAGCGAGCCCGTAGGCCTTCGAGAACGTGCGCAGCAGCACCACGTTGGGGTGGGCGCGCAGCGTCGCGAGCCCGTCCACGGCCGCCGGGTCGCGCACGAACTCGACGTACGCCTCGTCGACCAGCACGAGCACGCGGCGCGGCACGGCGGCGAGGAACTCGTCGAGCTCGGCCTGGCGCACCGCCGGGCCCGTCGGGTTGTTGGGCGTGCAGATCAGGACGGCCCGGGTGCGCTCCGTGACGGCCGCCGCCATCGCGGGCAGGTCCAGGCGGCCGTCGTCGGACACCGGGACCCGCACCGAGGTGGCACCGGTGAGCTCGACGGCGATCGGGTAGGCCTCGAAGGAGCGCCAGGGGAAGACGACCTCGCCGCCCGGCTCGGCCACGATCTCGAGGACGTGCGCGAGCACGGCAACCGATCCGGCGCCCGCGACCACCTGGTCCGCGCCGACACCGAGCGCGTCCGCGATCGCCCCGGTCAGCTCCGTGGCGAACATGTCGGGGTAGCGGTTGACGTCCGCCGCGGCGTCCTGGATCGCCGCGAGCACCGAGGGCAGCGGTGGGTACGGGTTCTCGTTCGAGGAGAGCTTGAACGCCGCCGCCCCCACGGGGACGCTCGCCCCGGGAACGTAGGCGGGGAGGTCGTCGACGACGGCGCGCAGCCGGGGGCGGTCAGCACTCACGGCGCCCATCCTCGCATCGGTAGGCGGCCGCCGGGGCGAAGTGAAACTATGGAGGCATGCAGACACTGATCCGCATCATCATCACCGGGGCGGCCATCTGGCTCGCGACGTGGCTCCTGCCAGGCATGGAGCTGGTCGGCGCACGAGAGTTCTGGCCCACGGTCGGGGTACTCGCCGTGGTCGCGCTCGTGTTCGGGCTCGTGAACATGTTCGTGAAGTCGGTCGTCAAGGTGCTCGCGTTCCCGCTGTACATCCTGACGCTCGGGCTGCTCGCGATCGTCGTCAACGCACTCATGCTGATGCTCGCCGCGTGGATCACGAGCTTCCTGCCGTGGGGATTCACGATCGACAACTTCGGCACGGCCGTGCTCGGTGCGCTCATCATCGCGATCGCCACGTTCTTCCTCAACGTGTTCTTCAGGGTGCCCGCCCAGACGGCTCAGCGCGCCGTGTCCAAGCGGTGAACCGAGTACGTCCGGGACACGGCCTCGCCGTCTGACCCGAGAGCCTCCTCGACCGACTCGAGGAACGACGCGACCGAGGGGTCGCGGCTCCGGTCGATCATCCCCGCGGTCTCCTCGTAGGTCGCGGTCGCGTGCGACTGCAGCACCGAACGAGCGCGCTCGTCCTTGAGGTCGCGACGCACCGTGGTGGTCAGCTCGTCGTCGCGGTTGGCGCGCGCGTCGAGCGGGGCGACCGGGTCGCTGCCGTGCTCGACGTGGAGGGTGGGGACCTTCGAGCGCATCGTGCGCGTGCCCGTCGGTGAGCCGATCGTGAGGACGGCCGCAACCGCGTGGGTGCCCGAGGCGGCGATCTGCTGGGCCACGAGCCCGCCCTGGGAGTGGCCAGTGAGGACCACGGGATCCTCGGGCCGCACCCCTGCCTCGGCCATCGCGGCGAGCACCGCGCGCGTCGAGTCGGCCCGCACCCCTCCCTCGAGAGCGAGGTTCGCACCGTTGTCGAAGGGGTGATCCTCCCAGCCGAGGCCCGCCTTCTGGGTCCCCGGGATCGTGACGGACCAGGCCGTGGTGCCGTCCGGGCGGCGCACCTTCGTGACGACCACGCCGTCACCTCGATAGCTGCCGTCCTTGCGGACCGTCCCGACGTCCCGGAAGGGCTGGACGAGGTCACGCACGGTGCGCGGCGTACCGGTCTTCCGAACGCTGCCGATGACCGGCAACGCGACGACCTCGCGCGGCGGCACGATCTTGCTCAGCAGCACGCTCGCCCAGGCGCTCACGTCCGGCACGGGGTCGTCGGAGGGGAGCTGAGGACCCGGCGGGATCGCCCGGATCGCGTTGGCGATCAGCCCGACGTAGGCCTGCATGCGGTCGCCGGGGACGGGTCCGCCACCGAGCACGAGGATCGCCTCGGTGCGCAACGCGATGCCCAACGGCACCGCGAGCACGAGCGGCCCGGCGGGCGAGAGCGTCATGGTCGCCGTCCAGCCCTTCACGATCCCGCGCACCGCGCGCGCGGCAAGGCTCTCTGCGCACTCGTACTCAGCTCGAGTGGTCCGCACCCCCCGCGCCGCGTCCTCGAGCGCGCGCTCGATCGACTTCGTTCCCCCAAGGCCGTGTCGCAGAGCCTCGACCGCGGACGCGGCTGCACGGGCCGCAGCGGTGGACGCGACCCGCTCGGGCGAGGGGTCCAGCGTCATGGCGCCCCACCCCTCGAGCCGGTCCTGGATGCGAACCAGGGCCCACCACGCCGACCCCAGGTGGTCCGCAGCCGAGTCGAGCGCCTTCGCACAACGATCGAGGTCCTCGAGCCGGGCGTACGTGCCACCCCGTCCTCCCGTGACGACGAGCTCCTCGCCACCCACCATCGCGACTGCGCCGGGGAGTCGAGCCGCCCAGGGGTTCGCCGTCGTCGTCCCTACCACGGCCCGCCAGCCTCCTCACGCTTGACCTGCGCCGTCCGCACGAGGGAGTCGGCGGCGTCGATCTGCGCACCGAGGCGCCGCACGGCCGCCAGGTGCTCGGTCACGAGCGCTCGGTAGCCGTCCGCGGCGACCGACACCCAGTCCGCGACCAGCGCCCGCCGCAGCGCGAGCACGGCGTCGGACACGTGCCCCCGCACGACGTCGAGCTCCCCCGGCAGGCCACCACGCGCCCCACCGTCCGTGCATCCGTCCATCCATGACATGCCGCGACCGTACGGACGATCCGCTCCCCACGCCGTGGTCCCCCGCGCCGCCTGTGGAACACCCCCTGCCGTCCCCGGACGAGGGTCCGGCGCGGACGGCGCGGCCCCGCGGGCGCAGAGGTGTGCATCGAGGTGCCCGACGGCGGATAGCCTCGCTCGATGGCCCGCAACACGCTCGCACCCCACGCCTGGTCCGGCGTGCTCCTCGTGGCCGCCTCGGCCGTGCTGTTCGCGTTCAACGGCGTGGTCGCCAAGACCGCCCTGCAGACGGGCCTCGCCTCAACACACCTCGTGCTGCTGCGCACCGCGGGAGCCGCCGTCATCCTCTTCGCCGCGGCCCTCGTGATGCGCCCGCAGGGCCTGCGCGCGACCCGCCGGCAGCTCGCCGGGCTCGCGGTGCTCGGCGTCGTGGGCGTGGCGCTCGTGCAGTGGCTGTACTTCGTGGCGATCGCACGCCTGCCCGTGGGGATCGCGCTGCTGCTCGAGTACACGGCGCCGCTGCTCGTCGCGCTGTGGGCCCGCTTCGTGCTCGGCGAACGGGTGCGCCGGCGCGTGTGGCTCGCCCTCGCGCTGAGCCTCATCGGGCTGACCATGGTGGCCCAGGTGGGGCGCGGGATCGCGCTCGACGCCGTCGGGGTCGCCGCCGCCCTCGCGGCCGCCGTCGCGCTCGCCACCTACTACCTGCTCAGCGAGCGCCTGCTGCGCGGGCGCGATCCGTGGTCCACGATGGCCTGGTCCATGGGCTTCGCGGCCCTGTTCTGGACGGTGCTCGCCCAGCCGTGGACCATCGACGCCGCCCTGCTCGCCGCACCCGTGACCCTCCCGTCGACGGCGGCGGAGCTGCCGCTGTGGGTGTTCGTCGCGTGGATCGTCGTGCTCGGCACCGCCGCGCCCTACGTGCTGATCGTCCAGGGCCTCACGCGCATCGGCGCGGCGCGCACGGGCCTCGTGGGCACGCTCGAACCCGTGCTCGCGGCGGGATTCGCATGGGCGCTCATGGCCGAGTCGATGTCGGCGCTGCAGGTGCTCGGCGGCGGCGTCGTCCTCGCGGGGGTGCTGCTCGCCGAGACGTCCCGCCGTCGGGCACCGGCGGTCCCCGCTCCCGTGTAGCGCGGGCGAGCGCGCTGCGGCTCGCCGCGCCGTTGTCGGCGTCCGGGTCTACCGTGAAGACGCGGGTTCGGCCCAGCAACGATCGGAGGCAACCGTGGCGCACGGAGACATCACCCACATCGACATCCCGGTCAGCGACCTGGCGAAGGGGACGGAGTTCTACTCGACGCTGTTCGGCTGGCAGATCGCGGAGATCCCCGGGTTCGAGGGCTATCCGATGTGGCAAGCACCCAACAAGATCAGCGGCGGCGGGCTCGCCCCGCGTGGTGACGGGTTCACCCAGCCGCGCTCGTACGTCGAGGTCGACTCGATCGACGAGACGGTCGAGAAGGCGAAGGCGAACGGGGCGACCCTCGTGATGGAGAAGTCTGCGATCGACGACAGCTCGTGGTGGGCGGTCGTCGCCGACCCGGACGGCAACCACATCGGCCTGTACGAGGGCACCACGAACGCCGGCTGATCCGCGCGCGACGGCGCCCTCAGCGCCCCCGTAGCCAGTACTTCGGCAGGAGCCAGATCGCCGCGACGATGACGGCGAGCACCCCGATCACCTTCATGCCCGGGTCCGGCGCGCTCGAGCCGTCGAGGAACCCCGCGACCCCACCCGCCGCCACGACCGCGACGAGCACGCCCGCCGTGGAGCGCACCACGGGCCGCAGCACGTCGACCTCGACCCGGGCCCGCCACGACAGCCCGCCCACGAGTGCCGAGGCGCGCAGCATCACGAGCAGCAGTCCCGCGAGCAGGAACGTGCGCCACGAGATCCCGCCGTCGCCGGCGAGCGCCGCGAAGCCGATCCCGACGCACAGCACGGGTGCCACGTGGTCCTGCGTGCGCCACACGATCCACGCGCTCGCGAGGATCCCGAGGAAGACGGACCACCCGGCGAGCTGCGGGCTGCCGAACCCGTCCCACAGCCCGTCGGCGCCCATCGCGTCGCGCCAGCCTTGGTAGCCCACGAGCAGCACGGCGAGCAGCGCCGCGACACCGGCGGTCACGCGCAGTGCGGCCACGGGCACGCTCGGGCGCAGGTCGAGGTCGATCTGGGCGAGGTCGCGCGCGCTCATCGGCCAGCCTGCTTCCCGGGCTGGCCGTGGCTGCGGTAGGCGAGGCGCATGAGCTCGACCTCCGGCTCACGGTTCCCGACGCCGGGGCCGACGACGGCGGCCGACGGCACCCACGCGAACGTCTCGACCCCGAGGCCCGCGAGCTCGACGAGCCGGTCCGTGCGCTCGATCGTCACGAGCCGCACCGCGAGCCGCTCGCGCGCCGTCAACGAGCCGGTGCGCAGCGGCGGCAGGGTGTCGATCGCGACCACACGGTGCCCCATGCGCCGCCACTGGCTCGCCACGAGCGCGGCATGCGGGTCGAGGAACGTGGACAGCAGGACGACGAGCGCCCCCGAGGGCAGCTGCGGCGCGCGCACCCGCTCGGGGGCCGCCCCGCGCGGGGACGTGGTCGCGAGGTGCCACATGAGCCGGTCGAGGTGGCGCCGTCCCGTGCCGGGGTCGAGGGGGCGGCGCGCGTCGGCGAGGTCGCGCAGGGCCACCCGGTCGCCCGCATCGACGATCGCCTTCGCGAGGGACGCGGCGGCCTCCCGGGCGATGTCGAGCGAGGTGTGCTCGTCGGGGCGCACGGGCACAGCGCCGGACCACGTCGCGGCGTCGGGCCCCACGTCGTCGCGCGAGTCGAGCACGATCACCACCACGGAGTCCGCGAGCGCGAAGTCCCGCCGCACGTACAGCTCGTCGAGCTGCGGGGAGCGCTTCGCGGTGACGCGCCAGTCGATGCGCTTGAGGCGGTCCCCCGGCTGGAACTGGTGCACGTCGCGCAGCTCACCGCCGTCGCCGGGACGCCGCGAGGCGTGGGCCCCCGTGAGGCCGCGCAGCCGGAACGGCAAGGGGAGCGGTGGCAGACGGCGAGCCCTGGGCAGGGCGACGATCTGCGTCGCGTCGAGTCGTCCCGGCTCGGCCACGGTGGAACCCGCCGGCCCCACGGCCACGTGGTCGAACGTGAAGAGCGGCTGGCTGCCGTTGCGCGCGGAGGCGGTGGCGACGGTGATGGTGCGTGCGCCGTCGTCGTCCATCGCGACGAGCGCCTCGACGGCGGAGCTCCCGAACCGGGAGACCTGCAGCCGCAGGTGCCCCGCGCCGGGCGCGACCACGCGGTAGACGGCGGTGAGCTTCTCGGCGGACATCGTGCCGTTCTTGTCGAGCTCGAGGTCCTCGCTCGCGCTCACCCCACCCGTCCCGCCCCGGCGCGCGGACCACGCCGCCGCGAGGACCGGCCCGGCGCCGAGCAGCGCGACGTCGGGCCGCCCGGCGAACACCCCGAGCGCGAGCAGCACCACGCCCGCGACCGCCCCCGCGACGAAGGACATCGAGGGACGCCACGTCGCGGGTGCGGCCCCCGGGTCGCGGGCGAGCGGGTCGGCGGTCATCGGGTCAGCGGCCTCGCGAGGTGGCAGGTGTCGGGACGGCGCTCAGCAGCCCGGTGACCACGTCCTGCGCGGAGAGCCCCGAGGCCCACGACTGCGCGGTGAGCGTGATGCGGTGCGCGAGCACGGCCACCGCGACGGCCTTGATGTCCTCGGGGGTCACGAAGTCCCGCCCGGCCAGCACGGCCCGGGCGCGCGCGACGAGCACGAGGGAGATCGCCCCGCGCGGCGAGGCGCCGATCTCGACGGCCGCGTGCGCACGGGTCGCGGCGACGAGGTCCACGCAGTAGCCGACGATGTCGGGGTCCACGGGCAGCTCCTCGACGCCGGCCTGCATCGCGGCGAGCGCCCCGCGCTCGACCACCTGGCGCACCGAGGTCTCCTCACGCTTGCGGGCGAGGCGCCGCTGCACCACGTCGACCTCCTGGTCCCGCGCGGGATACCCGGCCGCGATGCGCACCATGAACCGGTCGAGCTGTGCCTCGGGCAGGGGATACGTGCCCTCGTACTCGACGGGGTTCGACGTCGCGATCACGTGGAACGGCACCTCGAGCTTGCGCGTCGTGCCGTCCACGGTGACCTGTCGCTCGGCCATGGCCTCGAGCAGCGCGGACTGCGTCTTGGGCGCGGTGCGGTTGATCTCGTCGGCGAGCAGCAGGTCCGTGAAGATGGGCCCGGGCCGGAAGTCGAACTCACCGCGCGCCGGGTCGAACACGGCCGAGCCCGTGATGTCGGAGGGCAGCAGGTCGGGCGTGCACTGCAAGCGGCGGAAGTCGAGCCCGAGCGCCGTCGCGAGGGTGCGCGCCGTGAGCGTCTTGCCGAGGCCCGGCACGTCCTCGAACAGCACGTGGCCACCGGCGAGGATCGCGGAGAGCGCGGTCCGGACGGGTTCGGCCATGCCGACGACGACGGTCGCCACCTCGGCGAGGATGTCCTCCCCGTAGGCGGCGACCCGGGCGAAGGGCATGGGCGTGGCGGTCATGGGTGTCCTTCCGGGACGGTCAACGTCGGGCGGTGAGCTCGGTCGGTTCGGGGTTCGCACGCTCGAGGGCGCGCACGCACTGCTCGTACTCGCGGCGGCTCGGCATCGCGGCGTTCGCGGTGAGCACGGCCCACGCGGTGTCGCCGAGGAGCGCGTGGATCGCCTCGTGGTCCTGCGGTCGGGCCATGCTCAGCCCGTGGCGCGCGAGGCGGCCCGCGGCGACGGCGCGGATCCGGCGCAGCGCCCCCTCGCCCACGCGCCCGCCGCGACCCAGGAGCGACCAGCTCAGCGCCGCGACCTCGATGCGTGAGCCGTCGGCCTCCTGGTGATCGTCGGGGAGCCACGCGGCGGGGGCACCACCACGACGGACGACGACGACGGCGAGCACCACCACGACCGTCCCGAGCCCGAGGAAGATCGCGTGGTCGCCGTCGAACCCGATGAGCTTGGACACCCCCGCCATCGCGCCACCCGCGACCAGGATCCGCATCGGGATCACGATGCGCCGGTAGCCGAGGTGCAGGGCGCGACCCGTGCGGCCGGGGATGAGTGGGCTGCTCATGCGTCGAGCCCCTCACCGAGCGTGGTGAGGCACCGGCCCGCGAGCTCGACGTCGTCGGCCGTCGCACCGTGCGTGGAGAACCGTGCGCGGTGGTACAGGCCGAGCAAGGTGCGGATCGCGGCGGGGTCGACGGCGGTGCGGTCGAGCACGGCGACGGTGAACTCGGTGGGCGTGGCGGACGGTTCGCGGGGGACGCCCGAGCGCCCGGCGGCGTCCTCGACGGCGACCCAGGCGGCCTGGATCGCGTCGGTGGGATCACGGTGCTCGGCGAGCCGGGCCCAGGCCTCGGCGATCCCCTCGCGCAGCTCGACGACGTCGGGCATCGCGGTGTCGGGGAGCATCGCGCCCGCCGCGAGCTCGCCGTCGACCTCGCTCTCGACGTTCTTGGTGCGACCCTGCCACGGCGTGCGGATCGTCTTGAGCGCGAAGCTGAGGACGCCGATGAGGGCGAGGCCCGCCATGACCACGAGCACCCCGAGGATGACACCGCGCATGTTGAGGCCGAAGTCCTCGGGGAGAGCGTCGAAGGGGGGCGCCGGCTCGGGTTCGGCGGTCGGTTCCGGGGCGGGTTCCATGGTGCCGCCGGAGAACACCGGGCTCCACCGGCCCGCGGCGACCGAGGTCCACACCGCGAGGAGCGTCATGAGGGTCACGGCCACGAGTCCCGTCGTGCTGAGCGAGCCGGGGGCACGTCGGGTCGTGGTCACGCTTCCTCCCCTCCGTGCGTCGGTGCTCTCGTGGGCGTGGAGCCACCCTAGGACAGCCACGGACCGCGCGGCGGCGGCTTCCCGCCCCGTGGAAGGATGCACCCATGGCCACCCGTGACCGCGCCCGGCTCGCTGACGCCTCGCCCGCTATCGCCCTCGGTCCCCTCGACGGGCGCTACCGCGGGACCGTTGCGTCCCTCATCGACTACTTGTCCGAGCCCGCGCTCAACCGCGAGCGCCTCCATGTCGAGGTCGAGTGGCTCATCCACCTGTCCGCGCACCGCGTGGTGCCCGGGGCGCCCGTGCTCTCGACGGAGGAGGAGGACTACCTGCGGTCGGTCGTGGCTTCCTTCGGGCCGTCCGAGATCGCGGAGCTGGCTGAGATCGAGCGGCGCACCGTGCACGACGTGAAGGCCGTGGAGTACTTCCTCAAGGCGCGGCTCGCTTCGGCGCCGGACGTGCTCGGTGAGGACACCGTGCTGCCGCGGGTGAGCGAGCTGGTCCACTTCGCGTGCACGAGCGAGGACGTCAACAACCTCTCCTATGCGCTCATGGTGCGCGGCGCGGTCCGCGCGGTGTGGCTGCCGGCCGCGCGTTCCCTCGTGGCCGACGTCGCGGCGATGGCGCGCTCGTACGCGGACCAGCCCATGTTGGCCCTCACGCACGGGCAGCCCGCGACGCCGACGACGCTCGGCAAGGAGCTCGCCGTCGTGGCGCACCGCCTGTCCCGCCAGCTGCGGCGGATCGACGCTGCGGAGTACCTCGGCAAGCTCAACGGGGCGACCGGGACCTACGGGGCGCACGTCGTGGCGGTGCCTTCGGCCGACTGGCCCACCGTGTCCCGCACGTTCGTGGAGCACCTGGGCCTCGAGTGGAACCCGCTCACCACGCAGATCGAGTCGCACGACTGGCAGTCCGAGCTGTACGGGGACATCACGCGCTTCAACCGGATCCTGCACAACCTCGCGACGGACGTGTGGAGCTACATCTCGCGCGGCGTGTTCATCCAGATCCCCGTCGAGGGGGCCACCGGCTCCTCGACCATGCCGCACAAGGTCAACCCGATCCGCTTCGAGAACGCCGAGGCGAACCTCGAGATCTCTTCCGCGCTCTTCGACACCTTGTCCGCGACCCTGGTGACGTCCCGCCTGCAGCGCGACCTCACCGACTCGACCACCCAGCGCAACATCGGGCCGGCCTTCGGGCACTCGCTGCTCGCGATCGACAACGTCCGCCGGGGCCTCGATGCGCTCGCCGTGAACGCGGAGCTGCTCGACGCCGAGCTCGACGCCAACTGGGAGGTGCTCGCCGAGCCCATCCAGTCCGTCATGCGCGCCGCCGCCGTGGCCGGTGTGCCCGGCATGGACAACCCGTACGAGCGCCTCAAGGACCTCACGCGCGGGCACCGGCTCACGGGCGAGGAGATGCGGGAGTTCGTGGCCGGGCTGGGGCTGCCCGACGCCGACGCCGCCCGCCTCGCCGCCCTCACCCCCCGCGACTACACGGGCATCGCCGCCGCGCTGGTCCGCCACCTCGAGCTCTGACGGCGCCCGGGCCCCCACCCCGGACCCTCCGCCCCCGCCGAGCAAGACGCTGATCGATTGCTCACGCCACACGTCAGCAATCGATCAGCGTGACGCCGAAGACGGTGCTGGGGTGCCCGGTGGGTGAGCACCGGACTTGCGCTTTGGGGCAAACACCCGGAATATGGTGTCCGATTCGTCCGAATCCCTCGGACCGAGTGTTTCTGGAGACCGCGCTCCATGGTGATGATGCAGAAGGCTGTCACTCCCGGACTGTCGCACGCGTATCTCACGGTGGGCTACGACCGCATCTCAGGGTTCGCGGTCCGCGCCGCGGACGTCGAGTTCGCGGGCACGCCCGCCCTGCTGTACGGCGCCCACGCCCTGTCCTTCGAGGGCACGCCCTTCGATCCGGACGCCGAGTGGGTCGACGTGCTGCGCTTCGAGTCCTCCCCACGCCTGCAGTTCGAGCCCGTGCGCGAGCACCTGCTCCCGCTGTGGTGGCTGCGCCACACGCGCCTGACACCGGGTGCCGAGCTCGTGCGCGTGTTCCGCGACCGGTCCCGCGTCACGCTCGCCCGCTATGGCGACGTCGCGACGGGCTGGATCCCCACCACGATGCCCACCAACCTGCGCCGCCGCCTGCCGCTCTCGCGCTGTGTCGGTCCCGTCGCGCAGTATCACGGTGCCTACGTCGAGGCCGACGTGGTCGACGGCGGTCGTCACCTCGTGCTCGCGCTCGCCAACCCGCCCCTCAACGACACCGGGTTCACGCCCACCCCCGCCGGCCGCTGGCGCAAGGTGGTCTCCCGTGAGGACGTCGCCGAGGTCTTCGAGCTCGTCATCACCGCGCGCTGGGCCGGCCTCGCGGTGCGGGTCGTGGACCAGTGGGAGGACCCGCACGGCGTCGTGACGTTCAAGATCTCCTCGATCGGTCACGACGAGCAGCTCTCCCGCACCCTCGGTATGGACCACATCGAGGCCGGCGTCTTCGAGGCCACCGTGCCCGCCGCCGACCTGACGGACCTCACTACCACCCAGCTCATCCCCGAGGAGTGGCGGCGCGAGAGCGCCCCCGTCCGCACGTCGCACCAGACCCGCTACGCCTCCGCGTAACGACGCAGGGTCAGGGTCGCCAGGCGGGAGTCGGGGGCCAGGGGGGGTGTCACGACGTCGGCGCCGGACTCGAGGACGCGGTCGTAGAAGTAGCCCGGGGCCAGGAGGTACGCAGCGATCACCACGCGGCCGCCCAGGGGGAGGCCGGCACGGGCCACCGCGACGGCTTCTGGCACACGCGGGTGGGCACCCGCCCCGTAGCCGACGCTGATGCCCCGACCCAGGGCACGCGACAGCCCAGCGGCGACCTCGCGTACGGCAAGCGCGGCGTCCGGATCCGTGGAGCCCGCGGCGGCGAGTACGACCACGTCCTCCGGGTTGAGCAGCACCTCCGAGAGCCGGTCGGCGAGGATCTCGACGAGCAGCGGGTCCGGGCCGAGCGGGGGTGCGGCCACGGCGGCCCGCCCCTCGACGGCGGCGGCGATGTCGACCCGCACGTGGAACCCCGTGGACAACAGCAGGGGGACGACGACGGCGCCCACCTCGCCGCCGTCGTCAACACCTGCGAGCCCGCGCTGGGCGAGCGCCTCGGCGACGACGTCGGCGACCTCGGGCTGCTGCACGTCCACGAAGGCCTCGCGCACGTCGAGGTCGGGGCGCGCGGCGGCGACGTCGGCGAGGATCGAGCGGATCGCGAGCCGGCCCTCGGGCGAGTCGGTGCCGTGCGAGCAGCCGATGAGCACGGGGGCGCTCATCCGACGCCCGCGAGCTCGAGCCGGTAGCCGCGCTTGACCACGGTGCGGATGAGCTCGCGCGAACCAGTCGCCTCGCGCAACCGGGCGATCGCGACCTCGGCCGCGTGCGGGTCCTGGGACGAACCCGGGAGAGCAGCGAGCACCTCGGAACGGGGGACCACGGCGCCGTCGGCCGCGGCAAGCAGGCGCAGCACGGCGAGCCCCGAGGGTGACAGCGGCAGCACGTGCCCGTCGAGCACGGCCGCCCCGCGGTGCACCTGCAGCGGCCCGGCCACGGTCTCGAGCCGGTGCAGCCCGCCGTAGTGCGTCACGAGCGCGCGCACGAGCGAGCCGAGCCGCCCACGTTCCGGCACGAGCGGTGTGATCCCGCGCTCGAGCAGCGGGCGGGCCGTCACAGGCCCCACGGCCGCGGCGACCATCGCGCCCTCGCGCGCACGGGCCACGACACGCTCGCCCACCCCGAGGGCGTCGGCCGCGTCGAGCCACGCCGTGGCACCCGGGGCAGAGGTGAAGACGACGGCGTCGATCTCGCCGTCGGCGGCGGCACGCACCCCCGCGGCGAGCGCTTCTGGGTCGGGCGGCGGCCCCCAGCGGTAGACCACGAGGCTGCGCACGCGCGCGCCGGCCGCGGTGAAGGCCTCATCGAGCCCGTCCGAACCGGCGCCGTGGTGCTGCACGGCGATCGCGAGCCCGTCGACCCCCTCGTCGAGCAGCACCTGTGCGATCTCGCCGTTGGTCTCGGACTCGGCCACCCAGTCGGCCACGAGCCCGGCCGCCTGGATCGCCCCGCGGGCCTTGGGGCCGCGCGCCACGAGTCGCGCGGAGCCGAGCGCCGCGAGGAGCTGGTCGGCCAGGCCCGCGGCGTCGGCCGCCTCGACCCAGCCGCGGAAGCCGATGCCCGTCGTGATGACGACCGTGTCGGGCGGGTCGGCGAGCAGCGCGCGCGTCGCGTCGAGGAGCGCCTCGTCCCCCGCGAGCGGCACGATGCCGAGCGCCGGGGCGTGCCGCACGCGCGCGCCGCGGCGTTCGAGGGCGGCCCCGAGCTCGGCGGAGCGCCGGTCGGCCGTGACGAGCACGACGCACCCGGCCATCGTCTGCTCGATGTGCGCCGTCACGCGCGCGCCTCGACGGGGGCGGCCGGCGCACCGACGTCCAGCAGTCCTTCGGCGGCGACGGCGCCGACGACGACCACTGCGGGCGGGCGCACCCCTCGGTCGGCGCACTCCTTGGCGATGTCGCCGAGCGGTGCCCGCGTGACGCGCTCGAACGGCGTCGTGGCCTGCTCGATCACGGCGACGGGCACGTTCGGGTCCGCCCCCGCGTCGAGGGCGGCGTCCGCCACGGCGCTGAGGTTCGCCATGGCCATGAGCACCACGAGGGTCGCGGAGCCGTCACGGACGGCCGTGAGCGCGGCGTCGGACAGCCCGTCGTGCCCGTTGGCGACGATCACCGAGCCGACCGTGCCCCGGTGCGTCACGGGGATCCCGGCGGCGAGCGGCGCGGCGAACGCGCTCGTCACGCCTGGCACCACGGTGACGGGGATCCCCGCGGCCCGGCACGCCGTGACCTCCTCGCCGCCCCGCCCGTACAGGAACGGGTCGCCGCCCTTGAGCCGCACCACGTGCCGGCCGCGGCGTGCGTGCTCGATCAGGATGCGTTCGATCTCGCGCTGCAGCACGGGGTGGTGCCCGGCGGTCTTGCCGACGTGGATCACCTCGACGTCGGGCGGCAGCTCGTCGAGCACGCTCGTGGGCCCGAGCCGGTCCGTGACGACGACGTCGGCCTCCGCGAGCGCACGCCGCCCGCGCAGCGTGAGCAGCTCCGGGTCGCCCGGCCCGCCACCGACGAGCACGACGCTCCCGCGCCCGGGGGGCCGACGTCGGCGCAGGTCGACGTGCCCGGCACGCAGCTCGGCCGCGAGCGCGTCACGCACCGCGACGCTGCGCCGCGGGTCGGGCTCGCCCGTCGAGACCACACCGAGCAGGACCTCGCCGACGACGGCGGTCGCCGGCACCCGTGCCGTCCCTGCGGCCGCATCGGTCGCGTTGACGCACAGCACGCGCCACTGCTTGGCCCAACGGGCCACCTGCGCATCGGTCGCGCGGTTGCCCGTCGCGGTGTGGACGAGCCATACGCCCTCGACGTGGGCCGCGCGCACCGGCCCGGCGGTCCAGGTCACGAGCCGCTGCTCGACGAGATCCTCGAGCTCCGTGCACACCTCGGGGGCCACGACGTGCACCAGGGCGCGGTCCGCGAGCAAGGTCCGCACGCGCCGCGCGGCGACGGACCCGCCGCCGACAACGAGCACCTCGCGACCCGCGAGCTCGACCCCCAGGAGCGTCGTCACGGGCCACCGCCGGGAGAGCCCGGGCCGGGCACGCCGCCGTCGGGCAGGGTGTCGCCGTCGGGCACGCTCTCGCCGTCAGGCACCACACCGACGCGCACCTGCACCTCGCCGTCGACCACGCGCACGTCCCACGTGCGGAGGTCTTGCGGCTCCCCGCCCACGGGGTCGAGGCACGCGCCGGACTCGAGGTCGAACACCTGCTTGTACATCGGGGAGGCGATCGTGGGGCGCACGTGCCCGTCCACGAGCCGCGAGCCCACGATGCCGCGGGAGACGACGTACGCGCCGGAGAACGGGTCGAGCTGCTGGACGGCGAGCACGCGGTCGTCGAGGAGCCGCACGAGCGCGAGCTGCTCGCCGTCGAGCAGTGCCGCAGCGCCGCGCTCAGGCTCGAGGTCCACGACGCGGCACACGGTCACCCAACGCGGTGCCGCCTCGGTGGCCTGGGTGTCCGGGTCCCCGGGGTTCGCCGTCGTCGGCCCGGCGCTTCCCTTCACACCCACCGTTCCGTTCGACCCCACCGCTCCGTTCGCTCCCACTCCGCTCACGACCGCACCTCCAGCGTGGTGCCCGCCACGAGCACGGCACCCTCGCGGGCCGCCGCCCGCTCGAGCGGTGTGGCGGGCCGGACCTGACCCCGCTCGGCGACGTACGCGAGCGAGGGGTCGGCCACGTCCGGGGCATTGACGAACGACGTGAAGCGCGCGAGCTTCGCGGGGTCCTCGAGGGTGTCGCGCCACTCGTCGGAGTAGGAGTCGACGTGCTCGGCCATCTGCGCGTCGAGCTCTGCGCCGATGCCGAGGGAGTCCTCGAGCACGACGGCGCGCAACGCGTCGACCCCGCCCTCGAGCTCCTCGAGCCACGGCGCGGTGCGCTGCAAGCGGTCGGCCGTGCGGATGTAGTACATGAGGAAGCGGTCGATCGTGCGCACGAGGGTCTCGGTGTCGAGATCCTCCGCGAGGAGCTTGGCGTGGCGCGGGTTGAAGCCGCCGTTGCCACCCACGTAGACGTTCCAGCCGTTGTCCGTCGCGATGACGCCCACGTCCTTGCCGCGGGCCTCCGCGCACTCGCGCGCGCAGCCCGAGACGCCGATCTTGAGCTTGTGGGGCGAGCGCAGCCCGCGGTAGCGGTTCTCGAGGTCGACGGCGAGGCCCACCGAGTCCTGCACGCCGTAGCGGC